>DATELK010000198.1:0-40621 GCA_035276685.1 Pyrinomonadaceae bacterium | reverse complement strand
CGGTGCTACCGACCTAGTCTGCTTTAGCCTGCAACTGTGCGGGGAGAGGGACGCGGCGGAAGCCATCGATGCGGCTCGACCAGTACTTGTTAAATGGCGAATAGATGACGCCGTAGCTGCGCGAGGAATGATAAAAGCCCTTGTCGTCTACGACTATGCCTACGTGCGAGAGGCCGTTGAAGAAGACAAGTGTGCCGAACTGCGTTTTCTCTTCGGCAGTCGCTGGCTCAAAGCGAGCCCAGAGCGTGCGAGCGCTGCCTCTCCAGAAGTCTATGCCCACCGAATGAAACACGCTCCACACGAAGCCCGAGCAATCGTAGCCGCGCGGCCCCGTAGAGCCGTAAATATAGGGCGCGCCCAGACGCTCATCAATCGCGGCCATCAGAAGCCCATTGAGCGCAGGCATGCCTGCTTTCGCGGGTGACGCCGCAGCCGGAACGTTGGCCGTAGAAAGTATGATTGGGTCTGTCTCTAACCTCGGGCCGCCTTCCGAAGTCGTGGCGACTGAAGTTTGACGGGTGCTGGTTTGAGCGTTAACAAAGCTTACTGAGAGCAGGCACACTGCCATCGCGCAGAGGGAGAGTCGAATAAAAGCCATAGATAAAGGGAACCGGAACTCCTTAAATTATTTTGTCTTGCTTGTGCTGCCTGTAGAGGGCAGAAGAATTACTGCTTTGGCAGCGACGTCGGATACTACAGGCCCGGACTCTCTATTTCAAGAGGCAATGTGACTGTTTCGCGACGGTTCACTCAGAGGGTATCGTATCAGAACAAAGAAGGCCGGAGAGTCTACGAATTGTTAGGCCAACGTGTGAAGCCTCATCATACACGCGTCCCGTCACAAAACACTTTTCGGTCATTCTGAAGCCGGACACTCAACTTCGGCATGGAAATCTTGATGCCGCCGTGTTAGCATGCGCCCCGAAAGGGAGGAGACCACAAGATATGCTGTTTTTCACTAACAGGGCCTCAGAACTTAGTGTAGACGGCGCAACCAGGCTGCACCTTCTGGACAGGCTGCAAGATAGAGGCTTTACGCCGCTCATACGCGCCTCTCGTTTAATGAGCTTCGAGCAGGCGCTACAGGGCGCGGAGCGAGCCAAGGAGATGGAGCGTGCAATCGCCGCCTGGACGGAGACGGAAGAGAACTCCCTGTACGTGCGCGGAGACCTCTTCTCGATAGAAGACCACGTCTTTTACCTAATCTTCGGCGGCGCGGAGGACGACCTGGCGGGGATGCGCGCTGGAATCGTTTACGGCCGCGATACTCTTGATTCGGAGAGAAAGCTGGAAGCCTTTTGTCGCCGCGTGAGCGAGGCGCTTGACGCCATACGCAGTACGGCCGTGCCGCGCGAAGAGGCTTCAACTGCTTCTCCTGAGTGGAAGGCGCGAGAGAACGTCGTGGCGATAGACGATTACACTTCGCAGGTCACGGACGATAACGCCGTGGAGAAGCGGCTCGCCCTGGAAGCGCTTGAAGACATACAGGCGCGCAGGCTTCTCTATCGCATAGAAGAGGCGCAGGCGGCGGGCCGCGTGGCGGAGCTTCTGGCTAATGAGACGGAGAACCAGTCGCTCATCAACAGGCTGGCCGACGTTGGACTCCTCAAGCGAGAAGTGCTGGTCAGTTGCCGCAAAGAGGGGCGAGCGCTCTTTCGCCTGCCTTCGATAGAGATGCTGACCATCATCACCGCCAGCAACGCCATGTGCAGCGAGTGCGGCGCGGCCCTTAGTGACGAGAAGGTCGAGGAGCTTGTGATGCTGACGGAGATGGCAAGGGCACTTCTGCCGGACAGCACGTGGCTCGTCAACCGCCTTCGAACCGTTCTCAAAGAGATGGGAGTCCCTCAGAAAGCCATACGGCTTCTGCCCGCCACAGGCGACGGCGAAGTCCACATGGAAGTCACGGTCTCGGACGAGCCCTTTCTTTTCGTCCTGAGAGACGGAGACCTGTCGACCACGAACGCCGCCCGCGCGCTGGATAAGCTGATAGACACGGAGGCTCAGCATCTGGTGGTAATCGTCACGGGCCGCGTGCAGGAGGACGCGAGGGTTCGCCTGCGCGAGCACGCGCGCCGCCGTGCGAGGGGCGGGAACGAGACGGAGGTGGTGCTGATAGAGGGGATGGACGCGGCTGCGGGCGAGCTTCAGCACGCGTTCGAGAGGGCTTCGCAGCGAGCCCTTGCGACGGAGCTGTGCGAGCTGGACGCAAGTCTGGGCTTCAGCGCGGGCTACATGGTCGCGACCCGTTTCCGCCTCATGCAGCGCTCGGACGCGCTACGCGACCTTGCCGAGTCGGCCGTAGGCGCTCTGGCCGGAAGCCTCAGGGAAATCTGAAAAGCAAGTCAGAAGGCAGAGTGCAGAATGATGAATGAAAAGCTTTTAGCTCTTTAATTCATCATTCTGCACTCTGCCTTCTGCATTTGCCTTTACGTTGTGGCTACACCCGCCGCTCTGTGGTTATCCACATATGTCTCTAGGCAAAGCTTCTTTAAGCTCTGCGTCAAGATGGCGGCATTGGGAGGTGCCACAAAAATTATGAGTGTAGAAAGAAACGGACACGTATTTAACGCCGGGTTTGCGATTGCAGTGGCTCTTGTGCTCTCGTCAATCGTCGGCGCATGGGCTTACACACACGCGAAAAAGGGGGAGCAGACCGTGGCCGTCACGGGCTCTGCCAAGAAGCGAATTAAATCCGACCTGGTCATCTGGAAGGCCGCGGTCACTTATCAATCAACCGAATTGTCAGACGCTTACAAGTCGCTTTCCGACAACGTGCCGCGCGTCAAGCAGTACCTGATTTCAAAGGGCATACCCGAGAATCAGATAACCATCTCGTCCATCACGGCCACGACCCTGAAGGGCAAGACGCGCGACGAGTCGGGCGAAGAGACCGAGAGCGGGAAGATAACCGGCTACACGCTCAGGCAGGAGCTGGAGGTTCGCTCCAACGACGTGGACAAAGTGGCGCAGGTTGCGCGCGAGGCCACGGAGCTGATTAATCAGGGGATACTGCTTGAGTCGGGCGCGCCCGAGTATCATTACACGAAGCTGGGCGAGCTGAAGATAGCCATGCTGGCCGAAGCTGCGAAGGACGCCAAGGAGCGCGCCAAGCAGATAGCTTCAAGCACAGGCAGCGACATCGGCAGCGTTCGCTCGGCCAAGATGGGCGTCATGCAGATTACGCCCGCAGACTCGAACGAAGTCTCGGACTACGGCATGAACGACACGACCGCTCTTGAGAAGGACATCACGGCCGTCGTCAACGTCAGCTTCGCCATAGACTAAGGGATAGCCCTTCATTGGGGCGAGAGCTTCTACACTCTCCCTTTCGTCTCAAACAGAAGAAAAAGGAGCGCGAGCGTTCTTGGACACTCGCGCTCCTTTAAGCCCTTTTTAAGAGGCCGCTTGCCGAAATCTCGGCTAGAGCTTTCTGGCCTTCGGCGCAGTGGGCGGAGTCGCTGCGGGCTGCTGCGCGGGCACGGCAGTCGTGTTCTGTGCGGGCTTGTCGGTAAAGCCGCCCGCGAAGGTGCAGACGCACATGCCGCCGAAGAGGGGATGGTTGCCGCAGGCTACGCCGGTCACAATGTAGCTGCTGTTGAAGATGTTGTTGCGGTGCCCGCGCTGTGGAACCCCGTCGTCTATGATGAGGTTAATGACGATGTCGCGCGCTGTGCCGCTGTCGTAAGCTATGTTCTCGCTGATGGGCGTCTGCCACTGGCCGTAGCGCGCGACGCGATCCCAGGAGAAGCTTTTGTCTTTGCCTTGATGGCTTACGTCGCCCGTCTTGCTCTGGTCGAACGACTGGTCTTTAGCGCCCATGCACATGCCCTTTGAGAGCTGAAGCGGCGCAATCGGTTTCGCCTGTCGCAGGTAAGTGATGGCCTCTTCAAGCGCAACCGCGCCCTCTATGGTGTCAAGCGGAGCAAGGCCCGGCAGCGTGACCGTCTTGCCCTTGTAATATTTTTTGAGCGCTTCCAGATAGCCCGCGTACTGCGCCGGATTGGTTCGCGCCAGATTCATCTCTTCCAGCACGGCCCTTTCGAGGGGCGAGAGCATGTAGTCGTCGCCGCCCGGTTTAGTTTGCGAGAGGGCGGTCGCAGAAGAGAGCGCGACGAGAAGCGTTAAGGAGAAGACGAGCGAAACAGGGCGGAGTAAAGCTGAGCGAAAGCCTGCGTACTTCATGGGGGATAAGACTCCTTATGCTTTTTCCTAAGAGACAGTTGGTTGATTAATTCAAAGCTTGGGGCCCGGTCGGGGATGCGGGCCAGTCGTGGCTTAACTTCTGCTTTTACGTCAAAATCCGGGACGTGTCAACCGCAAACCGGGAGCACGCGGCACGCTGCTCTCTCTTAAAAAGTATTGACAACCGTGGCGCGAGCGCGCGAATCTTAAAGAACTGGTCGCCCAAGAAAGACCGCTGGACTGTAATCCCTTTACGGAGTTTTAAAGTATGAGAAGACAGGTATTCCCCTCGGCCCTACTGTTTCTGGCGCTGGCTGTTTCGACCGTGCAGGCTCAGGACACTTCTTCTTCCACGTCGCAGACGCGTCCCAGAACCATAGCCTCGCCGCAGCAGCAACAGCAGCAGGGCACGCGAGCCGCGCCTTCTCCTACTCCGCGCGTGCCTGCAACGACACAGCTTCCGGCGGCGAATCCGCCCGCAAGCACTAGGCCCGCCGCGACGCCGCCGCCCGTCTCGTCCACCTTACCGCCGCAGGGCACTAGCCAGCAGCAGCCGCTTCCAGCCGCGACTTCGCTCGCGGTCAGCAAGGTGCGCGCACGCATACAGGAGGCAGAGCGCATCTTCAGGACTAGGCCGCAGCCCACGGCTCTTTCGCCCGACAGGTTATCTTTCGTGACGGTCGCCGCGCTCGACCCTTCTTCGTCGCAGGTACATTTAATCTCGCTGCCGAAAGACCTCTTCCTGCGTCGCGGCTCAGAGGCGACCGTGACGACTCAGTTGGGCGCGACCGTGAACCTTCGCATCATCAGGGCCAACGGCGTCAACACTGCCGTCACCATTTTTGAGAGCACTGCGAACCGCTCTTTCGTGCCGCTTCTGGTCGAGTACCCGATTGAGCGAAACGGCTACCTGAGAGAGATGGCCTACTACACTTCGGCGCACCCGGCGCTGCTGTCGGCAGACATCGTCAACGCGGGCAAATCCTACACGCGCACGATGCTTGATTTGGCCGCGCGCCGCTTGCGCGACAAGGGCGTCTTCATCTCGCCGAAGATTCTGGACATAGCCGAGCGTCTACTGATAGTCGAGCACGTAGACCACACGCGCTTTCTCAGAGAGAATCGCCTTGCCCTCTACGAAGAAATCTTTTCGCTCTACGCCCTGAATGAGTTGAAGACCTATAACTATTCCGTCAGCACGGCGGGCGCGGGCGGCCTTGTGCAGATGATTCCCTCCACCTACCAGATGATACGGAGGCTCCATCCGGGCGTAGGGCTCAACCCCGACTTCGTCTTAGGGATGCGTAATCACGGGAACGCGCTCGAAGCCATGCTGCTCTACATGTACGACGTGTGGAACGACCTGATGGCTAACTCGGATGTCTCTTACGCGCTCTCAGCCAAGTGGGCCACGCCCGAAGACCTTATGGCGGCGGGCTACAACTCCAACCCTGCGCGGCTGCCGCTCTACATACGCCGAGCCGGAGCCGCTTGGCGCACGCAGATTCCTTCCGAGACGCAGATGTACCTGCAAATCTACCGCTCGGTCGAAAGCCTGATTCCCATGAAGGCCCGCAGCGGGTCGTAAGACTAGAGGGAGCAGGTGAGGGAAAAGCTCATGCTTTACGGCACAACTCGAAAGCTACTCGTGGCATTTATGATGGCCCTGGTCATCGCAGCGCCCGGCTGCAAGTATCTGAGCCGCGCGTCTGACGACCAGACCAAAGAGGCGAACAAGCTTCAGGAAGAGGCAGACCAGTTGGCCTCAAAGGTGGACGAGGCACACAATCAGGCCACGCAGAAGGAAGACGCCATCAAGGCCGAGAAGAAGGTCAAGACGCGCCAGCAGTTGAACGACGAAGAATCGTCGCTTTATGACCAGGCCATCTCGGACGCTAAATCTGCCGCAGAGAAGTACGAGCAGGCCAGCAAGCTCAAGGTGGATGAAAAATATAGACAGTACCTAGACCTTCGCGCTCAACTGATGCGAAAGGTCGGCGCGCACCTCACGGCCCTGAAAGAGCTGCCGACCGCGCGCAAAGACACCAGCCGACAGGGCCAGCGCACCTTGCGAGACAAACAGGCCGACATCAAAACCCGCGCCGACAAGCTGAAGAAGGAAGTGGACGACCTCAAGGCGCAGGCCGACAAGATGCAGAAAGAGAACGGCGACAAGTTCAAAGCCAAAACGGCTTAGTCGCCGTATTGCAAACGGCCTCCGAAGGGCTCGCGGGTTTGAGTCTCGTCGTCGTGAGAGCCGTCGGCGTATTGAAGTTTATAAAGCCGCCAGTAGAAGCCTCTTTGTGAGAGTAGTTCCTGATGCGAGCCCTGCTCGCGTATCTCGCCGTGATGAAGGACTATGATGCGGTTGGCGCGCTGGACTGTGGAGAGACGGTGCGCGACGACCAGAGAGGTGCGCTCTTCGAGTACGCGCTCAATGGCCTGTTGTATGAGCTGCTCTGTCTCTGTATCTATGGAGCTTGTCGCTTCGTCCAGAATAAGCAGCGCCGGGTCAAAGGCCAGTGCGCGGGCGAATGAGATGAGCTGCTTCTGGCCCACGGAGAGGCCAGCGCCGCGCTCCTTAACTTCCGACCTGTAGCCTTCGGGCAAACGCCTGATAAAGCGGTCTGCGTGAACTTCGCGTGCGGCCCACTCCACGCGCTCCTGCGTGATTCGGTCATTGCCTAGCCTGATGTTGCCCTCGACCGTCCCGCTAAAGAGAAAGACATCCTGAAGCACCACGGCGAAGTTTTCGCGCAAGCTCTTCAAATCCCAGTCGCGCACGTCCACGCCGTCGAGCAGAATGCGCCCGCGCTGCACGTCGTAAAAGCGCATGAGCAGGTTGGTGATGGTCGTCTTGCCAGAGCCCGTGTGGCCCACGAGTGCCACGGACTGACCCGGCTCGACTACAAACGACACGTCCTTCAGCACCCAGTCTTCGTCCTTGTAAGCGAACCAGACGTTCTGAAACTCTATGTGGCCTCGCGCGCGTCCCTGCTTCAAAGGATTTTCGGGCGTGGTGACGGCGACGGGCAGGTCTAGGGTTTTGAAGATGCGGTGCGAGGCCACGACCGCGGCCTGTAGCACGTTGTACTTGTCAGAGATGTCTCGTATCGGCTGAAAGAGCTGCTGCGAATATTGTATGAAGGCCACGAGCGCGCCTAAAGAGAGTACCGTCAGCGTCTCGGTGTTCTGCATGATGCGATAGCCGCCGTACCAGACAATCAGCGCTATGCCTATGGCTCCGATTAAATCCACTAGCGGGAAGAAGACAGCGTAGTAAAAGATGGTCTCTATGTTGGCGTTGCGGTGGTCGTCGTTGATTGCGTGAAACTGGCCGCGCGATTTCTCTTCGGCGTTGAAAATCTGAACGGTCTGCGCGCCCGAAAAGTGCTCCTGTAGAAAAGCGTTGATGCGCGCAAGGCGCGTTCGCACCATGTCGTAGCCGCGCCTAGCGCCTCGCCTGAACCAGCTCGTCGCGGCAAACAGCATGGGCACCGTCAGCAGCGTCACCAGCGTCAGGCGCACGTCCATCCAGAGCATGATGCACATGATGGCGACTATCATCACCAGGTCGCCTAGCAAATCAATCACGCCCGAAGTGAAAAGCTCGTTGAGCGCGTCCACGTCCGAAGTCAGGCGCGTCATGATGCGCCCCACTGGGTTGCGGTCGTAGTAAGAGACCTCCTGCTCCTGAAGCTTTTGGTAAAGCTCGCTCCGCAGGTCGTACATGACGCGCTGGCCCACGGAATTGAGCATGACTTCCTGAAAGTAGGAGAAGGCGAAGTGCAGGAGTCTGACCACGAGGAAGGCAATCACGAAGAGGTTCAGGCCCGTGGTGTCGCGCGGGATGATGTACCAGTCAATCGCGTACTGCGTGAACTTCGGCTGAAGTATGCCGAGAAGATTCAGCACAAGGGTTAGCACGAGCGCAGGTATCAGTGTGCCGACGTAAGGCTTCAGGTATCGCAGGAGCCTGCGCGCGACTCGAAAATCATAGGTCTTGCCTATGGCCTCTTCTTCGTGAAACTGTTTGACTGCCGTTGCCATCTGCTCTCTTAAATCTTCTCTCTTCCTAAAACCTGTTCTTGAAAGAAGCCGCCGTTAAAGCTTCCTTCTTCGGAAAGTGCAGCAGCATTCCCAGGGCCGCGACCGCAAACGGCAGGTAAAAGTAGGGCGAGCCCGTCACGGCGCGCACGACCAGACCAAGAAGCCCCGCCGCCTCGCACAGGGCGATGGCGGTAATCTGCGCCTGCTGCACGTGCTCCACGCTCTGCCGCTCTACGGCCTTGGCTAATAGCTTCTGCTTGACTACGAAAGAGGCTGCGACCAGCATCAGGGCCACGGCCGACAGAGCCCAGAGCAGAGTGCCGTCGCTATTCTCCCTGCTCTCGAAGACGAAGAGCGAGAGCAGAAAGATTCCCACCAGCGCCATCAACTGCGCCGCCCAGATAATCAAGAGCACCATGTAACGCGCGCCCGCGCCTCGCTCAATTGATGAAGGGTCGTTCATGCTCATCACGCCTTGCTCCTTTCAAGATAATCGGCAGCGCCGCGCCTTCAGCTTGCGGCCAGCTCTTCCTCCAGAAGCTGCCGCTCGTAGAGGTCTGCGTACTCGCCGCCGCGCGCCAGCAGCTCGTCGTGCGTGCCGCGCTCCACGATTCGCCCTTCGTCCAGCACGCAGATTAAGTCTGCGTGGCGAACAGTCGAGACCCTGTGCGAGACAATCAGGCTCGTGCGGTCGCGCATCACGCCGCGAAGCTCCGACAGAATCTTCTCTTCCGTGTAGGTGTCAACCGAAGAGAGCGCGTCGTCCAGAATGAGTATGCGCGGCTGGCGTATGACGGCGCGGGCTATGGCCGTGCGCTGCTTCTGCCCGCCCGAGAGAGTGATGCCGCGCTCGCCCACGAGCGTCTCGTAGCCGTCTGGAAAATCACGCACGTCTTCGGCAAGGCCAGCCACCTGCGCCGCCCACTCTATCTCGGGACGAGCGGCCCTTTCGACTCCAAAGGCTATGTTCTCGGCCAGCGTGTCGCTGAAGAGAAAAGTCTCCTGCGGGACGTAGCCGATTGAGCTGCGAAGCTGCTTGAGCCTGTAGTCTCGCACGGAACGATTATCAATCAGGACTGTCCCCTCGGGCGCTTCCAGCAGACGCGGAATCAAATTCATCAGTGTGGACTTGCCGCTTCCGGTGCGCCCCACGAAAGCCACCGTCTGCCCCGCCTCAATCGTCAGATTAATGTCACGCAGCACAGGCTCCGTGTGCTCGTTGTAGCGGAAAGTCAGATTGCGAAACTCTATGCGCCCCTGAATCGCGGGAGCTTCACCAGCGCCCTCTTCATCTTTGATGTCCGGCTCAATCGCCATGATGGCGTTGATGCGCTTGAGGCTCGCAGTGCCCCGCTGGTAGAGGTTGACGACGTAGCCTATGGCTATCAGCGGCCATATCAGGCGCGTTAAGTAAAGGTTGAACTCCGTGAACTCTCCCACGGTCATCTGGCCGCTGACGGTGAGCGGCACGCCTATCCAGATAATCAGGACGAAGCCCGTGCCAATCAGGAACTGCATGAGCGGCCTCATGACGGCGGAGATGCGTACCAGGCTCAGGTTGCGCTCTGCGTACTGGCGGTTTAGCGAATCGAAGGCGGCAAGCTCCGCTCCCTCCTGCGCGTAGGCGCGCACGACCCTGACGCCTGTAAAGTTCTCCTGCGCGCGTGCGGAGATTTGCGCGAAGAAGTGCTGAATCTTCTCGAAGCGAAGGTGAACCTGCTGGCCGAAGTACTTGACCGTCAGCGAGACGAGCGGCATCGTCACCAGCAACAGCAGCGTCAGCCGCACGCTTATCATGAACATCAGCGGCAGGACTATGAGCACGACCAAGACCGTTTGCAGCGAGTACATAATCATGGGCCCCGCCAGCTGGCGAACGGCCGAGAGGTCGTTGGTCGCACGCGCCATGAGGTCGCCCGTCCTGTGCTCCTGAAAGAAGAGAAGCGGCTGGTCTACCAGATGAGCGTAGAAGTCGCGCCGCAGGTCGTACTCGACGTGGCGCGAGATGCCTATAAGGATTCTGCGTTGAAGGAAGAGGAAGGTGCCGCTAATCAGGCTCACGCCCAGCACGCTCAGCGCGTAGCGCGTCAGCTTCGCCCACGTCACAACCTCCTTCAGGTCGTCGACCGCTCGCCCGACTATGTAGGGAATCATGAGGCCGAAGGCGACGGAGCCTACGATGCAGAGTATTCCGAAGAGGAGGGAACCCTTGTAAGGCCGAAAGTATCTGGCGAATTTCCTTAAATCCTTCATAACCCGAACGGGGGAAGACCGTGCGCGCTCTGCCCCGCTAAATATTCCCAAAAACAGAAAAGGATGAAATCAAACGCTATCATGCGCGATTTTCATCCCTAATGACAAATGGCCGGAGGCCGGTTTTCTTCTGTTCGGATTCTGAAGGGTAGCTTTTTTATCTTCCGGGTTAAGAAATAGTAGAGGGAATCTCCTGAAGCTGTTCAGAGAGATTTGGCGACGGCCCGGCTTCTTCCTGAGCTTCAGCCGTTTCGGTAATCTGCTCTTCGAAGTCGAACATGCTGTCGGTGAGAGTGGCGTCTACCTGCGGAGTGCAGACGCGATTGCGCCCCGTGTTCTTGGCGTTGTAGAGCGCCCGGTCGGCTGTGCTCACGAGCATGTCGCGCGACGTGGCGTGAAGCGGATAAGTAGCCACGCCGAAGGATGCCGTGATGAATCCTACGCCGGGCACTTCCGTCTTCTCTATGCGGGAGCGCAGGCGCTCCGCCACGGCCACAGCGCCTTCGACACCGGCCTGCGGCAGTATGACTGCGAACTCTTCGCCGCCGTAGCGCGCCGCCGTGTCCACGCCGCGAAGCTCCTGCCGTAGGCTTTCGGCCAGCTGCCTGAGGGCAACGTCGCCCGCGTCGTGGCCGTAGGTGTCGTTCACCCGCTTGAAGTGGTCAACGTCTAGCAGTATGAGCGAGACGGGCTGGCGCATGCGCGTGGCAAGGTGCATGTCGCGCTCCAGCTGCATCTCGAAGAAGCGGCGGTTGAAACAATTTGTCAGGCCGTCTGTCAAAGCCTGCTGCTGTATCTGTGCGAAGAGGCGCGCGTGATTGACGGCCACCGTCACCTGGTCTGCCGCCGTGCTGAGCAGCAGCACTTCCGTCTCCTGCCAGATGCGCGTGGGGTCGTCCGAGCGCACCATCAGCACGCCCATGAAGCGTTCCTGGTAGATGAGCGGGACGGCTGCCACGGGACGAATGTTCTGCGCCTGGTCGTCGCCTCGCCCGTCCAGCACGTAGTTCTTAAAGCGGCCCGCGAGTCGCACGCTGTAGGCTTCAAGGTCGCCCAGCAGCTCCGTCTCTTCCACGGAGTTCTCGCCGCCGTCGCCATCGCGGAAATAGCAGTTGGTCAGAGGCTCTTTGCCTGCCTCGACTATGACGCGAAGCGCGCAGTTCTGAGCGTTCAGAGCGCGGCCCACTTCGTTGACTGTCGTTTGCAGCACGCTGTCCAGCTCAAGCGAGTTACGTATGGCCGTGGCGATGCGGTTGACGGCTATCTCGCGCCCGGCCTGCTCCTGCAAGAGGCGCGCAAGCTTCGTCGTCACGCTCACGGTCAGCTGTAGCGAGGTCGCCTTCGGCATGGAAGAGCGCACGGCCCTTGAGAAAGCGGAAGCCTGGAAGGGACGCTCTGCGGTCACGCGCGCCATCAGGTATTCCAGCGCCGAGTAGACTATGTCCGGCTCGAACGTCCAGATGACCTCGTCGCCGCCAGCGCCTTCGTCGCCGTCCTCGTTATGCACGGATGCCAGAAGCGCAGAGAATCGCGTGTCGGCTATGACGACGAAGCGCTCGAAATCCGCCTCGTTCTCCGCGCGCCTTAAAAGCACAGGCTCTCGGTCGTTCTCACCCGTGCAGAGCGGCAGGTCGTTGAGCGCGTCGTTAGCCCCTACGAAGAAGAAGGCCCGGTGAGCGGCACGCCCTATCTCTCTGACACGCGCCAGCTCTCTCAGAGAGCGCTCGCGCCTGAGCGGCAGGCTCTCTATGACCAGCGCCGCCAGGTTGTTCTCCAACACCACGTCCTCAAAGTAACGATGCAGCTGCGCAATCGTCTGCTCCGCGCAGCGGACAGATGTCAGCTGTCGTGGGTGCTGTTGGAGTAGGGCGTGGTAAAGAGTGTGCATTTAGTAGCCGGAAGCGAATGGCTGGAGGGGCTCCCCACCCATTCAAGATATAGGAAGCAGATGCCGCTGAGAGAACCAGCAGCGAGGACAAACCCATTTTCACACAATTTAACAAGTTTTGTCTACAGGAAATTCAAAAACAAGTCGAGCTTCTGAATTCTTCTTTCACGACAGCCGCAGGTAGGACGTAACTGCTGTGGCCACAAGACTTTCGCTTTCATCCAGCACATCCACCGAAACCGTCAGCACGCGGCGTCCGGCGCGGCGCACGGTGGCGTGGGCCGTGGCGACACCTTTCGTCAGGGGGCGCAGGAAGTGAATCGTAAGGTCAATGGTGGTAGTGGTTTCGCCCGGCTCAAGGAGGGTCAGGATGGCGAAGGCCGAGGCCGAGTCGATGAGGGAAGCCGTCGCGCCGCCATGCACTACGCCCAGATTCTGTTTAAGCTCGTCGCGGACGGGAAGGTGAAGCGTGGCCGCGCCCGGTTCGAGACGGCCAACCTCGATTCCAATAAGACGAGCGTAGGGGACGCGCTCGAAGGCTTCGTTGATGAGCCGCAGTTTGTCAGGAGAGAGGGATTTATCTGTCATGAACGATAGCTGGCCTCGTCCGTGGGCTCGACTATGACGGCCGTGCCGTAGGCCAGCACTTCGGTCACGCCCGAAGAGATTTCCGTGGTGTCGTAGCGAGCGCCTATGATGGCGTTTGCGCCAAGCTCTGTCGCGTGCTGAATCATAATCTCGAAGGCGTCGGCGCGGGTCTGCTCGCAGAGCTTAGTCCAGGCAGTGATATTGCCGCCGACTAGAGACTGAAAGGCCGCGCCGATGTTGACGAAGAGGTTGCGCGAGCGCACGACTATGCCGCGCACTATGCCCAGATTTTGTCTGATGTTAAAGCCGGGCATCTCGAACGCCGTAGTCACCATGTGATGCGCTACGGAATAGCGCGGGGCGCTCACCTCGTAGGGCGCACGCACGGGGCTTTCGTTACTCATACGGCTACCTCCTCCTTCTCAATCCGCGAAGAGACTGCCCTGAGCCTCCTCTTTATCTTCTCCCTCGGCTTCGTCGGGAGCCCAGCGATAGTGTCCGAGATTGCAGCGACCGCGCGCGTCGAACTCTACGCCTTCGGCCTCAAGCATGCGCTGCTGCTTGTCGGGCGGCATGATGACGCGGCCCGTAGAGCAAGCGCCCTGCGAGTTGATGACGCGATGCCAGGGCGTGGTCTCTTCGTCGGCGGCGTGCATGACGAAGCCTACGGTGCGCGGCGTGTAGCCTTCGCCAAGGATTTCCGCAATCTGCCCGTAGGTCATGACGCGGCCCTCGGGGATTCGGCGCACAATCTCATAAACGCGCTCGCGGTAGGCTGGCGTCTCTTCTAAGGGGCGGGCTCCCGTGGACGAGGCTCCTGTGCCTGCGGCTTCGTGTGGTATGTTCTTGTCGTTTGCCATCGCTTCTTGAATCTTCCATCATGTGCGCGCCACCACGCGCGCCAGTCTTCTATCCCTCGGGCGCGTTCTGCCTGCGAAGCCGCAGGCCGGAAGCTGAGTCAGGTGTTGGCGGCATCTCGCAAACACATCTCCGCCAGAAAGCGCGTCGTTAAAGAGTCGCTGCCAAGCTCTTCTATCAGCTCGGGGATGGAGAGCCGGGACATGCGCGCTCTTAGCTCTTTGAACTCGTCGCGTAGCATCTCTTTCTAATCCAGCGTGCGAAGGACTGCGCGTGCGGGACTTCCGTCGCCCGTGCCGCTCGCCACCTTGAGCGGCAGGCAGATTAGCTCATAATCGCCGGGCGGAATGTGGAGCAGGTCGAGCCCTTCGACGATGATTACCTGATGAGAAAGAAGCTCTAGGTGCGTCTCGAAGCGCTCGGACTTGAACTGTTCCACAGAGAGATAATCGAAGCCCACGAGCCTTACGCCGGACTGAGCAATCACGCGCGCCGCGTCCGGTTCGATATACGTGAAATCCTCTCGAAAGTTGCCTGACTGTTCGCGCCAGAAGCGTGAGTTTCCGGTCTTGAAAAGCAGACGACTCGCGCCGTCAAGATTATGACGCGCAAGCTCAGCCGCATCTATCGCGCGCACGTCTTCTGAAATCTCTATGACGCGCGCCGGGCCAATCATCGCGTCCAATGGCAGAGAGTCAACTTTGGCCGCGCCCTCTATAAAATGGGCTGGCGCGTCTACGTGCGTAGCCGTGTGAGCGCCGAAGCTCAGCAAGGTAACGTTGGCCGCGTCGCCACGCTCAAGCGCCGCCCACTGCTTAATCTCTATGCCGGGGTCGCCCGGATAAGTCGGCGTCTCTCCGGCGGAAATCGGAACCGTGATGTCGTAGATTCGCATTCGCTTTTAATATAGCAGGTCAGTATCGCCTATGGTAGTGACCTGTGCTTACCTTTTGCCTTTCGCGTGGCTTGCGGGTTAGCATCTGGGAGCTTTCAATAAAGGGATGGAGTAAAGGCTATTAAAGAGGAGAGCAGAGGGACGGACGCGCCGCTCATAGCCGCGTCCAGCTACCTGAACACAGCGCCGCTCGTCTGGAGCTTTCTTGAGGGAAGCAGCCGCGACGACGTGAGCATCATGATGCACGAAGCGCCCGCGCGCTGCGCGGAGTTGCTGGCTAAGGCGCAGGTCGATGCGGCGCTCGTGCCCGTCATCGAATACCAGCGCATTCCTGAAGTCGCGGTCGTGCCGCACGTCTGCGTGGGCTCTCGCTCGCGCGTCAGGAGCGTGGTGCTGGTGACACGGGGCAGGGAATTGAAAGAGGTGCGAAGCGTGGCGCTCGATACTTCGTCCCGCACCTCTGTCGCGCTCATACGCGTGCTGTTTCGTGAGTTCTTAGGGCGCGAGCCCGAGTGGAGACAGGCTGAGCCGGACTTGCGTGCCATGCTCGAAGGGGCGGACGCGGCGCTGATTATAGGCGACCCGGCCATGACGTTCCCGCGCGAGACTTTACGCGTCTTCGACATGGCCAGCCTGTGGCGCGAGCACACGGGGCTGGGGTTCGTCTTCGCCATGTGGATGGCGCACGCGCGGTCTGTTGAGAAGGTCAAGAGCATTGATTTTGTGCGGGCCCGCGACGAGGGGCTTGAGCACGTTGACGAGATAGCGGCTCTTTATGCGGAGAGGCTCAAGCTTCCGCGAGAAGAGCTGCGCGGCTACCTGACTGAGAATATCTGCTTCGAGCTGGACGAAGAGATGCTTGCGGGGCTTCAGCTTTTCTACAAACTGGCGCACCGCCACGGCCTCGTCCCGTCTCTCAAACCGGTAGAGTGGATAAGGTGACGATGGGCGCAGGCGTTTTTCTCATCGCTGCTGTACGTTTGCCGCTGGCTCTGGGATAATAAAGGCAAGTCAGGCATCGGATGGCCGAAGAGATTATGAAAGAGATTCAACCAATTCTTGACCGCGCGCTCAATGGCGAGCGTCTTTCCACGGACGACTGCACGGCCCTGCTTGAGTCGCATGATTTCGTCCGCATAGGGCTGGCGGCTGACGAGATTCGCAAGCGCTGGCACACGTCGGGCGTCGTCACCTACATCATTGACCGCAACATCAACTACACGAACGTCTGCAACGTGGTCTGCACCTTCTGCGCCTTCTATCGCCGTCCGGGTCACGCGGAGACCTACGTGCGAACGCTCGACGAGATTCGAGAGAAGATAGACGAGACGATTGCTCTGGGCGGGACGGGCGTGTTGATGCAGGGCGGGCTTCATCCTGACTTTGGGATAGAGTGGTATGAAGACCTGCTGCGGACGCTCCATGCGGAATACCCTGACTTGCAGCTTCACTGCTTCTCGCCGCCCGAGATTCATAACCTGCGTCTCATCACGGGGCTCGATTACGAGACGATTCTGTCGCGGCTGAAGGAGGCGGGGCTCTACAGTTTGCCGGGCGGAGGCGCGGAGATTCTGGACGACGAAGTACGAAAAAGAGTGTCTACCAAATGCACTACAGATGAGTGGCTGGACGTTATGCGCGCGGCGCATCGCGTGGGCCTGCGCTCGACCGCGACGATGATGTTCGGGATAGGCGACACGGTCGTGCATCGCGTACGACACCTTGAGCGCATAAGGAATTTGCAGGACGAGACGGGCGGCTTCACGGCCTTCATCCCGTGGACGTTCCAGCGAGAGAACACAGCGCTCGGCCGCCGCATCAAGGACGAGCCGACGGGCATTGATTATCTCAAGATGCTTTCAGTCTCGCGCCTCTTTCTGGACAACATAGAGAACTTTCAGTCTTCGTGGCTGACGCAGGGCTTGAGGTTGGGGCAGGTCGCCTTGAGATTCGGCGCGAACGACATGGGCTCTATCATGATAGAAGAGAACGTCGTCTCGGCTGCGGGCGCGCACAACTGCGCGGACGAGAAGATGCTGCGTTACCTGATACGCGAGGCAGGATTTACTCCGCAGCAGCGAGACATTCTATATCGTCACGTCAACCGAGAAGAATCTGCCAGAGGCGACGCAAGCGACTCGGCATCCCTGAGAGAGCTGAGCGTCCTGATAGCTGATTAGAAGAAAGGCAGGAAAGAGATAAGAGGCAGGCTCACACGAACGTTCGTGTGAGCCTGCCTCTTATCTCTTTCTTCTGCTTAGGCTGCGGCTGAGCGTGCGCCGAGGGCGCGGCGTATGAGCGCGTTGAACTTTTCGGGATGCTCTTCGTGCGGCGTCATGCGGCAGCGGTCGAAGATTTCCATGTCCGCGTTCGGATTAAGGCTCAGGAGCGCGGCGGCCTGCTCAATCGGAGTCGTTGGATCCTGCTTGCCCCAGACGAGCGTGACGGGCTGCTTCAGGCGCGCGAACGACTCGCGTATGTCCGTGTTGAGAAAGCCTGAGAGGAATGCTGAGACGGCGTGCTGCGCGCCTTCCTGATGGCTGGCCGCGTAGAGCTGCGTGACGAGTCGATTCGTCACGCGCGAGGCGTCGTAGAACATCTGCCTTCGCGCGTAATCGCGTATGCTGCGCTCGCTGCTCATGACGTTGTAGAAGCTCGTGCCGAGCACGGGCGATTGCAGCAGGCCGTAAAAGGCCGCGCCCGTCATGCCCGGGCGTGCGCGCAGTGTGTCTGCTCCCGTGGGCGCAACCAGTATCAGAGAGTGAACCATGTCCGGCCGCTCGTCCGCGACTCGTATGGAGAATGCTCCCGCGAGAGAGTTGGCGATGATGCTCGCCGGGGCCTTTATTACTTCGTGTATGAAGTCCGCAATCAGCTCCGCGTAGAGGTCTGCGGAGTAGGGAGCGGTGGCGGGCTTGTCGGACTGGCCGAAGCCTAGCAAGTCCAGCGCGTAGACGTGAAAGTTTTCCGAGAGCGCGTCGAAATTCTTCCGCCACATGAAGCTGGAAGAGCCAGCGCCTATGCCGTGTATAAAGAGTATGGGTGTCGTGCCTGTGTGATGCGCGCCAGCTTCCTTGTAGAAGATGCGGCCCTCTCGCCAGTCCAGCCATCCGGCCTCGCCGCCGAGCGCGTTCTCTTCCGGCTCCGCAGCGTTGCGGCGAATGCTGGCATTGACGGCCGCGAGCGCCGCCACGCTTGCGCCCGTAGCAAAGACGGCCTTCCAGATTTTACCGAACGCCCCCACGGCCTGAGACCTCTTAATTGAAACAGACTTTAACCCGCCCGTCATGACACACGCCCCGCTTGTTCCTCGGTGAAGTCTAAAATTCTTCGGAGCCTGCCAGCTCCGTTAACGCTCGAAAGTCACTATAACACGCGCGCCCGACTGCTTTGCAAATTAGACAAGAAGGCCGCACGGTTTTTGCTTCAAAGCTACAAAACCCGGCGGCCTGCTTAAGAAAAAAGTCTGTTAACGACGCCCGACTTTTTACGGGCACTCTTTGTAGCAGACGGTGAAGTCCGCGACCTCTGTTTGCTCGCGGTCGCGCGCGGCTATGCCGACTGCGCCTATGCTGTAGGTGCGATAAGGGTCTGTGAGAATCCCTAAGGTGAGCAGGTCGCCCGTCTGGCTGTCTGTAATCCAGACTCTTATCTGGTTGTCCTGCATCTTCATCTTGACGGAGAAGAACTTGCCTGTCTGGAGCGTGCTGGCGAAAGAGTTGATGGGAGCCGAGCCTAGCTGCTGCACCACCTTGCCGTCCTTGACGACGAAGCCGCGCAGCATGTAAGGCTCGTCCGCGCTCGCGCCCGTCAACTGTATAAGGTAGTAGTTGCGCGCATCCGCAGCGCGTGCGACGAAGGAAGCGGCCACGCCGTTGACCATGCGAACGTTGCTGCGAAGCTCGAAGTTCGTGTAGAAGCGCACGGCGTCGTCTTTAGGAAGAGCCACTCCCGGCGCTGCCACCACGAGCTTTGACGATTCAGTGCGCCATCCCTGCGGCGCTTCCCACGCGCTCAGGCTTCCCCAAGAAGCTGAGAAGTTGCTGCGCGTCTCAAGCCTCTTCAGCGTAACGTTGAAGGCCGCGTTCTCTTTCACCGTGAAGGTGGTCTTCTCGGGCGCGTAGCCAGCCTCTTTCACAACTATGTCGGCTATGTAGAGGCCAGGGCTGAGGCTCGCGAGCGTGACGTTGCCGTTTGAAAACTCCTGGTAGCTGGTCTTGCCCGTCCTGACGTACTCGTTGCCCTGAAGGACTGCCGCCGCGTAGCGTATGTTGCCTTCACGCACGAGCGCGCCGTCGTTGTCCTTGATGGTGAAGGCCGCGTTGTAGGTAACGGGGTCGAGCCTGAGCGTGACGGGTGTGGTCTGGTTAGCCCTGACCACGACCGTCTCTTCCTCTGAGTCCGTGTAGCCCTGTCCTTCCGCGTAGACAGTGTAGCGGCCCGGCTTCAGGCGGTTGAAAACGAACTGGCGCTCATCGGCCGCCACGTCGCCTTTAAGCGGCTCGCCGCCGCCGCCCGTGGGCTCGACGTAGATAGTCACGTTCGGCTGAGTGGTGGCGACAGAGAGCGCGCCCGTGGTGGCGGTCGTCACGGGCTTGCTGGCTTTGACTACGGCGCGTGCAGTGTTGCGCGTGGCGGCTCGTCGGCCTCCGCCGCCTCCGCCGCCTCCCCCGACACGAACGCCGCCACCACCGCCTCCGCCGCTCGATGCGCCGCCGCCGAGGTCTTTGCGGCTACCGGCAGCGCCGCCGATGATGTCTTCCTGCGCGTAAGTTAGACCCGCGCCTCCGACAGTGAGCAGGGACAGGAGTAGAGCTGCGATAATCTTTTTTCTGGAAAGGGAACTCATACGTCTCAAAAAACCCCCATGAGGGAGATGGAATAATTCTGAAGGGAAGACCTTAAAAGCCTAAGGGCGCAAGGTGTGTTGAGCGCTCCTCATGAAGGCTAGAGCTTAACACACCTTGCGCCCTGTAGAGAACGCTTCATCCGCCGCCTAGAAAGTGTACTTGATGGCGAACTGAATGCGGCGTCCCGGCGTCACCGTGTCCGTGGCCCTGCCGAACCACGGCGTCTCAAGATACCTCACGGGGATGCCGTAGTTGGCGCGGTTGAACAGGTTGAAGATGTCCATACGGAACGTCAGCGACTTGTCTTCGGAAATCCTGAAGTTCTTGATAATGGATGAATTGGTCAGCCACAGGTTGCTGCCGCGAAAAGCATTGCGCGGGATTGCGCCGTTCTGGCCCACGGGAGCCAAAAGCGACGTTGGGTTGTTGGTCGTCAGAACATAGGGACGCGCTCGGTTGCCCGTCGCCTGAATGCCCGTGGTCGTGTTTGGCCTGTCGGTCAGGTTGCCGTCAAGGTTCACGTCGTAGATGGAGTTGATGGTGAAGGGCTGTCCCGTCTGGAAGATGCCCGTTCCCGCCACCTGCGTTCCGTTGAAGAGGAAATGCAGGAAGGCATTCCCACGTCCCCAGCTGGACAGGTCAGAGATGTAGTTATAAGAGAAGCGATGTCGCACGTCGAAGTTCGACGGCGCGTACTCGCCCGCCTGAGTCAGGCTGTCCTGCGGCAGAGCGGGCGAGCCCGCCAGGTCGAAGACGTCCGAGGCGTCGTCTCTTGACTTGGAGAAAGTGTACTGGGCCTGAAACTGGCTGGCCGAGCCAAGGAATCCGAACCGCCCTCTCAGCTGCAACTGTAGAGAGTCGTAGCGAGAGCGCGCGTTGGATTTGTAAATCTCCACCGGCCCTGCCGCCTTCACAGGCCTTCCGCCCGTCACGTCGCCTGCGTTCGTGATGAGAGTCCCCGGCGACAGCACTACACCGGAGAAGCCGGGCGTGAAGGTTCCGCCGAACGGGTCCAGCGCCGTTGAGCTTACTATAGGCAGCAGTATCACGTTCGGCCCAAGGTTAGGCGTCGTCAGCCTCAGCAGGTTGCGCCCCTGCGTCCCCACGTAAGCGGCGGAGAAGACAAGGCTGCGGCTCAGCTGCTGCTCCAAGGTTACGCCGTACTGATGAGCCATAGGCGTCTTCAGCGTGCGCTCCGGCAGCGTCACGCCGAAGGCATTCACGCCTCCGAAGAATTTCAGGAAGTCGATAATGTCCCCAATCGGAAGCGCCGGGTCAATCTGGTTAAGCGTGCCCGTGCGTGCTATCAGCTGCGGGTTGAAGAGGTCGAACTCTCCGCCGAGTAGCGCGCCGAGGCCGCCCGCGAAGTTCAGGGTCGCGGCCGTCGGGAAAACGTTGCGAGACTGGCTGACGACCGCTCCTAAGATTTGGTCATAGAAGAGGCCGTAGCCTGCGCGCAGCACCGTCGTGTGGTCTGGGCCGAAAATCCTGGGCGAGTAGGCAAAGCCGACGCGCGGCGCGAAGTTGTTCTTGTCGGCGTCGAAGATGCCCTTGCGCCCGTCTATAAATTTGCTGAGGCCCGGCACAAGAGATAACTGCGAGCTGTTGAAGGTGCTCTCGATGCGGCGGCTGGTCTCGCGCGGCGGCGTGTTGTACTCGTAGCGCAGCCCGTAAGAGAGCACGAAGTTTTCCGTCACACGCCACTCGTCCTGCGCGAAGAAGTTGTACTGGTAGTAGCGCAGGTTTATGGCAGAGGTGCCGGAGCTTAAGGTCTGGAAAAATCCGCTCGCGGCGGATGACGCGGCCAAGTCGAGCGGGTTAATGAACCCTGAGAAGCGGAAGTTAACAGGGTCTCCGGCAGGAGTGAAGTCAACCAGCAGCCTCGGCGCTCCGTTGAAGGTAATCAGCGGGCGAGCCAGACGAGGCAGGTCGCTGTTAAGCTCCGTGCGCCTGATGTCCGTGCCGAAGGCAAGGTTATGATTCCCGAGCCGCACGGTCATGGTGTCCGCGACCTGATAGGTGTTGTTGACCCTGCGTTGCGGGAAGTTGAAGACATCCACGCCGACGGGGCTGAAGCCCGCAATCTTCACCTGACCGACCGGCCCCAGAAGCTGCTCGGTCGTCCCCGTGGCGAAGAACCTGACGGGCCCTGTGTTCGGCGTAGAGATAATCGCTCCCGTGACGGGGTTGAAGCCCACGAAGTTCGGCAGCGTGTTGTTGATGCGAAGCGGCGCGTTCAGTAGGAACGGCTGCGACGGGAACTGGTCGCTGCGAAGCTGAAAGCCCGTGTCGAGGTACTCCTGAAAGTTCAGCCGCGTGCGTCCGTAGGAGGCTCGCAGCTGGTTGAAGACGGGCCTTGACGAGTTGAGCCCCGAAAGCTGGCTGTTCAGGAAGGTAGAGAAGTTCTGCGTGCGAACCCTCGGCCTCAGTGTCGAGAAGAGCGCTTCGCCCGTCACAGGGATGTCCCTGTAGTCGTCCGTGAAATTGTAGCGCGCCGTGAAAGACTGCTGCCGCCCGTTCCACTTCCAGTTGCCGTCAACCTTGCCCGACAGAATCTTGCCCTGTCCGCTCGCGGGCAGCACGCGCGTAAAGGTGTTGGCACCGTAAATTCCGTTCGGGTTGTTCGGGAAAGGGAAGAGGCTGAAGATGGCGTCTGCGTCCACGGTGGTCGGGTACGCGAAAGCGCCCGTGCCGAAGAACGGGTCGAGGAAGATGCCGCTTGCGCCCGAGCCGAAAGCGCCGCGCTGCTGAACGGTCGGTACGGCAAAGCTCGCCTCCTTCGAGGCGTTCAGCGATTGTCCTTCGGCCGAGATGAAGTAGAAGAGCCTGTCCGGCACAAGCTTTCCTCCAAGCACAAGGCCTCCCTGCGCGAGCGTGAAAGAGTCCTTGTCGCCGCTGAAGTTCTGTACGCGAATCTGCGAGGCGCTAATGGCCGCCGCCGATGTGCAGGGCGCGGGACAGTTCAGCACCACGGGCTGGCTGCCAGCGAAGAGCGGAGACACGGTGTTGCCGTTTATCGTGTCAAAGGGATTACGCGCGTTCAACTGGCTGCTGTTAAGGAAGCCGTAGATGGTGCCATGCAGGTCGTTGCCGCCAGACTTGGAGACGGCGTTGACCTGCGCGCCGAGGTTGCGCCCGTACTGCGCTGGCGCGAGCAGCGTCGTCACCTGATACTCCTGTATGGACTCTATGGGCTGCGGCACCAGCGCGAGGAAGCCCTGACGGCGCACGCCTATGTCTTCGTCGTTGTTGTCCGAGCCGTCAACCGTAAAGTTGTTGGAGCGCGAGCGCATGCCGTTGACGGCGAACTGTCCGGCAGAGCCAACGCCCGGCCCAACGCCCGGCCCGGCTATGCTGCCAAGCGTCTGAGGCGGCGTGGCCACCCCGGGCAGAAGCAGCGCAAGCTCGTCGAAGGAGCGCGTCAGGGTGGTCGCGCCGAGCGGAAGCGTTGAGACTTCCTCTCGCGTAAAGATGCCGCCGCGCCTCGGGTTACGCTTATTGATGTCTATGGCCACGTCCGCCCCTTCGTCGCTCGAAGCAGCGGGCGAAGCCGTTGCCTGCGGCGTAGCCTGCGCGGTCGCGTCAGGCGTGCCCGTAGTCGTAGGCGTGGGGCTCGTAGTGGCAACTGCTCCTGCGGTTCGTCGCTTGAGGACGAACGGCTCGGGCAGCACCGTCGTTGCATCAACAGCCGTCAGGCGCTGGTCTCTGGTTCTCACGTCATACATGTCGCCCTTCAGGACGGTGAGCGTGTAGTCGCCGGGCTGCAAGAGGCCGATGGTAAAGTAACCGTCCGGCGTTGTTCTGGTGGCAGTGGGCACGCCCGTCAGTTTGTTCGTGGCCCGGACGGTCGCGTCCGGAAGCCCCGCGCCCGATTCATCCACGACGCGGCCGCGAAAAGCGCCCGTCGTCTCGGTTTGAGCGCTGACAAAAATAAGGGCCTGAGAAAGGAAGGCCAGTGCCAGCAAGGCGGCAGAGAAGAGCCGCAGGTGAGAGCTTATCCTAATGTGCATTGTTGATTCCTCCGTGACAGTTCACGTCAGTTAGTACAGGACAGGAGGTCAATGACCTTATGCTCGGCAGCGGGCCGCTAAAACTTCAGAGAGACCCGCACAGTGGACTTTAAAGAGGCTTACAAATGACCGCCAGCTTTTTCATGAGCGCTCGGGCGGCCCGGCGTGGCGAGACCCTGGCTCCGAAAGCGCTCCTGACTACCAAGTTAAAGCTGCACGGTTGTTTGTAAATGACGGGCCGAACTGTAGCAACGCCCCATAACCATTGTCAAGAAAATCTTCAAAAAGCAGAGGCCAGAGGCTAGAGGTTAGTCGAAAGAAAGAACAATCTTTATCCCGCCGGGACATTTGAAAATAGCCCAGCACTTTAGTGCTGGGAATAGATGCAAGAGAATAGAGAGTCCCGTAGGGACGGCTGAATGAGATAGTTCAGTCGTCCCTACGGGACTCTGCTTTTTGTCTCCGACTTATTCCCAGCACTAAAGTGCTGGGCTATTTTCAGTAGTCCCTATCGGGACTGCCGATTTTTAAATAAAGGCGAAGTCGAACTGCTCCTGGTGTATGTGCTCGTCGCTGGTGACGTCCACGGCTCCTAGGTAGTCTTCGATTTCCGTGAGCACGTCTCGCTCGGTGCTGCGAAGGGCGCGTGCGATTTCCGGGTTGACGCGCAGCGTAGTCTGCTTGATGCGGTCGCCGTTCATGGCGCGCGAAAGACGCCGCGCCTCTTCCAGCACCTCGTAGCAGATGGTCTGCGGCGATTTCACAAGGCCCGCTCCCTGGCAGTACGGGCAGGGCGAGCAGAGCGTGCGCTCAAGAGATTGCTTGACGCGCTTTCTGGTCATGATGACCAGTCCGAAGTCATTAAAGGAGAGAACCTTCGTGGGCGACTTGTCGTTCTGCAAAGCCTCCTGCAAGGCCTGCATGACGCGGTTGCGGTTGCGGCGGTCTTCCATGTCAATCAGGTCAAGCACGATGATGCCGCCCAAATCCCTCAGCCGAATCTGTCGAATAATCTCTTCGACCGCCTCAAGGTTGGTCTTCGTGATGGTGTCTTCTAGACGCGTGCCGCCGCGACCCACGAACTTGCCGGTGTTAACGTCTATGGCGACGAGCGCCTCTGTCTGATTGATGACGAGGTAGCCGCCGGACTTCAACCACACACGCGGCTTGATGGCCTTATCAACTTCGGCCTGCACGCCGTAGGCTTCAAGTATCGGCTCGTCGCGCGTGTAGAGCTTGACGCGGTTGACCATGCGCGGCTGTATGCGGTTGATGAACTCCACTATGCTCAGGTACTCATCTTCGGAATCGACGCGAATCGCCGTGAAGTCGTCCGAGAGTTGGTCGCGCAGGATTCGCTGTATCAGGTCCAGGTCGCGGTGAACCATGGCGGGCGCTTTCGTCTTCTCGGCAGAGCGGCGAATGTCCAGCCACGTTCTGACAAGATAGCGAGCGTCTTCCCTCAAGTCCTGCTCGCTGATGCCTACGCCCGCCGTGCGTACGATGAAGCCGCCCGAAGGCACGTCCTCTTCGGCGCGTATGGCCTGAATGAGACGGCGCAACCGTGCGCGCTCGCTGTCGGACTCAATCTTGCGCGAGACGCCCACGTGCTCGACCGTCGGCATGTAGACGAGGAAGCGGCCCGGCAGCGCTATGTGCGAAGTGATGCGAGCGCCCTTCTTGGCAATGGGCTCTTTGGCAATCTGAACGAGAATCTCCTGCCCCTCGCGCAAGAGGTCTGTGATGGTCGGCTGAGAGCGCTCTCGCTCACGACGCGACTCGCGCCTGTCGCTGCGATGCTCGCGCTCGCGCCGTCCGCTCGACGGAGGCGCAGCCTGCGGCGGCGCTTCTTCAACTTCAAGCGAAGCGGAAGCAGTGTCATCACGACCGTTCGAGCGGTCTTCGTGATTTCCCTCGCCGTGCTTGCCGGGGCCGCGACGACGACGACGACCGCCGCGACGAGTGGCGAACTCCGCTCGCGAGCGCGAAGAGTTAAGGCTCGCTTCCGCGTCCTCGAAGGTCTCGTCGTTGGTGTCCGCCTCGAAGTGCCCGCCGTCTGCGGCGCTCGCGGCCACGAGGTCTGTCTGCTCCGCGCGCTCGGCTTCGGACTCAAGCACGTCTATGTCCGTCTCGCCGCCGGAAGCCGCACGGCGCGAGCGACCCTTTTTAGAGGCGGCCTTGCCGGACGACTTGGAAGCCTTCTTTGAAGCGGTCTTCGCAGCGCCCTTCTTGCTGCTCTTGCGAGCCTGCTTCGCGGGAACTTCTTCAGCCTCTTCCCGGCTCTCTTCGGAAGCTTTGGACGCGCCCTTCTTTGCGCCGCGCTTTGAGGCAGCGCGCTTGCCGCGCTTGGAAGAGGTCGCCTGCCCGGCGGCCTCGGCTTCGGCTTCCGAGACCTTCTCGTCGTCGCTGACGCGCTCGAACTGCGGAGCCTCCGCCTCTTCGTCTATCTCGTCTATGAAAGAGTCTATGTGAGCGGCAACCGTTTCCTGCACGGGCGCGGTCGCGGAGACCATCTCGTCTTCGTCGCTGTCGCTGATACGCTCGAAGGATGCCTGCCCGGAGAGGCCGGAAGAGAGCACGGAGCCGACTTCGGCAGAGCGCACGTCCTCTTCCATGTCGAACTCGACGGCGTGAATCTGGTCGAAGATGCGTTCCTGAAGGCGCGCGTCCTTGAACATCTCGCCGTCTTCGGCCGCGATTTCGTCTTCGTCAACGATGCGCTCGAAGGATGAATCGGCGGCGACAAAGGGCGTGGCAGTACCCGCACCATCGTCATCTTCTGCGCCTGCTTCGAGCGAGTGAGTCGTGCTAGCCGCTGCCTCTTCGAAGGGCTGCGCGGTTTCGGCTTTGCCGCCGCGACGACGACCCCTGCGCCCGCGCTTGCGGCTCCCGGCCCCGGCTTCCGTTTCATCCTGCTCCGCGACCGGCGACATGGACGGGACGGCTGTCTCTTCAACGTCGCCCACATCCTCAGAGAGGTCGCTTTCGTCAGCGAAGACCTCTTCGGGAAGGGCTACGGCATCCAGAAGCGGCTCGGCGCGCTCCTGCGTGGCCTCCATGCGATGCTCGCGCTCAAGGCGCGCCTGTTCTATGCGCTCCTGCGCGGCCCGCTCGGCTTCCTCGCGCGGCGCTGCCTTCTTGGACTTGTCCATGACTATGCGCTCGAACTCCTCTTCCTCGTCGAAGAAGTCCGAGACGTAGAGGAAGGCGTCGCGCTCAAGCCCTATGTCTACGAAGGCCGACTGCATGCCGGGCAGGACGCGCATGACGCGCCCCTTGTAGATGTTGCCGACGATGCCCTGATGCTCTTCGCCGCGCTCTATGTAGAACTCCGTTACCTGTTCGTTCTCAACGATGGCAATCTTCTTTTCGCGTCCGTTGACGCTGATGATTAATTCCTTTGGCATGTTCTCAAATGTGTCTCCGGGACAAGGCAGCCGCGAAAGGTTTTAAAGCCCGGCCCGTAAAAGGCTGCGGCTCCTTCGGTGTCGGCTGCGATGTGTGAATTGTTAGATGGAAAGCGTGCTCGACCTGCGAGCTGCGGAATTGAGCGAGGCGCGCACGCCTTACACGGGAATGTTTAAGAAGAAAAGGCCCGGGCGCACAGACCTGTACCTTTACGGCACCCTCCGCCGCCCTTGGAGCGCAAGTAAACCCTGAGCTGAACAAATGGAATCTCCACGCAAGCCGCCGGGACAAACCGTGCGCTCCTGAGAGTGAGACCTTACGCCGGAAGAGGGGAGCATGCAGTCCTTAATAATGGGCTGCCCGCTCGAATATACCCGCTTCTCTTAAGCTAGGGCGACTGGTCTGCGCTCTATTTGAGACGCCTGCCCGCAGGCTTCACGAAGCCGCTCCTTACGACACGCTGGGCCCTTTCCCCTTTTAGAAGCTCTCAGCTTCAAAGCGGGAGGCGCACCGACAATGCGGGTCGCATAAACAGCCTTTTCAATCTCTGCTTCGACTTTGAAGACGCGAAAGGACGTGCCTCAAGCGGCTTCAAAGAATTATCTGGTCGCTCGCCGGTAGCGCCCCGCACGGGCCGCACAACATAAACGTCCTCTAACCTCTCAGCTTGAAAGTATCAAACGCTTCGTTTGCACTGGACGTGCCGCACCATATGACCGAAGGCGCGGGCCGAGGCGAGCAACACGGAGTATAACCCAAGACGGCGGCAAACAGGAAAGCGGCACGCGCGAAAATTCAAAGAGAGCAGGCCACAAGTCTGCCAAAAGCCGACGTGGCTCATGTCTCTTCATCTTCGCGGGTTTTAAACCGAGCCATAAGCTCCTTGAACTTTTGTTCATTTTCCAAGCGAGATTCTGCCAGCTTACTCATAGTCTCTTCGGTTTTCCTGTACGAGGCCTCCATCCGTAGATGCGACTCGAAGATGGCCACAAGATTGACATTAGATTTGGCAATCTCTTTGTCAATCTTTGCGATTTTTAGGTCGGAATCACCGAGTGCTTTTACTGTTCCGGCTTGAGCATCCGCCAATGCCGCTATTCTACTGTCGGCATAGGCCTGCGCCTCTTGAGCTTTGGTTTGGGCTTTGGTCAACTCAGCCATTTCGGCCTTCATGCTGGCCTGCGCATCGCCCAATTTATTTATCCACGACAACTGGGTATTCAGCCGCTCGTCGTGGTCACGCGCAAGCTCTATCAATATTTTGGTTTGCTCCTCTAGGCTCTCTGTACGAGCATCTACGCGGTCAAGCTGAGCTTGTGCGCGCTCGTTCAGCTCTCTCGTTTCGATTAAAAGCTGTACGAGTATGTCGTGGTTCTGTTCGAGTCTGGCGAATCTCTCCTCGGGCGTCATGTGGATTTGAGTCCTCCAAGTTTTATGGCAGGGAGGCGCTCCTGCTTCAGTTGACGAAACGGCGCAGTTGTATGCTGATGGCGAATCCTATGGCGATGAAGGTGGCAAGCACCGAGGAGAGCCCGGCGCTCATAAGAGGCAGCGGCACGCCTATGACGGGCAGCATGCCGAGCGTCATGCCGACGTTGATGAAAATCTGGAAGGCCAGGCCGCCGACAATAGCCATGATGACGAGCATGCCCGTGCGGTCAGGCGCTCGGCGCGCTCCGGTAATCAGGCGCGAGAGCAGTATGGCGTAGGCCAGAAGCAGCAGGATGCAGCCGACAAAGCCCGTCGATTCTGCCGTCACGGCGAAGATAAAGTCCGTGTGCGGCTCAGGCAGGAATTTCAGCTTGCTCTGCGAGAACTCGCTGGATGCGCGCGTGCCCATCAGTCCGCCTTTGCCGACCGTGACGATGGACTGCCACGTGTGGTAGCCGAAGCCGCGCCTGTCAGCGTTCTCTGGGTCAAGGATGACGTTGATGCGCTCCTGCTGGTAGTTCTTAATCTTGCCTGTCTTGACGCCTACCATGTAGGCCGCGGGAATCATGACTATGCTCAGGAGAACCGCCGCCACCACCACCCGCATACGCACGGCCGAGAGAAAGAGCACCACGCCGAGGAGGGGAAAGTAGGTGATGGCCTGACCCGCGTCCGGCTCAAGCAGTATGAGTCCTATGGGGAGGCCGAGTATGCCGCCGCCCACGAGCATCTCTTTTATAGTCAGAGGCCCGGTGCGGTGCGGGCCGAAGAATCGCGCCAGCATCAGCACCGTTGGAATCTTGACGAACTCGGAGGGCTGGAACTGGCCCAGTCCCGGCAGCTTAATCCACGCGCGCTGGCCGTTAATCTTCAGGCCTATGCCGGGGATGAGCACTATCACCAGTAGCACCAGGCCGAAGACGTAGAAGGCCGGGGCGAGGTCTACGAGCTTTCTGTAGTCCATGAAGGAGACTATGAGCATGAAGACGAGAGCAATGCCCAGACCGAACAGCTGTTTCTGCCAGTAGGTCTCTTCGGGCTGCGCGTTGTGAATCTGCCAGGTTCCGAAGATGACGATCATGATGGCGATGAGGGCCAGAAACCAATCGAAATCTCGAAAGCTGCGTCGTCCTGAAAGCGTTAGCATGATTAAATCCGTGAAGGCGCTACGGGCTTTTGAAACTCAAAATCCCTGCTCTCTTAAGCTTACTCTCCCTGCCGCTTGTCGGCTGGCGGCGTGGCCCTCGCTACTGTCCCTGTGCCGCCCGAAGCAGCTTTCTTGTTCTGGGCCACCTGGACCGCGCCCGGCGGCTCCTCGTTGCGCGTCTTGCGGTAGTAGGCGTCGTAGACTGCTCTGACGGCAGGCGCTGCGTGCACGCCGCCGAAGCCCGAATTTTCTATGAGCGCGATGGCTGAAATCTCAGGCTTGTAGGCGGGCGCGAAGGAGACGAACCAAGCGTGGTCTTTATTCTCACCAATGTCTTTGCCCAGTCCCACGACCTGCGCCGTGCCGGTCTTACCGGCTATGTCGAAGCCCGCCATGCGTATGCGCGCGGCGGTTCCGGCGTCGTTGACCACAGACCACATGCCCTTGACGACTATGTCGTGCTGATCCTGCGGGATGGGAATTATCTTCGGGTCCGGGCGGTCGAAGCGGCGCGCGGGACGCGCAGGGAAAGGGCCGACTTCGCTCACGGCACGCGCCTCTTTCAAGAGGTGCGGCACGTAGAGGCGACCGCCGACGCCAATTCCGGCGACGGCCCTGAGCATGGCAATCGGAGTGGCGAAATCGTAGACCTGCCCGAAGGAGGAGTAGACGGTGTCTATGTCTTTCCAGGGCTGCCCGCGCTTCTCCATCATGGGCTTGAAGAGGTTGGGCGTCTGGCTGACTATCTCGTGCGGCAGGTCAACGCCTGTGCGCTTGTTGATGTCGAAGTCGTCCACCATCTTCATAATCCCGTCGATGCCCATCTTCAGGCCGAGACGGTAGAAGTAGCCGTCGCAGGATTTCATGATGGCGTAGCGAATGTCGGGCGTGCCGTGCTGGCTCATGCAGCGCGTGAACTTGTTGCCGATGGTGATGCCGCCGCCGCAGACAAGGTTCGAGTGCTCAAGCGTGATTGCGCCCTGCATCAGGCCTGAGACGGCCATTGGGATTTTCCACGTAGAGCCGGGCGGGTAGATGCCCTGTATGGCGCGGTTGACGAGCGGCGTCTTAGGGTCTTTGACCAGCTCGTTATACTCGGCCCGGCCCTCCTTGCTGGTGATGCGCTGCGAAAAGAGGTTCGGGTCGAAGGTCGGGTAAGAGGCCATCACCATGACTTCGCCGTTGTTGGGATCCATGGCTATGATGACGCCGCGCTGCTTGGGCGAGTTTCGAAGCTGCTCCTCGGCCACGAGCTGCAAGTCAAGGTCTATGGTCGTGACCAAATCCTGACCGGGCTGAGGCTCTACCTCTTCTATCACGTCCTGTATGCGGCCACGGCTGTCGACCACGACCTTGCGGTAGCCGTCGCGCCCTCTGAGGTAATGGTCGTAGACGGCTTCGAGCCCCTCGCGCCCTATGATGTCGCCCGGCTTGTAGCCCTTCTCTTTGAACTTGGGCTGCTCAAGCTGCTCGGGGCTTATCTCGCCCACGTAGCCCAGGACGTGCGCGAGCGTCCCGTTCTCAAGATAGCGGCGCTGCGGCTGGGCCTCCACGCGAAGCTGCGGGTACTCAAGCTGGTGCGCCTCGACCCAAGCCTGGTCTGCCGGGGAGGCGTTCTCCTTGATGCGTATGGATTCAAAAGCTGGCTGGGTCTTAATCTGCTCAAGCCGCTCCCTCAAGTATTCCGGGTCTATGTCGAGCCCCGTGGAGAAGGGCTCTATGAACTGGTTCAAGTCCAGATTCTTCACGTCCTCGCGGGAGAGTATGACGTTGTAGATGGGTCGCGAATCGACCAGAATCTTGCCGTTGCGGTCGAAGATGACGCCGCGCGGCGCGGGGATGGGCAGCAGACGTATGCGCTGGTTCTCGGCGCGCTCGGCGTAGAACGAGCCCTTCATCATCTGAAGCACGTAGAGGCGCACGCCCAGCACGGAGAGGAGCAGCACTATGAGTATCTGCAAGACGCGCATTCGCACGCGCAGGTTTTGTGAATCGTCTTCAAACTTCATGACGAACGAGTCTTCAGGGGTTCAGTTAACAGTTTTCAGCTTCGGAGAAGAGCAAATCGGGCCAGCGCTCGGAGCCATTGCTAAAGATACCAGCATCAGTGGCTGATGACTAGCAGATAATTTAGATGGCCTTAATGGGGAGAGCCGTTTCCCACTAAAAACCGTCTCACCTCTTGCGCCTGAAGCGGCTGATGCCGCGACGGGCCACGCGGCGGCGCACGCTTAGCTGTCGGCGCTGGCGGGCCCGCTCGCTAAAGAGGGTGTCAAAGAGGTAAAGGAGAATCGTGCCCGTGATGGTCGTCCAGATGACCTTGTAAGAGGCCGTCTCAACGAAGGGCTGCAAAGTGGCCCTGTCTAACAGCCTGTGCAGCAGCACGTAGACGGTCGCGTCCAGAAGCGCCGCGCCCGCCAGCACGGGAATCCGCACCAGTGGGTTATCAAGCATCACGCGCGTGGCAAGCGTCGCTATGATGTAGGCCGTCAGGGTCTTGGAGAACCCGTAAGCGCCGAGGAGGTCGCCGCTCAGGGCCCCGGTCGCCACGCCCGCAATCGTTCCGACAATCATCGCCTGCAACACATCGCGCTGCAAAGCGAAGTAGACGGTCACTATGAGCGGCAGGTCAATGTGTACGAGGGGGGGCCAAATCTGGCGTAGAGACGATTGCAGTATGACGGCCAGCGCAACCACGACTGCGATTTTCAGTTGCTGCATCGTAAGAAAGTACTGAGTGCTGAGTACTGAGTAAGAGACGAGAAGCTTTTATCTCAGTACTCATCTCTCATCACTGCTTTTTCCCCTTGTCCACGTTGGGCAGCGCCTGATCCGGCGGCGTGCGTTGCGGCGCGCGATAGAGGAGGACTGCGACCTCCTGCAACTGGTCAAGCCGCGCGCTGGGCTTAATGTGAATGACGTGCGGGCTGGTGGCAGAGCCCTGCTTGACGCGCACGACTTCGCCTACGCTCAAGCCACCGGGATAGATGCCGTCCTGCCCCGTCGTCACAACGTAGTCGCCCTGCTTGACCTCTTCGAGCCCGGAAACGTAGCGCATCTCGACGAGGCCGTTTTCGCCGAGCCCCTTGACGGAGCCGAGCGCGTTTGATTGACCCAACTGGCCCACTACCGCGCCCGCAGCCGAGCGCTCCGCCGTTATCAGCATGACCTGCGCCGTCCAAGGGCTCGTAGCCACCACACGCCCGACAATCCCGCTCGCCGTCACGACAGGCATGTTCAGCTCTATGCCCGAGAGGCGGCCCCGGTTAATCGTCACGGTGTCGAACCACTCCGAAGGGTCTCGCGCGATGACGCTCGCGGCCACGACGCCGTACTGCCCCTGCTCCTTTAAGTCCAGCAGCCCCTTAAGCCGCGCGTTCTCGTCAATGGCCGCGCGCGACTGTCTAAGCTCCGCGTCCATCTCTTCGACTTGCTTGCGAAGCTGCTCGTTCTCTGTAGCCGCGTTGCGAAGGTTCAGTATGCGCTGAAGGAATCCGACGCCAGCGCCGCCCGCGCCAGTAGTTACACGCTGAAAGGGAGCGGCTACGGCCTGCACCCAGACGCGAATCATGCGCTGCTTCGTCGCCTCGTCCCGCGCGTCATAGGCCATCAGGGCAAGATTCAAAAAGAGCAGCCCTATGAGCCACCACGGCGCTCTCTGGCGAATCTCTTTTTGTGTCCTCGCAACCATTTTACATGCCGCTCGTGAGCGTGTTGTCCCACTTGACGCGCTTCAGGAGGTTAAAGTCCGATAGCATCTTCCCCGTTCCGAGCACGACCGACGAGAGCGGGTCTTCGGCCAGAGAGACGGGCAGGCCCGTTTCAATCGAGAGCCTGCGGTCGAGGTTTTTAAGGAGCGCGCCACCGCCCGTCAGGACTATGCCGCGCTCGACTATGTCTGCCGAAAGCTCAGGCGGCGTGCGCTCAAGCGCGACTCTCACGGCGTTGACGATGGTCGCCACGGAATCCGCCAGAGCCTCGCGCACCTCTTCGTCCGTGATGGTAATCGTCTTCGGGATACCTTCTATAAGGTTGCGGCCACGGACTTCCATAGAGAGCGGCTCGTCCAAAGGAAAGCCCGACCCAAGCTCTATCTTGATAGCTTCGGCCGTGCGCTCGCCTATGAGAAGGTTGTACTTACGCTTGATGTACTGTGTGATTGCCTCGTCCATCTCGTTGCCAGCCACACGCACGGCGCGGGAATAGACGATGCCGGAAAGCGAGATGACGGCGATGTCCGTGGTGCCGCCGCCTATGTCCACGACCATGTTGCCGTGCGGCTCCGTGATGGGGAGCCCGGCTCCGATGGCTGCGGCCATGGCCTCTTCCACCAGATAGACCTCGGAAGCTTTGGCGCGGTAGGCGGAGTCTTCCACGGCGCGGCGCTCGACCTGCGTGATTTCAGAGGGGATGCCTATGACGACGCGCGGAGAGACCCAGGTTTTTCCGTTGTGGGCTTTTCTAATGAAGTGCTGGAGCATCTTCTCCGTGACTTCAAAGTTGGCGATGACGCCGTCCTTCATGGGCCGGATGGCGACGATGTTGCCGGGCGTGCGTCCGAGCATCTCCTTGGCGTCGCGGCCCACGGCCTCGACCGCGTTTGTGACCTTGTTGATTGCGACGATGGAAGGCTCGGAGACGACTATGCCGCGACCCTTGGCGTAGACGAGAGTGTTCGCCGTCCCGAGGTCTATCGCCAGGTCTGAGGAGAAGAGACTAAAGAGCGATTTAAATGCCATCTAGTTACACGTCCATATCTATTCAGATTGAGTTACTGCCCTTACTCTAGAGGGGCGAGCGGTTCTGTCGCGCAGCTTGTGTTAGGGAAATCTAACCGGGGTCGCATACAGGGAACTAGCTCAGCCACAAAGAAGAGCGAACTCCCTAAGATAACCGAAGAACAAAGATTTGGCTATCCGTAAATCGCTTTTCGCGAATAGATTTTTACTCTTTATGCTTCAGGGAAGAGCTCGACGTGGCCAGCCGTATGCAGTTCTTGTGCGCGGCCTTGGCTTCGTACATGGCCGTGTCGGCGCTTGCCACCAGTTGCTGCGGAGACTGCGCGTGCTCGGGGAAGCAGGCGATGCCGAAACTGGCCGTGAGTTTCAGTTTGAGGCGGCGTCCGCCCGTGAATTCGTGCTGCTCGGTCTTCTTCCTGAGGCGGGAGGCTACGCGCTCGGCCTGCTCCATGTTGGTTTCGGGCAGGACGACCACGAACTCGTCGCCGCCGTAGCGCGCAACGGCGTCCGTGTCGCGCACAGAGGCTAAGATAACCGCCGCCATCTCCATCAGGACGTGCGAGCCTACTAGGTGGCCGTGAATGTCGTTGATGCGCTTGAAGTCGTCGAGGTCAAGGAAGATGGCCGCGACGCTTGAGTTATAACGGCGCGCTCGCTTTATCTCGTTCGTCAGGTACTGCCTGAGGTATCGAGCGTTGTGAAGCTTCGTCAGGTCGTCCGTCTGCGACAGTCTCTCGGCTTCGGCTATGCGGACGGAGTTGGCGAGCGCGGAGGCCACTGGAAGCGCGAGGGCGTCCAGAAGCGCCACGTCCGATTTTGTGAAGCCGCGAGCGCGTGTGCCTTCGCGCACGGCTTCCAGCACGCCGAAGACCCGGCCGTTGTTGATTAAGGGAACGGCCATGACCTTGCGGCCATGCTCCGAGCCACGGGCGCTCTCCATGGAGCGCGCGGCCGCGAGCGCCGCACGGGACTCCGCGCCGTAGAGCGCGAGCGATTCTCCCATCAGAGCGCGCCGCCAATCCTTTTCGGGAATCTCTCGCTCGCTCGAAGTCAGCCCGCGTATCGCCAGAGGCTCAAGCGCGTAGGCTTCGCCGCCTGCGCCGCTCGTCTCGGCCGTCAGGTATATGGCCCAGCGGTCTGCCTGCACAAGGGAGGCGAGCCCTACGAGCGCCGTGTGAGCTGCGCTGGTCTGATCTGCTGCGAAATGTAGAGAGGCCACAAGCTCGAAGGCCGCGCGCAGGCCCTTCGCCTTCAGCCCTGAGGGCAGCAGGAGCGCGGCTGTAGAGAAATCTATCTCGGGCTGCGCGCTCTCGGGCTGGCCGTGCTCGCCCGAGCCGTTTTTGTCCTCCATGTCGCGCAGCAGGACTGGCAGCTGAGCGGGCTCGTCCGCGATGGCGCGAAAGCCTAGCCGCTTGAGAGCGGTGCTGTCCAGAATGCTGCCTGCGTCGTGGCCGTTCATCCTGTGGCGGCAGGCCACGAGCGGCGTCCCCGGCCAGATGCTTTGCGCGTGCTCAAGCACCGCGTGAAGCTTCACTGTGCTTGCGCCCGGATAGACTTCGTAGAGGACTGCCACGGGCTGCGAGGCGTCCATGTGCTCGTCAGGCCCGTGCATCGCTTTCAGCGCGACGCGGGCCGCGACCTCCGCCTCGCGCAGTCCTTCTATGAAGACCAGCAGCCCCGCCTCGCGCAGTGTCTCGACGAGGATGGGGGCTGGTGCTCCGTGGGCATCTGTCAGTAGGACGACGTGCCGTGTCATCTATCGAATAAGCTCCTACGCGGCGCGCTTAGGCACTAAAGCGAAGTTGAATCGTGTGCGATTGCCCTGCGGGTCCTGCGCCTCTCCGGCCACGTCGCGCGAGCCTTCGGGCACGGTAATCTGTAACTGGAACGCGCCGTTGCTGCCCGCAAGGGTCTGGCGTCCGAGTATGCGTATGGTCGTGCCGGGCTGGGCGCGGCCGCGCACTAGATAAATCTGCCCGCCTATGTAGTTGGTCTCCGTAATATCAACGGCGACGCTTTCGTTAGAGCCTGCCGGGACGACTATGAATTTTTGCGCGTCGCTCCAATCGGACACCTGCCCGGTGGTGGCCGTGGCGCGCACTCTCCAGAAGTAGTTGCCAGGCCTCAGGTCGCTGGCGTTGAACTCTGTGGAGACCAACTGGTCGCGCTCTATCACCTTTCCGGCCTGCACGAAGAAGGGAGAAGTGGCGACCTCTACGCGATAGTGAGCGGCCGAGCCTGAGACGGGACGCTGCCAGCGAAGAGTTACTCCGGCCGCGCCGCTTGAGCCCACGAAGATTCTCTCAAGGTCATGAGGCGCGACGGGGGCCGGAACGTCCAGCAGCTTTTCTCTTCGCGCAATGTTGCCCGAAGGGTTGATGTTCAGGTACTCGCCGCCTCGTACAGTGGTGGTCTCGCCGGTCTTGACGCTGGTGGTCTCCATCTGTCCCTGGCTGACGCGTATGTCTTCCGTGCTGTCCGGGTTAATGCCGAAGGAGGCTCCCGTCTGCGGCCCTAGCTTGCTCTGCGTCTGCCGGGTCTGCACGACGTTGCTTGTGCCCTGCGGCTGCTCTTCGGTGCGAACGTTAATCTGTCCACGGTCAACCACGACATTGATGTTCACCTTCTGCCCGCCTTCGGCAGAGGTGTTGTCGCGTATGATAACGGTCGAGTTCTCGCGCACGACCAGTATGGAGCCGTCGGCGAGGTTGATGCGGGCGCGGCCGTCGGCCTGCGTCTGCACGGTGTCGCCGGGGAAAAGCTGCGTCTGTATGCTGGCCGAGAAGGTCTCGCGCGTGGAGGCGCGTATGACGCGCACGTCGCCTTCAAAGGAGATGAAGCGCGCACCGGCAGGGGTGCTGCCCACGGCGCTGCGGTTGACGAAGGGCACGCCGTACTTCCAGACGTAAAGGGCCGCGCCGCAGGCCAGCAGGCCCACCAGCAGCGTTATCAACAGGGTGTAGACGAAGCGCTTTTGAATGACCCACCAGTCAAGGTCAAAGCGGCTGACTTTTGTAGCCATAATCGAACGGGAAAGTAAAAGCTCTCTGAAAATCGCGGGGCTTGGTGAGAATCCTACGAACGGGGCAGGATAGCGGCCAACCCTGCTAAACAAAAATTAACACAGGCGATAAGCTAAAGGCAAAAGAAAAATTCATCATTCTGACGGAAGAGAAAAATCCGTGAAATATGGGGATTTTGCCGGAAAAGGCGAGCGCTTTTGTCAAAAAGACCGATACTTTCACGCTGTGGGCGGAAGGTTTCATCTGGTAATCCTAAAGTTTCAACTGGTAATTGGAGACTTTCGCGCGGTAATCCTCCCGCTTTCAAGCGGTAATTCTCGCCTTTCAACTGGTAATCCTAAGCTTTCAGGCGGTAAACCGACATTTTTTGTCAGTCGGCGGACATTTTTACGGTGTCGGTCGAGGTTTTCGGGCCGTTTTCCTAAAGAAGACGGAAGGTGCCGCTCTCTATCATGATGTAGAAGCCCAGGGCTATGAGGACGAAGGGGACTATCAGGTGTCCGTACCTGTCTAAAACCCTGTAGACGGCGGGGTGGCGGCTGAGATAGTAGCCCAGAGCGCACCAGACAGCGACCGCGAGGAAAAAGACCGCGAGCGTGACCAGCAATTCCGGCAGGCTGAGGCTGGCGAAAAGCGGTGTGTAGATGCCGAGGTTGTCGCCGCCGTTGGCGAAGGTGACGGCGGCGACGGTGAAGACGGCGCGCGAGGCTCGCCTTTCAACCTGCGCCTCCTCGTCCTCTTCGCCCTTCCTTAGCTCCCAGAGTTTCTTAAGACCAATCATGATGGGGAGGATGCCCAGCAGCCCTATCCATTCCTCCGGCGCGACGTAGCGCGCGAAGTAGCCCACGAGGCTTATGGCGACCAGCGCCGCAAAGCCCGCGTACTGGCCCAAGACCACCTGCCAGCGCCTTATACCCCTGCCCGCCTCCGCGAAAAAGAGCATGAGGACGAAGATGTCGTCAATGTTGGTGGCGGCAAAGGCTACGGCAGCCGCCGCTATGGTCTGTAGAACCGCTGGCATGACTTTTTGCCTTTTTGGTCTCTGTCCGTTACAATCCGTGGTTTGCCGGAAACGTCCGCAGGCTGGCTATCAGGCCAGGCACAGAATCAAACAAATCAAACAGCCCGAATTGCTCTACAAGTTTCTGAGGATGTACAGATAATGCTGAAACAGTTTAGTCGTCTGGAGAAGACGCGCAATTTTATCATCATCGCTTTCGCTTTCCTGATTGGCGGCGGCCTCATAGTCTTTTACGTCCCGCGCGGGCAGTCTACGGCCGCGCCCATCTCTAACACGGAAGTGCTGGCGAAGGTGGGCTCGGACGAGATAACCGTGGGCGAGCTTGAGACGCTCAAGCAGCAGTACGCGCAGATGTTCGGCGGCCAGATAAACATGGCCGCTCTCGGCGGCGACCGTCGCTTCCTGGACGGCCTCATACGCGACCGCATCATCGCGCAGGAGGCCAAGCGCCTCGGCCTCGCGGCTTCGGACGCCGAAGTCGCCGAAGCCATACGCAAGCGCTTCAGCGACGCTTCCGGCAAATTCATAGGACTTGATAAGTACAAAGAGGCCGTCATGGCTCGCTACGGCTCCATAGAGCGCTTCGAGCAGCAGGTGCGAGACCAGGTGGCTGCTCAGAAGCTTCAGGCTTTCGTCACCGCAGGCGTCACCGTCTCGGAAGCGGAAGTGCAGGAGCAGTTCAGGCGCAAGAACTCTTTCTTTAATGTCACCTACGTCCCCGTGACCGTGGCCAAGCTCTCGGAGAAGATTCAGCCTTCGGACGAAGACCTGCGCGGCTACTACGAGCAGCACAAGACGGACTACCGATACCTTGAGCCGCAGAAGAAGGTTCGCTACCTCTACATAGACCAGGCGAAGGTGGGCGAGAAGATTCAGGTCTCGGACGAAGACCTCAAGAAGGAGTTCGACCAGCTGAAGCCTGAGAACAGGGTGGCGGGCGTCAAGATACAGCAGATAGTCTTCAAGGTAGTCCGCCCAGACCTAGACGCAGTAGTGAAAGAGAAGGCCGAGAATCTGCTCAAGAAGATTCAGAGCGAGGGAAAGAACCTGACCGAAGAGAAGTTCGCCGAGTACGCTCGCGGAAATTCCGAAGACGCGGCGACGGCCAAGTCGGGAGGCTTCCTTGCCAAGCCCTACAAGCGAGACCCGAACAAGCCCAACGCTCTCTACGACCGTATGGTTGACCTGCCCGTGGGCGGCGTCACAGACGTTATAGTCAAGTACGCTGGCAACTACTACATCATGCGTCGCGGCGAAGAGATGCAGAAGACCTTCGAGGATGCGAAGAACGAACTGCGCGTCTCTCTTCAGAATCGCCGCTCCTACGCCGTCGCGGCCGCACTGGCCCAGCGCGCGGCAGAGAAGCTCAAGCAGTCTAAAGACTACGGGGCGGTGGCGCGCGAGCTTGCGGCCGAAGCCAACATGAAGCCGGAAGATATGGTCAAGGAGACTCCCTTCATCAAGCCCGGAGACGACGTGCCGAACATTGGCTCGTCGCAGCAGTTCGAGCAGGGCATCGCGCCGCTTCAGAATCCAAACGACGTGGGCGAGCGCACGCCCGTCAAGGGCGGCTTTGCCATCCCCATGCTCCTTGAGAAGCGCGACCCGCGCATCCCAGAGTTCGACGAGGTGAAGGACAGGGTGGCGACGGCCTACAAGCAGGAGCAGGCGCGCAATCGACTTGAGCAGACGGCGCGCGACCTCGCCAACAACACGAACGCCGCAGCCGATTTGAAGGCGGCCGCGACGAGCGCAGGGCTTGAGGCGAAGGAGCAGGAGGACTACAAGCTGGGCGACCCGCTCGGCGAAGCAGGAACGTCTCCCGCGATTGACGACGCGCTCTTCTCGCTGCAAGCCGGACAGGTCAACAAAGCGGCCGTCAAGTCGGGCGAGGGCTGGGTCGTAGTCGGCATCACCAAGCGCACAGACCCGGACAGCGCCAAGTACGCGACGGAGCGCGATAAGCTGATGCAGCAGGCCCTGACCGAGCGGCGCAACCAGGTCTTTGACGATTACGTCAACGCCATACAGGCGCGCATGCAGCGCGAAGGCCAGATAAAAATCTACGAAGACGTGCTGGCGCGCATAGCCGACAGCGACCCGGCGGCGGGAGGCCAGCCGCGCATCCCAATCCCCGGACAATAGAAAATTAACAGGGACAGAAAATAATGCAGAAGGCAGAGTGCAGAATGATGAATTAAAGAAATAATTCAAGTTGAATAATTCTTCTCATTCATCATTCTGCACTCTGCCTTCTGCATTCTCTTTCCATCCT
>DATELK010000197.1:0-9058 GCA_035276685.1 Pyrinomonadaceae bacterium | reverse complement strand
TGACCTGCTCTACTACTTTCTCTCGTAAAAAGTGACGCTCAGGTTCTCTTCAAGCTCCACACGGTTAACAGCCCTGAAGCCTTGCAGGAAATCCTTCGGCATGAAGGTGTCCGCGCCCTCTACCGTGAGCGGCACCTCTGTCACTATCCATCGCTCTATACTTTCAGAGAAGGCCTTGAAGACCTCCGCGCCTCCTATGATGAAGAGGTCGCAGTTGAGATAAGGAACGAGAGAGAGCGCCATTGACGCGTCGCGCAGAAGGATGACGCCTTCCTGCGCGTCTACCTCTCTTGTGCGGCTGAGCACTATGTTGAGGCGGTTGGGAAGCGGGCGCTTCAGCGATGCCCAGGTTCTGTAGCCCATCAGGCAAACATTCCCGCTCGTCTGCGACTTGAAGAACTTCAGGTCAGAGGAATAGTGCCAGGGGAGCGCCCCGTTCTTTCCAATAGCGCCCTGCTTATCCACCGCGACTATTCCTATGATTGCCATAATTTCAGACGGCAACGGGAGCTTCTATCTTACCGTGCGAGTGATAGCCTACGAGATTCAGGTCTTCGTAACGCATGCTGAGCAGGCCTTCAAGCCCGCGCAGAGCGCCCGCTTCATCTTTAATCTCAAGGCGCGGCAGCGGCAGAGGCTCCCGCCTCAAAAGCTCTTCCACCTGCTCAAGATGATTCCTGTAGATGTGATAATCGCCGAGCGTGTAAACGAACTCGCCTACCTCCAGACGACAGACGTGCGCGACCATGTGCGTCAGCAGAGCGTACGAGCTGATATTGAAGGGCACGCCAAGGAAAGCATCTGCGGAGCGCTGGTATAGCTGGCAGTGCAATGTGCGCTCGCGCTCTATCTTGAACTGAAAGAGCGTGTGGCAGGGCGGGAGGTCAACGCGGTCGCACTCTCTGGGGTCCCAGCCCGTGACAATCAGGCGGCGCGAGTTGGGGTTTCTCTCAATCTCCGTGATGAGCCGCGCTATCTGGTCTACGCCGTCGCGCTCGGGGTAATGGCCGCCGAACGAGCGCCAGAGATAACCGTAGACTGGGCCCAGGTCGCCCGCCTCTCTGCCGAAGCGGCTTGTGTGCTCGGCGTCGGCCCACTCCTTCCAGATGTCCACGCCTACGGCGCGCAGGTTTGCCTCGTTCGTGTCGCCCGACAAGAACCAGAACAATTCTTCTGCCACCCAGCGGAATGGGACGCGCTTCGTGGTCACAAGGGGGAAACCTGCGCGCAGGTCGAATCTTGTCTGGTAGCCGAAGTGCGAGATGGTGCCTACGCCCGTGCGGTCTTCGTGCTCCGTGCCGCGCTCAAGGATTGATTTGAGAAGGTCGTGGTACTGTTTCATAATCGCGTTTCAAAAATTTTCAGGCAGAAGGAACTGAAGCGAGTCGTGGGGGCCGTACTCCGCCACCTCCTGACCTTTGCGAAAGACGAGCGCGCTTTTTTCACTGAGCAGCTTTATCTCCGCGCCATCAATTCTAAGCGCGCTGCCTTCCTTGAGACCTACGACCGTCACACCGGGGTTGGCTTCTATGAACTCAAGCAGTCGCTCCGAGCGCGTCTCGCCGTTGTGATTCGGCACGCGCTCGTCCGTGAAGTGCGGGTTGATTTGAAACGGCACGAGCGACAGGGCATCGAAGCTCGGCGGCTCAACGACCGGCATGTCGTTCGTGGTCTTAATCGTCGGGCAGGCCACGTTGGAACCGGCGCTCCATCCTATGTAGGGCACGCCCTCGGAGACTCGCTCGCGTATGGCTTCCAAAAGGTTCGCCTCGTAGAGCCCTCTGAGCAGGTGAAAGGTGTTGCCGCCGCCCACGGCTATGGCTTCCGCTTCTCTGACTGCTCGCACAGGGTCGCCCGCCGCGTGAACGGAGTCCAGATGGTAGCCAATCTCCTCGAACCGCTCTCTGACGCGCGCGGCGTAATCGTCATAAGTCATACGCACGCCCGCATAAGGCACGAAGAGCACGCGCTTGCAGTCCGCGCCCAGAAAGCTCTTGATGTGGCTCAGAGGATAGCGCAGGTACTCTTCGCCGTAGTTTGTTGAATTGCTCAGCAGCAGTAATCGTTTGCGCGGCATACGAAATCTTTATCACGTCCCTCGAATTTGAAAAAGAGCCGACCGCCTGTAAAATGAAGCTTACGCGATAGAAGCGAGAGTCGGCAACACACAGAGAGAGAGAATAGCGAGCGTGAAAGAGGCTTCGAAGGCCGGAGTTAACGTGGGCGAGAGAGCGCCCGATTTCGCCCTGCCCGATGGCGAAGGGCGCACGTGGCGTTTGTCAGAGCACAGGGGCGAAACAATCGTCCTGCTCTTTTATCCGGGCGACAACACGCCCGTCTGTACCAAGCAGATGTGCTCGGTGCGCGACAAGTGGAGCGATTACGTCTCCACGGGAGCGAGCATCGTGGGCATCTCTACGGACACTGTGGAATCACACAAGGGCTTTGCGGCGAAACACGGCCTGCCGTTTCCGCTCCTTGCAGACCCGCAGGAAGAGGTCATACGCGCTTACGGCGTGCGCTCGTGGTTGCCGCATCGCTCGGCGCGGGCCGTCGTGGTCATTAACCGGGACGGCGTTGTGACCTACAAGAAGGTTCAGCCCCTGAGCCTCTTTCCGCCGCGCGACGACCGCATCATAGCCGCCATAAAAGAGGCGGCGGCCGGTGACAAGTGAGAAGAACAATTAAGGAGTTAGAAGGATGTCTGCTGAAACGATTAAGTGCAAGCGGTGCGGGAACCAGAGACCTTCAATAGGTTACGCGCCGATTCCGACGGATTTGGGGCGCAGGGTGGGGGCGGAGATTTGCCAGCCCTGCTGGGCCGAGTGGCTGCAAAAGCAGAACCAGCTCATCAACCACTTCGGCCTCGATTTGTCCAACCCCGAGGCACACGATTTTCTGTTCGAGAACATGAAAATCTTCTTCTTCAACGAAGGCCGGGACATGGCGCAGATAGACACCTCCAAAGAGGGCTCCGTCGAGTGGTAAGAAAACAATGCGAGACGGGCCGCAGTGCAGCAGTGATGAATGAAAAGCTTCTTTCTCTTCATTCATCATTCTGCACTGCGGCCTGTCTCGCATTTCCTTCTCCCCTCTCTTCTCTCATCTCGCGCATGAGGAAGTAGTTGAGCGCGGTGCGTATGATGGCTATGGCTCCGAGCTTTCCTATCTGGTCCCATGTCGGGGCTATGGCGGTGGAGAGTATGTCTGCGCCTAGCTGAAATTCGAGCGCGAGGGCTAGGAAGCGGGCCAGCGTGAGCCGCACGCCGTTGAAGGATTCAATCTGCGGCGGGATAAGAGCGCGCAGGAACTGGTAGGCGGCCGCCATCACGCCCAAGGCAATAATGAGCGCGCCGGTCGTCTCGACCATCAGGCGCAGCCACTGTACGGCGTTGATAATAGTGCTCTCGGCTGCGCCTTCGCGCGGGGCGAGTATAAGGGTGCGCGCCCCCTCCTGAAGTAGATAAAGCGCCGGGAAAGCTGACAAAGCCGCTCCTTCTTATCGGAACCGTTATTAGCCCGTGCGCGCCCGTGGAATGAAAATTAATACTTGCGCGGACGGGATAAATCAATTACCATCTCCGCCATCCTAAGGGAATGTCCCGCGCGTGTTCAACGCTTTTCTTCCCTTGCTGATAAAGAGGGCGTAGGTGAGAGCGCGGGCGTCATCAAAGAGCATTTCCGTCAAGTCGGTTTTCCAGGCATCTTCTTTTAGTTTTAGCCTGAACCAGAGAGTCAAAAAAAGCTTTTCACCCGACGATGGTGATTAAGAGGAGAGAATTCGCAATGAAGATTAAATTAGCAGCGCTTCTGGCTTTCGTCCTGCTCGTCATGGCAGGCTGCACGGCAGCCAATACCAACACCGGGAACACGGGCAACACCGGCAATACTTCCAACGCGGCGAACGCCAACAGGGCTGCGACCACCCCGTCTACCGACCCGAACATGACCAAGGCCAACGCCGAGGCGACCTCCACGACCGGCGGCACCAAAGAGGGCTGCAAGTGCTCGGCCGCAGGTATGGTCTGCAACAGCAAGGACGGCAAGGGCTGCTGCGGCGCTGGCGAGGCCTGCTCCTCCATGAAGGGCGGCAAGTCCGAGTGCTGCGCCAAGGAAGGCAAGGAAGGCGCGGCCTGCTGCTCCACGGCCGGTAAGACTGCTGCGGCCGCAGAAGATAAAAAGGAACCCGCCAAGAAGTCTTAAGGCTTAAGACAGCCTCAAAAGATTAAGTGGGCATGCGGCGCGCCTGACACGAGGCGCGCCGCATGCCCATTTTTCTTGCCTACCGGAAATCACCTGTTCTAATATGCCTCTGATTTTCATCCCCTTCTTTACTGTAAAAATTTAGCATCCGAGCGTGGCAGTCAAGGGAGCGCCCTTTCTACATAGCGCTTCTGCTTTTTTATCTGCCTTCTCTGCGGGTTCGTCCGATGTGCTCGCTAAACTTAAAATCAGAAAAGAGCCTATGCTAATCAATCGCTTCCGCTCTATCTTCGCGGCAGTCACGCTTGCGTCGCTGCTCTTATCCTTTGCCTCGCGCATTCCGGCACAACAGAGCGCCGTGGACGTTTACGCCATCACGGGCGCGCGTGTTGTGACCGTCAGCGGCCCCACAATTGAGCGCGGCACCGTTGTCATTCGCAACGGGTTGATTCAGGCGGTCGGCGCAAACGTCTCCGCGCCAGCCGACGCGCGCGTGATTGACGGCACGGGGCTGACGGTCTATCCCGGCCTGATTGACGCCTACACTAGCCTGGGCATACAGCAGTCAACTCAGCAGGCGGCAAGGACTGGCGGAGGCGGTGGCGCGGCTCAACCCGCTCAGTCTCCCGCACAGCAGGCGCAGCAGTTCTCTTCCCTGAATCCTACGCAGCCCGTGGGGCTTCAGCCCGAGATTCAGGCCGTAGACTACGTGCGGCCCGGTGGCGCGGAGATAGAAGCGGCCAGAAGCGCTGGCATCACCGCCGCGCTCACCTCTCCGCGCGAAGGCATCTTTATGGGCCAGTCGGCGCTCGTGAATCTGGCAGGGGCGAGTACGACAGAGATGACCCTGCGCGCTCCCGTGGCGATGCACGTAGGCTTTACTCCGCTTCGCGCGGGCGTTTATCCGGCGTCGCTCCTCGGCGTCTTCTCCGCGCTCAGGCAGATGCTTCTGGACGCCGAGCGGCTTCGCACGGCGAACCTTATTTACGAGAAGAATCCCAGAGGCTTGAAGCGTCCAGAGCAGGACAGGTCGCTGGTGGCGCTCTTTCCGGTTTTGACGCGCGAGATGCCGGTCGTGATGTTCGCCAATACGGAGCGAGAGATACGGCGCGCGGTTGATTTGGCCGAAGAGTTTAACCTGCGGCTCATCATCGCGGGCGGCTCTGAAAGCTGGAAAGCGGCAGACAGATTAAGAGAGAGAAACGTGCCCGTGCTTCTGTCGCTCAACTTCCCGCGACGGGCGACCGCGCAGGTGGCCGAGGCAGACCCCGAGCCGCTTCGCATCCTTCGCGCGCGTGTGGAAGCGCCTCGAACGGCGGCGCGGCTCGCTCAGGCGGGCGTGCGCTTCGCCTTTCAATCCGGCGCTATGACGAACATGGCAGACCTTCTGACGAACGCCGCGAAGGCCGTCGAGCAGGGCTTGCCGCGCGACGAAGCCGTGCGCGCCTTCACTCTCAGGCCCGCAGAGATATTCGGCGTAGCAGACCGCTTGGGCACAATAGAGGCAGGCAAGATTGCTAACCTGACGGTCACGCGCGGCGACCTCTTTGACAGAGGCACGCGCGTAGCGCACGTCTTCATAGACGGCCGCCCGGTGGATTTGAGGCCGACCGCGCCCGGTGCAACCGCCGCTGCCGGAGGCGTGAACGCGAGCGGCACCTGGACGCTCAGCATAAACCTGGGCGAAGGCGACGTGTCGTCCACACTAATCTTAGAGCAGCAGGGAGGGAGACTCAGCGGCTCCATACAGGGAGCGCTTGGCTCTGCCGAGATAGCCAACGCCTCTGCCGGAGCGAATGGCGAGATACGCTTCACAGCGCCTCTGACCATAGGCGGGCAGACCACCGAAGCTACCTTCACAGGCACCATCTCCGGCAACGAGATGCGCGGCACGGTTCAAGTCGTGGGCCGCTCGCCCGGCTCCTTCACAGGCGCGCGCCCCAACGCGCCCGCTCAACAAACGCCGCCTTCTACTTCGAGGCCGACGGAGGGTTCAAAGTGAGAATCAAGATGAGAAGAACGATTGCGATAGTCCTTGCGCTCTCGACCTTGAGCGCGCTACCTCTGTTTAGCGCGAGCGCGCAGCGCACGGGGCGCTCTCAGCAGCGAGGCAGTCAAGCGCCCGCCGCTTCCGCTCAAACAGAGACGCTCATACGCAACGCCACGATTCTGACCGTCTCCCACGGCACCTTGCAGAACTCTGACATTCTCATAAGGGGCGGCAAGATTGCTGCGGTGGGCCAGAACCTGAAGCCCGCGCAGAACGCGCGCATCATCGACGCGACGGGCAAGTACGTCATGCCCGGCATCATAGACTGTCACTCTCATTCGATGGTGGACGCCATCAACGAGTCCACCTACGCAGTGACCTCCATGGTTCGCATACGCGACGTGCTGAACCCCACGGACGTAGACCTCTACAGGGAATTGGCCGGAGGCGTGACGACGCTGAACGTCCTGCACGGCTCCGCCAACGCCATAGGCGGGCAGAACACGGTGGTCAAGATAAAGTACGGCCGTCCCGTAGAAGAGTTTATCTTTCCCGGCGCGCCGCCCGGAATAAAGTTCGCGCTCGGCGAGAACCCAAAGCGCACGAACTTCCCTTCGCCCGCAGGACAGCCGCGACGCTACCCCGCGACGCGCATGGGAGTGGAAGAGGTGATACGCGACGCCTTCACGCGCGCGAGGGATTACAAGAGAGGATGGGACGAGTATCGCGCGAGGGCTCAGCGAAACGAGAAGAATCTAATCCCGCCGCGCAGAGACCTTCAGCTTGAGCCGCTGGTTGAAATCCTGGAAGGCCGCCGACTGGTTCACGCGCACAGCTACCGTGCGGACGAGATTCTGATGCTCATACAAATCGCGGAAGAGTTCGGTTTCAAGATTCGCACCTTCCAGCACGCGCTCGAAGCCTACAAGGTGGCGAGCGAGATTGCGCGTCACGGCGCAGGCGCTTCCATCTTCGTTGACCAGTGGGGCTACAAGATAGAAGCCTACGACGCCATCCCCTACAACGTAGGCATTCTGGTGCGAGCGGGCGTCAACACCTCCATTAACTCCGACTCGAACGAGCGAGCGCGTCGCCTCAACATTGAGGCCGCGAAGGCTGTCAAGTACGGCGACCTCACCGAAGAAGAGGCGCTGAAGACCATCACCATGAATCCCGCGTGGCAGCTCGGGATAGACTCTCGCGTGGGCTCCATAGACGTTGGCAAGGACGCGGACATTGCTATCTGGAACGGCCACCCCTTCAGCGTCTACTCGCGCGTCGAGATGACTCTGATAGACGGCGAAGTATTCTTTGACCGCCAGCAGGACTTGGCGCGTCGCGCCGATTTGGAGCGAGAGCGGGTTACTCTCGAACAGGCTGAGCCGAACCGAGCGCCCGCTTCAGGCGGCTCGTCGCCCGCGCTTCCCAGAGGAAGACGCCCTGCCTACGGCCACGATGACGACGAGCTGGACGGAGGTGACGACCAATGAGGATAAAAGCCAAGCTGATGAAAGCCTGCCTTAGAGTCGCTCGCTCCTACTCAAAGAGCTTGATTGTCATCATCACGCTCGCAACCCTCGCCGCAGCTACGCTCCTAGCGAGCGCGCAGCAGCCCGCGAGCATAACCATGCAGCAGGGACGCCTTAGCCCGCAGGGACTTTATGCGATTAGAAACGCGCGCATAGTGACCGTCAGCGGCCCCACGATTGAGTCGGGCACCGTCGTCATACGCGACGGCAAAATCGAAGCGGTCGGAGCAGGCGTTAACGTTCCTTCGGGCGCGCAGGAGTTGGATGCGACGGGTCTCTCCGTCTATCCGGGCATGATTGACCTTGGAACGTCGCTCGGTCTTGTAGAGGTGGAGGCGGGCGCTCCCGGCACAGTTGACCTGACGGAAGTGGGCGACATGAACCCGAACGCGCAGGCCTTCTTCGGCATCAACCCGCACAGCGCGCACGTCACGGTCACGCGCGCCAACGGCGTCACGACTGTGCTGAGCAGCCCGCGCGGCGGCATCATCTCTGGCCAGGCGGCGCTGATAAATCTGGACGGCACTACCCCGCGAGAGATGGCCGTCACTCCGCAGGCCGCTCTCGTCATCACCTTCCCGCGCGCGAGCGCCGGAGGCCGCCGCGACTTTGCCACCACGCCCGAAGCCGCCAACACCCTGACGGAAGCCATCACGACGCGCGACCGGCAGATAGAGCAATTGCGAAAGCTCTTAAGAGACGCGGAAGCCTACGGCAAGGCGCAGGATGCCTACGCGCGAGATAAATCTCTGCCGCGCCCTGACCAGAACGTGGTGCTTTCGGCCCTCGCGCCCTACGCGCGCGGCGAGCGGCCCGTCATCATGCGCGCAGACCGCGAAGTTGAGATTCGCGCGGCCATACGCTTTGCCGAAGAGATGCGCCTTAAGCCTCCAATCATTATGGGCGGCAACGACGCTTGGAAGATTGCTTCGTTCCTGCGCGAGCGAAACGTCTCTGTGATTTTGACGGGCGTGCTCGACTTGCCTAACCGCGAGGACGATTATTACGACCAGCTCTACGCGAACGCGGCGCGGCTTCACGAAGCGGGCGTGCGCTTCGCCATCTCCACGGGCGACACGGGCGCGCAGGTGCGCGACCTTCCTTATCACGCAGGCATGGCCGCGGCCTTCGGGCTGCCGCGCGACGAAGCCTTAAAGGCCGTGACGCTCTACCCGGCGCAGATAATGGGCGCGTCCGACCGGCTGGGCTCAATAGAGCCGGGCAAGCTCGCCAATCTGGTCGTCACGGACGGCGACATGCTGGAAGCGCGCACGCACATACGACACCTTTTTATAGCGGGCCGCAGCGTCTCTCTCGCCAATCGCCAGACGGAGCT
>DATELK010000196.1:0-27650 GCA_035276685.1 Pyrinomonadaceae bacterium | reverse complement strand
CGGTACTGACCTGCCTTTTGTGATTTGTTCAAACTCTCGTCATAGTTAATAATAAGCGCGGTATCTTAATCAGCTTACGTCTTGAAACAAGGTGGGAGTGGCCGTGAGAAGAGCAAAGATTCTTGCCACGCTGGGGCCTGCGTCGCGCGAGCCCGCGATAATTGAAGCCATGATTGCGGCGGGCATCAACGCCGTACGCATTAACATGTCGCACGGCACGCAGGACGAGCATGCCGAAAACATTGCGCGGGCACGCTCTGCCGCCAGAGCCATGCACCGCCCGCTCTCCGTTTTGGTAGACCTTTCCGGGCCGAAGATAAGGACGGGCGTCTTGAAGAACGGCCAGCCCGTGCAGTTGGAGGCCAACGCGCTCTTTACCATCACGACGCGCTCCGTCGCGGGCGACGCGCACGAGGTCTCTACCAACTACACAGGGATGGCGCGCGACGTGAAGCCGGGAGCGCGAATGCTGCTGGACGACGGCGCGATTGAGCTTCGCGTCGAGCGCACGACGGAAACGGATGTCATCTGCCGCGTCATCAACGGCGGAACTTTAGGCGAGCGCAAGGGCATAAACCTTCCGGGCGTGCAGCTTCCGATTCCCTCTTTGACGGACAAAGACAGGCGCGACTTGGCCTGGGCCGTGCGGCAGGGAGCAGACTATCTCGCGCTCTCTTTCGTGCGCCGCGCCGAAGACTGCCGCGAAGCCAAAGAGCTGATTAAGTCTCACGGGGGATGCCAGCCGCTCGTGGCAAAAATCGAGAAGGCCGAAGCGATAGACAATCTGGCGGAAGTGATAGCCGCTTCCGACGGAGTCATGGTGGCGCGCGGAGACCTTGGCGTCGAGACGAGCGTAGAGCTTGTGCCCGTCTACCAGAAGCGCATCATAGAGCAGGCCAACGTGGCCGAAAAATTCGTCATCACCGCCACGCAGATGTTGCAGTCGATGGTCTCTAACCCTCGTCCCACTCGCGCAGAATCCACGGACGTTGCCAACGCGGTCTGGGACGGGACGGACGCCGTGATGCTCTCGAACGAAACGGCAATGGGCCAGTATCCGGTTCCGGCCGTGGCGACTATGGCGCGCATCATCGAGACGGCCGAGACGGGAAGGCCCGGAGCCATGCACGCGCGAGAAGTGCTGGCGGGACGCCAGTCCGGCCGCTTCAGCCGCGCTCTCTGCGAGGCCGCGACCTTCGCGGCGGAAGAGATGGGAGCAAAGACCATTACGGTCTTCACGGAATCGGGCCTCATGGCGCGTCGTCTCTCCGTCTTAAGACCCGAGCAGCGCATAGTGGCGCTCACGCCTTCAGAAGAAGTCCGCAACGAGCTGTCGCTCATCTGGGGCATCGAGTCGCTTCATCATCCTTCTTCCGACCGCACGGAAGAGATGATACGCACGGGCGACCGCGCTCTGCTGGAAGCGGGCGTGGCGCAGCAGGGCGAAGTCATAGTCGTCATGGCAGGACAGCTCTCAGGCCTCGGCCTTTCAAGCTCCATGAAGCTACACCGCGTAGGCGAAGAGGTGCGGCAGCAGTAAAAAGAAGTGCCGAGTGATGAGTGCTGAGTTAAAAACTTCTTTCTTTTACTCAGTACTCAGTGCTCATCTCTCACTGCTTCTTTTTCGCTGGAACGTCTCAGCCGGTCAGACGTTCGAGCTGATGCTGCCCGTGTGGTTCGCCGTGTCGGCGCTCGTCTCTTCGTGGGTGCTGGCGAGCGCGCGGCGACGCGGCATGAGCGCCGTCTCAGTCACGCTCTGGACGATGACGACCTTCTTCTTCCCTCTCATCGTCCTTCCCCTTTACCTAATCGCACGCTCAAGCAGGCTAAGACGCGAGAAAGAGCTTGAGCAGACGGAGGCTGGTATAGAAAGTGCGCAGCAGCCGCTTCTGCTGAGATGGTCTCTGCCGCTTCTATACCTGTTTGTGATGCTCGGGTTGGGCGCGCTCTACTTCTACATGGACTGGCGAAGCCCGGACGCCTATCACATGCGTGCCAATCAGGCGCGCGTGCGCGAGCAGAGGGAGCAGGTCATAGCCGAGTACAGAGCCGTTTTGAAGATTGAGGACGACGCCCACACGCACAACCTTTTAGGGAAGGAGCTACAGGCGGCTGGCCGCTTCGAAGAGGCGCTCGCGGAGCTTCGCACGGCCGAGCGCATGGGAGAGGAGGACGAGGAATTGCCGCTCAACATAGCCCAGTCGCTTGACGAGCTTAAGCGTGTTGACGAGGCAAAGCTTGAGTACGAGAGATTTTTGAACGGGCCGCTCTGTGCGGAGATGCCGCACGACAGGCGATGCGTCTTCGCGCGCGGGCGCGCGGCGGCGATTGATACAACGAAGGCGCAGCGATGAGGACGCGCGAGACTTCCCTGAAATTTCTTTTCGGCTATTCGACGCTGAGCATCTCGCCCACGGGCTCTTTCGTCTTCGTCGCGTCGCTCTTGGCGCTGCTCGTTAGAGGAACGAGCTTCTGCGGGTCGCGCCAGTTATCCAGAATGCCCACCTGATGCACGCATTGAAGCGTGCAGGTCGGCGCGCACCACTTCTCCGCGTAGTACTCCCGGCGGAAATCTTCCATCGTGTATTCCGAGAGCGGCGTGCCCGGATAGCCGCGCTGTTGAGAGCACCAGTGAACCAGCCCGTCCTCGCAGATGTACAGGTAGCGAGCGCCCGCGCGACAACGCCACTCGTAAGGCTTGCCTTCGGCTATGTGATCCTGAAACCAGTTGAGACGAGCATGGTCTTTGTTGCCGAGCTTTTTGACCTGCTGAAAAATCTCTTTCTCTCTTTCGGTCAGGGGCTTTAAGGTTCCGTCGTGGTCGTGTATGACGCCGACCGTGGTTGAGAAGCCAAGCTCTACGGCGCGCCTCGCTATCGTGAGCGCGTCTTCGGGAGTCTTGATGCCGCCGCCTATGACGGAGTTGATGTTGATGTGAAAATTGGCGTGCTCGGCCAGAAGCTGAAGCTTCTTGTCCAGATTCTTCAGGCTCTTCTTGGAAACCTCGTCCGGCTCCACATTATCAATGCTTATCTGTAAGGCATCGAGCCCGGCTTCGTTCAGTCGCTTGATGCGCTCGGGCGTGAAGTAGTAGCCGTTCGAGATGAGGCCCGCTATCATGCCGCGCTTTCTTATGTGACGAATGATGTCGTCCAGCTGCGGGTGCATAAGGGGCTCGCCGCCCGAGATGGTGATGATGGAGGTGCCGAGGTCTGCCAGCTTGTCCAGCCGCTTTATCATCTCTTCGAGCGGCACGGGCTGTGAGACCTTATCGAACTCGTTGCAGTAGCCGCAGGCCAGATTGCAGCGGCGCATGGGTATGACGTGCGCCAGCACGGGATGATTTTTTGAAACGAGAGCGCGCGTGATAAAGCTGGCCTGGCGCAGTTTCCATTTTAGAAAGGTGCTTCTCTTCATCTATCTCTATCAACACACAGGATGTAACGGGAAAGGATATGCGAGACACGTGCCGTATGGCAAGTCTGGCCCAGAGGCCCTGCGACATAAAAACGGAAGGGTTCCGGTCTTAGAGAAAGTCCCAGAACCCTTCGTCTGAAAAATCCGACAGTTGGAGCGTTAGCTCTTCACCCTTTTGACCCCGTCCGGCAACTGCTGGCGGAAGTGGTCGGGCGAAATGACATCGTTCTTTTGCAGGTTCGTCAGTCGCACCGTGGTCGCATCGTTGTTGCGCTCGACTACCTTGGCCTGAATCAGATTGCCGCTTCCGTCCACCCAGATTTCCGCGTACTTGTAGCTGGCCGTGCCCTTCGGCGTAATCTTCAGGTGAGACGTGTTAACGTTTCCGTAGAGCGACTCTTCGCCTAAGTACTCGGCGTTGAAGTTGGCGCGAATCTCCGAGGCCGACATGTTCATGTAGCCAAGCACGCTGCTGGCCTTCGTAGATTTCTTTCCGCTCGTCGCGCGCCCCTCGTAAACTACGTTCTGGCGCTGGTTATAGAGCTGGTACAGTCCGTCGGCCACGGTCAAGACTTCCCGGCGCGGCTTGTGCCACTCGACACGGACGTAGGCGTTGCGCCCCTGGGCAGGCATGTAAGCCAGCCAGCCTTCACTCCTCTCGGCTTCGCGCAGCTGGTCATTCCACTTCTCCATGCTGATGGCGGCGCGAAGGCTGCGCATGTCGCGGCGGTTGCGCTCCATGCGGTTCAGTATGGAACTGACAACGCCCGCGCCCTGCGCGCTGGCGTTCTGCGGGGAACTTCCCACAAGAACCGTCAGAAGCACTGCAACTGCGAGGCTAAGGGGAATAAACTTCTTCATACAAACTCCTTCTATAAAATCAAGACTCCCGCCCGAAAGTCTCGCAAACCGGGCGATTATAAAGGATGGTCAGCGTATGTCAACCTCGTAGCCGACTATGCGACCCTGCTCGTCGGGCCGCTCGCGCCATCCTGTGACGGTCGCGTCCGGCCTGCCCGTAGCTATACGCACGCGGCGTTCCAACTCGGCTCTGTCAATTTGAGTGCCCTTCTCGGCGGGCTCCACAAGAAGATACGCGCGAGCAGAAGGTCTTGGATGCGCCTCTCCCTGCATGAGTTCGCCCGATGGGAACCAGGATTGAGGCGTCAGGAAGATGAAGGCCAGTATGAGCGCGCACAGCACGTCGTACTGCCAGGTGCTGCGCCCGTAAGACCAGAAGAGGAGTTTTTTGAGAGTTCGCAAAAGGTATCGCACGACCCTGATTATAAGCGAAAAATAAGGGGTTCAAAAGCAAAAAAGAAGGATTTTCATCCCTCTTTCCTGAGCCCTTGACCCCGAAAGTTATTTAAAGCAGTACGCCGCCCGTCTGGTCAACGATACGCCCGTCGCGCATCTGTATGATGCGGCGACACATGGCCGCAGCCTCAGGGTTATGCGTAATCATGATAATGGTCTGGTTAAAGCGATAGTTCAGCTCCTGAAACATGTTCAGGACGAGCGCCGAGTTCTCCGAATCAAGGTTCCCCGTAGGCTCGTCCGCCAGCACAATCGCCGGGCGTGTTACGACCGCACGCGCGAGGGCCACCCTCTGCTGCTCGCCGCCTGATAGCTCCAGCGGCTTGTGATGCATCTTGTCTTCGAGGCGCAGCAGGCGCAAGACCTCTCTTCGTCTTTCCGGGTCGTCCGCGCCGTTTCCGCCGTGTATGCGCTCGGCGAGCCTGAGGTTTCCTTCGGCGGTCAAAGTCGGGAAGAGATTGAAGCGCTGAAAGACAAAGCCTATCTTGCGGCGGCGTATGTCCGTGCGGCGCGCGTCCGTGGCCGCCGTCAGGTCTTCGTCGTCTATGATGATGCGCCCGCTAGTGGGCGTCAGGAGTCCTCCCATCAGGTGCAGCATGGTCGACTTGCCGCAGCCGGAAGGGCCCATGATGGCGACAAACTCTCCCTCCTGCACTTCGAGCGAGACGCCGCGCAGAGCCTGCACGTCCATCTGGCCCACGCGGTAGGTCTTAATCAGATTCTCAGCTTTTAGGATAGTTCTCATTCAGAGCAATTAGTCATAAGATATAGCGCTCACAGGGTCCAGGTTAGCCGCGCGGACAGCCGGATAAAGCGCGCCGAGGACTCCGCCCAAGAGCCCTATGGCGGCGGCCGTCAAAGCCCATCCCCAACCGTACTCGAAGACGAGACCGTAGGCGCGTTGTATCAGAAAGCCCGCGACGAGCGCTATGGCGAAGCCCGCGACGAGCCCCAGCACGCTGATGAGCGCGGCCTCTTTCTCTATGACGCCCACGATGTATGAGCGCGATGCGCCGAGCGCCTTCAGGATGCCTATCTCGCGCGTGCGCTCGGTGATGGTCGTGTACATTGCCAGCATCACCACGAGCGCGCTCACCACCGCGGCCAACCCGACCAGCACGCGCAGGAAGACCCCTAGGAAAGGGATGCTGTTTTCGATTCCCTTGAACACGTCGCGCGTGAACTGAATCTTGTTGCCCTGAGTTTCGGGCGACGACTCTATGCGCCTTGCCAGAGTCAACTCGTCAACGCCGTCCCTGGCCTTGACCAGAATGTACTGGCACTTGTCCGCAGACTCCAACTCCCTTTGCATGGCGCTCAAGCTCATCTTGACGCGAGCGCCGGATTCGGGCGCGTAGATGCCCACGACCTTGAACGGCTTATCGCCGAAGAGCTTTACAGTGCTTCCGACCGAGAGGTTATTGCTCTCGGCCTTCCTTTCGTCTATGACGACTTCGCCCGGTGTGTTCGGGTCGCCCTCGACCGTAGGGTCAACAGCCTGCGGCGCGCGTCCCTCCACAAGCTGAATCCCGTTCATCTTGGCGAACGGCTCCCAGTCCACGCCCTCTATCTGCTCAAGACCGAAGCCGCCGCGCCCCTGCGAGATGTAGCGAATCACGGGCACAGCCGACTCTACGCCTTCTATGGCCTGAAGCCGCTCTACATATCTGGTGCTGAGGTTCGCGGTGGAGCTCGTCAGCTCCATGGAGCCGGGCCGCGTGAAGATTATCTCCGCGCGAAGATTCTGCGAGCGGCGCTTGAGGTCGTTGGACATCCCGCGAGACAGGCCCGTGAACAGCATAATCAAGGCCACGCCCAGCGCCACGCCCGCCACGCTCACCAGCGAGCGAAGCGGCCTTTGCCTGATATTTGCTGTGACCAGATTATCCATATAGCTACGGTGACGAGTGATGAGATAAAAGCTTCCCGCCCGTCACTCGTCAGGGCTTTCTCGTATCCAAATCAAGCTCGTCGAGCTGCCACTTGTTCTCAAGAATAAAGATGGCAGGCTCGTACTGGCGGTCAACTATGGCCTCGTCCGGTGCCTGATAAGTTAGCGCCAGCTTGTAGCCGTCGTGCGGGCGAGACAGCTCTATGCGCGAAGGCAGCGTTATGCGGCCGCCCTCTCCGAAGGGCTTCGAGTCGCCGTAGATGACATCCGTCACGAGGTCGCCGCGCTCGTCAAAGGTCTGCATGCGCGCGAAGCGTATGCCGTTGACGCGGTCGAACCAGAAGCGGCGCAGCAGACGACCGCTCCCGTCGTCGGCCCTCGAAATCTCGTCCAGAAAATAGTAGCCGCGCACAATGCGCCCGGTCTTATTAGCACGCGCCTGTTTATCGTTCGTCTTCGGCTGAGCCTCTTCCTCATAGAACTCGCTTTGAGCATAGATGAGGCCGGATTCGGGTCTTGACTCTATGGGACGAACGAGCAGGGCGTCGGTCAGGTGCTGCGGGCGAAGGTTAGAGAGAGCGCTCACGGCACGCTGCTCGCCCATCTTCTCCTTGTCGCGCGCAGCCGCGCCGTTAGACATCTCAAGCCTCTCGTAGCGCGCGTTGTTCGTGCCCTTCACGAACTTGCGATACTTGTCGTCGCCCTTCAGCACAGCCACGCGGAAGCGCTCGCCGTCCGAGGTCATGCGCGCAATCTCCACGCCGAAGGGGCCGTTGACCTCAAGATAGACCTGGCCCGGTCGCTGGACTATGACGTTGCCTTCGGCAGTGCGGTACTTATCGTTGATGCCGAACTCGGAGAAGGACGTGTCCTGAAACTCTATGTCCACCTTGCCGCGCAGAGACCGTATGCCGGAGACGCGATTGACTTCCGTGATGAGCTGGGCCGTGGTCGCGTTCTGAAGCGGCTTCAGGAGCGGCGGCACGCTCACCTCTCGCTTGGCTATGTCGCCAAACAGGGTCTTGCAGCCCTGCGCCCCTGTAAGACTCAAAGCAAGCAGGCAGAAAGCAGCCAATCGCCCTAGCCTTTTTGTTTGCGGAAATAGAGAATCAGCCATCAAATGAAACGTGTTAACCCCTTGAATATCCGGTGGATGTTCTTCAAAGCGTCATTATATAAAACTAGGAAGCTAACAGACAGCCCAGACGTTGTCAACGCAGCCCATTATTACAAAAGTCGGATTCAAATCAGAGCACGAGCGGCGGCTTGTTGAATCTGCGGCGCAGGGAGTTGATGGCCTGAAAGACCTTCGGGCGGCTCACTATCTTGTATTCGAGAGCGCGCTTGCCGGGGAAATCCAGGAGAGCTATGCCGAAGAGAATCGTCAGAAAGCCGGGGCCGGGTACGCCCGGAATGGACATGATTATCCCGACTATCACCAGCGCGAACCCAATCACATTTTTAATGACAATCCCGCTCCAGCGAATAACGTGATGACGGTCTACGAGTATGTCCCGGTCGTGCGAAGGATGAAAGAAGGTGGCGGGCAATCGCACCAGCACGAAGGAGACGAGGGCGCTGCTGACCGCGAAGGTGACTATGAAGAGCACTGCGCCTATGATGGCATTCTGCCACGTCAGTTCAGGAACAAACTGCATCAGCCAGTCGCCCATGCTCGCTTCAACTCCAAACACTCTCTCTAGATTCAAAGACTACTGCTTGCCCGTGACTGCCATGTGTGCCTCCAGAAGCAGCCGCATCACTTCGGCTACGACCTCTCCGGCCACACCTTCAAGCTGGAAATAACGCTCGCTCACTCCCTCCCAGAACTCGTCGAGGCCGCGCACGCCCGCGCGCTCAAAGGAGAGCGCCTGCACCAGCAGGTCAATCACGTCCGCCGCCTTGACTAGACGCGCCTCCAGACTTGAGCGTTGCTCATAATCTTCGTGCAGGGCCGAGTAACTCTTTTCAATTTCCGTGCCAAGCCCGCGCACAATATCGTCGAAGGCCGCGCGCTCGGCAACCTTGCGCGCGTCCGAGCCGAAATACTCGCCGCCCGTGCGCGGCATGTCGCCGAGCCGCGCCTCGGCCCAATCGTGCATCACGGCGAGCCTCAAGAGCCTGCCAGTATCAATCTCAACGCCCCGCGCACTGATTTCGTCCGCCAGCATCATAGCCGCCACGGCCACCCCGTAAGAGTGTGCCGCGACAGATTCCGTCCCCGGCGGCTGCCCGCGCAGAGTCCAACCCGTGCGCTCCAACCGCTTCAATCGCTGTATCTCTAAGAGTGTCGAAAGCATTAGTTCAGGTAAACATCTTTCCCGGATTCAGGATGCCGTTCGGGTCGAGCGCACGCTTGATGCGGCGCATGGCTTCTATGGTAGAAGCATTGAGCGCCATGTCTAGATAAGGCGCTTTGACGTAGCCTATGCCGTGCTCGCCGCTGATGGTGCCGCCAAGCTCCACTGCCACGCGGAACGTGTCGCGCACGGCGCGCCGCGCCCGCTCTATGGAAGCGGGGTCTTCGCGGTTGCACATGAAGTTGACGTGAATGTTTCCGTCGCCCGCGTGGCCGAAGTTTGCGACGAATGTCTGGTGGCGGCGGCCTATCTCTTCCACCTGCTCTATCAATTCAGGCACGCGCGAGCGAGGCACTACCACGTCCTCGTTGAGCTTGAGCGTGCCGTACTTCTTCATGGAAGGCGAAAGCGCGCGTCGCACGTCCCAGAGACGGTCTTCTTCCTCGCGCGTCGCGGCGCGAAGCACGGAGAAGCCTCCGCCTCTCGTCAGAATCTCTTCAACCAGGAGCGCCGCGCGCTCTACCTCTTCACGCGGGCCGTCAACGGAGACCAGAAGCAGCGCTTCCGCTTCCTCAGGCAGCCCGAAGGCGAACTCGCTCTCGACGGCCTTGATGGAGTTCTTATCAAGAACTTCTATCGCCACGGGCGTGACTCGTGCGCGTGAGAAGCGGGCGACACACGCGCAGGCCTCCTTCATGGAGCGAAAGAGTGCGCGCACGGTCTGTGTCGCTTCAGGCTGCGGCACGAGCCTGAGCGTCGCTTCCGTGATGATGCCTAGCATGCCTTCCGAGCCGCATATGAGTCCCGTCAAATCAAAGCCGACGACATTCTTGCTGGTCTTGCCGCCGGTTCTAATAATCTCTCCCGTAGGCGTCACGACTTCCAAACCCAGCACGTAATGCTTCGTCACGCCGTACTTCGCGGAGCGCATGCCTCCGGCATTCTCGGCTATGTTGCCGCCGATGTAAGACTCTTTATAGGAAGCAGGGTCTGGCGGGTAGAAGAGACCGTGCGCTTCAACGGCCCTTTGCAATTCATAAGTAGTCACGCCCGGCTCGGAGACCACGTAGAGGTCGTCTGCGTTAATCTCTTTAATGGTCTTCATGCGGTCTGTGCCAATGACCACGCCGCCTTCGACGGGCACAGCGCCGCCGGAGTAGCCAACGCCTCCGCCACGCGCCGTGACGGGAAAGCGCTCTTCGTTGGCAAGGCGCAGGATGGCGGCAATCTCTTCTGCGGTTCTGGGCAGCAGCACTGCTTCGGGCGGAAACTTCTCCTTGACGGCGTCCTGCGCGTAGGGCTCCACCTTCTCGGCATCAACGAGCAGATGCTCCGCGCCGACGATGGCTCCGAGGCGCTCCAACACACGCGGCTCGGACGCAGCCGTGCGAGCGCGCCCCGCGCTTTTCTCCAAAAAGTAGCTCATGGCAGACAATTCTACTCCCACTACTTTAACGCGCCCCGCGAAAAGAAGGCAAAAGGGGAAAGCAGAGGCTAGAGGTCAGAGATTAGTAAAACAGGATTGTCTTTAGTCCCTAAAGGGACATTTGAAAATAGCCCAGTGCTTTAGCACTGGGAACAGTTGCGAGATAAAAAATAGAGTCCCGTAGGGACGGCTGAATGATGAATGCTCAGCCGTCCCTACGGGACTCTCTTCTTTTTCCCTGCCTAATCCCAGCCATAAATGGCTGGGCTATTATCACGGGAGTCCCTGACGGGACTTCGCTCTTTCCTTCATGCTTTAGCGGCAGCCCGGGTGTTCGCAGCCGCAGCCTATCTCCATAACATCCCTTGCGTCCCGGCAGTATTCACCACAGTAATCGTCGTCGCCGGATACACGGCAGTCACATGTGGGATGCTTGCACTTTCTGTTTTCATCGGCCATGCCTCTATCTCCTTCTCAAAATGGGGAACGATTTTCAGGGGGCTGTCTTGACAATGATGGTTCTGCGCCTGTTGCCCATGCGTACGACGAGCGGGTTGTTGAGCTGAATGGGATGCTCTTCGCCGTCTATGCTGATGACGAGCGGCGGCACGCTCGCGCCCGTCGTCATCGCGGCAGGCTCGGACGCTCGCACGGTCATGGACTGGTCAGAAGCCTTGGCGGTCTCGCTCGTGCGCGTCAGAAGATTCGTAGCGACTATGCGCCAAGAGACGGGCGAGCAGGTGATGCGTGCGCCGGGCATGTCCGTCTCGACGGCCTCGCCGGGAGCCAGCGCGTCAACCTTGAAGAGCCCTTCGCCGCAGCGCACGCCGTCGCCGTCATAAAACGTGGCCCAGCCGGAAACATACGTGTAGAAGAGACCACCCCGGTTCTCTACCACCAGGCGAGCGTTTCTGACGGGCGCGTCCACGGCTCCCTGTAGCGTGGTGCTGACGAGGCGTGCCGAAAGCGCCTGTCGTCCCATGGCGTCAAGGGCCACGGGCTGAGCTGTGAGAGCCACTCGCAGCTCACTTTCGCCCTGCGCTCCCTGCTGCTGTTGAGCACTTGCTCCGACCGCGCTCAGACCCAAGAGCGCCACACACACCGCCAGCATTCTTATCTTCACGATTGATTCTCTCCTCCACCTACGGTTTTCAGGGACGACAACGGCACAGATTCTATCCGCACTCGCCGCGGACTATCAATAGCGGCTCAATCCGAAGGAGGATTCAAACAGGATGGACAGGATAACCAAGATGAAAGAAAAGGCATTTCTTCTTTATCCTGTTCATCCTGTCTATCCCTGTTAATTTCCTTTTCCGCAGTTAGTCTGGCGTGGGCACTCTTGGCAGCACTGCCGAGCCGCGAGGCATGATGTAGCCTTCCGGCTCGCCTCCTACTTTAGCCAGAGCCTCTTCCAGACTGCGCGCAGGACTCATACGCATGCGGCGCACGTCTCCTTCCGCGAGCCTGGACACGAGCTGAACGCGAAACTTCTCGGCCTTGACCATGAGCGACCACGCGGTCTGCCCGTTCACCTCGTAACCTTGCCTGAGCCTCTCTTCCAGAGCGCTTGAGTCGGCCGCGTCGAACCATTTCAGAAAATCCGTGCGACCAAGGCCGTCCGCGCATTCGGCCAGCAGAATTATGTCGCCGCCCTCGCGCGTCGCGTGCGCCGCCATCTCAAGCGCCTTGTGCGACTGAATGAGATTGATGTCCCACGGAGAGCCCCCGGCGGAGACTATGACGAGGTCGCGCTTTGACTCTATCTCAAGCGAGTGCTCTTCCAGGTATTCATCGCAGGCCCTGCGGTGCGCCGCGCGCCAGTCGCCCGCGTAAACCTTTACGGCACGTCCCTCGTCATCTACCACCGTGTTGATGAGAAAAGAAGGATTGACGATGTCAGCTATGCGCTCGCACTCTTCGTGAACCGCGTTGCCTTCAAGGAGCCCTGTCCCTACGCCACCGCGTCTGCCTCCCTTTTCAAAATCGAGCGCGAGCATGTGCGTGGCTTCCACCGTGCGCGCGGAAGCAAGGCCCGGGCAGACGGACTTGCGCCCGCCCGTAAAGCCCGCGAAGTAATGAAAGCCGACCGCGCCTGTGAGTATGACGCGCGTGTGCTCCTTCAGGGCGCGATTGACTTCGACGGGCGTGCCTCTCGCGGTGACTCCCAAGTAAACCTGCGCCTCTTTATCATAAGCGTCGTGGTCGAGCGTCCTGATTCTCTTCGCTATGAATGGCGAGAGAAGCTCAAGCTTCTCCGCGTGCGTGACGGCGCGGTGAATCCCCGTGGCGAAGATTATGCGAATGTCGCCCGGCGCGCCCCCAGACTCTATCAGGCGGCGCACCAGCAGGTTCACTACCTGCGAGCTTGCGCTGGCGCGAGTGGCGTCCGAGACGACTATCAGAACCGAATCACCGGCAGAGACTACTTCTTCGAGCGGAGGCGAGTCGATGGGAGCATCAATGGCCTCTCCGACCTCCGCATCCGAAAGCGCGTGCGCGCCCTCGCCCCCGCGCGGCGCGAGCAACGTGAACCGCGTCTCGTCGTAATCGAAAGAGACAACGGCGCGCCCGTATCCCAGATGAACCGATGACATAAAAAGAGTCTTGACCGCGCTTAAAGTCCGAAGCGCGCGAGCCCGCGCTCTATGACGCCGAGCGGGGCGAAGTCTGTTTCGCCGGAGGCGCGTGCTTCTATCAGCCAACGCCTCAATCCTTGCGCTTCCTCAAGCGTGGAGATGCGGCACGCGCCCGTCAAAGCCAGTGTGACGAGCGCGTCCGGCGCTCCGTGCGTCACCAGCGCCGCTTGCAGGGCCGCCTGCTCCCGTAAATCCAGCGTCAGCAGAAGATTGATTTCCATAATCGAACAGGAGTTTACAAGTCAGAGCTCTCTTCATTTGACTTGTGATTCTTTATCAGAGCGGAAGCAGGCCGTGCCCGCGTGGCAAAAATGAAAAGTGTCGTCTTCAAACTCCGGCGTCTCCATCTGTATAGTCAGGTGGTCAACGCCGAAGCGCTCGTGCAGCTTGTTGCGAAGCTCGCTCAGAAGCTCCGGCGGCGAGGCAGTCTCAAGGTGTATGACGTGCGCGCTCAGGGCGTCACGGCCCGAAGTGATAGTCCAGATGTGCAGGTCGTGAACGTCCTCCACGCCTTCTGTCTCAAGGATAGTCTCTTCGACGGCCCGCAGGTTAATGTGCGCGGGCGTGCCTTCCAGAAGCACGTTGGTTGACTCGCGTATAAGGTTCCATGAGCTCCAGACTATCAGAAGGCTTATGACGAAGCTGAAGAGCGGGTCTGCCTGATACCAGCCGTAAAAGAACATGAGCGCGCCCGCGATTATAGCTCCGACAGACCCCAGCGCATCGCCCATGACGTGCAGCCACGCGCCGCGCACGTTCAAGTCCTCTTCATGATGGCCGTGCAGAATGTACGCGCCCACGCCGTTGATGACCAGCCCGCCCAGGGCAATCAGCATCATCAGCCCGCTCCTGACAGGCTGCGGCTCAGTCCAGCGATGATAGGCCTCGTAGATGATGAGCAGCGAGATGACGACGAGCGTCACGCCGTTAACCAGAGCGGCGAGGATTTCCAGACGATAGTAGCCGAAGGTCTTGCGCGCCGTGGCAGGACGAGACGCGAACCACACGGCCACGAGAGCGAGCGTGAGCGCGGCCACGTCCGCCAGCATGTGTCCCGCGTCCGCCAGTAGAGCCAGAGAGCCCGTCACGAAGCCGCCGACGGCTTCGGCCACCATGTAGACGGCAGTCAGCGCCAGCACGATAGTCAAACGACGACGCCCGCCCGACGCGCCATGAGTGTGGCCGTGGTGCCCGCGCGCGTGATGAGCGTGCGAGTGATGACCATTCCCGTGTGTGTCTTCGACCTTAGACATCAATAAGGCAAGTCAGAAGGCAGAATGCAGAGTGATGAATTAAAGAAAAACTATTCAAGCTTGAATCTTCTCTTCATTCATCACTTTGCATTCTGCCTTCTGCATTCTCTTTCCATCTCTTTTATAAAAACAGAGCCGGATGCAACTGATTATAAGCTGCATCCGGCAGAGGTCAAAACTGGTTTGAGCGGGGCGAGGGCCTGCGAAAGTTATTTGCGCCCGTCCGCCTGCGGCATCAGAGCGGGGCGACGTTGAGCGCCCGGTTCAGGTCTCTGTAAAGCTCGTTGTAGTCGCGCAGGCTCCTTTCAAGAGCGCGCGGCATCTGCTCTATGTCGCCGTGATTGACAAGCAGGTTGACGTTGCTGACGAAGGCCGCGTGCTGGTCGAGCGTGCGGCCCGTGGCCGAAAAATGCACGAGGAAGGTGCGTCGCCGCTCTGCGGGACGCATGGCGTTTATCTCGTTGCTGACGTGGGCAGCGCCCTGCTCCACGGGCTCGAAGCTCGGGTCGAGGATGATTATGTCCATGTGCTCTTCGCGCATGCGCTCAATGGCCTGCGTGGCGTTCTCGGCGACAAAGACGTGGTACTCGTGCTCGGCCAGCTTGCGCGCGACCTTCTGACGGTGCTCCGGCTCGATGCACACCAGCACGCGATGGCGCTCCCACGCGAGGCGCTTGGACTCGACCTGCTTTTCTCCGCCCGTGGCCCCGCGCTGCACGAGCGTAGCCAGCAGCCGCAGGAGGTCGTTGGCCGAAGCGACGGAAGAGTCTGCCTGCACGCTCTCAGCCGTGGCCTCTGCCTCGGCGTTTATTTCCTGCTTGAAGACGGGAGCAGGATTTCTGTCTAGGCGCGGGTGCTCGGTCGCGGGCGAGTACGAGTTGGCGAGCGCGCTGTGAGACTGTTCGTTCGCGGGCGGCTGCGCGTTGATGACGTTCTGGCACTTGGGGCAGCGAACGGTGAAGGCGCGTGCGGGAACCTTCGCATCGTCCAGTTGCAAGCGCATGGAGCAGTGTGTGCAGACAACAATCATAGGCTTTGGCAATCCCTCACTTATTCAATCATGTCCAGCATGGAGCCGTATTTGGGCTTGGCCCCGGTCATGGGCGGGGGCGGCATGGTCTCGCCGCGTATGAAATCGTCGGAAGAGGAGAGCCCCTTGAGGGCTAGCAGCAGGTTGTTCTGGTTCGTGGCAAAGGCGAGCCCGTCTTCCATCGTCACTACTTTGCTCTGAATGAGGCCTTTGATGACGGTGTCGAAATCCTGCATCCCGTCCAGCTTGCCGTCGCGCATGGCGTCCAGAAGCGACTTGCCCTCAGACTCGCCCGCCTCTATGTACTCGCGCGTGCGCGGGCTGGATTTGAGAATCTCCACGGCTGCGACGCGTCCCTTGCCGTCGGCGCGCGGAATAAGTCGCTGCGAGACGATGTAGCGGAAGGTCTGCGAGAGCCTTGTGCGTATGACCTGCTCTTCGTTCTTAGGGTAGAGCCCTATGATGCGGTCAACCGTCTTCGAGGCGTCAATCGTGTGCAGAGTAGAGAGAACGAGGTGGCCCGTCTCAGCAGCTTCGAGCGCAATCTCGGTGGTCTCGAAGTCGCGCATCTCGCCAATGAGAATCACCTTCGGCGCTTGTCTCAGTGCGGCCCTCAAAGCGGAGGGGAAGTCCCTCGTGTCGGAGCCCACTTCTCGCTGGTTGATGGTGGAGTTCTTGTGCGTGTGCAGAAATTCTATGGGGTCTTCTATGGTGATGACGTGGTGATGCTTCGTCTCGTTGATTAAGTCTATGACGGCGGCGAGCGTGGAGCTTTTACCGGAGCCCGTGGGGCCTGTTAAAAGCACTATCCCGTTTCTAAGCTCCGCGATGTCCGACAACTGCTCGGGCAAGCCCAGAGACTTTATCGTCGGCACCTCCGTGGGGATGACGCGCATGACTATGGAGTAGGTGCCGCGCTGCTGAAAGATGTTGACGCGAAAGCGCGTGCGAGACGGCAGGCTGTAGCTCAAATCGGCCGTCCCCGTCTGGGCCAGCCTTTCGGCAGCCTCAGGATTGCCGCCCATCAGGGCCACGGCGATTATCTCCGTCTGGTACGGCGTCAGTTTCTGAAGCCCCAGCGGCTGCACGGGCGTCAGCTTCCCGTTGATTTCCACCTGCGGCGGTTGTCCGACGGAGAAGTTAAGGTCGCTGATTTTGTCCGAGACGAGCAGCATGCGCTCGATTATGGGCGGAAGGTCTAAAAAGCTCATGCTTTATTGGCGCTCCAAAAAGGGTAAGTAAGCTGTGGCGCGAAGGTAGGGTTAATTAATCAGGTCTGCTGTACGAGCCGGGGGGCAGACAACACATTGTCGCGTAAAACGATGGCAAACGCAAGTAAAAATATATTGACGCGCGGGCAGTTAAACAGGGAGGGTGAAGAAAAAAGGGGCGTCGTCGGGCCTTTTTTCCCGGTCTTTCGAGAAAAAAGCTCGGCGGTCGGAGAAAAAAGGTCGGTCAGCGAACCTTTTTTCTCGGTCAATTGACAAAATTTGTCGGTCATCGAAGCTCTGAGCTTCATCGTCCGAGAAAAAAGCTCGACGGACTGACAAAATTTGTCGGTCACCCGAGCTTTTTTCTCGGTCAGCCGAGCTATTTTCTCGGAAGTCCGACAAATTTTGTCAATCGTCCGGGCTCAGAGCTTGATTGCAGCACAGGTCAGCACCGCCTGCGGTAGCGGGCGGGTCTCTTTTGCACTAATCTTGACTCTAGACGGACTAATAACCCGCCCGCTACCGCCTGCGGTGTTGACCTGTCTTAATCCACTCTGCGGTGCGGGACTCTATTTGCTCAGGGTCGGAGAGCAGGGCGCTTATGACGGCGAGGCTGTCTGCCCCTGCGGCGAGAGTTTGTTGAGCATTTTCGAGGGTAATGCCGCCGATGGCTACCAGAGTGAGATGGGGGACGGCCTCGCGCACGCGCCTTAAGCCTTCGAGGCCGACCGTGGGGTCAGGGTTAGCTTTTGAAGAGGTGGAAAATATAGGGCCTATGGCTAGGTAATCAATGGGGAGGCTGGCCGCAAGCCTCGCCTGCTCTACATTGTGCGTGGAAAAGCCTATCACGGCCCGCTCGCCGAGGATGCGGCGCGCGGCCTCCGGCGGAAGGTCGTCCTGCCCCAGGTGAACCCCGTCCGCGCCCAGGGCAAGCGCTATGTCTACCCTGTCATTAATAATAAGGAGCGCGCCGCGCTCTCGCGCCACGCGGAGGGCCGCCTCCGCCTCCCCGAAAAACTCCCGCGCCTCCCCGTGCTTCTCTCGCAACTGAATCACACCGGCCCCGCCGCTCGTCAACCGCACGACCTGCTCCGCGTGCGAAAGCCCCGCGAGCCGCGCATCCGTTATAGGGTAAAGCTTAGGCAGGATTACTGGCATAGAGTATTTCCAAAAAGCCTCTGATTCATTCAGCCGTCCCTACGGGACTCTCTTTTTTATCTCGCATCTATAACCCAGCGATAAATCACTGGGCTATTATCACGCCGTCCCTGCGGGACTAAAAAAAATCGTTCTTGTTAGCTCTCTTTACGCTTGGGGCGCTCGTTGGCTTTGAGGACGCGCTTGCGTAGGCGAATGGTCTGGGGGGTGACTTCCACAAGCTCGTCGTCGGCTATGAACTCAAGCGCCTGTTCGAGCGATAGCTCCTTGACGGGTACAAGGCGCATGGCCTCCTCAGACGTGGAGGCGCGCATGTTCGTGAGCTTCTTCTCCTTGATGGCGTTGACATCAAGGTCAACGGCGCGTGCGTTCTCGCCTACAATCATTCCCTCGTAGACCTTCGTAGCCGGACGCACGAAGAGCGAGCCGCGCTCCTGCAAGTTGTAAAGAGCGTAAGTGGTCGTCTCGCCCATGCGGTCTGCCACGAGCGAGCCAGTGGAGCGGCCTCGCATAGTCCCCTGCCACGGCCCCCAGCGCAGAAAGATTGTGTTGAGAAGACCCGTGCCCTTTGTCTCTGTCAGGAACTCGTTGCGAAAGCCTATGAGCCCGCGCGATGGAGTCTCGAACTCAAGACGCACGCGACCCGTCCCGTGATTGACCATCTTCGTCATCTGCCCCTTGCGCCTGCCCATAGCCTCTGTGACGACGCCTATGAACTCTTCCGGGCAATCAATCACGACCTGCTCTATGGGCTCTAAGGTCAGACCATCCTCCTTGCGAGTGATGACCTCCGGCTTGGACACCTGTACCTCGTAGCCCTCGCGCCGCATCATCTCAATCAGGATGGCTAGCTGAAGCTCGCCACGGCCGGACACCTTGAACTGGTCGGGCGAGGCCGTCTGCTCAACCCGTATGGCGACGTTCCCAAGCACCTCTCTGTCCAGTCGCTCCTTCAGTTGTCTGGACGTAACAAACTTTCCCTCGCGCCCCGAGAAAGGCGAAGTGTTGACGCCGAAAATCATGGAGATGGTCGGCTCGTCCACGGCAATCACGGGCAGCGCCTTCGGGTTGGTAGCGCTCGTCACGGTCTCGCCAATCTCTATGTTCTCTATTCCCGCGAGAGCGACTATCTCACCAAAGCCCGCGCGCTCCACAGGCTCTCGCTTTAAGCCCTCGAATGCATAAAGCTGCGAGATGCGAGTCTTCTCTACAGAGCCGTCGCGCCGGGTGATGGCTACCGTATCGCCCACGGCTATCTCGCCTGAGAAGATGCGGCCGATGGCGAGGCGGCCTACGTACTCGCTATAGTCGAGGTTTGCCACCAGCAGTTGAAGCGTGTCGTCGCGCACTGCCTCAGGCGCAGGGATAGTCTCGACTATCTGGTCAAAGAGCGGGCGCAGGTTCTTGGACTCATCCTCAAGACTCTTCTTCGCCACGCCGTCGCGCGAGACCGAATAGAGAATCGGAAACTCTATCTGCTCGTCGGTCGCGTCCAAGTCTAAGAACAGCTCGTAGATTTCATCCACGACCTCTGCGGGCCTCGCGTCCTGACGGTCAATCTTGTTGACGACGGCTATCGCAGGAAGCCTCGCCTCCAAAGCCTTGCGAAGGACGAAGCGAGTCTGAGGCAGGCACCCTTCCGCCGCGTCAACCAGCAGCATCACGCCGTCCACCATCTTCAACACGCGCTCGACCTCTCCGCCGAAGTCGGCGTGGCCCGGAGTGTCCACGATGTTTATCTTCACATCTCCGTAGCGCACGGCCGTGTTCTTAGCCATGATGGTGATGCCGCGCTCGCGCTCCAAATCCATAGAATCCATCACGCGCTCTCTGACCTGCTCGTTCTCGCGGAACGTTCCCGCCTGCCTGAGCATGGCGTCCACGAGCGTCGTCTTCCCGTGGTCGACGTGCGCGATGATGGCTATGTTGCGTATCTCTTTTCTCTGCTGAACCATAATCCCTCTACAATAGATGAAACAGGCGAGGAATCTCGCCTGACGTGCAAACTAATTATTCTAACACGAGTGATTGAATTATTCCTCTTTGGAGAGGCCGTGGTTGGTCGAGAGAAGAGCGCCCGTCTGTCGCAGCGCTTCGTAGAGGACTATAGAGACGGCGGTGGATAGATTCAGGCTGCGTACCTTCGGGTTGAGCATGGGGATGGTCAGGCACCTCTCCCAGTTGGCGCGCAGTAGTTCTTCGGGGAGCCCGCGAGTCTCGCTGCCGAACACAAGGCACTCGTTGCCTTCGAAGCGCCAGTCCGTAAAGGCTTGCTCTGCTTTCGTCGTCAGATAAACGAAGCTCGCGTCGGTAAGAGAAGCTTGGAGCGCCGCCACATCTCTATGGCGATGAAGCGTGACTTCCGGCCAGTAATCCAGCCCGGCACGCCTCACGGCCCTGTCGTCCAGCCTGAATCCCACCGGCCCAACAATGTGCAGAGGCACACGCACAGCCGCGCAAAGCCGCGCGATATTGCCCGTATTCGGCGGAATCTCAGGCTCGACAAGCGCTACCGAAAGCATAAGAAAGGGTGATGCGTGACAAGTGACAATTTAAAGCTTTCCTGCTTGTCACTCTCTTTTGTAGTCATCTTCAAGGCGGACTATGTCGTCTTCGCCCAGGTAATCGCCGAGCTGCACTTCTATAAGCACGAGCGGCTGGCCGGAGCTGTTGCCCAGGCGATGATTTGTCGAAGGCGGGATGTGCACATGCTGGCCCTCTGTGAGCTGCAACTCTCGGTCGCCGCAGACCACGTCCGCAGTGCCGCTGACTACGACCCAGTGCTCGGCGCGGCGTGAATGGCGCTGAAGGCTCAGGCGCGCACCAGATTTAACCTCCAGCCTCTTGACCTTGTATCCTTCACGCTCCTCTAAAACCTCGTAGCGCCCCCAGGGCCGCTCGTCCATCTCTCTCAAATCGCCCGCCCTCCTTCCGACCTCAGCTCCTTATGCCAACATCTTCTCTTCATGCGTTAGATGACGCTCGCGCTCTTTGTGAGCATAGCTAAGAGCAACCGAGGCGCGCAAGAAAAAGAATGGACGGCTTGGCTTCTCTTGAAGCTTTCGCCGTCCCTTGTTAATGGCCCTGAGGCCGAAGTGTTTTATGTGCGCCGTTGGAAGGTTGTCGTTGTTGCGAGTTGAGGTTGCGTTATCTCTTCTTGGAGCCGCCCTTCTTCGAGCCGCCCTTTTTAGCGCCGCCAGCTTTTTTAGCGCCGCCCTTAGAACCGCCACCACCCTTGCCTGACTTCTTTCCTGCTTTCTTAGTTGCCATAGGTTTCAGTTGCTCCTTTTCGGTTTAGTTGTATCACCACAAGATACTGTATTGAAATTTCTCTTGTGGCCTAGAGTAAACGGCGCACAACATGTTGGTATATAAACGCATTGAGCGCAGAAGTCAATAATTTATTCATCTTTCTGTCGAAAAAATTTCTCAATCGCGTGTGAATCGCGCGCATCAACTCATCAAGAGAGAGATTTCTTGATGAAATCAATCGTGATAACGAGTAGCTATAGAGTGTTGCAGGCGTTCTGATGAGAACTGAAATTATGTTTGATAAGAGTTTCGCATCAGCGTCATGAAGCTAATGCTGATTGAATAAGAGATGGTTCCGGAGTTACCTGAAGAGCGGCGTGAATATCCACTGGTCGTGATGATCAATGCCGTAGTACGTAATTATTGATTCGTCACGATTGCGGCTCGCGACGCCTATGAACTCTCCTATGCCGTTTGAGGAATCGTCTTCGACCGAAGGCGCGGTCTCGGTAGAGCCTGTGTCGACTACGTTGGTGAGCTGCATACCGTAGCGCGCGAAAAGCTGAGGGTCGCGCGTCGTCGCGGGCAATCTTCCTCCGGCATAGAGCATGACCGCTCGCTGAAATTGAATCATGGTCTGGGTGCGCGGGCGTACCAGCTTCCATTCATCGTTGGTCAGAGGGTCTATGGCGGCGGCGGGTCTAAGGATTTGAATTCTCTTCGTGCCGCGCGGGACTCCTTCCAGCAGCTGCTCCATAGAGGTCGGCAGCCTGCCCGTATAACGGAAGTAGAGGCGTATGGCTTCGGCCACCTCTTCGCCGCGAAAGATTGCCTCCTGCTCGCGCTCGCGCAAGACCTGTTGACGAACGCTGGGAGCGGCAACCGTGGCCATGAGCGCAAGCAGCGTCATCAGGGCCATCAAGGCAAAGAGAGTGTAGCCGCGCTCGCCCGCACGGCGCTTCAAGCCGGGCGTCGGCACGTATGAATCCAAAGCTTTCCCGTGTAACAGCTTATTCATTAGGGTCATCATCGCCGCTGATTACAGGCTGCTGTATGCGCTGCGGGCCGCCGGGCGTCTGGCCTTCCGTAGTTAAAGGCAGCGTGTGTTTGATGCGCAACGAGCTGTCTACAAGCACGACTTCGCGCTGCGAGATGCTGGTGACGCGGAAGCGACCCGCGACGGTGTCTCCGCGCTGAATGTTGACGAGACCCTTGGTGCCCTTGTCTTTGAGTATGGCCGTGTCGTTGTACTGCCTGCCGCCCACGAGTCCTACGTAAGTGTAGTTAGGAGCGGGCGGGGCCGCGACGCTTATCGCGACCGTGTTGGAGTAAAGGCTTCCGTCAGGCGTCCGCACGCTAACCTGTCTCGCGCCCTCGTAGGCTATGACTGCGGCGGGCACCGTTGCGGAAAGCTGCTGCGGGCCGATGTAGCGCGTCTCAAGCTCGCGCCCGTCAACGTATATGCGAGTCTGCGGAGTAAACTTGTCGCCCATGACATCCAGCTTAAACTCGCTCGTTCGCGCGTAGACGTTCGACGGCGATAGCGACATGATAGTCAAAGGCGGAGTCGGCGCAGGAGTTGGAGGAGGAGCCTGCGGGCTCGGCTTCTGAGCGGGCGGCGGCGGAACGTAATAGGCGAAGATGTTGCGGCTCGCTTCCGGCACGGGCGGGGGCGCTACGTCTCCGAGCGGAATGGGCAAGGGCGGCGTGAGCGGCGCTTCGTCGCGCAAGCCTGCGGGCCTGATTGTAGGGGCCGTGGTGTCACCCGCTGCTGCATTAGGCGAGCGCGGCGCAAGTTGTCTGTTGGCGTTAGCCGTGCCTGTCTGCACTGGTGTTGTCGCAGGCTTGGAAGGCGAGCTGAAGAAGGCGTACCAGAGAGTGACGAGCGCTACGAGGCCGAGCGCAGCCGCCGCTATCATCTTCTTACGCTCAGATTTTGGTTTCTCTTCCGGTGAAGCCATTGTCTAAAACTCCTTCAGTACAACTTCTAAGGCGTGCCCGTCGGCTGCGGCTGCTCTGTCCCTGTGTTTGATGCGCTGCGGCGGAAATAGGCAGCCATATCAAGGCGCAGGCTGACGATTGAAGAGGGCGGGGCGCTTGTGTTGGCCGCGCCTCCTTCGGTCGGAATGGCCGTGCGCGCGGCAGCGTCGTTCGCTCCTTCAAGCTCGACGGCGTTGATGATGACGAACTGGCGGCTCGCCTCTATGTCGCGCACGAAGCGGCGCACGTTGGAGTACTGTCCTTCGACCGTCAGGCTGACGCCTAAGCCCGGATAGACGCTCTGCCACTTGGCGTTGCCCGTGCGAGGGTTTGACTGAGTGCTTGTGCCTGTCTGCTCGCCAAGCGCGTCGAGCGAGCTGTACTTGATGCCTCCTGTGGCGCGCAGGTTGTTGCGGCGTATGAGGTCGTTAAGCTCCTGATAGATGGCCATGCGCCCTTCTCCGCCGGGCGACAGCTTGGTCTCTTCAAACTCCTGAAGGGTCTTGTCTATCTCTGCCACGGTCGCGCCCGTGCTGGCGTTAACATTAAAGCCCGCCTGAGCATCGCGCAGACGCTTCTGAAGCGCCTCTCGCTGCTCAAGTGCGCGCACGTGCCGCGCGCTCGCAGGAACGAAGAGGTAAAGGTAGATGAAGATGACGATGGCCAGAAGTAGAAAGCTTGTGCCGAGCGCTATCAGCTCAGGCAGGCCTAGTATGCCGAGCTTGGGAGCGCGCCGCAGGCTCTCGACGCGTATGCGAATCCGCTCGCGCCGCGCAGCAGGGGCCGTAGTCTTATCAGTAGCTGCTTGATTACTCATTCCCGAATTCCAAACCCAAACTCTTCAGGCTTTAACCGCCGGAGCGCTGCGTGTAATGAACGGCCAGCACCCATTCGGTTCCTTCGCCTCTGCCCCTGGAAGGATTCTGCGAGACGAGGTCTGCGCGGAAAACGCCTGTGCTGTTCATGCGGGTCATCATGCCCGTGACTTCGGCGGGGTCTTTGCTGATGACCGACAGCTCAAGGTCTGCGACCGTCTGCCCCGGTCGAGCGTCCACATCCCGCACGTTGATGCGCGAGACGCGCACGTTGGCGGGCATGTTGGCTTCGAGGTCTGCGAAGAGTCGCGACCAAGAGAAGCGCTTGCGGTCAACGAGGGCGTGAGCCGCGTCGTGCAGCGTGCGCTGCTCCGGCGTGAGCGCCTGTCTTATCTCGCTCATCTTTCGCTCGTGCTCTCTCAACTGCTGGCCGAGCGTGCTCACGTCGCGCTCGACTATGAGAGCCTGACGGTTAAGCTCGTTGCTCTTGACGAAGATGAAGACGAGCGCCGCTATGGACGCAAGCGTAATGATGCTGGCGATGGCCCACGGCAGCGTGTGATTGCGAAACGGGTGGCTGGCGAGATTTAGTCTGGCGCTCACGGTTAAAAAATTTCCGGCTGTGAGTCGGAAAGAGGCCCGAGTCCTCTTTTATCATCCTCTCTTCTTCTCACTTCAAAGCATACACGCGAGCGTAGAATCGGCGCAAGCCGCACCCCATGTACGCCCGTAGCCTCAAAGGGCGTGCCTGCCTTGCCGCCACCAAGACCCTTACACGCGCCACGGCTCGCCGCGTTGCATAAAATCTCGGTGTCGCGGGACTATCCTCTTTATTCTCGTCTTGAAGGCAGAGGGTCTTTGTTCTCTGTGGAGACCTGCCGGTAGGTGCAGACGCGGTTGCGCCCCAGAGACTTGGCGCGGTAGAGGGCCGAGTCGGCCATCTCCATCAGCTCAATCGGGTCTCGCGCGTCTTCCGGAAAGACGGCCACGCCTATGCTGATGGTGATGTGGTGAGTCCTGGCTTCTGTGTCGCTTGAGCCGTGTCGCGTGGCCGGGAAGGCGTGCTCGGCTACGGCTGCGCGCACGCGCTCGGCCGCGACGATTCCCTGCGCTATGTCCGCGTCCAGCAGAAAGGCCGCGAACTCTTCTCCGCCGAAGCGCGCGGCCACGTCGCCCGCGCGAAGGGCTCGCGTAATCACCATGCCCGTCTGTTCCAGCGTCTGGCTTCCGGCAAGGTGGCCGTAGGTGTCGTTGACCTCTTTGAAGTGATCCAAATCCATCATCAGCACGCAGAAGGGTCGCGACTCAAGCTCTGCGCGTGCGGCCTCTCGGCGCAACTCCGAGAAGAATGACTTGCTGGTTAAAAGTCCCGTCAGCTCGTCGTGCGCCAGTAGACGATGAATCTGGCGCTGGTACTCGCGGTCTATCTCGTCCAGCATGTCGAAGCGCATGAGGTGCTCGCCTATGGTTATCTTGTCGCCGTCGCTCAAGGGGGCTTCGGAGATGGGCTGGCCATTAAGAAGCGTCCCGTTCGTAGAGCCAAGATCGCTGATGCGATAGCGCGCTTCATTCGTCTCTTCGTCCCGCTCGGTAGTGATGCGCGCGTGCATGCGAGAGGCGCGTGAGTCGTTGATGCGAACGTCCGCCTCAAGCGCTCGCCCGAGTATCACCTCGTCGCGCTCAAGCGGGATGGGGACGGCCAGAAGCTCGCCGCGCAGGAAGACCAGAGCGGGGCGGCGCTCGCGCGTGGCGCGTGAGATGTCTGCCGCGTCCGCGTTCAGGAGCGTATGCTGGGGAAGCCCTTCATTTGAAGAATCGCTCGACACTTTCGGCCTCACCACGGGAAAGGATTTGACGCGCGGCCGAAAGACCGGAACTGATTCTGAAACCACCCGTTCGCCGCACGCGCGCCCACATCTTAACGCGCCGAAGTTGACAAAGAAAGTGAAAAGCAGTGCTTCCACACTTTTGCTTAGAAGAGCCGTTACTCCTATAATTAGCATCGAGCAGGACGCGACTGCTTTGAAGGAGTTACCGAGTTGAAAGAAGAAGAGACCATGACGTGCCCGCGCGCCCCGCACGCTCTATCCGTAGAGCGAGTGGCGGAGGCGCGGCTGCCTACGGAGATAGGCCAGTTCCTCATAGCGGGCTATCGCTCGCTGACCAGCGCGGAAGAGTTCGTAGTCTTATACAAGGGCGAGATGCGTCCTGAGCTGCCGACGCTCGTGCGTATTCACTCGCAGTGTTTGACGGGCGACGTGTTCGGCTCCATGAAGTGCGATTGCGGTCGCCAGCTGCGGCGTGCAATGGAAGTGATAGAGCAGGAGGGGCGCGGCGCAATCGTCTACCAGCAGCAGGAGGGCCGTGGCATAGGCATCATCAACAAGATTCGAGCCTACGCTTTGCAGGACGAGGGCGCGGACACGGTCGAGGCCAACGAGCGGTTGGGCCTTGGCGTAGACCTCAGAGAGTACAAGCAGTGCGCCGAAGTCCTCTTCGATTTGGGACTCTGCCAGGTGAAGGTGATGTCGAATAATCCTCTGAAGCTTCAGGCGCTCGAAGATGCGGGGCTCAGGATTGTCGAGCGCGTTCAACTGGCCGTCGAAACGCCCAAGTGCGCCGAGCAATACCTACGCACGAAAAAAGAGAAGATGGGCCACCTTCTGGAATTCAACGTCTAAAGAGAGCGGAAGCAATTAACAGGGATAGACAGGATGAACAGGATAAAAGAGAAGAGCTTGCTTCTTCTTTATCCTGTTCATCCTGTCTATCCCTGTAAAATTTCTTTACTGCTGCTTGCTGCGAAGGTCTTTGATGGTGGCCTTCAGCCTGTCCGCGTCCGGGGCTTTGGGCGTGAGCTTCAGGTAAAGCTCAAGCTCGTCGGCCGCGCGCTTGTAATCCTTGTTTCCTATGTAGATGCCGCCGAGGTACTTGTGCGCCATGGCGACTTCCGCCTTGCCGGAAGCTGCCGCCGTCTCAAGCTCTCTCTGCGCCTCCGCGTACCTGTCCATGTCGTACTGCTTGGTCTGTTCGTTGCGGCTTGAGCTGAGCAGGGCCATGCCAAGATACATGTGAGCCGTGGGCGCTTCGTTATTAATCTTCAGGGCCGCGCGCAGCTCCGTTTCGGCCTCCATGAAACTCTTCTTATTCAGGAGCGCTATGCCGTAGTTGAGGTGCGGTAAGAACTCCGTCGGCGCGAGCCTGACGGCCTTCTGTAGCGCGTCCGCCGCCTTGTCCGCCTGCCCCGCCTTCAGATATTGAATGCCGAGCTCGTTGAGCGCGATGGCGAAATCCGGGTGCAGCGCAATCGCTTCGTTCAGCTGCTCTATAGCCTTCTTGCTGTCGTTTTTGGCAGACGATTCAAGAGCCTTCGCGTAGAGGTCTTGCGCGGCCTTCGGCACTCCGGCCATAGCAGGATTGGGAGCGGCAGTGCCCGCCGCGCCGCTGCCCTTGACCCTCAAATAAACCGGCACGGTAAAGCTGCGCCCGTTGTTGCCACGGTCAATGTAGAAGGGCTCTCTCACCACCTCATAATCTTTTCCGGCATCAATGACAATCGTGTAAGAGCCCGCGAGCAGTCCGCCGAAAGTGAACGAGCCGTCATCTTCAGTCTGGGTGCTGAGCGTGCCGCGCTCGGAATTTTCAAGCTGCACGCGTATGCGTGTTGAGAGCGCCCGGCCCGAAGGAGCGATGACGCGCCCCTTTATGGCGTTTGAGCCGCCCGTGCCGCCCGCGATGTCGCGCGTGCTTCCGACACCCGCCTGCGCGAAAGCCACTGAGCATGAGACCAGTACTAAAAGTATAAGGGGAAGGAACCTGCTGGCAGCTTTTAGAGCAGGGGCCGCCTCTGTTTGAATTGAGTGAGAAGACATAAGGGAATTCCTTTCGTAGGATTAGCTGATAGCCCGCCGGGAGATTTTCTTTATAGCCCAGACGATTTAAGAAAGCAAAAGCACAGGCC
>DATELK010000195.1:0-9055 GCA_035276685.1 Pyrinomonadaceae bacterium | reverse complement strand
AGACACGGCGGGCGCAAGCCGTATCGCCGACAGCCTGAGCGACATTGTCTTCAACGAGGAATAGAAAAAGCAGGTCAGAACCGCCTGCGGTAGCGGGCGGGTATTAGATAGGCTAGAGTCATCATGAAGGATAAAGACCCGCCCGCTACCGCAGGCGGTTCTGACCTGTTTGTTATCTTATCTTCGACCCTATTTACGCGTCACCGCGTCAGTCACAGGAATTGCGTCGACTGTCATACTGGCAGTCGCAGGTGCGGCTGCTGGCGCTGCTGCACTGACCGGCGCAGTAGGTTTCGCAGCAGCCGTGTTTACGGCAACTGTGCTGGCCTGTGCCGTGACGGTGGGCGCTACGTTGGAGGCCTGCATGCGCTCGTAATAGTCCCTCACAAAATCCTTAAAAGCGCCGTGGCCCCATGAGGTGTAGAAGTCGAACTTCTTCATCTCCGCGTAGACCTGCTCGAACGTCCAATTATATTTCGTGTAGCGATAGACAGCGCCCATAGCCCCCGTGCGGTGACGACCGCCCGCGCAGTGTACGTAGAACTTACCCGTCTCCGGGTCGTTTACCACCTTCAGGAATAATTGAACAGCCTCTTCCGTAGGATACTTCTTACCGACCATGGGGATGTTTACGTACTTCATGCCGAGGGACTCGACCATGCTCTTCTCATAATCCACAGGGTCTGCGCGCAGGTCTATGACAGTCCTGATGCCCATCGCCGCCAGTTCTTTGAACTCCTGTTCCTTCGGCTGCGCGCCGCGATAGAAGCGCTCGTCCATCTGCCCGAAATTCTTGATGCTGACGCCCCTTTGCTCAGGCCCTGCGGCCTCCTGGGCCGAGGCTGCAATGGCCAGCGCAAATAATAGAAGCAGCGTGCCCACGGCGCTGCTTAAAGCTTTAGGCTTTAACTGCATGACAGATTTTCTCCAGAGTCTAAGCCGTCAACCGCCGTCTCTCAGAGTACGAAAATTTGTTAAGAGATGGATGGCTGTTACCAGATTTTTCTTATTACCAGACGAATCACCCTCTGGCCGGGCGCACCCCGGCCCCCCTTATAGCAAGGGGTATACGTAGGATGAATTGATTTTTGCTAATGCCGTGGGCGGGAAAATTTTAAGCTTAAAAGGCTACGTGTCCCGCCACCGGGCGAGGGCAAGGACTGCTTTGCAGAAAGCTGTAGGCCGCAGAGGTCAGTGAACTGTCGTGCGCTTCAGTATAGTGATGCGCTGCCAGATTTGTTCTTCGTCGGGGAATTCGAGAGTCTCGTTCGACTGGCCGAGCGTTGTTGCCGTCAGGACTATGGTCTGTAGGTCTTCGTAAACGCCGCAGCAGGGTGGGCAATCCGCCAGATGGCGGCGGATTAAAAGGGCTGTAGATTCTTCAACGTTGCCTGCATGCAGCTCCGACAGAAGCGCAACGCTCTCTTCACATTCCATTTTCGGGGTCTCCTAGCGAGAGTAAATACAGGTGAGCACCTGAATAACACCATTAGACTCTAATTGAGCGCCGCCTGTTGCCTGAGCAGCTGCCTTAATTTTAGGCGGGCCTTATGAAGCTGGGATTTAGAGGTTCCGGCCGAAATTCCCATCATCTTGGAAATCTCGTCGTGCTCGTAGCCCTCAACGTCGTGCAGGACGAAGACCGAGCGATAGCCCGGCGGCAACTGCTGCACGGCACGCTCAAGGGCTATGCGGTCAACCACCGGCATGGTCTCAGGGTTCTCCGTGCCTCGCACAATCTGTATGGGCGTCTCGCCCTCTTCGGTCAGAAGCTCGCTGCGGGTGCTGGCCTTGCGAAAGTACATCAAGACCAGATTGACCGTCATGCGGTGCAGCCAGGTCGTGAAGGCGCTCTCGCCCCGGAAGCTTCCAATCTTGTTGAAGAGCTGTACGAAGACCTCCTGCGTCATGTCTTCGGCGCGCACGGGGTCGCTCATCATGCGAAGGCAGAGCGCGTAGACGCGCCTGAAGTGGCGACGGTAAATCTGCTCGAAGGCCTCACCGTCGCCTTCGGCAGACCTCTGCGCCAGCTCAAAATCCGTGGGCTCCTTCTTGTTCGCGGCCTCGGCCGTCACGACTCCTCCGCCGTCTCTCTTGTCATCGTCTGCTTTGCTCATAATGTTTCCGGTGATTATCCACCATCTGCCACGTATTTGGAAGGCAATGGGCATACCGCCACAGGCGCTTCTGCTTTTTATTGTCCGCCGCATGTTAAACGAAGCCCGCGCGCGTATGCATCGCTTACACGGCGCGTTCACTTATCGAACTCTTTTGCGCGAGGCGGGAAATCTTAAAGGATTATGAAAAACCGGCTCGGTCGGTTTACTATAAGGCGCTTTCCGATTAGAACGCCAAAAGCCCTTTTGTCATCCTGCAATGCGTATAAGACCTCTTCGCTTAAAGACGTTGACGCTCGCCTTGATGGGCGTCATGGTCGTCTCTCTACTTTCAAGCTCCTGCGGTCAACAGCAGCAGGGAGACGGAAAACAACTGACGCTCGCGGTCAACGCCGGAGTCGAAGGCGACGCGCTCAAGCAGGCCGCGCGCGATTACGAAGCGCAGACAGGCGTTCGCGTACAGATAGTAGAGTTCCCTTACAGCAACCTCTTCGACAAAGAGCTGGTTGACTTGACGGCGGGCACGGGCGCGTACGACCTGATTATGCTGGACGACCCATGGTTCCCGCGCTTCGCTGGCGAAGGCTTCCTCACGGATTTGACGCCGCTCTACCAGAAGAAAAACCTCCCAGGGCCGGACGATGATTTCGTCCCGACCTCTCTTGCCCTGTGTCGCCATCCGTATCAGACGGGCACGCTCTATGCACTGCCTTACCTCGGCAACTCGCAGCTCTTCTTCTATCGCAAGGACATCTTTGAGAAGCACTCTTTGAAAGAGCCAGCGACGTGGGATGACGTTCTGAGTTCCGCGCGCATCATCACGGAGCGAGAGGCGACGGGAGTGCCGGGCGGCGGAAAGCTCTACGGCTACGTGATGCGAGCCGCGCAGGGCAACGCTGCGGTCGCGGACTTCATGCCCATCTTCTGGGCGTTCGGCGCGGAGATGTTTGACCAGCAGGGACGCCCCACCGTCAACAGCGCCGAAGGCATCAACGCTCTCCGCTTCATGCTTGAATTGGGGAAGAGCGCGCCGCCGGGATATTCGAGCTTTAACGCCGACGAAGTATCCGCTCATCTTCTACAGGGCACAGCCGCCATGAGCATCAACTGGCCCGCGTGGATTGCAGCCTTCGGCGACCCTTCGAAGTCGAAGGTCATAGGCAAGATGGCTTTCACGACCATGCCGGGCGCGCAGAAGCCCGGACAGGCAGAGATTGGCAACTGGCTGATAGCCATCCCGCGAAGCGCTCGGAACGTGGACGCGGCCTTCGACTTCCTCGTCTGGGTGACTAACGCTGAGCAGCTGAAGCGCTCGGCCATGCGCGGCAACCCGCCGACGCGCCGCTCCGTCTTCAACGACCCGGAGCTGGTGGCAAAGTTCCCGACCTATCCTGTGCAGCTGCGCTCGCTTGAGACTTCCAGGCCGCGCCCGCGCACGCCTCGCTGGAACGAGATAGAGAACGCCTTCGGCATCTTTCTCTCCAAGGCCAACAGCGGCGAGCTGTCGCCCGAAGACGCCATGAACCAGGCCAACGCAGAGATTCTCAAGATTGTCGAGCGCAAGTAAACGAAGGCACACCCTTTTCAAGACGTGCAGAGGCTTCAAGGCAAACATTCCTTCTTGACGGGAACGGAGCGCACGCTCCCTTTTCTTCTGCTTGCGCCGACGCTGATTGTCCTTCTGGCGCTCTCCATCTACCCGCTCGTCTACGCCGTGAGAGTGAGTCTTCAAGCGGGCACGGGCGCGCGTTGGTCGCTTGAGAATTTCTCGCGTCTCTTCTCGGACAGCTTTTTCCTGAGCGCGATGCTGCACACGCTCGTCTATGCTCTGCTTGCTCTGACATGTGAGCTGCTGCTCGGCTTGGGATTGGCTTTGCTGCTGAATCAAGAGATGCGCGCACGCTCACTGTTCCGCGCGACGCTGCTCGTGCCTATGATGCTGCCGCCAGTGGTGGTGGGCGTGGTCTGGAGGCTCGCTCTTAATCCCAACTTCGGCGCAATCAACGGCACGCTGAAGAGCTTCGGTATTAATACAGAGAGCCTGACGTGGACTGCCAGCCCGCGCCTGGCGTTTCTCTCTGTCGTAGCGGTTGACGTGTGGCAGTGGACGCCGTTTGTCTTTCTCATACTGCTCGCGGGCTTGCAGGCCATCCCGCAGGAGCCTTACGAAGCGGCGCGCATGGACGGCTCAAGCGCTTGGCAGACCTTTCGCTTCATCACGCTGCCGCTGTTGAAGCCTGCCATACTGATTGTGCTGCTCCTAAGGACTATGGACTTGCTGCGCGTCTTCGACCAAATCTTTATCCTGACGGAGGGCGGGCCCGGCTTCGCCACGGAGACCGTGAGCCTGTACATCTATCGCGCGGCCTTTCGCTTCGGCAACTTCGGCTACGCTGCGGCCATGTCGTTTGTGCTTCTCTTGGTGACAAACGCCATCAGTCTTGTCTACATAAGGCTGCTACAGAAGCAGGAGAGCAGATGAAGACGCCGCTCGCGGGAAAGCTTCTGCGATACGCGCTTGCTATCCTTGCGGTGGCGGCGGCGGTGCTGCCCGTTTACTGGATGATGACAATCTCGCTCAAGACGGAGATTGACCAGTTCAGCGTGCCGCCGAAGTGGCTCGTGTTTAATCCCACGCTCGCGCATTACAGGGACGCTTTTGCCACGCGCTCCTTCGGGCAGTATCTGGTGACGAGCATCGTCGTCTCCGTGCTTGCGACTTTAAGCGCGGTGGTGCTGGGGACGCTCGCGGCTTATGCACTCTCGCATTTTCGCCTGCCATATCGGCTGGATAAACACTTCGCGCTCTGGATACTTTCGACGCGAATGTTCCCGCCGATTGTGACGATTGTTCCGCTCTTTCTGATGATGCGGGACGTGAGGCTTCTCAACACGCGGCTCTCGCTCATAATCGTCTACACGGCTTTTAATCTTCCGTTCGTGGTCTGGATGATGCGAGGCTTTTTCAGCGAGATTCCCAGAGAGCTGGAAGAGGCTGCGCGCGTTGACGGCGACTCGCGCCTCGGAGCATTGAGGCGAGTGGTGCTGCCGCTTGTCGCGCCGGGACTTGCTGCCACGGCCGTCTTTTGCTTAATCATCTCGTGGAACGAGTTCCTCTTTGCGCTCGTCCTGACGCAGACGGACGCGGCGATGACGCTGCCCGTCGGCATAGCGGGCCGCGTCACGCAGTACGAGATTAAGTGGGGCGTGATGAGCGCCGCCGCGACCGTAGCCATGATGCCCATACTCGTCTTCGCGCTGGCCGTCCAACGCTACCTCGTGCGCGGCCTGTCGCTCGGCGCTGTGAAAGGATGAGATAAAAGCCCGAAGCTCATGGATGTAAGGTTCGTCAACGTGACAAAGGCCTTTGGCTCGACGGTGGTGGTGAACGGGCTCGACCTCGGCGTAGAGGACGGAGAGTTCGTGGTGCTGCTTGGGCCTTCGGGGTGCGGCAAGACCACGAGCCTGCGTATGCTGGCGGGGCTCGAAGATGTGACTTCGGGAGACATACTGATAGGCGGCGAGCGCATGAACGATGTCCCGGCGCAGAAGCGCGACGTGGCCATGGTCTTCCAGTCCTACGCGCTTTACCCGCACATGACGGTGGCGGAAAACATCAGCTATCCCCTGCGCGTGCGCCGCATGCCTCGTGAAGAGATGCGGGCGAAAGTCATACGCGTGGCGGAGATGCTTGAGATAACCGCACTGCTTGAGCGCAGGCCCAGAGAGCTTTCCGGCGGAGAGCGCCAGCGTGTTGCTCTCGCCCGCGCCGTCGTCAGAGAGCCCAGGGTTTACCTGATGGACGAGCCGCTCTCTAACCTGGACGCGAAGCTTCGCGTGCAGATGCGCGGCGAGCTGAAGCGCTTGCAGCACGAGCTTGGAACGACAACAGTCTACGTCACGCATGACCAGGCAGAGGCAATGACTCTGGCGCATCGCGTGGCCGTCATGCGTGGCGGGCGCTTGCAGCAGTTCGACACGCCTATGAACATCTACAATCTTCCTGCGAACCGCTTCGTGGCGGAGTTCGTAGGAAACCCCGGCATGAATTTCATGGAGGGTGACGTGGACGAGGGCGCGCGTCGCTTCACTAGCGGCGACATATCGCTTGCGCTCACGGACGCTCACCTTGAGAGGTTAAAAAATCACAGGCGCGTAACTCTGGGCATACGGCCCGAGCACATAGAAGTCTCGACCGAGCATCGCGACGGGTGGCTGCGTGCGGAAGTTTACGTGACGGAGCTGATGGGCAACGAGACCTTTGTCTTTCTGCAACTGGGCGCGGAGAAGATTATAGTGCGTGCGCCCGCCCATTTTCGCGCGGAGCCGGAGACGCCCGCCTTCGTGAGATTCGAGACCGGCAGGATAGATTTCTTCGACCGGGATTCAGGCTTAGCTTTAAGATGAAGGAAAGAGGTGTGGGAAGATGAAGCTGGCGCTAAACGGTGCTACGACGATGAAGGCAGACCTTGAGACGGACATACGCGCGGCCTCTCTGGCCGGGTTCGACTACCTTGAGATTTGGGCGGCCAAGCTCAGGAAGTTTCTGCAATCGAACACGGTCGAGCGGCTCAGAGAGCTTTTGAAGGAGCATAATCTTAAGCCTTATAGCATCAATTCCATCGAGCACGTCACTTTTAGAGACGAGAAGCGACACGCAGAGCTTCTGGCCGAGTGCGAAGACTTGTGCCGCATCGCGCAGGCGATTGATTGTCCTTACATAGTTGTCGTGCCGAGCCCGTTACCAGAAGGTAAGACGCGCGAAGACGTGATAGAAGAGTCCGTGCATGTGCTGTCCGAGCTTAGCTCTATTGCCAAACGCTTCAGCGTCTCGCTCGCGTTTGAGTTCCTGGGCCAGCCCCGTTGCAGCGTTCAGACCCTGGACCTAGCCCACGAGATAGTCAAAGAGGTAGACCGCGATAACGTGGGGCTTGTCATAGACAGCTTCCATTTCTACGCGGGCGGCTCACGCCTCGAATCAATCGAGGCGCTTGACCCTGAAAGGCTCTTCATCTTTCACATCAACGATGCCGAAGACAGGCCGCGCGAAGAACTGGAAGACAGGCACCGACTGCTGCCGGGCTTAGGCATACTGCCGCTCAGGGAGATGGTCGGAGCGCTCCGCCGCATAGGCTACAGCCGCGTCGCGAGCGTAGAGATTTTCCGCCCCGAATACTGGGAGCGAGACCCTTTGGAACTGGCGCGCGAGGCTCACACGGCCGCATCTAAGGTAGTTCTCAACTGAAATTCAAACAGGGATGGACAGGATAGACAGGATAAAAAAGAGAAAGCGTTTCTTCTTCTTAATCTTTATCCTGTACATCCTGTCCACCCCTGTTAATTCCTTTTCTTAAATTACACCATGGACAAAATCAGCGTAGGCATCATAGGCGCAGGCTACATAGGCGGAGTTCACGCCTCTCTTCTGGTGCGCGACGAGCGCGTGCGGCTGGCAAAGGTTCAGGACATCTCTCGCGAGCGTGCGGAGCAGCTTGCGCGCACGACCGGGGCGGAGATTGCGGCGACAGCCGAAGAGTTGATAGAGAGCGTTGACGCCGTCTACATCACGACCCCCAACACCAAGCACACGGAGCTTGCGGTGGCGGCTGCTGAGGCTGGCCTGCACGTCTTCTGCGAAAAGCCTATGGCGACCGGTGTTGATGATGCGCGCCGAGTGCTTGAGGCGGCCAATGCCGGGCGCGGAGTCTTTCAGGTCGGGCACAACCGCAGGTTCGCTCCCGTCTACGCAGAGCTTCGGCGCATCCTCGGGGATGAAAGCGCGCCTCATTCCGCTCACGTCAAGATGAACCGGGGCGAGCTGATTAACCCCGAGTGGGTAGGGGACGCGACGACTACGGGCGGCTTTCTATACGAGACGACCATACACATGTTCGACATGATGCGCTTTCTCTTCGGAGAGGTGGCGGAGCTTTCCGCCATAGGCTCGCGCCACGAGTACTTGGAGGTTGACGACTTCTCAGTGCTTCTCAAGTTCGAGAGCGGCCTGCACGCCACGCTCTGCTCGTCTGCGGACGCAAGCTGGCTCTTTCCCTTCGAGCGCGTCGAGGTCTTCTGTCATCACCAGACCCTCGTCACGCGCGAGATGGAGAGCCTCACCGTCAGCGAAGGGCTCACGGGCCAGCACCGCACACGCTCCATGCAGCAGCTCACGAAGGAAGAGAAGTGGGGATACTTGCAGGAAGACCGCGCCTTCGTGGATGCGATTGTGGCTGGCGTTGAGCCGCCCGTGACGGCGCTCGACGGCTACAAGTCCGTTGAGCTTGTAGACGCCTGCTACCGCGCAGTAGAGACGACGGAGCGCATTAAGTTCTAGCGCCGTGAATTCTTTTATCGCTGGCCCAGTTGCAGCCGGAAGCCTGCGCGAAAGAGAAGCGGCGGGCCTATGGTTCTGATGGGCGTGCGGCCGACTGTGTATCTTTGATTAAAGAGATTTTCGGCAGCGAGGAAGGCTTCCAGGCTGCGCGTGACGCGGCGCGAAAGATATGCGTCGAGCGTGAAGTACGGGTCAAGCGGAAGCAGGTTCTGGTCGTCGTCAAACTGCGCGCTTGAGGCGCGACCCTGAAAGGCTGCCGTCAGGAGCGACGGGTTCGAGTATCTAGCCTGAAAGGTCAGCTGGTGACGCGCCACCTGCGCCACGCGCTTTCCTTCGAGCGCAGTGCTCGCCGGGAACTCAAGCACGCTCGCGTCTGCGAACTGGTAGCCGCCAGAGAGAGTCCACCTGCCCGAGAGGCGCGCGTCCGCTTCTACCTCCAAGCCGCGCGAGCGTGTGCGACCTAGATTCTGTCGCTGCCGGGTGATGAGGCCCGGCGTTGTGCGCAGGGTAACGTTGGCTACGGGCCTTGTCACCTCTGCCCAGAAAAGGGTGGCGCGCGTCGTGAACCTGTCGTTGAAGAGAGAGGCTTGCCCGCCAGCCTCGC
>DATELK010000194.1:0-29522 GCA_035276685.1 Pyrinomonadaceae bacterium | reverse complement strand
GAGATGGTGATGCCTGGGGATAACGTGGCGATGGAGATAGAGTTGATAGCTCCGATTGCGATGGAGAAGGGGTTGAGGTTCGCCATTCGAGAGGGTGGCAGGACGGTAGGAGCAGGCACTGTCTCCGAAGTCATTGAGTAGCTTTGGACGGGCTTGAGAAGAGATTTAGGTTTTGGAGAAGGTGAGTTATGCCGCGCGATAATATTGTGCTCCAGTGTACGGAATGCAAGAGCCGCAACTACGTAACGACGAAGAACAAAAAGACCACTACGGAGCGTCTGGAGTTCAGCAAGTTCTGCCGCCGTTGCCGCAAGCACACGGGCCACAAAGAGACTAAGTAAATGATGAAGGCAGAGTGCAGAATGCAGAAGTTAAATTCATCATTCTGCATTCTGACTTTTGCATTTCTTCTAGGGGTATAGTGTCAACGGTTAGCACGTCGGTCTCCAAAACCGAAAGTTCGGGTTCGAATCCTGATACCCCTGTGGTGTTTGTAGAAAGAAGGTAGAGGTCGGGTGTCTAAGTCTAGGAAGACTGACAGCGTCATGAGCGATAGAGATGATGATTTGCCGCAGGGAGGGGGAGAAGAGTCCGAGCTTGTAGACTCTTCGACCGTGGGAACGCCTGCGCCGCGCGGTACGCGTTTTGGTGAAGGGCCCGAAGGCAAGGCTGCTCGTCGTGAGCGAGGGCTTCATGGGCCTCGTGCAGGATTTTTCACGCGCGTTTCGCAGTTCTTTCATGACGTGCGAATGGAGATGCGGCGCGTCAGCTGGCCTTCGCTCAACGAGGTTAAGAACACGACCATAATTACGATTGTGGCCGTCATCTTTTTCGCCATCTACCTGTTCTCGGTTGATTGGGGCATCGTTTTGCTCGGGCGGCTTTTCTCCTGGCTGTTGGGCCTGATTGGAATCGAAGTCTGAGCGGTAAGGAAGTTTTACGCCAATGCGGCAGTGGTACATCTTACATACTTATTCGGGGCACGAGAAGAAGGTGCGCGACTCGTTGAAGGCGCGCATACGCGACACCGAATTGCAGGACCAAATCCTTGAGGTGCTTGTCCCGACGGAAACGGTCGTGGAGATGCGCGGCAACAAGCGCGTGGAATCCTCGCGCATGTTCTATCCCGGCTACGTGCTGGTAGAGATTGAGTGCGACGATCGCGGGCACATACCCGACAACGTCTTCCACACGATTAAATCGACGCCAAAGGTCACGGGCTTTGTGGGCGGGCAGAATCCTACGCCGCTGACAGAGCAGGAGGTGGATCAGATTGTCCACAACGTGACGGAAGCGGCCGAGAAGCCGAAGCCGAAGTACTCTTTCGCCGCAGGCGAGACCGTGCGTATAAAGAGTGGGCCGTTCCAGAGCTTCACGGGCAAGGTCGAAGAGGTCAACGACGACAAGTCAACTTTGAAAGTTACCGTCACCATCTTCGGCCGCTCGACTCCCGTAGAGCTGAACTTCCTGGACGTCGAGAAAGTTACTTTCGCTGAAGAAGAATAGATTGAGTTATGGCAAAGAAGATTACAGGTTACATTAAGCTTCAAGTTCCGGCGGGCAAGGCCAATCCTGCGCCGCCCATCGGCCCGGCTCTGGGCCAGCACGGCGTCAACATCATGGAGTTCTGCAAGGCCTTCAACGCGAAGACCGCGCAGATGGATCCTGACCTGAAGATTCCGGTCGTCATCACGGTCTATCAAGACCGCTCCTTTACCTTTGAGACGAAGACGCCGCCTGCGGCAGACCTTCTCAAAAAGGCCGCAGGCATCGGCAAGGGCTCAGGCAAGCCTAACCGCGAAAAGGTAGGCACCATCTCGCGCGACAAAATCACGGAGATTGCCAAGACCAAGATGCCCGACCTGAACACCACGAGCCTTGAGTCCGCAGTCAAGACCATAGAAGGCACTGCGCGACAGATGGGGCTCACAATAGAATAACGAATGCAGTAGCGCTGCATTCTGAAGAGGGAGAGGTTGGCCGTTGTAGGGTCGCTTCGCTTGAACCTCAGAGGGTTTTGAATGAAAAAGCACGGAAAGAAGTATCGTGCGGCTGCGGAGAAGATTGAGCCGGGCCGCAAGTACACGCTCGAAGAGGGCGTGGGGCTCCTGAAGGAGCTTTCCTTCGCCAAGTTTGATGAGACGATTGAATTGACCATGTGGCTCGGCGTTGACCCGCGCAAGGCTGACCAGCTTGTGCGCGGCACGGTCGTTCTGCCGCACGGGCTCGGGCGCTCCAAGACGGTGCTCGTCATAGCGGGGCCTGATAAGCAGAAAGAGGCGCAGGAAGCCGGGGCCGATTTCGTCGGCGGCGAGGAGATGGTGGACAGAATCAAGGGCGGCTGGCTCGACTTTGACGCCGTCATCGCCACGCCCGACATGATGCGTCTTGTGGGCCAGCTCGGTAAGGTGCTAGGCCCGCGCGGCCTCATGCCGAACCCTAAGACCGGAACCGTGACGCCTGACGTGACTACGGCCGTGCGCGAGACCAAGGCCGGTAAGGTCGAGTACCGCGTGGACAAGACGGGCGTGATTCACGTCCCCGTCGGCAAGGTCTCTTTCGAGCCCGATAGGCTTCGAGAGAACGCGCAGGTTTTGATTGACGCGGTCGTTCGCGCCAAGCCTGCCACGGCCAAGGGCAAATACGTCAAGAAGGTCAATCTGGCGGCAACCATGAGTCCCGGCGTGCTCCTTGACGAGGCGCTGTACGGTAGATAAGTGAGGAGCGAGCAAGAGAGATGAAAACAAGAGAGCAGAAACAGCAGGATTTAAACGCCCTCACGGAGCAGTTCCAGAAGGCCACGGCCGCTATGGTCGTGGGCTTTCAGAAGATGACCGTGGCCAAAGACCAGGAGCTTCGCAACCAGTTGCGCGAAGCCGGAGTGCGCTACGAGGTGGTCAAGAACACACTGGCGCGCAAGGCCGCAGAGGGCACGCCGTTCGAGCAGGCCGCAGAGCATTTCAAGGGCGTCACCGCCATCGCCATCAGCGAAGGCGACCCCGTCAACCTGTCGAAGGCGATTTCAAAGTTTACTAAGGCCAACCCCGATACCTTCACCTTCAAGGTCGGTATCGTGGAGGGCAAAGTGGTGGCGCTTCCCGACGTGGAAGCGATTGCTTCACTGCCGTCCAAGGAAGAGTTGATTTCCAAGATCATGTTCCTGATTAACTGCCAGGCGCAGCGCCTTGTCACGGTGCTTTCGGCCGTGCCGCGCAACCTGGCAATCGTCGTCAAGCAGATTGGCGATGCCAAGGGCGGCGACGCGGGCGCTGAAGCCTGAGTCAAAGTTTCGCAGCCGGCCATGTGGCCGCGCTGTTAATAAGAAGGATTTGAGGCTTCGGATTTGAAGTCTCAAGCAGAGTCAGCCGGACGCGGAAAAACGAGCGGGGCGGTTATGTCAGAATCGCCCGTCGCGGCTCGGACGCTCCTTGCGGCCTGGATGCAACAGGCTTTACGGAAGCGTCCCGTGGGTTCTCCTGCTGCTAAACCTGAAACAAAAAGCACACTAGAACCCCTTTGAGGAGGATGGATAAGTAATCATGGCAGCAACACGCGAAGATGTAATTGAGTATTTGAAGGGCATGACCCTTCTGGAAGCCTCGCAGCTCGTCAAGGAGCTTGAGGATACCTTTGGCGTTTCGGCGGCTGCGGCTGCCGTGGCGGCTGCTCCGGCGGCCGGTGCGGGCGGCGGCGAGGCGGCTGCTCCGGCCGAAGAGAAGACGGAGTTTGACGTTATCCTTCAGGCCGCTGGCGGCAACAAGATTAACGTCATCAAGGTCGTGCGCGAAATCACCCAGCTGGGCCTGAAAGAGGCCAAGGATTTGGTCGAAGCCGCTCCGAAGGCCGTCAAAGAGGGCGTCTCCAAGGAAGAGGCAGAGACCATTCGCCAGAAGCTGGCGGACGCGGGCGCGACCGTCGAGGTCAAGTAAGCTCGCTCGGCGCGGGCTCGCTCGCGCCAGTTTTACTGGCAGGTTCGCCTGACTGTTTCCCCGTCGGAAGGCAACGAAGTGCGCCCGTAGCGCAACTTAATGCTTTCCACGGGGCGGCAGGCAGCACAGATTAAGTAGGTTTTCCGGTTACCTTGACAGGCGCGGCGTCGCGCGGTTAAGGTAAGGGAGTATTGAGGCGCTGGCGTTACTCCCAAAAAACTTGAGAAAAATTCAGCCGCTTTGGGTCAATGGAAGCGGTCGGGGCATTTTGCGCCCTGACCGCTCTTTGGCGTCTCTGGAAATAGTTATCTGCATTCAGCCCGTCAGCCGTCAGCGGGTTTGCCGGTTGAATGCTTACGATTATCAAAGTTCCTTGCATATCTAAATTAAAAAGCTGCTGGCTGACTGCTGACTGCCGGCGGCTTCTTTTAAGGAATCAAGATGTCTGCAAATCCGCTTCAAACATTTACAGGTGGGACTGGAAGGCGTACGAGCCAGCCGCCCGTGCGCCATGATTTCTCTAAAATCGCTACGGCTGTGCGCATCCCGAATCTGATTGAGATTCAGAGGGAGTCGTACAACCGCTTCCTTCAGATGGACTTGCTGCCGGAAGAGCGCGAGAACACGGGCCTCCAGGCCGTTTTCCGCTCGGTCTTCCCCATCTCGGACTTTCGCGGCACGGCCACGCTGGATTTCGTCGAGTACCAGATTGGCAACTGGCAGTGCAAGTGCGGCCGCCTGGAAGGGCTCAACTACCTGCGCTCGAACTGTAAGAATTGCGGCTCGACCATCAAGGTTGACCCGCTTACTCCGGGCGAAACGCTCTGCCACAACTGCGGCACGTTTAACGCCGTGCGCCCCACGCTCTGCGACAACTGCGGCGAGCCCGTAGGCCTCAAGCACAAGCACGACCAGCAGGAGTGTCAGGAGCGCGGCATGTCTTACTCTGTGCCGCTCAAGGTCAAGATTCGCCTGACCGTCTTCGACAAAGACCCTGAAACGGAAGCGCTCTCGATACGCGACATCAAGGAGGAAGAGGTCTTCTTCGGCGAAATCCCGCTGATGACGGACAACGGCACTTTCATCATCAACGGAACCGAGCGCGTCATAGTCTCGCAGCTGCACCGCTCGCCCGGCGTCTTCTTCAAGCGCGGCGCGCTCTACGTAGCCAAGGTCATCCCGTATCGCGGCTCCTGGGTGGAGTTCGAGTACGACCAGAAGAACCTGCTCTACGTTCGCGTGGGCAAGCGCAAGTTCCTGGCGACCATCTTCCTGCGCGCACTCGGCATCTGGCTCGACGCAGGCTTTGCCGGAAGGAGCTTTCACACGGACTCCGAGCTGGAAGAGGCCGTCAAGAACATCTCGTTCGGTGATGAAGACGTGCTTCGCACCTTCTACATCTCGGACGAGGTCAGGGTTCAGGACGGGCGACTCTTCATACAGGTTCCGGAGACTGGCTCAAGCAACCTTGTAGGCATGAAGGTTGACGCGGACATCAAGGGACGCGGCGACGCCATCGTGCGCGCGGGCAAGAAGATTACCTCTTCGGCGCTCGACGCCATGCGCAAGGGGCACATCAAGGAAGTCGAAGTTGACACCGCTCAGTTCGAGGGAGCCTTCTCCCTTGGCGATGTCATCAACACGGAGACGGGCGAAGTAATCCTTGAGGCCAACAACGAGATAACGCCCGCCAAGCTTCAGGAGATTGCCGAAGCTGGCGTTGAGCGCTTCAGCCTCTTCTTCCCCGAGCGCGACGACCTAGGCGTGGTGTTATCGCAGACCTTGAAGAAGGATGTCATCACCAAGCCTGTGGACGCGTTGCTGGAAATCTATCGCAAGATGCGCCCCGGCGACCCGCCGACCGTGCAGACCGCATACCGTCTGCTCGAAGGCATGTTCTTCGACCCGCGCAAGTTCGACTTTTCGCGCGTCGGCCGCTTGAAGTTCAACATCAAGATGGGCAAGCCGGAGCGCGAGCGCATTGACGACCCGCTTCTCTCCGCTCAGGACTTCGTTGAAGTCGTAGGCTACGTCCTGAAGATGAGAAAGAACCCAGTGGAGTTTCAGGCGGACGACATTGACCACCTTGGCAATCGTCGCGTCAGAGCCGTGGGCGAGCTGCTTGAGAACCAGTTCCGCATCGGCCTTGAGCGCATGGAGCGCGCCATCAAGGAGAAGATGTCCATACATCAGGAGATGCAGACGACCATGCCGCGAGACCTCATCAACGCCAAGCCCGTGACGGCTGCCGTTCGTGAGTTCTTCGGCTCATCTCAGCTCTCGCAGTTCATGGATCAGACCAACCCGCTCTCGGAGATTACGCACAAGCGCAGGCTCTCGGCCCTTGGGCCGGGCGGTCTCTCGCGCGAGCGCGCAGGCTTTGAGGTGCGCGACGTTCACCCGACTCACTACGGCCGCATCTGCCCGATTGAGACGCCTGAAGGCCCGAACATCGGTCTTATCTCGTCTCTATCCTGCTTCGCCCGCATCAACGAGTTCGGCTTCATTGAGTCGCCGTACCGCAAGGTGGTCGAAGGGCGCGTAGTGGAGTTCGTGCGCGTCATCAACGGCGGCGACACCAAGTTCAAGCCGAATGACCACGTGCCGCAGGAGGACGTGGAGAAGGCCAACAAGCGCGTCGGAGCCGATGGGCGCAAGGCCGAGTTCGAGCCGTGGCCCTTTTATCTGACGGCGTGGGAAGAGGACAAGCACGTCGTAGGTCAGGCCAACATCGAGCTGGACGAGACGGGCTACATCGTCAACGACCGCAACGCTTCGCGCAAGGCCGGTGAGTTCGTGCTGGCCCGCCGCGAGGAGATTGAGTACGTTGACGTTTCTCCTAAACAGCTTGTCTCGGTCGCGGCCTCTCTGATTCCGTTCCTTGAGAACGACGACGCGAACCGCGCCCTGATGGGCTCGAACATGCAGCGCCAGTCGGTTCCTCTTCTTCGCGCCGAAGCGCCTTACATAGGCACGGGCATGGAGAAGGTGACGGCTAGGGATTCCGGCGCTGTCGTCGTCGCTCGTCGTGACGGCGTTGTCGACTACGTTGATAGTGAGCGCATTATCGTGCGCGCAGACCACAACGTTGACGGCACCATCTCTCGCGAGGTGACGGCGGACATCTACTCGCTGATTAAGTTCAAGCGCTCTAACCAGAACACCTGCATCAACCAGCGGCCCATCGTCCACGTCGGCGAGCGCGTCACGAAGGGGCAGGTGATTGCCGACGGGCCTTGCACAGACAGGGGCGAGCTTGCCTTGGGACGCAACGTGCTGGTGGCCTTCATGCCCTGGCGCGGTTACAACTTCGAGGACGCGATTCTCGTCTCGGAGCGGCTGGTCAAGGACGACTACTACACTTCGATTCACATTGAAGAGCTTGAAATCGAAGCTCGCGACACCAAGCTCGGGCCCGAAGAGATTACGCGCGACATCCCGAACGTGGGCGAGAACATGCTGCGCGACCTGGACGAGTCAGGAATCATACGCATAGGCGCGCAGGTCAAGCCCGGCTCCATTCTCGTAGGAAAAGTCACGCCCAAAGGCGAGACGCAGTTGACCGCCGAAGAAAAACTTCTTCGCGCCATCTTCGGCGAGAAGGCCGGTGACGTTAAGGACGCGAGCCTGATTTGCCCTCCGGGCATAGACGGCACTGTCGTTGACGTGCAGGTCTTCACGCGCAAGGGTCAGGAGAAAGACCAGCGCTCTCTGTCAATCGAGCAGTCGGAAGAGGACAGCCTCCGCCGAGACCTTGAAGACGAGATACGCATCCTCAGAGAGCAGCGCGACGAGCGCATCTACGAGCTGTTCGAGGGACGCAAGCTGGCCAAAGACCTGACGGTCAACAAGGAGACGGTCATCCCGCGCGGCGAGAAGGTTACGCGCGAGATGATTCAGGGCGTAGAGCCGAAGGCGCTGCGTAAGGCCGAGCTGACTTCCACGACCGTAGACATTGCCGCCGAGATTAAAGAGTACGAAGAGCGCACAGAGCGCCAGATTCGCATTCTCTCGGACATCTACGAAGAGAAGATAGCGAAGCTCAAGCAGGGCGACGAGCTTGCTCCCGGCGTCATCAAGATGGTCAAGGTCTTCATAGCCATGAAGCGCAAGCTTTCGGTCGGAGACAAGATGGCCGGACGCCACGGCAATAAGGGCGTCATCGCGCGCATTCTTCCTGAAGAAGACATGCCGTACCTGCCGGACGGAACGCCCGTAGAGATTGTTCTGAATCCTCTGGGCGTGCCTTCGCGCATGAACGTGGGCCAGATTCTTGAGACGCACCTTGGCTGGGCGGCTCGCGTGCTGGGCCTGCACTTCGCCACGCCTGTCTTTGACGGCGCGACCGAGCGCGAGATTAAGGAGAGGCTGCGCGAGTCTGCCACGCATCTACAGGAGACGGGCCAGCCCGCTATCGTCAACGAGTCCGGCAAGACCGTTCTCTACGATGGTCTTTCGGGCGACGCCTTCGAGCAGAAGGTGACCGTGGGCTACATCTACATGCTGAAGCTCTCGCACCTTGTGGACGACAAGATTCACGCTCGCTCAATCGGGCCGTACTCGCTGATTACGCAGCAGCCTCTGGGCGGCAAGGCGCAGTTCGGCGGGCAGCGCTTCGGAGAGATGGAGGTCTGGGCGCTCGAAGCTTACGGCGCGGCGCACATCCTTCAGGAGCTTCTGACGGCGAAGTCTGACGACGTGGCGGGCCGCTCCAAGATTTACGAGGCGATAGTCAAGGGCGAAGCCGATTTCGATCCGGGTCTACCCGAGTCGTTCAACGTGCTGGTGCGCGAGCTTCAATCGCTCTGCCTCGACGTTGAGCTGATTCAGCGCGGCGATGGCGAGAACGGGGCGGCCGCCCTAGGCGACGGCACGGGCGAAGCCATACTGGTAGGCGGCAGCGCGGAAGGGTAAAAGCAGAATTCAGGACTCAGAACTCAGGAGTCAGAATAAGAAGCGGTTTCAGCCTTTTATTCTGGATTCTGAATTCTGAGTCCTGACTCCTACGGAGATTTTATGTTTCGATTCCAAGAACAAAAAACACAACTCGCGCCTGACTTCGAGGCGATTCGTATCTCTTTGGCGTCACCGGAAAAGATTCGCCAGTGGTCGCACGGCGAGGTGACGAAGCCCGAGACGATTAATTACAGAACCTTTAAACCGGAGCGCGATGGACTCTTCTGCGCGCGTATCTTCGGCCCCGTGGCCGATTGGGAATGCCTCTGCGGAAAGTACAAGAGGATGAAGCATCGCGGAGTCATCTGCGACAAGTGCGGCGTGGAAGTCACGCAGGCCAAGGTGCGCCGCGAGCGCCTCGGCCACATCGACCTCGCCTCTCCTTGCTCGCACGTCTGGTTCTTCAAGGGCTTGCCGTCGCGCATAGGCCACCTGCTGGACATTCCTCTGCGCGAGCTTGAGAAGGTGCTTTATTTCGAGTCCTACATAGTCATAGACCCGGGCGACGCGCCCGTTAAGGAGCGAGAGCTGCTGACGGACGAGCGCTTCCGCGAATTGTCGCGCGATTACCCGGCTCAGTTCGTGGCCAAGATGGGCGCTGAAGCCATCAAGGAATTGTTGATGGCCGTCAACGTCGAAGAGCTTGCGACGGAGCTTCGCACGCGCATGAAGGAGGAGACTTCGCAGCAGAAGAAGCTGAAGTACTCCAAGCGCCTGAAGGTCGCGACCAGCTTTGTTAAGAGCGGCAACCGTCCCGAGTGGATGATTCTGGACGTGATTCCCGTCATTCCGCCTGAGCTTCGACCGCTCGTGCCTCTTGACGGCGGGCGCTTCGCCACGTCTGACTTGAACGACCTTTATCGTCGCGTTATCAACCGCAACAACCGCCTGAAGAAGCTGATGGAGCTTCGCGCGCCCGAAGTCATCGTGCGCAACGAGAAGCGAATGCTTCAGGAGGCGGTTGATGCCCTGTTTGATAACGGTCGTCGCGGCCGCGTGCTTCGCGGCGTCAACAACCGTCCCTTGAAGTCTCTGTCTGGAACGCTCAAGGGCAAGCAGGGACGCTTCCGCCAGAACTTACTCGGCAAGCGCGTTGACTACTCCGGCCGTTCGGTCATCGTCGTCGGCCCGGAGCTTAAGCTTCATCAGTGCGGTCTGCCTAAGAAGATGGCTCTGGAGTTGTTCAAGCCCTTCATCTACAACCAGCTTGAGAAGCAGGCTCACGCCGCTACCATCAAGCAGGCGCGCGAGATGGTGGAGCGACAGGAGCCCGTGGTCTGGGACATCCTAGAAGAAGTGATTCGTGAGCATCCGGTGCTTCTGAACCGCGCGCCCACGCTTCACCGCCTTGGCATTCAGGCATTCGAGCCGGTGCTCGTAGAGGGCAAGGCCATCAAGATTCACCCGCTCGTCTGCACGGCCTTCAACGCAGACTTCGACGGCGACCAGATGGCCGTACACATCCCGCTCTCGCCGGAAGCGCAGATAGAAGCGGCTGTCCTGATGCTGTCTTCTAACAACATCCTTTCACCTGCGAACGGCCAGCCCATCGCCGTGCCTTCGCAGGACATTGTCCTCGGCTGCTACTACCTGACGCGTGAGCGTCCGGGCATGAAGGGCGAAGGAAGACTCTTCAGCTCTACGGACGAAGTGCTGCTCGCGCTCGACGCTAAAGAAGTCACGACGCAGACGCAGATTAAGCTACGCATCGACGGCGACCTGATTGATTTGACTCAGGAGCACGACACGCAGGACGTGATGCGCGCGACCGTTCAGGAGAACGTGCGCCGCGTCATCAACACCACCGCGGGCCGCGTCATCTTCAACGACTCGATTCCGCCGGGCCTGCCCTTCATCAACGGCACAATGAAGAAGAAGGGCTTGCAGGCGCTTGTGAACTACTGCCACCTGCGCCTCGGTCACGAGATGACAGTCAAGGCTCTTGACGACCTCAAGCAGCTTGGCTTCCTCTACGCCACGCGCGCGGGCATCTCCATAGGCATTGACGACCTCGTTACGCCCGACGCCAAGCGCACGCTCGTTGAGAAGGCAGAGAAGGACGTGATTGACGTTGAGCAGCAGTATCTGGACGGCGTCATCACCAACGGCGAGCGTTACAACAAGGTCATAGCCATCTGGTCTGAGGTGACAGACCGCGTGGCCAAGGAGATGTTCCGCTCGATGGACGAGCGCGAGAAGGCTTCGGGCGAGCTGAACCCGATTCTCGTCATGAGTGATTCGGGCGCTCGCGGCTCCGCGCAGCAGATTCGTCAGCTCGCGGGCATGCGCGGCCTCATGGCCAAGCCTTCCGGCGAAATCATAGAGACGCCCATACGCGCCAACTTCCGCGAGGGGCTGAACGTGTTGCAGTACTTCATCTCTACGCACGGCGCGCGAAAGGGTCTGGCCGATACGGCTCTGAAGACCGCAGACTCGGGCTACCTGACGCGCAGGCTCGTGGACGTTGCTCAGGACGTGATTATCAGTGAGCCTGACTGCGGCACACTCAAGGGCATATGGGCTTCGGCCATCGTCGAAGGCGGCGAAGAGATTGAGTCTCTGCGCGACCGCATCATCGGCCGCACCTCTCTGGACGACGTGATTGACCCCGTCGAGGGCAACGTCATAGTCGAGATAAACGCGGAGATTGACGAAGACCTCGCACAGGAGATTCAGCGCTCCGGCGTGCAGAGGGTTCGCATTCGCTCTGTGCTGACCTGCGAGTCGCGTCGCGGCGTCTGCATCAAGTGCTACGGCCGCAACCTTGCCACAGGAAGGCCCGTCGACATAGGCGAAGCGGTCGGCGTCATCGCCGCTCAGTCCATAGGCGAGCCGGGCACGCAGCTTACCATGCGTACCTTCCACATCGGCGGCACGGCCCGACTGGAAGAGTCCTCGAAGCACGAGGCGCGCATGGACGGCACCATCAAGTACGTAGAGCTTCAGACGGTCAAGAATCGTCGCGGCGAAATCATAGCCATGAATCGCAACGGCGCTCTGACCATCATCGACGAGCGCGGGCGCGAAGTGGCCCGCTACCAGATTGTCTACGGCGCGCACATACTGGTTGAAGACGGCCAGCGCGTAGCCGAAGACCAGCTGCTCGCAACCTGGGATCCCTTCACCTTCGCCATCCTGACGGAAGTCGCTGGCACGGTGAAGTTCCAGGACTTGAAGGAAGGCGTCACGGTGGACGAAGAGGTGGACGAAGTCACGGGCCAGTCTCGTCTGGTCGTGAAGGATTCGCCGGACGAGAAGAAGCAGCCGAGGCTTGAAATCCGCTCGGGGACGAAGGTGCTTAAGACCTACCAGATGCCCGTGCGCGCGAACCTGATGGTGGGCGACGGCGACGTGATTGAGCCGGGCGACATCATCGCCAAGATTCCGCGCGAAACCACCAAGACCAAGGACATCACGGGCGGTCTGCCGCGCGTCGTCGAGCTCTTCGAGGCTCGCAAGCCCGCCGAGACGGCCATCATGTCTGAGATTGACGGAACCGTTAAGCTCGGGGCCATCTCAAAGGGTAAGCGCAAGCTCATCATCACGGGCACGGACGGCGAAGAGCGCGAGTACGACATCCCGCGAGGCACGCACATCAACGTGCAGGACGGCGATAGAGTGCGCGCAGGCGAAGCGCTGATGGACGGGCCGCTGAATCCGCACGACATCCTGAGAGTGCTAGGCATGAGCAGGCTTCAGGAGTACATCGTCAACGAGATTCAGGAGGTCTATCGTCTACAGGGCGTCAACATCAACGACAAGCACATCGAAGTGATTGTCCGTCAGATGCTGCGCTGGGTGAAGATTCGTGAAGTCGGAGACACGGAGTTCCTGCTGGACGAGCAGGTAGACCGCTTCCGCTTCCAGGACGAGAACGCTCGTGTGATTGCCGAAGGCGGCGAGCCTTCGCAGGCAGACCCGCTGCTCCTGGGAATCACCAAGGCGTCACTCTCCACGGACTCCTTCATCTCCGCGGCCTCGTTCCAGGAGACGACACGCGTCTTGACTGAGGCGGCTATCTCTGGACGCGTGGACTACCTGCGCGGTCTGAAGGAGAACGTCATCATGGGTCGATTGATTCCTGCCGGAACCGGCATGGAGTACTACCGCAACGTCAAGCTTGAGCGCGACGAAACGGCGGGCGAAGAGCGCGACCGTGGACTGGATGAGTTCCCCGAGATAGTCGGCGGCGTAGACCTTCCCGCGCCTGCTCGCACGCCCGTTGCCGCTGCCAGTGCCGATAGCGACAACGGCGACGAGGGAGAATAAAAGGTAAGCTGTTCTGAAAAGAGCAGGCAGTTAAAAAAATAAAGCGGTGTGGGCTTTCAAAGCTTCCGCCGCTTTATTTTTTTTATCTAAAAGTCCTTTTTCGGGGGCTCAAAAGTGTTCGCCTTTTTCTGCCAATTTGATAGCCCGCTATGTTGTGATTCTCTTACAACTCGCCCCTTTCCCCTTACATCTAATTGTCGTTCCCCCGAACAACAAAACCTCCGAATCCGAGCGAGAACTGACCCATGAAGCTTAGAGTTTTGTTCCCCTTGCTGGCCCTAGTGTTTTCCGTCTGGCCCGCAGCCGCTGTTGCACAGACCGCAGATTCTGCGGCGGACGCGCACGACGACTCTCACGCTCCAGTAGTGGCACGACTTGCTCCCGAAGCGGGCGCGAAGCCTTCCTCGCTTCCGGGCGCGCTCACGGTCAACCAGATTGAAGAGCAGATTGCGGAGGCCAAGCGAATCCTGAAAGCGGGCGCATCAGACCTGCCTTCGGATTCCGTGAGGCTGGCCGCGCTTGAGCGCTCGACCGGGCAGATTCACACGATTCAGCTCACGAAGGATTCGTTCCTGACGCGAGGGGCGCAGCTTCTGGCAATCACTTCTCTGGGCCACCAGGCGCGCGTCTACATAGCGCGTGCCAACGGCGTCAACACCGCCGTAGTCATCACGGACGAGACCAGCAAGAGCCCGCTCGTGCCGCTCGTCGTGCAGTATCCGATTGTCCGCAACGGCTCTCTTACCCAGACGGCTTATTACACTTCGGCGCACCCGGCGCTTCTTTCCACGGAGCTGATTGCGTCGGGCCGCAGCTACGTCCGCTCAAGGCTGGACGGCGCGGCCGTTAAGCTGCGCGCGGAGGGCCTGGACATCACGCCGGAAATCGTGGACATAGCCGAGCACCTGGCTATCGTTGAGCACACTGACCACCAGCGCTTCAAGTCCGAGGACAAGCCCGCTCTCTTTAACGAGATTCTGTCGCTCTACGCGCTGAATCAGGGAGACACCTATCGCTATTCTGTCAGCACTGCGGGCGCGGGCGGCATGATTCAGATGATTCCTTCGACCTACGACATGGTCAGGCGTCGTCACCCTTCCATCGACCTCAAGGCGGATTTCGTGGACGGGATGACCGACCACGATAACGCGGCGCTGGTCATGCTGCTCTACATGCAGGACACTTGGGACGACCTACTGAAGAGTGAAGAGGTTCGAGGCGCGCTCGACTCTGGGCTTGCGACGCAAGAAGAGTTGGTCGCGGCGGGCTACAACTCCAACCCGGCGCGGCTCGCGTCCTACCTGCGGCGCGGAGGCGACGCGTGGCGCACGCTCATTCCTTCCGAGACGCAGATGTATCTTGCCATCTACGGCTCGCTCGACGGCTCGGCCGTGATTAAGACGAAGACGCGCCCCAGAACAATCCTGCGGCCAGAAGTCGCGGCCGTCGCGCGGCGCTCAACGGTGCTGGCGTCCTTCGTGCGCCTGTTCGTAGGATAAAGTTTAAGAGAAAGCTTCCAGGGTTCGTGAGACCGGCGCGATGTCCAGCAAGGATTCGCGCCGGTCTTCTTTCTCTTGACACGGGCGCGCATTTTGCTGTTTATCAGGAGTATGAAAAGCAAGCTTCGGCGCGGACAGTTCTGCGGCTCTCTGTTGAGTAAAAGAGAGGTGGGGAAGTTTACTCTGACGGAGTATCTATACCCGCCGGAGCTTAGCCTCGCGGGCCATCTTCACGAGCAAGCCTACTTCAGCTTAGTCCTTCAGGGCCGTTACAGCGAAGAGATTCCATGCCTATAAAAGTGTGTCGGGGGCGTCTATAAGAATGATTAGAAAACTAGCGTTTTGTCTGTCTCTATCCATCTGTCTATTCCCGCACGCGGTCTCGGCGCAGCAGAAAAGCGTCCCGCGTGCGGCCAGAGCAGATGCCCGGACTAAGACCGTAGTCGAAGGCGCGCTCGGCGCTAAAGTAGACGATTACCTGACGCGACTCACGGGGTTCGGGTATTCGGGCGCGGCGCTCATCATCAAAGACGGCAAGGTCATCCTGCGTAAAGGATACGGTCTCGCCAACCAGCCGGAGAACGTTCCCAACACGCCCGACACGGTCTTCGACATAGGCTCACTGACCAAACAGTTCACGGCTGCGGCTATTCTCAAGCTTGAGATGGCGGGCAAGCTCAAGCTGAGCGACACCCTGGGCAAGTTCTTTCCCAATGCTCCTGCTGATAAGGCTGGCATCACAATTCACCAACTGCTCACGCACACGGGAGGCATGCCCAACGGCCTCGGCATTAATCACATAGAGATTACTCGCGACGAGCTGCTCAAAAGATTACTCAGTCGAAAGCTGCTGTTTAAGCCGGGCTCAAAGTTTGAGTACTCGAACGGCGGCTATGAGGTGCTGGCGGCTGTCATTGAAGTGGCGAGCGGCGAGCCTTACAGGGAGTTTCTCAGAAAAAATCTGTTTGAGCCTGCCGGGATGCGAAGCACCGGCTTCTGGGGCAAGGCCGCTCCGCGCGTCAGTCCCTTGCTCATAGCTCGCGGCTATGATGAGCTTGGCGAGAAGGGAAGTCCTCTCACCTGGTCTGACACCACCTGGTACGGCGTAGGGAGCGGCGGCGTCACTTCAACTCTGGGCGACCTCTACAAATGGCACCTGGCTTTACAGAATGACCGCATACTTTCGCGCGCGGCTAGAGAAAAGATGTTTACGCCCGTCATGCCGGAAGCGAAGCCGTCTTTCAAAGATTACACGAGCGACTACGGCTACGGTTGGTGGATACAGAAGACTCCGCGCGGGACGACTCGCATCATGCACGGCGGCGACTCCATAGGATTCGGCGTGCAGTTCAACTGGTACAGGGACGAAAAGATTCTGATGATAGTCGCCTGTAACATACGCCACGACTGGTTCCCCACCATCATCAAAGCCTCAAGGGTCATCCCGAAGATTATCTTCAACGAGCCGTACGAAGCGCCGCCAGCCTTTCGCGCCGCGAACGCCAGACTCATGAGCAGGGTTGTGGGAGCTTATCAACTGCCTACGGGAGGCAAGCTCATCATCAGAACAGAGCGAGACCGCCTTGAGATAGGAGCCGACGGGCAGGACGCGACCGACATCCTGCGCGAAGGAGATGAAAAAGCGCTGAAGCTGCGCGCGGAGCTATCGCCTAAAGCCGTGGCTGTCCTCGAAGGCATGGTCAAATCCGATTTCACCGTCATGGCGGCTTCCATCCCTGCCGACGACGACATAAATTTCTGGCGCGACGGCTGGCCGGACGAGATGCGCGTCTTGAGCGACGGTAAAGGCAAGTTCAAAAGGGTAGAGACACTCGGGACATCTACGAGCGGCAACCCCAGGTTGATGACTACCATCGTGAGATTCGTTTTCGAGAACGGCTACAGCCCTTACAAGGTGACGTGGCGGGACGGTCGAATCATAGGCCTTGAGACAAAGTCCCCGCCGCTCTCTGCCGTGACGACCATGCAGGCAGCGTCAGAGACCGAGCTTGTTGCATGGAACATCATGAGCTGGGAGCCGCCGAAACCCATCCACATAGGTCTGAAGATGGAGGGCGACAAAGTGGCCGGTCTAGTCATCAGGCGCGACGGCAAAGAGTGGCTCGCAAGTAGAATCGAATAGAGATTGCGTGGAGGGGAAAGAGAGCGCCGTCTTTATGTTCATCATAGAGACGGCGCTCTCTTTGTGTGCTAAATTGACCGTCGACCGTAGAGATGAAGAGGCAAATCAATATAGGCTGCTGCGGCTTTCGCTCATCGCGCGAGTCCTACTACTCTTTCCTCAAGGCGGTCGAAGTACAGCATACCTTTTATCAACCGCCGCTAGTGCCTACGCTTGAGAAGTGGCGCGCGGAAGCGCCTCAGGATTTCGTCTTTACCGTCAAGGCGTGGCAGCTCATCACTCATCAATCCTCAAGTCCTACTTACCGCCGCCTGAAACGCGAGCTGACCGAAACTGAAAAAGAGCGCTCAGGCTCCTTTCGCTCAAGCCGGATAGTCAAAGAGGCTTGGGATACTACTAGGGCGTGCGCCGGAGCGCTCAATGCGCCCGCCATACTCTTCCAATGCCCCGCGAGCTTTCAGCCGACGCGGGTCAATCTGGAAAATCTTCGCCGCTTCTTCACCAAGACAAAGCGCGACCAATTTTCCTTCTGCTTCGAGCCGCGCGGCGGCTGGCCGCGTGAGCTTGTGCGCGGGCTCTGCGAAGAGCTGGAGCTGTGGCACGTCGTAGACCCTTTTCAGGAGAGAACCACGACGCCACGGCGCTGCTACTTCCGCCTGCACGGGCGCGGCGGCTGGCGCTACACCTACGAAGACGCCGAGCTTGAAGAACTGCTCTCCATGCTCCCCGAAGACGCCACCTCTTACGTCTTCTTCAACAACCGCGAGATGCTGACAGACGCCGTGAGATTTCAGGAGATGGCCGCAGAGCTAAGCTGATAGTGATTCGGCGGCCTCGCGCAGTACGTTGGCAGAGCGCTCAAGAGCGGCGCGCTCTTCCGGGTCGAGTTCCGGCTCAAGCACACGGGTCGCGCCGTCCGTGCCTACAATCGTGGGGAGAGAAAGAGCCACGTCTTCGAGGCCCATCGCGCCGCTCTGTAGCCTTGAGACCGTCAGCACGCGTCTTTCCCCTCTGAGCATCCAACGAAGCAGCGCAGACGTGACAAGACCTATGGCGTGATTGGTCGCGCCTTTGCGGCGTATTATCTCGTAGGCCGCCGTGCGAACCTCTCGCGCAATGTCCGCCTCTCTCGCGGTCTGCCAGCCGGGCCACTGGCGCAGGGGCATCCCGCCGACGGTGGCGCTTGACCACAGGACTACTTCTGAATCGCCATGCTCTCCCACGACCTGAGCGTGAACCGAGCGCGCGTCCAGATTCAGCTCTCGCCCGAGCATCTGTCGCAGGCGCGCCGTGTCCAGCATTGTGCCTGTGCCTATGACTCGCTCGGGCGGAAGGCCCGACGTTTTTGTGAAGATGTAGGTCAGAACGTCCACAGGGTTTGTGACTACCACCACGAGCCCTTTGTAGCCGCCGAGCTTCCCGGCCAGCTCGCGCACGATGCTCGCGTTGTCGCGCAGCAGGTCCAGCCGCGTCTGGCCCGGAGTGCCGCCTTTACCGGCGGCTATGACGAGCGCGTCCGCGTCGTGCATCTCTTCGACCGTGCCGCTTCTAACCTTCGCGGACGGATAGAAGGAAGAGCCGTGCGCCAAGTCCATGGCCTCTCCTTCGGCCAGGCCCTCTCGCGTGTCATGAAGGATAAGCTCGTTGGCCGCGCCGGAATGAATCGCCGAGATGGCGACGCTTGTGCCGACCCAACCCGTGCCTATGATGCCTATGGAAGTGCGTCCCGGCATTCCTGTTCTCTCTCTCCCTTAAAGATGAAAGCGTGGCTGCTTTATTCGAGGCTCAACTTTTACAGCCATCAAGAGCAAAACTCAAGATAAAGAAGCGCCGTCTCTATGCTTCCATGAGTATAGAGACGGCGCGTGTCTATGTTGCCCGTGCCGGTTGTGAAGGAAACGTCGCGGCTCTCGCCGTGTGTATGGCAAATCTCTGTTGACGAGTAGTCATATTTGCTGTAGAAGCGATGGACTTGTCCGTTGATGCTTTAATAACTCTTTGGAGGTTAACCCCAATGGCCGAAATCAGGCAGAACTTTGAGAACCCGGACGAAACCAGACCCTTCGAGAAGGGGCGCGTAGAGGTAGTGCAGGTCGGAGACCTGGAAGTGATGCGCGCCACCTTCGAGCCGGGTTGGAGCTGGTCTGAGTGCGTCAAGCCTATAGCTGGCGGCAACAGCTGCCAGGTCGCTCATAAGTGGTACGTGGTGTCGGGACGCATGCGTATGAAGATGGACGACGGCACGGAGATAATATGGGAGCCGGGAGACGTGGGCGTAGTGCCGCCCGGTCACGATGCATGGGTCGAAGGCGACGAGCCCTTCGTCTTCATAGACTTTGAAGGCGCGAACATCTTCGCCAAGCCGCAGAGCTGATTCAAGCCAGCATCCGATAGAAGAAAAGAGAGCGCCGGGCTGACTCATAATTAAGTCTTCCCGGCGCTCTTCTCTTTGTCACGGCTTCGGAAGCTTACGGGTCGACTGCCGTAATCTTCTTCACCGTCACCGCAGGCGAGTCTGCCGTGCAGGTCTGGCTACCCACGACCTTCGTCACGTGCAGTCGCAGGTTCACAGACCACTGCTTGCCTACGTAGCTGTTGTTGTTAAGCGTAAAGCCTATGTCCACGGGCGCTGAGTCCGTCTCAAAGCTTGAATAGCCGAGGTTAAGAGACGTTCCGCCGTTTACAGAAACCCAGTTAACGCCGTCGAAGCGCTGCCACTGTAGAGACGCGCCAGACGGGGCCGTGCCTGTCAAAAAGGCCGTGAACCAGTTGGCGGAGCTCTTCGCGGCAGTAGCAAACAGGGGCGACACGTCTACCTCGTTCGTAGTCGCCTGGTCAGTACACCCTGCCGTCTCGGTCACGGTCAGCACCGCCCTGTACCTTCCTGCGGACGGCGCTGTGAATGTGCCGCTTGAACCCGACACCGCGCCTCCCACGTTAGACCAAGTGCCCGTGCCGTCGCTTGAGCTGTTTCGCTGGAACTGCCAGCTATAGGTCAGGGCCGAAGAGTTCACCACGCCGCGAGAGTCCGCAGAGCCTGCCGCCGTGAAGTTAATCTGAAGGCCGCAGGTCGGAGAGATGACGCCTGTCGCGGACGGGCCCGCGAAGACGTAGCGGAAGATTTTCGTGGTGTCCTTAAGGTCGCTGGTGGCCGTGGCGGACGAGCGCGTTCGAACCTGCACGTATGCGTTGCCGCCGCACGGGTTGATGTTCGGGAGAATCGAAAGGGGAACCGCCGCTTCGGCGAACATGAAGCGCGGAATGTCGGGGCTTGTGACCCAATTGCCTTTGCTGTCAACGTAGCCCCAAGGCGCGGGCTTGACCTCTACGTTATTGATGGAAGAGACGAGGCCGGGCGGGAGGCTTGATAGGTTCTGCTCCACGTAGCTTGAGCCGTTCCAGCGATAGACGTGCGGCGTGGCCGAGCCAGAGCCGCCTGAGCCCTGCATCTCAAATGTCAAAAGCACGTCGCCCACGGTTCGAGTAGGAATGTAGCCGCCGCTCATGCCTACCTGATTGAACTCGAAGTCGAAGGCGGTCGTGCCGTTGTTGCCTCTACGCTCCATGCCGAAGTAGATGTAGTCCTGATTGTTGGCTATGTAAGCCTGCGTGATGTCGTACTTGGACGAGCCCACGCTGCCCGGCCCTACGTTCCACGTGGAAGTGTCGTTCTCTTTGCCGCCGGTCAGGAAGATGTCCTTGTCGCCACCGGCTATGCCGTCAACGATGCGGACTCCGTTCCAGTGTCCCTTGCCGCCGGTCGCGCCCGTGACGCCGGGCTTGATGCCTACGGCGATGGGGTCGTTCGGGTCTGCGTCAACGTCCGTGTTCGAGAGAGAGTCCTTTACCCAGTCTGCGGTCGCGCCGACGTTGAGTATGTTAACGTCGCCGTCGCCCGGATAAAGGTTCGCGTTCTTGTCAATCTCTATGGCTAGCGGTTGAATGTTGCCGCTCGTCTGGGCAAACATAGCGGGGGCAAAGCCTACGGTTGCTAAGAGCGCAACAAGGCTCAGGGCCAGTAAGCGGCGCGCTCGACTGTGCCAGCGGCTTCCCGCTCTGAAAGTGAGTAAGGGGGCCATGTTGTTGTTGTCCTTTCTACTGGGGGCTATTCGCCGAAAGTTAATATAGGCTCCGCGAAGGGCAGTACTATCCTTTTCGGAGGTTAAGATAACCTTCGAGCAGCATTGCAAGAGTGGCGTTCTCCGGCGTGGTCTCGACGAGGAAGGTTTTGGAAATCTGCGTCAGTAAGATATTACTAACAGGTAGGAATTTCCAGAGCTTTTATGAGCGGGACGAAGATATTCCGAGCAGCGTATGAAAGGGGAAGGGATGAAAAGGAGTCTCTGTTTACCGGCGCTTTTGTTTGCGGCGCTCTGCATGATTTGCTTCTCTCAGGGAGGGCACGGTGCGCCCGCAAAGCGAGCGGAGGCGCACTCGTTTCTCGCGCCCGGTCGCATGCAGGTCTATGTGCTGGACGTAGGCAAAGGACAGAGCGTGCTGGTTATCTCGCCTGCGGGCAAGGCCGCGCTCGTTGACGCTGGCTCTGAGGCTGCTTCCTCTCGCGTAGTGGATGCGATTCGCCGCAGGGGCATTCGCAATCTTGAGGTGGTCGTGGCTACGCAGGCGGGCGCGGACTACGTGGGCGGGCTGCGCCGCGTGGCCGCGAGCAGCGACATCGTCATAAAAAGTTTCGTTGACAGCTCGCAGCCCTGGAAGACGGACGCTTATCAGCAGACGCTGGCCGCAGTCCAGAGCGCCGGGATACCAATCGTGGCTGCGCGTCGCGGGCAGCTCTTCGACTTAGGCGGCGGAGCGCGCCTGGACATCCTCAATCCTGCGGGAGACGGCAACTGGATTGAGCCAGCCGCAGGCGAGAGCCGCGAGAATGCCAACTCTGTCATAGTGCGGCTGCTCTACAGGGATTTCGTCATGCTTATCATGAGCGGCGCTGGCGCTGCTACGGCGGCTCAGCTTCTGGAAGCGCGGCAGAACATCTGGGCCCCGTTTCTGCTCGTCGGCGCGGGCGGCGCACCCAATTCCGTGAGCGAAAAGATGCTCTCGATTGTTCAGCCCAAGTTCGCCATCATCTCAACCGCAGCAAGCGGCCCGCCCGCGGACGAGACCGTTGAGCGCCTGAAGGCCGTGAAGGCGGAAATTTATCGCACGGACGCGAGCGGCGAAATCTCCATCACCTCGGACGGCAAGAAGCACGAGATAGCCAAAGGGCGGTAGAAGGAAAACGTGAAGATTGACTTAGCCTGCTTACATCTGGCATAGATGTTTCTGCTCAGACTATTTCTAATCTTCCGCGCAGGATAATCATGGAAAAACTGTTGCCGCTGATGATTCCGATTCTCTTCTTCGTCTTTCTCATAGGCATCATCGTCGCCGTTGTCATCTACAACAACAAGAAGGAGAAGGAACGCACGCTCGCCATGCAGCAGGTGGCCCAGCAGATGGGCTGGGCCTTTGCGCCCAAGGCCGAGATGAATATGATTCCCCACACGGGCTACTTCAACCTCTTCAACAACGGCCACTCGAAGAGCATCAAGAACATGATTTACGGCCAGATTAATGGGGCGAAGGCGGCCGTCTTCGATTACCGCTACACGGTGGGCCACGGCAAGCACAGCCACACTTACATGCAGACCGTGCTCTACTTTGAGAGCCCCAGGCTTCAGCTTCCCATGTTCACGCTGAGCCCTGAGAACTTCATGCACAGGTTCATAAGCGCGCTCGGCTACCAGGACATAGACTTCGCGCAGCGCCCAGAGTTCTCGAAAAAATATCTGCTGCGAGGACAGGACGAGCAGGGCATAAGGCAGACGTTTCAAGACCACACTCTGGCCTTCTACGAAGCCAATCAGGGACTGCACACGGAAGGCGGCGGCAGCCAGCTCTTCGTCTACCGCCTGAGCAACCGCGTGCCGCCTCAGCAGGTGGGCCAGTACCTGCAATGGGCCTCGCAGGCCGTGCTCCCGCTATTCCAGCGCGCCTGGTAGCGAGAGCAAATTTAACAGGGATGGACAGAGATTCTCAGGATAAAGAAGAAGCAATACTTTCTTTATCCTGTTCATCCTGTCCATCCCTGTTAAATTTAATCGTTCTTCCCGTTCCTGCTTATCTCGTCTTTCAGTTCGTCAAGGTAGATGACGGGCGCGCTCGATTCCGTCTCAAGCTCGTTGGAGAGCCCGCTTCGCCACGAGACGACCTCTACGCGCAGGCCCAGGCCCTTGATGAACTTCACCGTCTCAAGATAGTCGCGGTCGCCGGCAACCAGTATGGCCGTCTCGTAAGCCTGATTGATGCCCAGGGTCAACATGCGCGTGGCAAGGCCAACGTCAACGCCCTTCTCCACGAGCGTCGTGTGCGTGTGGTCGCAGTTGTTGCAGCTTACGGTTCGCATGCCGAGCGGATAAACTATGACTTCCCAGCGCAGCTGCTCCTTGAGGAACTGGTAAAAGCTAGTCTCTGCCGGAAGCGGCGGGTCGTGCTCCGAGGCGAAGAAGTAGGTCTGCCAGACTTCTCCACCGTCCTGCTCCAGATACTGTATGAACTTCTCCCAGTCTATGCGCCATCCCGCGTCGTGCTGGCCGTGATAGATGTTTGCGTTGTCTATGAAGCAGATGGTCTTGCCCCGCTCTGTCGCCATTGGCCTTATCCTTTGCTCGTCTTTGGTGAAAAATGCCTTGAGACTATAGCATGGAAAATAATGCAACGCGCGCTCGACGGCTTTCGTATATCTCAAGTCACTGAAAGCCGGAGCCGCCATCGCTCGCCCGATGGGGCAAGCGAGATTGTTACGGCTTGCAATCTTTCACGAATCACTTGAAAATCTCTTCTTCCAACATTTCAGAAACACGTTCTTCAACTTTAGCAAAGGGGCCGCATGAAGCTCGCGCATCTGGTTGGCGAAGTTCTGGACGAAAAATACCGCATAGAAAAGCTGCTCGGTCAGGGCGGCATGGGCGCTGTCTTTCTGGCAATTCACCTCGGGACGGAAAGGCCCGTCGCGCTCAAGGTCATCACGCCCGAGTTCATGAAGCACGGCGAGTTCGTCGAGCGCTTTCGCAGGGAGGCTCGCGCCGCGGGACGCCTCAGGCATCCGAACGTGGTGGACGTGACGGACTTCGGCTTTGCGCGCGTCGGCGCTGAAGACGAGCGCGTGGCCTATCTGGTGATGGAGTATCTGGACGGCTGCACGCTGGCAGAAGTCCTGATGGAAGAATCAAGCCTGCCGCTCAGCTGGGTCGTGGACATACTTGAGCAAACCTGCTCGGCCGTGGACGAGGCGCACAAGCAGGGAATCGTGCATCGTGATTTGAAGCCCGACAACATCTGGCTTGAGCCTAATCGTCGCGGCGGCTACACGGTCAAGGTGCTGGACTTCGGCATAGCGCGCCTGGGCGATTCGGCCGAGCCCGGCAAGGCCACCGGGCCTGAAGCGCCGGACGTTTCCGCTCCTAACCCGACGCCTTACGCCGCCTTTTCTCTGGAATCGCCTACGCTCGTGCCGCCCCCGCCTGCGGAGGTGACCGAGTCTCCGACCATGATTCGCCCTCCCGCGTCCGTGACAGAAGATGATGATGAAGAGTCATCAACGATGATGCTCCCGGCGCAGCGGACTCCCCTTGCGGAGGAAGGCACGCGCATTCTGGACAGGCACACGACGGGCAAGCAGCTTGGCGGCACGACCGCCGTTGACGAGAGGCTGACGCGCATAGGCTCAATCCTTGGCACGCCGCTCTACATGTCGCCGGAGCAGTGCCGGGGCGAAACCTCTGACGCCCGCTCGGACATCTACTCTCTGGGCGTCATAGGCTACCAGATGCTGGCGGGCCAGACGCCATTTAACGGCCAGATGGATACGGTCATACGGCAGCACCTGACGGCCCCGCCTCCGCCGCTCGATATAAAGAAGATTCCGTGGAAGGTGGCGGGAGTCATTATGTCTGCGCTGGCCAAAGACCCCGCGTGGCGGCCTCCGACAGCCGCGGCTTTCGCCTCTGCCTTGCGCGCTCACTCTTCGGGCACGGGCGAGCTGCTGCGACGTGCGCTGACGCTCTTCGGCGAGCACCTGCCGGTCTTCCTGCGCCTGGCGCTCATAGTCTATGCGCCGATGATTCTTCTAACCATCGTGTCTCTGGTGTTGGCTCATCTTTACGGGCGCGGAGTCGTCAGTCCGACCGTATACAATATTGCAAACCCCATACTGGATTTGGTGAAAATGCTGGTCGCATTTTTCGTGGCCGGTTGTGTGCTGGGGCTGACGGTGCGCGTGGTGACCCAGTTGTTGGTTGCTCCTCTCAGGCCCCTTAAGCTCAAGACTGCTTTCCAGGCGCTGCGTCAGCGTTTGAAGACGCTTACGCTGACCAGCATGTTCCTGAGCTTTTTGACGATGATAGGCGTCACGTTCTGCCTCATACCCGGCTTTTTAGTGCTTATCAACTTTTTCCTTGTGACTCCGGTGGTCATGATGGAAGAGAAAAGAGGGCGCGCGGCCTTCAAGCGGGCAAGGGAACTGGCCTCGCGCTCGTGGCGCACCGTGACAGCGGTTGTTTTATTACAGATGCTGGTCCCGTTTCTGGTGGCTGTGGTCGTGGCCTTCCTGGCCGTCGTCATCGTAAAGGCTTTCAACCCCACGGCGCTTAAAATCAAAACCTTCGTCCCCTTCTTCAACACCATCTTTCAGCTTGCCCAACTGCCGCTGATTTTCCTCATAGGCTCCTACAGCGCCGTCGTCACCTCCCTGCTTTACTGGAAGACGCGGCTGGCCGGGGGCGAGACCTTAAAAGAGGTCTTTCAGGAGTTCGAGGAAGAGGAGCTGCCGGACAGGAACTGGCAGAAACGAATGAGGGAGCGACTGCATCTAACTACGCGCACGAATCGAAGCGACCCCGGCCGCTCGCGGCTTGACAGATAAAGAGTTAGCCTTTATAGTTTCTCGTTTCGGACTCACAGTCTGAAAGTAACAGTGCAGCGCTCTGAAGGGTTCTGTTGGTGTGGAGGCGTTGCCCGGCTGCTCAATGCCCGAAAAGGCTTGGGGCGGTCGATTGACAAATATTGTGGCGTAAATTCCGGGCGAAAGCCGCCGGGGCCTCTTCTCTGAGAGAAGGGCCAGCGAGCTTCCAGCGCCTCGGAAATCAAGGAAAACGGCCTCTTTTGAGGGCCGTTCTTCGGTCAAAATCGTGGACGCCACAGAAAAGTTTCGGCTCAAAAGGGAAGCCAGTATCCGCACCCTAAAGGTTCAGAACATCCCTTATTAATCACACGAGTAAACAGGCAGCTTTGCTTGCGCTGACTGCCAGACTGGTTCTGGAAAGAGGCAGGCCAAGCACCTTTTTGCGCTCTGAAAGGCTTGGAAATTGCCCGCCCGAGCGCGATGAATTTGAGATAAAAGGACTGCAAAACAGTGCCGACTATTAATCAGCTTGTTCGCAAAGGCCGCCAGAGGGTCAAGTACAAGACGGCCAGCCCTGCGCTTCAGGAGTCGCCGCAAAAGCGCGGCGTCTGCACGCGCGTTTACACGCAGACGCCCAAGAAGCCGAATTCCGCCCTGCGTAAGGTCGCGCGCGTGCGCCTGACCAACGGGATAGAGGTCACGACCTACATCCCCGGCGTCGGCCACAACCTTCAGGAGCACTCGATTGTGCTCATACGCGGCGGCCGCGTGAAGGATTTGCCGGGCGTGCGTTATCACGTCATTCGCGGCACGCTCGACTCCGTGGGTGTCGCAGACCGCAAACAGGGGCGCTCCAAGTACGGCGCGAAACGTCCGAAGGCTGGCGCTGCCGGAGCTAAAAAGTAAAGAGTGAATTATGCCAAGACGAAGAGTTGCTGAAAGACGCGAAGTTCTGCCAGACCCCGTTTACGGAAGCCCGCTGGTGACGAAGTTCATCAACGGCGTCATGTGGGACGGCAAGAAGTCTACCGCCGAGGCCATTTTCTACGGCGCGCTGACTCAGATAGGCGAGAAGACGGGCGAAGACGCTCTCAAGGTCTTCAAGCGCGCGATTGACAACGTCAAGCCGACCGTCGAAGTCAAATCGCGCCGCGTGGGCGGCTCGACCTACCAGGTGCCGATTGAGGTTCACCAGGAGCGTCGCGGCTCTCTGGCGATTCGCTGGATTGTTCAGTACGCGCGCTCGCGCGGCGAGAAGACGATGATGGATCGCCTCGCAGGGGAACTGCTCGACGCCGCCAACAATCGCGGCAACGCAGTCAAGAAGAAGGAAGACACGCATCGCATGGCCGAGGCCAACAAAGCGTTTGCGCATTACAAGTGGTAACACAGGAGTCAGAATTCAGGACTCAGAAGCCGGAATAAAAAGCTTTTCATTCTGGCTCCTGAACTCCGGGCTCTGAGTTCTCAAGGGTTTGCGAAATGGCTAAGCACGACTTAAATAAGTTCCGCAACATAGGCATCATGGCGCACATCGATGCCGGAAAGACCACCACGACCGAGCGCGTGCTCTACTACACGGGCGTCTCGCACAAGATTGGCGAGGTGCACGAAGGCACCGCGACTATGGACTGGATGGAGCAGGAGCAGGAGCGCGGCATCACTATCACGTCTGCCGCCACGACCTGCTTCTGGAAGCGCTCCGGCACAGAGTACCGCATCAACATCATAGACACGCCCGGCCACGTAGACTTCACCATGGAAGTCGAACGTAGCTTGCGAGTGCTGGACGGCGCGGTCGCGGTCTTTGACGGCGTCGCTGGTGTAGAGCCTCAGTCTGAGACCGTCTGGCGTCAGGCGGACAAGTATCGCGTGCCCAGAATCTGCTTCATCAACAAGCTTGACCGCGCGGGCGCGTCGTTTGACCGCTCTTTCCAGTCCATCATAGACCGACTGGGCGCAAACCCTGTCGCCATACAAATTCCCATTGGCCTCGAAGACCAGTTCAAGGGCGTCGTTGACCTGATTGCGATGAAGGCCCTGCTCTGGAAAGACGAGAGCAAGGGCGCTGAGTACGAGGTCGTGGACATCCCTGCCGAGTTGCAGGAGGCCGCTCAGGCCGCGCGTCACCGCATTCTTGAAGCGGTCGCGGACGTGGACGAAGAGTTGATGATGAAGTACCTCGAAGACGAGGGCGAGTCCATCACAGAGGAAGAGATTCGCGCGGCGCTTCGCAAGGGAACTGTTGAGCTGAAGCTTGTGCCGGTCGTCACCGGCTCCGCCTTCAAGAACAAGGGCGTGCAGACGCTGCTCGACGCGGTCGTGGACTATCTCCCCAGCCCGCTCGACATCGCGGCTATCGAAGGCACCAACCCGAAGACGGGAGAGACGGAGTCGCGTCCGGCTGACGCTTCGGCTCCCTTCTCCGGCCTCGTCTTCAAAATCATGGCGGACAAGCACCTTGGCCAGCTCTCCTTCGTGCGCATCTATTCCGGCACTATCAGGGCGGGCTCTTACGCTTACAATCCCATCAAGGACAACCGCGAGCGCGTCGGCCGACTGATGCGTATGCACGCCAACAAGCGCGAGGACATTGAAGAAGCGTCGGCTGGCGAAATCATAGCCATAGGCGGCATGAAGCAGGTCACGACCGGCGACACCGTCTGCGACGAGAACAAGCCGATTGTGCTTGAGGCTATGGAGTTTCCCGCTCCTGTTATACGCGTCGCGGTTGAGCCCAAGACGCGCGCAGACCAGGACAAGCTCGGCACCGCGCTTTCGCGTCTTGCTCAGGAAGACCCCTCGTTCAACGTCTCCACAGACCAGGAGACGGGCCAGACGATTATCGCAGGCATGGGCGAGCTTCACCTTGAGATTATCGTTGACCGCATGAAGCGCGAGTTCGGCGTCGAAGCGAACGTAGGCAAGCCGCAGGTAGCCTACCGCGAGACGATTACGCAGCCCGCTCCCGGCAAAGAAATCTTTAAGAAGCAGACGGGCGGTCGCGGCCAGTTCGGACACGTAGAGCTTGAGATTGAACCGGCCCCTGGCGAAGGCTTTGTCTTCGAGAACAAGATTACGGGCGGTGCGATTCCGAAGGAGTTCATCAGGCCGACCGAGCAGGGCATTCACGATGCTATGGAGCGCGGCTTCCTCGCGGGCTACGAATTGGTAGACATACGCGTCCGTCTGGTCTTCGGGTCTTACCATGAAGTTGACTCCGACGAGCGCTCGTTCCACATAGCGGGCAGCCTGGCCTTTCAGGATGCTGTGAAGAAGGCTAAGCCCGTCCTGCTTGAGCCGATTATGCGCGTCGAAGTGGTCACGCCCGAAGAGTACATGGGCGCTGTTAACGGCGACCTTAATCGTCGTCGCGGGCAGATTGAAAAGATGGAGCCGCGCACGGGCGGAGTACAGGTCATCACGGCCTTCGTGCCGCTTTCGGAGATGTTTGGTTACACGACGGATTTGCGCTCTGCCACACAGGGGCGCGCCACTTCCACTATGCACTTTGAGCGCTATGATCAAGCGCCCAAGAACATAGCCGAAGAGGTGATTGCCAAAGTTCAGGGAGTCGCCAAATAAGGGATGAAGTAATTGATTCATTCATTGAATCAATGAACTGATGAAGCAATGATTCAATTCCTTTTAACTGAGGAGCGAGAGGTAAAGAGATGAGCAAGGAGAAATTTGACCGCAGTAAGCCGCACGTCAACATCGGAACCATCGGGCACGTAGACCACGGCAAAACCACTTTGACTGCCGCCATCACGAAAGTCCTGGCCAAGCATAATCCAAGGATAACAGTCCGTGCTTTTGATTCT
>DATELK010000193.1:0-12251 GCA_035276685.1 Pyrinomonadaceae bacterium | reverse complement strand
AGCTCGCGCATTATCTGCTTGAGCCGCTCCTCGAACTGGCCGCGATACTTGGTTCCGGCGACAATCAGGGAGAGGTCAAGGCTTAAGATGCGCTTGTTTTCGAGGAAAGACGGGACTTCGCCACGGACTATGCGCTGCGAGAGGCCTTCAACGATGGCGGTCTTTCCAACGCCCGGCTCGCCAATCAAAACGGGATTGTTCTTCGTGCGGCGGCATAGAATCTGCACGACGCGCTCGATTTCGCCTTCGCGGCCGATGAGCGGGTCGAGCTTGTCGTTCTGCGCGTCTTCGGTCAGGTCGCGCGAGAACTCGACGAGGTGCGGCGTGTCCTTCTTCTGCGTGGCGCGTGCGTCCGCGCCGGACTGGCGTGCAATCTCCTCGCGCACGGCATTCAGGCGCAGGCCCCGCTCGTAAAGAATCTCTGCGGCCATGGAGCGGTCTTCGCGCAGGAGGCCTAGCAGCAGGTGCTCCGTGCCTATGTGACGATGCTGAAGGCGGTCTGACTCTTCGTGAGCGTAGGCCAGCACGCGCTTTGTCTCGGGCGCGAGCGGCAGCTCGACCGAAGTTGAAATCTTCTCGCGGAGCAGGGTGCGCCCTTCAATCTCCTTGCGAATCGCTTCGATGTTGACGGAGGCGCGCGGGAAGAAACGGCCCGTGAGCGTCTTGTCTTCGCGCATCAGGCCCAGTAGGAGATGCTCCGGCTCTATGGCGGGAGCGCCGAATTGCGAGGCTTCGTAGCGCGCGAAGAAGATGACACGACGCGCTTTCTCAGTATAGCGTTCGAACATGGGGTATTACGGATTACCTTTTCTGTATGATTGCCGCTCTTGCTGCTGTCCGTGGGTCTGCTGGCAATCTATTTCAGGGAGACAGGGCCACCAGAACCCGAACCACATTATAACCTAAGATGGCGCGAAACATACTAACAAAAGAGAAGATGCGCCACTCTTTACACTAGATGCCAGTTAAGAGTAAAGAGACAATTAACCACAACTTCTCTTACTCATAGGTTAATTAATTTCTATTTTCCCCTGCTCAAGGCGTAGCACGCGGTCGCAAAGGCGCGCAAGCCGCTCGTTGTGAGTGGCAAGAAGCACGGCCGTAGCCCCCTCGCGGCAGATGGAACTGAGCAGAGCGCCGATTTCATCTCCGACGCCCGCGTCCAGGTTTCCCGTGGGCTCGTCCGCCAGCAGAAGGCCGGGCCGGGAGATGATGGCGCGGGCCAGAGCGACGCGCTGCTGCTCGCCGCCGGAAAGCTCCACGGCGCGGTGCTCCGCTCGCTCGGCAAGACCGACACGCTCTAAAGCCGCGATAGCGCGCTCTACAGCCTCCTTCGCAGGCCTGCGGTTGATGAGAAGCGGCATTGCTGCATTTTCCGTCGCGGTCAAATCCGGCAGCAGGTGATGAAATTGAAAGACGAAGCCCACCCGCTCGTTGCGAAAGCGGGCAAGCTCTCTGCCGCGTGCGCGCGTGATGTTGAAGTCACCAAGAAAGCAGTCGCCTTCGTCCGCCTCTTCCAGACCGCCCGCGACGTGAAGCAGCGTAGTCTTTCCTGCGCCGCTTGCTCCCATGACGGCCACCATCTCGCCCGCCGCGACCTCCAAGGAGACGCCGCGCAGGACTTCAAGCGTCTGGCCCGACGGTGTGCGAAAGTTTTTCCGCACATCGCGCACCACAAGAGAGAAGGCAGGTGGGCTCATTGGTCTCTCAAGGCTTCTGCGGGACGCAGGCGGGCGGCCACGCGTGCAGGGTAAAGGGTTGCGAGAAGGCTCAGGGTGAATGCGACGAGCGCGGCCAGGGCTATGTCGCTCGCGCGTGTGTGAAAGGGGACGCTGCTGATTGAGTAGACATCCGGGGGCAGGCTCACGAGGCGATAGCGGTCTCCTATGAAAGATGCTGCGAGGCCAAGCATGACGCCGAGGCTCGCGCCGACTATGCCTATCAGCGCGCCTTCTATCATAAACAGCAGCATGATGGAGCGTGCACGCGCGCCCATGGCAGAGAGAATCGCTATGTCGGAGCGGCGCTCGACGACTACCAGCACGAGCGTCGTGGTGATGTTGAGCGCGGCCAGCAGGATTATGATGGCTATGATGAAGAGTCCCATGCGGCGCTCAAGCGCGAGCGCGGAGAAGAGAGGGCGGTTCGCCTCCTGCCAGTCGACAGTGATGAAGTCCGGGCCCGCTCTCTCTCTGACACGCGCGGCTATGCCAGCGACGTTGTAAATGTCCGAGACCTCAAGACTGATGGCGGAAGCCGTGGGCGGCCCGTTTGAGAGACTGTGCGCGGCCGCGAGCGAAAGATAAATCCAGGTCGCGTCGTATTCGTAGAGCCCAGAGCGAAAGATGCCTGCGACCCGCACTTGATGTTGACGAGGCGGCTGGCCGAGCGTCGCGAGCGTCGCGTCTCCTGAGACGAGCCGCGCCGTGTCGCCCACCCGCAGGCCCAGCCGCGCGGCCAGCTCCGCTCCGACGACGACGCTCAGCAAGGCTGCCTCGCTCTTCTGCGGCGCGTCATCAGCCGCTTGCTTTGCTTTAAGGAGCGGCTCGATTGAGCCTTCGGTGAGCGTGCGGCGAAGCTGCTCTACGGCGCGTGTAGATTCGGTGTCCAAGCCGCGCAGGATGGCATAAGCGGAATTGCTCGTGCCGTAGATGAGCGCGCCGTCGTAGATGGTTGCCGAAGCCTCGCTGACACCTTTCGTCTCGCGCACGCGCGCCTTGAGCGCAGGGTAGTCCGTGAAGGGTTGGCCGTCGCGGCGCATGAGGGTGATGTGAGCCGTGCTTGAGAGAATCTTGTCTCGCATCTCGTCGCGAAAGCCGTTCGAGAGCGAGAGCGCGACGATGAAGGCGGCGACTCCGAAGGCTATGCCTGCGACGGCAAAGAGCGCCGTCACGCGCGCCAGCCTCTGGCGGCGGCGCGAGTAGAAATAGCGTAGCGCTAGGAAAAGCTCGTAGGGCATCTTCGATAAAGGTTATTTACAGTAACACGAAGATATTGTTAAGTTCCCGCAAGCGATGATATAAGCACGGCGCTCTGGCGCGCATGTCGCGGGCCTACTCCCCAACGAGAAGGAGATTCATACTTTGCTACGCTTCACCTTACTGCTGCTTATTCTTTGCCTGGCCGGAACTGTCGAACGTGATTCTTCCGCGACGGCTCAGACCGGAACCATGACCATCAAGGTTTACTACGCCAACGAAAAGCGGAACCCCAACGCAGACCCGTGCGGGCTGGTCTTTCCAGTCAATCGCGTCATTCCGAAGACTTCGGGCGTAGCGCGTGCCGCGCTTGAGCAGCTATTCGCGGGGCCGACGGAGAAGGAGAAGGCGGAAGGATACTACTCCTGGTTCAACCCGGAGACGAAAGCTATTCTCAAGAGCGTGGTGGTGAAGAACAGGACGGCTTACGTCAATTTTAAGCAGGACACCTTCGCCATATTATCCGGCAACGTCTCTACCAGCTGCGGCTCAGACCAGTTCATCTCCGAGATGGAGAAGACGCTCAGGCAGTTCCCCTCAATCAAAAAAATCTTCTACGCCATAGACGGCAAGCCGCAGGATTTTTACGAGTTCCTTCAGGGCGAATGCCCCGAAGAGCTTGGGAAAACTTGTGACGGCTCTAACTTTCAGTAAGGTCTTTCAACGAGTCGCCGCCACGTAGCGGAAGAGGTCTGTGAACATGATGATGCAGAGCACGACCAGAAAAATTATGCTCTGCCTTGAGTAGTAGAGCGAGCGTTGAGAGGCTTTGTCCGCGCCCGCATAGTCTCCCGCGCTGAACTTGCTGTTGACCTGAAACGACTTGATGAGCGCCGCGAGCGGCATGAAGATGCCCATCAGTGCCGCGACCCCTGCCAGCAAAGACATGAGTATGGTCATCCACAGGGGAATCTCAGAGATGAAGCGCGGCCCGATTAGAACGGTGATGATGTCGAAGAACTTTGAGGCGGCTATGAGAAGTCCCAGAGGCACAAGCAGCAGCGACAAGATGATTGCGCGCACCATGTAGTTCGGGGGCCGCTCCGGCGAAGTGCCGACCGTCGCTTCCGACTGAGTCACCATTTAAGGTTTCCTCCCTCTAAAGAATTAACAGGGATGGACAGGATAGACAGGATAAAAAACAGAAAGCATGAAGGAAGCAAGCTCTTATTGCTTCTTCTTTATCCTGTCCATCCTGTCCATCCCTGTTAAATTCTTCCTCTTAAGCTTTTCAGGCGGCGCGGCGACGACTGGCGCTCGCCCTGCCTATCAGAGCTTTGGCAGCTTCTTCTCCCGTCACGACCGCGCCCTCCATGAAGCCCTGCCAGTCGGCAAGGTGCTCGCCTGCGAAGAGGACTTTGCCGTGCGGTCTTTGCAGCACGGGGCGCACGCCGAACCACTGGCCCGGGCGATAGACGGCGTAGGCTCCGCGCGTGAAGGCGTCGCGCTGCCATGCGTAGGATGCTATGGCGCGAGACAACTCCGTGGCCCTCGCGTTAAAGGGCGAGAGGTCGCGCGTGACAATCTCCGTGCGGCGCGCGTCGTCCTGCGCGGCCAGCACGTCCGCCTTCTCGCCAATGGCGTAGCTGCACAATATGCCTTCACGACCCGGCTGGTTCTTGGTGCTGTGGAAGTAGTAGTGAGAGGTCACGTCCGAGACCATAGAGAAGTCTTCCGCGCCCCAGAACCTTTCGCGGAAGAGAAGAGAGTTTTTGATGATGCGAGCGTATTGCAACTGCTCCGCGGCGTCTCTTTGAGCCGCAGGCAGCGGCGGGTTGAACTTGATTTCCGTCAGCACGCGTGCCGGGACAGTGCAGATGCAGGCGTCGGCACGAAAGCTCTCATTCTTTGTGCGAACCGTAACCATGCCTCTGCGCTCGGTTATCTCAAGAACCTGCGCGTTCGTGCGTATGTTCTCGCGGCCTATGCGCCGGACAAACTCGTCAGGCAGGCGAGAGTTCCCGCCCTCCATCTTGAAATCCATCTCGTTCGCCGGGCTGGATTCAAAATATTCCGAGGCAGCCGCGAAAGCCGAGACGTGTCGTATGGATTCTCCGAAGTCCGTTGAGTCCATAAGGTCTCTGAGGAGCAGGTCGTCCTCAGTGAAGCCTATATTCTCAAGCTCAGTCCACCAATCCGTGCGGTCAAGGCGTAGCTTGTCGCGCGTGTTGAATGCTTTGTAGGACTGCTTCAGCTTCTCGAAAGCCGTTTGCGCCTGCTGAGAAAAGTCCCAGCGGCCTGCCGGAGTGTAGACGCCGTTTCGCATGAGTGAAGCCGCGAAGCGATGGTCGTTAAGAGTGATGCCGAACTCTTTGCAGAGGGCCTGCACGCGCTCGTGGCTTGCGCCGACCCACTCGCCGCCAAGCTCGCAGACAAGCTGCGGGTTCTCCTTGAACCTGTAAGAGAGGATGCGGCCGCCCGTGCGCTCCCTGGCTTCAAGGATGGTGACGTGCCAGCGCGCACGCTTCAGTGCGTAAGCTGCGGCAAGGCCAGAGAGACCTGCGCCGATGATGATGCAGGAGCGCGCGGCTGCGGGCTGAGCGAACGAAGTCCGAAGCAGGGGAAGGCCTAGCGCGGCCGCAGCAGCTCCACGCAGAAACTCACGACGATTGGTCATCAGATTCTATTAAGTCAAGCTCGCTTTCAGCCCGCCGAGCTTAAACCAGCTTAATCTTGCTGAGCGGCGAGAGGGAAAACGCGTCGAGCGTCAGATGCAGCGCCGCCACAGTCATCAGCTTAACGCAGACCCAGAACGCAAAGTTACCGATAATCCTCTTCATGACAACCGAAGACCTCTTTTCTGAATTTAGAGGTGAGGCGGGCAAGGGAAAGTATGTAACCAATTAAGGCCGCGAGTCAATCATTAATTTAACAGGGATGGACAGGATAGACAGGATAAAGAAAAGAGAATACTTCTGCTTTTATCCTGTATATCCTGTCCATCCCTGTTAATTGTTTTTCTGACTCAACGAGTGGGGCCGCAGTCTTTCATCTCGGCCACGCGGTTCTCGGGCAGAAGCTTTTCAAGCTGAGGCGAGTCCTTGGCAGATTGGTCGTCAACGGGTCTTATCTCAAAGATGGTGTCCGAGACGCGACGAAAGCGGAAGAGTTTTTCGAGCTTCACAATCTCTCTGGTCTCTTCCACCTGCCAGCCGCAGGGAGCCCAGAGCCGCGTGTCCGTATCCAGAAAGACGCGACGGCCTTCCTTCAAATAGGTTTCGATAAGGCGCGGCAGCCGCTCTCGGCCCGGCCAGCCCGCGCCGGTGCCGATTGTGTCCCATTGGCCCAAGCCCACGCCGCGCCAGTAAGTGACGCCGACGGTCTGCCCTCCCGCTATGACGACACCGTCCTTCGGCAGAAGCACTAGCCGCTCGCGGTAGCTCTTCATCATGGCGTGCTTTTCCACGAAGCCTTTGCGTAGAGAGTGCAGGGAAAAGAGCGTGAACGGAACGGTCAGAGCGAGGCACACTAGCACGAAGAGAAATGCGCGGCCGCGATGGCGCGTGCGGCGCTCGGCCATGCTTATGAAAAAGGATGCTGCGAGCGGGGCAAGCGCGGGAAGCCCCGTCAGGAAGTAGCGCCAGTTGACGGTCGTGCTGTAGTTGAGAAAGAGCAGCAGCGTGCTGAAGAGTCCAACGGCCCCGAGCGCAAGCTGCGGCGAAAATCTTCTCTCCCGCCACTCCTTGAGGAACGCGAAGGGCAGTGAGAGGAAGACAGGCGGCGAGGTCATAAAAAAGAAGAGCAGAAAGGGAAGCGCGTTTGCTAGCTCTACGGGATGGCGAGCCGCTTCGTCACGCATGGTCTCGCGCCAGCCGTGCCACGAGGCGCGAAAGCTGCCCGCGTCCGTCCAGTACCAGAGCGCGAACGGGACAAGCGCGAAGAGTAGAAAGACCAGACTCGCAAGCGCGACCGCAGTTACTTCCTTTCGCCCAATCTTCCAGCCGCACGCGAGAGGCGCTGCCACAAGCCACACGCCGTAAAAGCCGACCGTCTCGCGCATGTTGACATCTGCGCCTAAGAGAGCAGCGCCGAAGAGCATCAGCCACAGGCGGCGCGTCCTGACGCCTCGCAGGTAGACGGTTGCGCTTGCCGCCAGCAGCGCGAGCGACGGAATCTCCGTCATCACCTGCCCGCTATAGACTATGTAGGACGGCGACAGCGCGACGAGAAGAGCGGCAACGGTCGCCGCTCTTTCGGAGCCCGTCGCCTCGCGCGCCAGAGCCCAGCAGGCCACGGAGCCCGCCACGCTCATCATGACGACCGCGCCCTTGAAAAGAAGGTAAGCGTCTTCTGCTTGAAGTCCGAAGAGCGCGTGGCCTGCGCGCCAGATGGCGTAGTTCGTGAAGATAAAGAGCGAGCGGCCAAGCGCCATAGAAGACGGCGCGCCTCGCACGGAGAGAATCGTGTAGTCGAGCGCGTCCCAGTCGCCTATGAACGGGTCTAGATAAAGAAGGGCGAGGATGAGGGAAAGAAGAGCAGGCGCAAGCCACCAGCGCCACTCGCGCATGAGCCCACGGCTCGCCTCGCTCTCGTGCGTGCCTTCGCTTGATGTCTCTATGGTGCTAATCAACCCGAACAATATTTCGCGTCTTCCGGCCTGCTCTCAGGCAGAAGCTTCTCAAGGTGCGGAGAGTCCTGAGCAGATTGGTCGTCAACGGGTCTTATCTCAAAGATAGTGTCCGAGACGCGGCGGAAGCGGAACTGCTTTTCCATCTCCGTCAGTTGTCTTATCTCCGCCAGTTGCCAGCCGCAGGGAGTCCACCAGCGAGGGTCTGTGTCTATGAAAACCCTTCGGCCGTCATTCAGGTATCTCTCTATCTCTGCGGGAAGCCGCGCGCCGGGCCAGCCCGCGCCCGTGCCAATCGCGTCCCAATCGCCAAGACCTATGCCGCGCCAGTAAGTGACGCCGACGGTCTGCCCTCCCGCTATGACAACACCGTCCTTCGGCAGAAGCACGAGCCGCTCTCTATAATCCTTAGAGCGCGCACGGCTCAGCGCGTAAGAGTAATTGCCCGGCCAGTAATAGCTGCTAAAGAGCGCCGTGGCAAGTAGTACGCCTAAGGTCACGGAGATGAACGCCCGCCTGCGATTGCCGAGGAGCGCGGCTTGCGACTCCATCAGGTACGAGCCCACGAGCGGCACCATCGCCGGAAGCCCCGTCAGCAGATAGCGACCGTTGAGCACCACGCTGTAATGAACTATTAACGACAGGTTCGCCAGAAGCCCTATGAGCCCCAAGAGAAGAAGCGGCGTCAGCCCGCGCCTCTTCCACTCTCTCCACGCCGCGAAGGGAAAGCTCACCAATACAACGGGCGCTGCAAGGAGGAAGTACCACATGAGCGGCCCCATGTTCTTGAACTGCACCGGATGTCGCTTCGATTCCTCTCTGAGAGCATGAAAGCTCGCCTCCCAGTCGTGGCGATAGTTGCCCACGTTCAAAAGATAGAAGAACCCGAACCCGCCGAAGGCGAAGAGGAAGAAGACCGCGCACGCGAGCGCCGTTGTCATAAGCTCACGCCTGCCCGGCTTCCATCCATAAACGAACGGAGACAGCGCCAGCCACACGCCGTAGAGCCCGGTCGCCTCTCGCAGATTCACGCTCAGGCCCATAAGAGCCGCCCCTGCCAGAACCAGCCAGAAGCTTCTTCTTCTCAAGCCTCGCAGGTGAACCAGCAAGCTCACTCCAAGTAAGAGTATCGACGGAATCTCCGTCATCACCTGCCCGCTGTAGAGTATGTAGAAGGATGAAGTCGCAAGCAGCAGCGCGGCCACGGTCGCAGCCTCTTTCGCTTTCGAAAGCTCTCGCGCCACTCGCCACCAGACTATGACTGCCAGAGGGCTCTGCACGACGACCGCGTACTTAAAAAGCAGGTAAGCTTTCTCAGGCGGGAGGTTGAAGAGCGCGTGTGTGATGAGCCAGAGCGCGCGGTTGTAGAAGATGAAGAGCGAGCGGCCCAGAAGCAGCGTCGAGGGCTTGCCGTTTATGGCGAGCACAGTGTAATCGAGCGCGTCCCAGTCGCCTATGAACGGGTCAATGAAGTATAGAGAAAGTGCGAGTGAGAGTAAGGCGGGGGGAAGCCACCAGGGCCACTCTGCAAGGAAGCCTTGCGCTTTGGGCTCGGGCATCTCAGTTGTGTGCGCGCGTGTCGTCCCGGTCGCTGAGGGATTCAATCAAATCTTTTTCAAAGGAGTCTTCCGGGCGCTTAACCATCGTCAGCCTGTTGCCGCGCTCGTTGTAGCTCACCTCGTCCATGATGTTGTAGATGAGCAGCACGCCCCGCCCTGACGACTTGAAGAGATTCTCCGGGTCGCAGGGGTCTGGAATCTCCTGCACGTTGAAGCCCTCGCCTTCGTCCTCTACGGTGAAGCGGCATTCGTTGGCGGAAAGCTCGGCCGTGATGCGTACCAGTTTTGACGGGTCGTTCTTGTTGCCGTGCTTGACGGCGTTGACGAAGGCTTCGTCGAGTGCGACGTAGAGGTTGGAGCGTTCCGGCTTGATGACGCCCAGGCGGGCCACCCGCTCAATCAGGTATTGCAGCACGCCGTTCATGAGCGAGACATCCGAGGGGAGCTCGAAATCAATCTTCTCCCGAACGTAGGGCATCACCTTCAAATCTTCAACAAAGCGCAGCTTGTAGGAGAGGGTCTTCTCGACGATGGCTCTCAGCTCGTCCTTGTTGTAGGGCGTTTTGATGAAGTTGGCCGCGCCCATCTTGAAGGCTTTGACTATGCCGGGCTTTTGCGCTTCGTCGCTTGAGACGACGACGGGGACTGCCAGCCGCTGGCGCTGAAGCTCCGAGAGGATTTCCACGCCGGATTCGGCGTCGTCCGTGAGGTCTGAGATAATCAGGTCGAACTCGTCCAGGTCTGCGCGCGACAGGGCGGCCTCGCGGTCGTTGGTCGCGACCACTTCATGGCCCAGTTCGCGCAGGACTCGCTCCAGCGCGGCGCGCAGTTCATCGTTATCATCAACGATGAGGATTCGTCGTCTGTCCATCAACCTCTCTGCCGTTCGGACTTTTTCTTGTACGAGGAGGGAGATGCCCCCGCAATTCACGCCCATAGCGATGCGCTATACGCCGAAAAGGGTTCTCACGTTTCAAATAATATTCAATTTGCGCCAAAGGTAAAGGGCAAATTGGCGATTTCCCACGGAAAGTCCCCGCGGCGGCGGCTTTTCTTTTTCCACTTTTCCTTTTAACCTTTGCCGGAACTGATGCAAGCGACGGCTGAAAAGACTGAAGGGGCGAGGCGCACGAAGGGAGAACGCGCGGACACACTCTCGCGCGCCTACACCTTCCGAGACATCTCGCAGTACCCCCTGAAGAAGCGCCTCATGATACGGGCGGCAGACCTGCTGTTCTATCTTTTGATAAAGGTCATAGGCGGCTCCACGCGCTTTCAGGTAGAGGGCTGGGAGAACTGGGAGGCCGCGTCTCGTGACCAGCTGATTCCGATTTACACCTTCTGGCACGAGCAGGTCTTCCTCGCCACACACTTCTGGCAGAGGCGGCGCATCGTCGTCATGACCTCCCAGAGCTTCGACGGAGAGTACATAGCCCGCTTCATTCAGCGGTTCGGGTACGGCGCGGCGCGCGGCTCATCGACTCGCGGTGCCGTCGGCGCGGTCGTAGAGATGGTCAAGCTCATGAGGAAGGGGAGCCCGACGGCCTTCACGATTGACGGGCCGAAGGGGCCGCGCCGCGTGGCCAAGATGGGCGCGGTGCTGCTGGCGAAAAAGACCGGCCATCCCATCCTGCCCTTTGCCATCACGCCCCGGCGCTACTGGGCCGCTGGCAGCTGGGACAGATTCCAGGTGCCCATGCCGTTTACCAGGGCCCTCGTCACCATCGCCCGGCCCATCTTCGTCGCGCCGGACGCTGACGACCGGGAGCTTGAGGCAAAGCGCGACGAGCTGCAACGAGAGCTTGACCGCATCAACGAGCGCGGGCAGAAGTGGCGCTCTTAAACTTCGACCACAGAGTAGCGCGCATCTTCAAGCGTGTAGTAGGATTCAAAAAAACTTAAAACTGCCTTTCATTCGGAGGAACGATGATTAATCAGGAGCGCATCAAGAATCTTCTTCTGGAACTTGTACAGATTGACAGCCACTCAAGGAAAGAGCGTGACGTGGCCGAGCGCATCAAGAAGTATTGCGAAGAGATGGGCGCGCAGGTTGAGATTGACGACGCAGGCGACAAGGTGGGCGGCAACTCCGGCAACGTCATCGCGCGTTTCAAGGGAACCATCCCCGATGCCGAGCCCATTATGATGAGCGCGCACATGGACACGGTCGTCCCGGGCGAAAATGTTAAGCCGATTGTCGAAGGCGACATCATACGCACGGACGGGACTACCGTTTTAGGCGGCGACGACAAATCCGGCTGCGCCGTCATCATTGAGACCATACGCTGCCTCAAGGAGCAGAACATCCCGCACACGGACATAGAGGCCGTCTTCTCCATCTGCGAAGAGGTAGGCCTTCTGGGCGCAAAGCATCTGGACGTATCTGGCATACGCTCCAAGTACGGCATCGTCTTCGATTCCGACGACCCCGGCTTTCTCTTCACCAAAGGCCCCTCGGCCAATCACCTTGAGTTCAAGGTTCACGGGCTGGAATCGCACGCGGGCGTGGCTCCCGAGCAGGGCATCTCCGCCATACAAATCGCGGCTGAGGCTATAAGCCGAATGAAGCTCGGCCGGATTGACCACGAGACCACGGCCAACATTGGCGTCATACGCGGCGGCGAAGCCACCAACATCATCACGAACCTAGTCTACCTGAAGGGCGAGGCGCGCTCGCTCAACGAAGAGAAGCTCAAGGCCCAGTGCGACCACATGGTCAAGTGCTTTGAGGATGCGGCCGCCGGAAAAGAGGTCACGGTCGAAGGCAAGACGACTAAAGCACGCGTCGAGTCTAAGGTGGAGGCGGAGTATTACGCCATGGATGTGCCTGACGAGTCCCGCGTCGTACAGCTTGTGAAGCAGGCTGCGGCGCGCATGGGGCTGGACGTGCAGACGATGGCCTCGGGCGGCGGCTGCGATGCCAATATCTTCAACCGCAAGGGCATTGAGTGCGCCAATCTGGGCACGGGCATGCGCGCCATACACACCGTCAAGGAGTGGCTCGATGTTAAAGACATGTACGCCTCGGCCGAGATGACGCTGGAAATCCTGCGCCTCAACGGCGAGCAGGCGATGAAGTAAAAAACAGGTCAGTACCGCCTGCGGTAGCGGGCCGGTTATATCAAAAGTAGAGACCCGCCCGCTACC
>DATELK010000192.1:0-25330 GCA_035276685.1 Pyrinomonadaceae bacterium | reverse complement strand
CCCGCAAAATCGCCGCTTCCGCCAAGCCATAGCAAACGCCGACAGCGTTGTTTACGCACTCATAGCAGAGCGCCGCATTGGAGCCGGGAACCAGCAGGATTTACTTTCGCTGCTGATGGCGGCGCGCGACGAAGAGACGGGCGAGGGGTTAAGCGACCGGGAGCTGCTTGACCAGACAAAAACGATTATCGGTGCTGGATACGAGACTACGACGCAGGCTCTCGCGTGGACATGGTACTTGCTGGCGAGACATACGGAAGTGGAGAACAAGCTTCACGCGGAGATTTCGGAGGTGCTTGATGGGCGAACGCCTACGGCGGAAGATTTGCCGCGACTGAAATACACGCTGATGATGTTTCAGGAGGCCATGCGCCTTTATCCGCCCGCGTGGGCCATGACTCGCGCCGCAATTAAGGAGGATGAAATCGGCGGCTATCGCGTCCCTGCCAATTCAGAGATGATGCTGGTGCCTTACATCACTCATCGTCATCCTAAGTACTGGGAGCGGCCAGAGGAGTTTTACCCGGAACATTTCCTGCCGGAGCGGCAGGCGGCTCGTCCCGCTTTCGCTTACTTTCCGTTCGGCGGCGGCCCGCGCAAGTGCATAGGCAACAACTTCGCGCTGATGGAGGCGCAGCTTATCATCGCTATGGTCGCACAAAGATATCGCCTGCGCCTGGCAGTCGAGCGAGAGATTGAGCCGGAAGCCTCCATCACGCTCAGACCGCGCGGCGGCGTCCGGATGAAGTTGTGCAGAGCGTAAGAGACGGAAAACGCTCTGCACAACCTCGCACCGCAACGAAGGCCCGGCTAAATATCCGGCGTCCAGTATCTGTCGTAGCCCGGCGGGGAAGAATTTATGTTGACTTCCTGGCTCACCAGCACCTGCTCGTTGCTGATGACCCAGACGCGTGCGCTCTGGTTGTTCTGCCTGGCGGCAGTTATCTCGTAACCCCTCACAGTGTCTTTGAAGGTGCCCACAGACCATCCCCACCAGTCATTGAGGCCGGGCCCGGACTGGTTGTTGTAGACTATCTTGTAATCGTCTGTGATGGCCCAGATGCACGCGCCGAGGTAGTTCTGGTTGTTCTTTTTGACTGTCATCTCGACCGCCGCGATGTTGCGCACCTGCGGAGCCTTCAGCCAGTTCGGCCCGACCCACGCTCCCCACTTGCCGCCCGCCGTCTCCTGCCCCATGCCCCAGAGCTGCATGTTCATGTCTATCGCCCACAGCGCGGCTTTGCCGTCGCCCTGCGTGCATGCGCTGACTTCCGTCCACTTGGCCGGGAGCACGGGCGGATTCTTATTAAGGTCTGAGGGCGTTTCGGGCCAGTTCTCCCAGCCTGTCCAGTTACCCGCAGGCATGTGCTGGGTACAGGAGATGAGCTTGCCCTCGTCCGTGATGCCCCAGAGCCGCGCGCCATGCGCCACGCCCTGCCACACGGCAGCTATCTTCTTAAGCTGCGTATTGCCGGGGGGCTTGTTCCAATCCTTCTTCCAGTCCGTCCAGTTGCCCTGCGCGTCCTGGCCGATTGTCCAGAGCTGCCGCTTATTGTCCAGCAGCCACAACTGGGCCTCGCCCCCGTGCACCTGCGAGGCGCACAGCTCGTAAACAGACTCCGGGTAGCCTCCGTGAGACCAGCTATTCGTCATCCAGCCGTCCCAGTTGCCTCCCGGCGTCATCTGGAAATTTGTGTAGAGCCTGCCCTTGTGGTCAACCCCCCAAATCTGTGCGCCGTTTTTCCCTATTAGTTGTGAAGACGCCAGTTTGTTTAAGACGGGCGCGTTCTGCCACGACATAAAAGTATTCTCCTTTTCCCGCACGACTGTGCGAAGGCGTTTCGAGAGTGTCAGTTGTCAGCGAGGCTTTCAGACCCGCGTGAAAACGCTACCAGCTTGAATGTGAACTAAAGATAGACCTTGGGGAGTTGGGCTCAATACCGGATGTAAAGATGTACCTGATGGACTTGGACGGCACGGATAATACATGCAGACGCGCCAAGCGGTCAATTCGAATTTTTTGGCCGAAGACCGTTGCTACACGACCGGCAATATCACGCTAATCGCTCAGGCGCGGACGACTAACACGAAGCCTTAAGCTATAATGTGCGTGAATAATGACGGGGGTAGTAAATCTGATTTCAGAATTTATGGATGAAGTAGTTGTCATTGGCGGGGGCTTGGCCGGGGTGGAGGCCGCGTGGCAGGCGGCTGAAGCAGGTGCGAGTGTGCGGCTCTACGAGATGCGGCCGGTGCGGCAGACGCCCGCGCACCGCACGGACAAACTGGCGGAGATTGTCTGCTCCAACTCTCTCAAGTCGGATGAAGAGGGAACTGCGCCCTATCTTCTGAAGGAAGAGCTGAGGCGCGGCGCGTCTCTTGTGATGGAGGCAGCGAACGAGACGCGCGTCCCTGCCGGGGCCGCTCTCGCGGTTGACCGCCACCGCTTCGCGCAGCTCATCACGGAGCGCATAGAGTCTCACCCGCGCATACGCCTCGTGCGCGAAGAGGCGACGCGGGTTAACCCGGACGAGATTACAATCATCTGCGCCGGGCCGCTCTGCTCTGACTCTCTGGCGGAAGAGATTGCGCGGCTCACGGGCGACGGCCATCTATACTTTTACGACGCGATTGCGCCGATTGTCTCGGCCGACACCGTGGACAGAAGCGTGGCCTTCCGCGCCGCTCGCTACGGCAAGGGCGGCGACGATTACCTCAACTGTCCTTTTAACGAAGAAGAGTACCAGCGCTTTTATGAAGCCCTAGTGGAAGCGAAAAGCGTCCCGCTTCACCGCTTCGAGGAGACGCGCTGGTTCGAGGCGTGTCTTCCGATTGAAGAGATAGCGAGGCGCGGTCGCGACACCCTGCGCTTCGGCCCCATGAAGCCGGTAGGGCTGGTTGACCCGCGCAACGGAAGAGAGCCGTACGCGGCCGTACAGCTGCGCCAGGAGAATTTGATGGCGGACGCCTACAACCTCGTGGGCTTTCAGAATCATCTACGTTTTGGCGAGCAACAGAGAGTGCTGCGACTGATTCCGGGGCTTGAGAACGCGGAGTTCTTGCAGTTCGGACAGATTCATCGTAATACTTACATCTGCGCCCCGCGAGTCTTGGCGGCCACCATGCAGGTGCGGCAAAACCCGCGCACCTTTTTCGCAGGCCAGATAAGCGGCGTAGAGGGCTACGTCGAATCCGTTGCGACGGGCTGGCTCGCTGGACTGAACGCCGCGCGGCTGGCCTCCGGCGGCTCTCTCGTAGAGGCTCCGCAGAAGAGCGCGGTGGGAGCGCTGGCTCGCTACGTCTCAAGCGCCGAGACGAAAAATTATCAACCCGTTAATATCACCTTCGCACTGCTTGAGCCGCTTCGAGAGGATGAGCGACGCCGCTACCGACGCAAGCGCGAGCGCCACCGGCGACAGGTAGAGCTGGCACTAAAAGAGTGGGACACTTGGCTTCAGACAATCAAGAAGGGGGACGCGCACGCAAGCGCCGCCGTTTAGCGCCTCGCGCGCACAAAGTTTTAGCACGCCCTATGAAATACCTCGCAAGCTTTCGCCTCCGTCTAGCGCCCCTTCTGCTGGCGGCGCTCCTTTGTGCCGTAGCGCCGGACAGCCTCGCTCAGTCCGGGCGCAAGGGGCAGGGAACTCAGAGCCCCTCCTCCACGCAGAGGCCCAGGCGCGCAACCACAGGCACGTCGCAGGGAACGACTTCCGGAGGCGCAAGCCCGGCCTCTTCTTCATCGCAAAGAACAACGACGCCCGTCTCCATCCTGCCGGACGACGCGCCGCCTGCGCCCGCCGCAAAGCCTAAGGCCGTGCCGCAATCGGCCGCTAAAGATGATGACGTGGAAGTAGGCCCGGAAGATGTCGTACGCATCACCTCAAACCTTGTGACCGTGCCCGCTTCGGTCGTGGACGTTTACGGCAAGTCCGTTTCGGGGCTCAAGGTGGAGGACTTCGAGCTTCGCGTTGACGGGCAGGTCAGGGCCATCAGCGACCTTAGCTACTCGGACACGCCTGTTCGCCTCGCGCTTCTCTTCGACAACAGCTCCAGCCTGACGGCCGCGCGAGAGTTCGAGAAGCAGGCCGCCGTACGCTTCTTCCGCACAGTGCTGCGGCCCGTTGACCAGGCAGCCGTCTATAACGTCTACACGGAGATTGTGCTGGCCCAGCCGCTGACCTCAAACGTGCGCGCCCTTGTGCAGACCATAGAGAACTTCGGGAAGCCGGAAGGCGCGACGCGACTGTTCGACGCCGTGGTGCAGGCCGCGAACTATCTTCGCCCGCAGCCCGGACGAAAGGTAATCGTCATCGTCTCGGACGGCGAAGACACCTTGAGCGACACGAGCTTTGACGAGGCTCTGAAGATTGCCCAGGCCGCCGACTGCCAGATTTACGCCGTACAGACGAAGCAGATTGAGTACATGATGCAGACGGGCCAGCCGGGGGGAAGCGCCAACCTTCGCTCGCTCGCGGCCGAGCGCCGCCTTCAGGAGTTCGCGGCGCAGACGGGAGGTGCCGTCTACTCGCCTCTCGCCGTGGGAGAGCTGGACGCGGCCTTCGCGCAAATCTCCGCAGACCTGGCGCAGCAGTACGTACTGAGCTACTACCCCGTGGACGAAAAGCAGGACGGGCGCTATCGCTCCATCTCTCTGCGCGTGCCGTCTAATCCGAACGCGCGCATACGCGCGAGGAAAGGCTACTACGCCTCAAGGTCTGCCATGAAGAGCAGCATCAACTGGGAGGCGACTCAGCCGGGCGGCGCGAGCGTGGCGAGCATTAACGCCTCCGACACCGTTCCGAATGACGTTGGAAGAAGCAACGCGGCTCTCTCGTCAACGACGGCCTCGCTCAGCCAGGCTCAGGAGATAAAGGTGGCTGCCACCGTGCCGGCCGCTTCGCCTCCGAAGTCAGAGCCGCCGCCTCCTATCACAATCACCTCGCTTCCCGAATCAACCACTCAAACCGCCACACAAAACAGTCAGCCTAAGTCTTCCGAGAAGAGCACGGAGCCCCAACAACCGCAGACGCCGGAGACAGCCTCTTCTACTTCTTCCGCGCAGCCATCTACGACGCCCGCTCCCGCCAAACAGCAGGTGACGGGCGGAGTGCTGAACGGCAAAGCCTTGAGTCTGCCGAAGCCGGATTACCCTGCGGCGGCACGCGCCATGGGAGCCTCCGGCACTGTCGTAGTAGAAGTTACCGTAGACGAGACGGGCAAGGTCATTGCCGCACGCGCCATCAGCGGCCACGCCATGCTCAGGCCTGCTGCGGCTGCTGCGGCTCGGCAGGCGCGCTTCGCCCCCACACTTCTCGCGGGCCAGCCCGTGCGCGTCAACGGCACCATCAACTACAACTTCGCCCTCGCGCGCTAAAATTACTGTTCCGAGCTTTGGCCCTGCTTCGACATCAGGGCTGGCCGAAGCGTTTTCTGTACTCTTCGGAGTAGATAAAGCCGAACGTCAGATGATGTATGTCTCTCGGCAAGATATCGGGTCTGCCTCTCTCCGCCCCACCGTTTGTAAACACATACACCCATTCAGTCCATCCCGCTAGATTCGGGTCGTTCAAATCCGGGTCTCTTCTTAAAAACCCGAAGTACATCATCGTCACAAACCCTCGCTCGAAGAACCTGTCATAGACCGCTTTCTGCTCTATGAATGCCCTGAGCGTCTGACCCAGAGTGAACTCCCCGCTCTGCCTCTTATTAATCAGCTCCTGCCGGTTGTACTGCGGAGGCTGTCCGGGCAATGTCTGAGTCGTCGCGGGCAAGGTGACTCCTGCCGTCTGCTCCAGCTTGGTTATAAGCTGCTCGGCCTGAGCTTGTGCCGAGACATCCCCGTATTTGTTGATGAACTCCTGCTTCTGCGTGAAGCTCTCCGCGAACTGCCGGGTGTTCTGATCCAGTTCCTGAGAGCCGGGCGCGCCGCTCATGGATGCCATGTCCAGCACAAACTCACTATAGCGAGGCAGTCTCTGAGCGCCGACCTCGTAGATGCGGTGTATCTCATAGCCCCGGTCGGTGAACTCAGGGCTGGCGACGAATCCGTGAGTGACGAAGGCACGGTCACAGTTCTTCGGTGCCCCGAGGAATCCCTTCTCGGGGCCGCAGTTGTTAAGGACTCCCGTCCAAGTTGCGAATCCCTCAGCGTCCGGCTCGCGGCTGAGGAAGTCCATGTAGTTCATCCTCACGAAGAAGCTGTTGTTCAGGTATGGATTCTCTGTTGGGTTGGTGGCCGTGCCCTTATCCTCTATGGTGATTGCTGCTTCGCTGACTGTGCCTAGCGAGGCCCCGGTCGGGCTCTGCAACTTAATGCTGAAGCTTTCAGCCCCTTCTATATAACCGTCTGCGACGATGGGAATCTGAATCTGCTTGGTAGATTCCCCGGCGGCAAATCTGAGTGTTCCCGCCTGAGTAACGTAATCGCAGCGCTGAGAGGCCTGGCCCGTTACCTTATCGCATTCGTTGCCGCCGGACGTATCGGACGTAGAGTATTGCACTGTGGCTGGCGCGGAGGTGTCCCCGGCCCGTTTGACCTCTACTATTAAGGAGGCGTAGCCCTGCGGCGTGTTGTTCGCGTCCTCACTGATATTGTAGCTGTTGGAGGATAGCCCTATTGTCGGCGCGTCATTGTCTACGATGGTTAAGACCGCCGAAACGGGCGTACCGAGCGTGGCCCCGCCTGCGGCGCTACTGAGCAAGAGGTTAATCGTTTCATTATCCTCGCGTGAAGTGTCATCGGTAAGAGGAATGTTAACAGTCTTGCTCGTCTCGCCGGGCGCGAAAGTGAGCGTGCCTGATACCGAGGTATAGTCGGAGCCCGCTACGGCCGTGCCATTAGCCGTGGCGAAATTTACTGTGACCGTCCCGCCGCTGCCGTTCTTGCGACTGACCGTGATTTCCGCGTTCCCGGCACTCTCCTGCGCGCTGTAGTTGGCCGCGCTCAACTGCAAAGAGCCTCGGGGAGCGTCCGCGATATTAATCGGGACGTGGAAGTTTATAGCGGACCGGGTGTTGGTCGCATTCTTTAAGTCTATGTAGAAGGTTTCCGTCGATTCAATCAGGTCGTCAGCCTTCACCTGTATGGTAAGCGTCTTGTTAATTTCCAGCGGATTAAAAGTGATTGTGCCGCTCGTCTGCACGTAGTCGCTTCCGGCCAGCGCTGTGCCGTCAGCCGTGGAATAATCGACCGTAACGACCTGACTCGTGGCTTGAGTCAACTGGACGTTGTACTTTACTTCAACCATCCCCGTGGCCGGCTCCGTTATAGTGGAGAGGCCGCCTGAAAAAATCATAGACGGCTTTAAATCATCATCCACGATGGAGACCACGGCTGTGACCGGCGCTGCCAGAGCCGCGCCAACCCCGTTGGTCAGAGTCACGTTAAAGGTCTCGGCAATTTCAAAGACGTTGTCATTTAAGAGGGAGATGGAGATGGTTTTGGTCGACTCGCCCGGGGCAAAGGTGATTGTTCCGCTCTTGGCCGTGTAGTCCGTACCGGCGACAGCCGTGCCGTCGCTCGTTGCGTAATCGACTGATGCCTGAGAAGAGTTATCCCCGTAACGCGCAACCGTAATGCTGACGCTGTTCGAGGATGCCTCGTTGAAGCTGTATGTCGGGGCAGTGAACCTAATCTTCGGAGGTATAGGCTCTGAAGATACAAGCGAGCTGCGAATGAGATAGATTTGATTGGCCCCGGCCTGAGAAGTGCCGCTGCTGACGGGGCCGGTGCGGAAGGCCAGACCGTTTGTGCCCCAGCGTATGAGGCTCGTCGGCTGACCTGCGACCGGCGCAACCTGCACCGCGCCCAGAGGGAGAAACGTGTTGATGTCGAAAGCCTTGAGAGTCAACGCACTCGGAAGACCGAAGTCACTCAGTTCAAGGAAATAGATACGCCCGTTGGCCGGGTCGGGGCAGACCACGCTATTGAAATTGCTGACGCCGGTGAACTTTCCGAGAAGATTCCCCGTCGCTGAGTCGAACACCTGACCGCTGCCCATATAGAGGCGGCCATCGGCATACTGTATGTCGCTGCCGCCCAGGCCCGGTGTGGTTCGACTGAGAATAACTCCCTGCGCGGAGACGCTGAACTTCCGAATATTGGGCGCAGAGGACGACGCGTCATACCCGAAGATAGTATCCGCCGTGGGGAACTCTATGCTGTTTGAGACTGAAGCGCTCGCTGCGGGCCTTTGAACATCATTGTCATAAACGACGATGGTACTGTCTACGGGGCTCACCTGCCTCCTGGCGATGGCGACGGTTTGAGCCGCTCCCGGCATGACCTCTATGTCGCCGGCCCTGTACGCTCCGCCCGAAGGGCTGTTCCCCAGGGAGAATTGCAGACCGGGCGTTAGCGTCGCCAGGTCTAAGCGGCGCACCGCGCCCGCGCCGTCCAGTCCCGCGTAAAGATATTGATTATTGTCAGAGAGGGCGAGCTTTGACGGCTCGCTCCCTATGAAAACAGATGTGCCTATGCTGGCGGCAGCCGGGTCAATCTGCGTGATGGTGTTGCCGTTGCTGCCCGCGCTGCCCGGCACGCTCGCATAAATCAGCTGCCTCGATTGATCGTAGATGATGTCGTTTGACGGCAGCGTTAGCTGATTAATCTCTATGGCGGGCGGAAACGGCGTTGGCTGAGGCGTAGGCGCGACGGTGGGCGTTATAGGCGCGCTAGACGAAACGAGAGCCGTCTGGACGAGGTAGATTTTGCTGTTGGCATTCACGGGGTCGGCATTGGTCGTCGTGCCGTTTGTGCGGAAAGCCAGTCCGTTTGAGCCCCAGCGCACGAGGCTGCTAGGCGCTCCTGTAATATTCGGAATCGTAAGAGTTCCGATAAGCAGAAATGTGTTCTTGTCATACGCACGTATGATGGCCGTGCTGCCGCCGCTATTCGTCAGGAAGTAGACTCTCCCCGTTGAGGAATCGGGACAGACAAGCGCGGTGGTAAAGCTGCTGTTGATGCCGAAGAACGTGCCCTTAAGCGTGCCGGTCGAGGGGTCAACAACCCTTCCGTCGTTCATGTAAATCAAGCCGTCGTCGAAAAACAGGTCGCCGTTAGAGGTGCCTATGTTGCCAACCTGGGCTACGGACGTGACGCCGCCGGCATCCAGAGATACTTTCTGAAGTCCGTCTGCGCCGAATGATGCGAAACCGTAAAGGGTCGAGGCCGAGGACGACGACGTGATGAAAGAAAATTGGACGCCCGGGGAAGCCGTCGGGCGCTGAACGTCATTATCGTAAATTACCAGAGGCCCGCCCCTGACGACCGCGAGAGACTCCGGCTTGCCCGGCAGGGTGGCAATGTCCCTGGCCCCGTTCGGGCCGCTATTGATTACCCCGCCAAGATAGAATTGCAGCCCTGCGCTCTGATTTACCAAATCAACGCGACGGACTGAGCCAGCCCCGTTAAGTACCGTGTACAGGTACTGGCTGTCGTCGGTCAGCGCCAGCTTGCCCGGCTCGCTCCCGACGTAGATGGGCGTGCCTATGCTGGCTGTGGACGGGTTAATAGGAGTAATGCTGTTACCGCTTGCGCCCACCAGGCTCGGCACACTCGCGTAAAGTAACTGCCTGCTCTTATCATATATCAGGTCGGTTGACGGCAACGGAATCTGCGTGACGCTGTTCTCGGGCGTAGGCGCTGGCGTAGGCGTAGGCGACGGCGTGGGCGACGCCAGCGGGGGCGGCACAGGCTCTGTCGAAGGGATGAGCGAAGTCTGAACAATGGTAATCTGGCCGCTGGTAAGCTGATTGTTTGTGCTGTCGCCGGAGCGGAATGCCAGACCGTTTTTACCCCAGCGAACCAGGCTTGAAGGCGTGCCGACGACGTTTGGAATCATCACGGAGCCGACCTGCAAAAACGTGTTCATGTCGTAGGCGCGCAATTCGGCCTGGTTATTAGATAAATTGCCGCGCAGAAAATAGACGCGACCCGCGTCCGCGTCTGGCACGAGCAGCGCGCCGTTATCTACGCCCGGGAAAGTCCCAAGCAGCGTGCCCGTTGCCGCATCCAGAACCTGCCCCGTAGAGAAGTATAAGCGCCCGTTATCGTAGCGGAAATCTCCCTGCCCGGAGTTCGCCATCGAGCCGGAAACCGTCGCTCCACTCGGGGCAAGCGAAATCTTAAGAACAGGGGACGCGCCGAAACGATATGAGCCGTACAACAGGTCGGGCGAGGCTGACGGCTCCAGATTGGTCACGTTCGAAAAGTTGTTAATGTTCGCAACGGTCGGGCGGCGCACGTCATTGTCGTAGACGGAAACAGTGAAGCCTGTTGTGACGGCGATAGACTCAGGCTTGCCGGTCAAGACCTGCATGTCGCTCAAGGAGCCAGGGACAGTGAACTGTAGTCCGGCGGATTGCGAAGCGGTGTCGAAGCGGCGGATTGCAGAGGCACCTTCAAGGTTGGCATACACATATTGCCCGTTGTCGGAGATTGCAAGTTTGGCTGGCTCGCTGCCGACAAAAACGGATGCGCCAAGAGCGCCCGTCACAGGGTCAACAGGGGTGATGGTATTGCCTAAGCTCCCCGCGTAACTAGGCACGCTGGCATAGATTTTCTGCGAGCTCTTATCGTAAACGATGTCCCTGGTCAGAAGAGGTATGTGGCGGACAAACACCTCCGGCGTCGCCTGCGGCGCGGGCGCGGCCATAGCCTTCGAGCCTAACGACGGAAAGGCCGGGGCAAGCCCGTTCAACAGAACGGCCAGTGTAATAAGTAGTGCAAGCTTCTGCCTGAGCGAGAAGCGCCCGGTATTTATGCGAGGAATCATAAAATCAATCCTGTTTGCAAAGACAGCATGCCCGGAGAAATAGATACTTTCACCTTAGACAAAGCAAACTTGAGCACTCGAACTTTAGAATATGAGGTTGACGGAAGTCTGGGCTTACGACAACTACTTCGCTTCCGGGGGATGAGAGCGAAACTGTAGATAATAGGGATTATTAGAGGATTGTCAAGGTGTCAAATGTCACATAAGGTCATGAAAAATCAATACTTTCATTGCAACACCCTCGCGCGCTAAAATTACTATTTACGATTTTCGATTGACGGTTTAGGATTGCCCTCATGATAGAGCAGCTACTTGAGCAGTTCTTCGAGCACCTGCGCTATGAGCGCAACGTCAGCGAGCACACCCTGAGGAACTACGCCAGCGACCTGGAGCAGTTCTACAATTACATAGCGCCGCCTGATGCAGAGACGGGCGTGCGCCGCGAAGTGGATGTCAAACAGATTGACCACATCACGATTCGCGAATGGCTCTCGACGCTTCACACGGCGCAGAAGAAGAAGACCTCCGTGGCCAGGAAGCTGGCGGCGCTTCGCACCTTTTTCCAGTTTCTGGTGCGAGAGGGAGTGGTGGAGCTAAACCCGGCCAAACTCGTCGCCACGCCGCGCCTTGAGAAGAAGCTGCCGAATCATCTCTCCGTGGAAGACGCCATACGCTTTATTGAGACGCCCGACACAGAGACTGACCTGGGCAAACGTGACCGAGCCATCCTTGAGTTTCTTTACGCGACGGGCGTGCGCGTCTCTGAGCTGACGAAGCTGAATCTTAATGACATAGACTTTAAAGAGAAGCTGGTGAGGGTGACGGGCAAGCGCCGTAAGCAGCGTGTGCTGCCCTTCGGAGACCCGGCGCTTCACGCTCTTCTGAATTACCTGTCGGTGCGCAACCAGTTTCTACAGAACGCGCCGCCCGAGGAGAGAGACGAGCAGGCGCTTTTCCTCAATTATCAGGGGACGCGCATCACTACGCGCTCTGTCGGGCGAATGGTGGACAAGTACATTCAAATCTGCGCGGGCATTCACAACATCAGCCCGCACTCCCTGCGCCACTCCTTCGCCACGCATCTCTTGGACAGCGGCGCAGACCTGCGCGACATTCAAGAGCTTCTGGGCCACGCACGGCTCTCCACCACTCAAATCTACACGCACGTCTCTATGGAAAAACTGATAGAGGTCTACGACAAGACCCACCCGAAGGCGTAAAAACAGTTTTCAGTTTTCAGTTAAAAAGCAGCTTGGCTTCTCGGCTGAAAACTGAAAACTCAAAACTGAGAACTGTTCTTACAGAGTTGGTGCGTCGTCCAGGCCCTGGTTGGCTTCTATCTCCGCCTGGCAGGCGGCGTCGTAGCGGGCCGTGGGGAGGGCTTCAAGGCGGCGCTCGTCGATGGGCTTGCCGCAGCGGGCGCACTGGCCGTAGGTTCCTTCGTCCATTCTCAAGAGCGCCTGGTCTATGTCTGCGACCATCTGTGATTCGCGCTCGCCGAGCCGGAATGCTATCTCGCGGTTGACATCCTGTAGCGACATGTCGACGCTGTCTTTCACGCCGTCGTCGTTCGCCTCCAGAGCGGCGGCCTGGTCTGCGCGCACGTTCTCAGTCCTCTGGCGAAGCTCTTCCAGCAGTATCTTGCGGAAATAATCCAACCTTTTTTCGTCCATGATAATTACCTACACCCTCGATTCATGATTACAGCTTTGCATAAAGCATCTTTCAATCCGGCGTCAAAAGCAAGCGCGGATTATACGAAGGCATAAGTAAAAAGGCAAAAGAGAGAGGCCGGAGGTTAGTAAGAATCACTCTTTAACTAACCTCCGGCCTTTGCTCTCTGTCTTTAAAAGATGATGCGTGCGGCGAACTGTAGCTGGCGGCCGGGGTCTGAGTTGGCCGCGCCCGCTATGGGCGTCAGGAAAGTGGCGAGCGGCGTCGCGCCTGTGCCGTAAATGTTGTTGAGCTTGATGAAGTTCGAGCGGTTGAAGATGTTGAAGGCCTCGGCCCTCAGCTCAAGCTGCAAGCCTTCTCTGAGCGCCACTCTCTTTGAAAGCGACGTGTCGAAGGTCGCCTGCATGGGCGTACGAAAGCTGTTGCGCGCAAAGCCTAAGGGGCGGTCTACGCGGTAGCCGTCGCCGTTCGTGTCCTCGCCCGTGAGCGGGTTGACGGGCAGGCCGGACGCCACGGTCGCTATGAAGGAGAGCTGCGACTGGAAGGGAAGCTCAAGGAGCCCGTGCGCTACGAAGCGGTGTCGCTGGTGAAAATCGCTCGGGCCGCGCTCTATCTGGTCGCTCAGGCCGAAGTTCGCGGGAATGCCCGTGTCCGGCTCTCCGAAGAACATGAAGTAGTTGAGCGCCGAAGAGTATACGTAATGCGCCTCGACCTGAAAGCTCTGGGTGAAGCGCTTGACAAGCCCTAGGTCAAGCGCGTCGTAGTTGCTCGACGAAGTGTTCTCTATAACGGCTATCTTGTTGACGCGCACGCCCGCGTAAGTCGTATAGGGACGCGTACGGTTGAAGGGCGTGATGGCGTTGACGTCGTTCACGCGCATCATCTTCAGGGTGCGCGAGTGCAGCAGGTCTGCCGTCAAAGTCCAGTCGCCGAAAAGCTGTCGCTGTACTCCCAGGGAGAACTGCATGCTGTAGGGATTCAGAAGCTTCTCGCCCGGAAGATATATGAAGTCACGGTTGACGGCCGCGGCTCCGGCAGGCGGCGCTGTGAGCGAGTTCGGGAAGGTCGGGAAGCCCGCGTCTCCGAACCTTAAACGATAAGTGACGGTCTCAGAATCAACGCCCTGAAGCAGGAAGCGGCGAGTGATGTACATGTAGTACTGGTCATAAAAGAGGCCCGCACCGCCTCGCACAATCGTCTTGCCGTCGCCCGCCACGTCGAGCGCGAAGCCAAGGCGCGGCGCGAAGTTGTTCATGTCGTCCGTGATGGACTGGTAATCGTAGCGCAGGCCCAAGTTCAGAGTCAGGCGCTTCGTCGCGCGCCAGTTGTCCTGTAGGAAAAGCGATGCGAGCGTCTGACCGTAGCGTATGTCGCCCGTGCCGAAGGTCTGCGTGTACTCGGTTCTGGGGCCGACCGTGCGCTCCGTAGTGCCCAAGCGATACTCTCCGAAAAGCGTGGTGCTGTAATCACGAATCTTCTGCCGCGTGTAATCGAAGCCTACCTTTATGTCGTGGCCGCCGCGCTGGAAGGTGAGCTGGTCTGCTACCTGCCAGCTCTGCGCGCGTATCCATGAATTGCTTGAGTTGCCCGTGGTGCTGAAGTTGGGAATTATGACAGTCACCTGCGGCTCAAGCGCGGACGTGGAAGAGGGAAGCCAGTTGGTGTAGCTGAAGCGAGCTTCGTTCAGAAGCGACGCGCCCCAGATGGTTCTGTCCGTCAGCTGAAAGCCCACGGCCTGCGTCCTGCTCAGCTGCGCCGTGCTCGGCTGGTTAAAGCCGCTCACGCGGTCGTTCGCGTTGTTGTTCGTGTCGCGGTTGCCGTTTACGCGCAGCGAGAGCGTGTGCGTGTCGCTGAAGCGATAATCCACGCGCGCCAGTCCAAGTTGGTTGCGAAAGCGGCCCGTGAAGGTCTGCGGCGTGGGCGACTGTATGAAGGCTCCGCGATTCTGCCGCGTGGCCTCGTAGCTCAGGAAGAAGGTCGCGCGGTCTGTAAAGAGAGGGCCGCCGACCGCTCCACCCACCTGCATGAACTCGTTCGGCGCTCTGAGTGTTGAGACGGGCGGCGCTGCCTGTATGCCGCTCGGGCGCAGGAAAAATAGTCCCTGCCCGTGAAACTCGTTCGTCCCGGTCTTAGTCACAGTGCTGATGATGCCCGCGCTTGAGCCCCCGTACTCCGCGGAGTACTGGTTGGTCAAGACCTTGAACTCCTGCACGGCGGAGAGAGAGACCTGCTGCTGCGGCGCGTTGGCGTTGATGGAATCGTAGTTGGTGTTCCCGTCAAGCTTGTAGAAGGTCTGGCGGAAGGAGTTGGCGTTGATGGAGAGACGGGCCGCTGTTGAGCCGTCGCCGCCAAGGCCGCCTGTGTTGCGAACGTGCGGGTCCAGAAGCGCGAAGCGGTTAACGTTGCGCCCGTTCGAGGGCAGCTCGTTGACGCGCCGCGTGTCGACAACCTGGCTTATCTCAGGCGCGTTGTTGACGACGCCTGACGCATCGCCGGTGATGTTGACGCTCTCCTGCAACACGTTTATCTCAAGCGACACGTCCACCGTGGCGGCTTCGCCCGAGACCAGATTGGCGCTGCTCTGAACGTACGGGCGAAAGCCATCCGCCTCCACAGATATCTCGTAGCTTGCGCCCGGCGGGAGCCCGTAAACAGCGAAGCGCCCTTCCTCGTCCGTCGTCGCTGCACGCTTGATTCTCAGCGCGTCGTTCGTGACGGTCACACTCGCGCCCTGAATGACGCTGCCTTCAGCCTGGCTCTTCACTACGCCGCGCACGCCCGTTGTCGTTTCCGTTTGCGCGAAAGCACTGAGCGGGAATGAGAGCAGAGCCAGAAGACTGAGCAGCGCAGGTATAAGCGCGGCGCGCACCGGGGTTTGAGAACAGAGATGGGTTAACATAAAGACCTCAGAAAGAGTTTTCAAGAACTTAAAAGACGACTTTCGTCAGACTCTGTAGAGCTTGGGATGGGATGAAATTGAAAACCAATTTCAATTTTGGATTCTACCCGAGTCCTTCCTCCTTTGTCAAAAGATTCTTCGCCCTGAATAGCGGAAGCTTTTTTCGTCCGCCCTGCGGCTCTGTCTGATTTCTGCTCCAGCAGTGATAGGGAAAGGGCTGCGCCTGCGCTCCGTACATCATTCGAATTCATCAACTACCGGCGGCTTTAAAGCGGGAATGGCGTTTGCAGTTCCGCCCTGCGAGACGCTGAGCCGTTAACGCTCGGCTTCAGATTAAAGGGATGAAGGAGACTGTTTTTATGTCATTTGAGGCAGCGCTGTTTAAGCGCACGCGGCTTGGGGAACACACGAATTGCCTGGCGTTGATGGAGGCTTACGCGGGGGCCGCTCCGCTCTGGGAGCGTTTCTGCATGGCCTCTTACGTGAGCCTTGGGCCGCTGGTGGCAAAGCTTCTGGGCGCGGACATCTCTCACATGTGGAGCAAGGCCGATTCCGTCATAGCGGACGTGTTCGCCGTCTCGCGCCTCAGTCCGCGAGAGCTGGTGCGAGAGCTGAGGCGCTACATTCGCTTAAGGCTTGAGAAGAGGGAGCATCTCTCGTTTGAAGAGGCGTGCGCGGAGATTTACGAGCAGAGATTTTATCCGCTCGTCACGCACTTTACTTTCGCCCTGCAACCCTCTGCCGTCGCCCGCTTAAGATTCATACGAGAGGTCGTGGCTTCAATCGGAGAGGAGCGCGCACACTTAGCAGACCTCGGCTGCGGCTCGGGCGTGATTCTGTGCGACGTGCTCAGGCACAAGCCGCACTGGACGGGCGAGGGGCTGGACATAAGCCAAGCCGCCGTGGAGTACGCGGAGCGCTTGAGCATCTACAAGCAGGTGGACGCACGCGCAGCCTTCAGCGTGGGCGACATGGCCCAGCTACCTTACAATGACGAGACGCTGGATTTGGTTATATCTTCAGAAGTGATAGAGCACGCGCCTGACCCTGACAGAGTGCTGGGAGAGATTGCGCGTGTGCTTAGCGGGCGTGGCAGGCTGATTCTGACAATCCCAATGGAGAGCCATTCGGTAGCGCACCTCAACTCTCCGGGCCGCCCGGAAGAGCTTCGCGCACTGTGCGAGCGGGCGGGGTTGAAAGTGCAACGTCTGGAAACTCACTGGCACTTCGGCTTCGGCGACGACCGCAGGCACATCTTCGCCGTCTGCGAAAAGGCAGCTAGCCTCTAAGCTCTGCTTTAAGAATTTGTGCCGCAAGGAGCGGGATGGTCAATTCGTGGTGGCCTGTGATGGCGAAGCCTCGGCCCGCTCCGTCGGCAGTGGGGCGGCGCACGACGTTCGTCAAGGGGCGATAGGATTGTATGAAGTCGAAGTTAGCAGTGGTGATGTCTGTCAGCTCGTGGCCCAGATTGCGTACAAGGGTGACGGCCTTGAGGAAAAGCTCCGGCAGGATAACGGCGGAGCCTATGTTCAAATATACTCCGCCGCCGTTCATGCGTCGCACAAGCTCTGCCAGCAGTCGAAAATCTGTGTGAGTCGTAGCGCCAAGAGCCGCGCCGTCAGTCGAAGGATGAAAGTGCGCTATGTCGGCTCCGATTGTCAGGTGAGCGGTAAAGGGCACGCGCGCACTGTAAGCCGCGCAGAGCAGCGACAGCTCCGCGTGACGCGGCTCTAAGGAGAGAAGCGCGCGGCCCATAGCTTCGCCAAGACCGATTCCATCCCTAGCGCCTTCGCGCGCGGCGCTATTGAGAAGCCTGCCCGTCTCGTCGGCCCCGCCGAAAGCGCCCGCGCCAAGTGTCGCGTCCACGTCTTCGGAGGTGTAGCCAGCCATGGCTATCTCTGCATCGTGTACCAGCACGGAGCCGTTTGCGACAACGGCGCTGACAAAGCCTCGCCGCATGAGACTGATGATGACGGGCGCGAGGCCTGTCTTGATGACGTGGCCGCCTATGCCCCAGATGACGGGCTTGTGAAGCCTGCGAGCGCGCACGACTCGCTCGGCTACTTCGCGCAGCGATTGAACGGCCAGTATGTTCGGGAGTGAATCGAGGAAATCCTGTATGGACGAATCCGCTTCAAAGGGGCGTGCGAAATCTTTGACGGAGACCTTGCTCGGACGCTCCATCAAGGAGTAGGTGTTAACGTCGTCAAGGCCGAGAGGGCGCAGGTCGTCTTCGTAGATAGACACTTCGGTTCAGCGACGCTCCTTCCCATCTTCCTCTTTCGCAAAGAGCGCTGTCTCCACCAGCTCGCAGATGACGTGACCTATAAGATTGTGCGTCTCCTGTATGCGCTGCGTGTCGCGGCTGGGGACAATCATAGAGAGGTCGCAAAGCTCAGCCACGCGCCCGCCGTCTCGCCCGAGCAGGCCGATTGTCTTCAAGCCCTGTGAGCGCGCCTGCTCCGCCGCCGCGACAACGTTGGCGGAAGTGCCTGAAGTAGAGATGACCATGCAGACATCGCCGCGCACGCCCAAGGCTTCAATCTGCCGCGCAAAGACTCTATCGAAGCCAGTGTCGTTGGCTATGCAGGTCAGCACTCCGCCGTCCGTTGAGAGCGCAATCGCGGGCAGGCCGCGTCGCTCCATAGGCATGAAGCGGTTGATGAACTCGCCCGCGATGTGCTGAGCGTCGGCCGCAGAGCCCCCGTTGCCGCAGAGCAGCAGCTTGCCGCCCGCAGCGAAACATTCGGAGATGAGAGCGGCCGCGCTCAAGACCTGCCCGGCGTGCTCTTCAAAATAGCGCCGCTTGACTTCCATGCTGTCTGCGACGATTTGTGCGATGCGTTCTATCATTTGATAAAGGTGATGCAGAAGCTTTACAACATGCGAAACTAAACTTCAAGCGCGGAGCGTGCGGAGTTTCGCCTGAGCACCTGAAACTCAGTCGCTAGTTGCCGGAATCCGCCTCAGCCTTTAATTCGCAGCGTTCAGGCACTCGTCCAGCCTGTCGAGCAGTTTGCGGTGAAAGTGAGCGAAGACCTCTGAGAGGATTCTGAGCACGCGGTCTGTCAATCTTCTTCGCGTTTCGTCCGGGTCGAGCGTTATGTAAGATTCAAGGTCTGTGACAATCTCGCGCAGCTCTTCCTGCGTGAAATTCTTTTTGAAGAAGTTCGTCACGTTGCCAACCAGAATGCTCTTCTTCCCCCTGAAGCTGTTCTTGCTCTTCTGTATGGCCCTGTCGGCGAGGCTGATGGCTTTCTCAAGGTCAAACTTGTCGGACATGAAGTTGTCCACGGTCTTCAGTATGAGGTCACGCAAAGGGCCTTCCAACTGTGACCTGTGCTTTTCGATGTAGCCGCTCACCTTCATGAAGTCGTTGGCCAATGTCTTCGGGTCAGGCGGAGTCTTAGGGCGGCCGATTTGATCCAGGAATGCTTCCAGCTCAGGCCACTTGGAGTCAAAGCTCTTTTTAAGCTTGGCGGATTTCGGGCGCTTGCCGGCGGCCGTGGCTATAGCCTCTACGAGCAGTTTGGTCCCATCCTCATCGTCCTTGAGGCAGGTAAAGTGGCTCAGAGGCGTAGGCAGGTCTCTACATTTAGCGTCTATTACATATGGACAAATCTTGGTCAGGGTTTCAGTTCTACCGTAAACCATACCCGCTTCGTAGCTGAGCCAGAGCTCGTACCAGTTCTCAGGGGTGAGGCACAGCACGGCAATATCTGCTTGCCTGAGCTTGTTATTCAGCTCAGTAAATACTAAGCCGCCAGCTTCAGGTTTTACGGAGATAAGCGGCTCGACCTCTTTGATAACCTCAGGGAGCCAGACCTCCAGCTTGCGTGCTACCTTATAGCTTCTGTCTCCAGACCAGCTAATGAACACTTTGACAGTCATAATAGTTCTCCGTGGGATGAGAAGTTGCGGTTGAGGTAAAGGCGGCTAACGGGTAAAGCTGGATTAGCCCCGTGCTTCTGGATGCCGGAGATTCTACTCTTGACCGGTATCCAACACAAGGTTATGTCAGGCGCGGGAGGCGCGCTCGCGGCGGGTGCCGTTGCCGTTTCGGGCGTGGGAGGCGTGGCCGTTCAGGAGCGGCTTGAGCGCGTGGCCCGTGTGGGAGCGTCGCGCCCGCGCGACTTCTTCGGGCGTACCGCAGGCTACTACGCGGCCGCCGTGCGAGCCGCCTTCGGGGCCGAGGTCAATGATGTGGTCTGCGCTCTTGATGACATCAAGGTTGTGCTCTATGACGAGCACGCTGTTGCCCAGTGAGACGAGGCGTTGCAGCACGTCCAATAATTTATGAACGTCCGCGAAGTGAAGCCCTGTTGTCGGTTCGTCCAGGATGTACATGGTGCGGCCCGTGGCGCGCTTCGATAATTCCTTGGCGAGCTTGATGCGCTGCGCCTCGCCGCCGGAAAGCGTCGTGGCCGACTGGCCCAGTTTGATGTAGCCGAGGCCTACGTCCAGAAGCGTTTGCAGCTTCTGCTTTATCTGCGGAATGTTTTCCAGCAGAGGCAGGGCTTCTTCGACGGTCGTGTCCAGCAGTTCGGCAATCGACTTGCCCTTGTACTTCACAGAGAGCGTCTCGCGGTTGTAGCGAGCGCCGCGACAGACATCGCAGAGCACGTACACGTCCGGCAGAAAGTTCATCTCTATGCGCTTCATGCCGTCGCCCTCGCAGGCTTCGCAGCGCCCGCCCTTGACGTTGAAGGAGAAGCGGCCGGGCTTGTAGCCTCGCTCTCTTGATTCGGGCAGCATGCTGTAAAGCTCCCTGATGGGCGTGAAGAGCCCCGTGTAGGTCGCAGGGTTGGAGCGCGGCGTGCGGCCTATGGGCGACTGGTCTATCTCTATGACCTTGTCTATGTGCTCAAGCCCTTCTATGGAAGTGTGCGCGCCGGGCTCAGTCAGAGAGCCGTAGAGATGCCGGGCGAGCGAGCGATAAAGAATGTCGTCAACGAGCGTGGACTTGCCTGAGCCGGATACGCCCGTCACTACCGTCAGAAGACCCAGCGGGAACGTAACGTCAATGTCCTTGAGGTTGTTGGCGCGTGCGCCCCTGACGGTGATGGCTTTGCCGTTGGGAGCGCGTCGTGTGTCAGGCACTCCAATCTGACGTGTGCCGCAGATGTAGAGTCCCGTCACGGATTCAGGATTACACGAAACTTCGTCGGGCGTGCCTGCGGCGACAAGCTCTCCGCCGTGAGCGCCAGCGCCGGGGCCAAGGTCAACGACGAAATCAGCGCGACGAATTGTTTCCTCGTCATGCTCGACTACGAGGACGGTGTTGCCAAGGTCTCTGAGCGCGCAGAGAGTCTCAAGCAGCTTTTGATTATCGCGCGGGTGAAGACCGATTGAAGGCTCGTCCAGCACGTATAGGACGCCTCGCAGCTGCGAGCCGATTTGAGTCGCGAGCCTGATGCGTTGTCCTTCGCCGCCGGAAAGTGTGGAAGACGGTCTATCAAGCGTGATGTATCCCAGGCCCACAGTCTCAAGAAAGCGCAGGCGGTTTCGGATTTCACGAAGCACCAGCCCGGCTATCTGCTCTTCGCGCTCGTTCAGGCGCACTTCGTCAAATGCCTTGATGGCGTCTTCGATGGGGAGCGCGGTGTATTCTGCTATGCCGCGACTCGCCACGCGCACGGCCAGAGACTCCGGCTGCAATCTCTTGCCCTGACAATCCGGGCACTCTATAGGCGAGACCAGCTCTTCGAGCGCAAGCCTGACCTTCTCGGAAGATGCCTCCGTCATGCGGTCGCGAAGCGCTCGGACTGCGCCCGGCCAGTTCTTCTCCTGCCACGTGTAAGCGCCCTGCCGGAAAGTGAGCGGCTGGCTCAAGCCATAGAAGAAGGCGTTGACGACTTCCTGCGGCAGCTCGTTAAAGGGCCGCTTCACGTCCGAGTTGAAATGAGCGGCGAGCGCTATCAGTGCTGCACGAAGATAGGACGAGCTTGTCTTGTCGGCCGAGCCCAGAAACTCAAGCTTGTCGGCCTGAACGGTCGCGTCGGGGATAATCTTCGCCGGGTCAACTTCAAGCACGGTGCCCAGGCCGTGGCAGCGCTTGCAGGCTCCGTAGGCGGAGTTGAAGGAGAAGCTTCTGGGCTCAAGAGGCGGGACGTTGATGCCGCAGTTCACACAGGCCATGCGCTCTGAGTAGAGCTTCTCTTCGCCGTCAATGACGGAGACGAGCACAGCGCCGCCCGTCAGCTTCAGCGCCGTGCGGACGGATTCCGACAGCCTCTCTCGTATGCCGGGCTTAATCAGCAGGCGGTCGACCACGGCTTCTATAGAGTGATTGCGCCGCTTGTCGAGACGTATCTCTTCATCAAGGGACAACAGCTCGCCGTCTATGCGGGCGCGAAGAAAGCCGTCCTTGGAAAGCTTCTCAAGCTCCTTCTTGAACTCGCCCTTGCGGCCTCGAACCACTGGCGCGAGAATCATCACTCGCTCGCCTTCGGGCAGAGAAAGTATGTTGCCGACTATCTGCTCGACGGATTGTCTGGTGATGGGCGCGCCGCAGACGTGGCAGTGCGGCTGGCCTATGGAAGAGAAGAGAAGACGAAGGTAGTCGTAAACCTCCGTCACAGTGCCTACGGTCGAGCGCGGGCTGCGCGAAACGGTCTTCTGCTCAATGGAGATGGCTGGCGAAAGCCCGTCCACGGAATCAACGTCGGGCTTCTCCAACTGGTCAAGGAACTGTCGCGCGTAGGCCGAGAGAGACTCTACATAACGGCGCTGGCCTTCGGCGTAAATCGTGTCGAAGGCCAGCGAAGACTTGCCGGAACCCGAAAGCCCCGTGATAACGGTCAAACGGTCGCGCGGTATCTCTACAGAGATGTTCTTAAGATTGTGCTGGCGCGCCCCGCGCACCGTAATCTGCTCAATTGCCATAATAATAAAGCGCGCCCTATACAGTCAGGAATCCGGCAGAGCGCAGAACTTCACATTGTAGCCGAGTAAGAAACAACGGGCAAGCAGGTAAAGGAATTTGAAATGCAGGTCAGTACCGCCTGCGGTAGCGGGCGGGTTATATCTAGACTAGAGTCATGCTTAGATAATACCCGCCCGCTACCGCAGGCGGTACTGACCTGTTTTCTTGACACTCTTCGGGGCGAGTCCTACACTTCGGAGTTAATCATAAAGCGCGATTCAATCAATATGAGGCTCGTGAAGGCGTGAATCTTCCGAACACACTGACGCTGCTGCGCATCTTCATAGTCCCGCTCTTGGTGGCTGTGCTCTTGACGCCGCTTTCGGAGAACTGGCTGGGCGTGCCGCGTCACATACTGGGCGTGGCGCTCTTTCTGGGCGCAGCCTTCACGGACTATCTGGACGGCCACATAGCCAGAAGCCGCGACCAGGTCTCGCGCCTGGGCAAGCTTCTGGACCCGATTGCGGACAAGCTCCTGATTTCGGCCGCGCTCATCTCGCTTGTGGAAAATCAGCTTGCGCCCGCCTGGGCCGTGGTCGTCATCATAGGGCGAGAGTTCGCCGTGACGGGACTGCGCTCTATCGCGGCGGCAGACGGAGTGGTTATCTCGGCCTCGCGCATGGGAAAGTTCAAGATGGTTTCGCAGGTCGTCGCCATAGCCCTGCTCATAGCCTCAAGCGCGCCCGGCCAACCCTCTGTCTCAAACTTTCGACAGCCGTTTCCAGCCATAAAGTTCTGGACTGTGCCGGAAGTCCGCGCCGCGCTTAATCATCTGACGGGCGCGGGCGCTATGACCATGAGCGACTGGCAGGTTCTCTTCTACACGGCCGGGCGCGCTACGCTCTGGGTAGTAGTGCTACTGGCCTTCATCTCCATGTACGAATATTTCCGCGCCTTCTACCGCACGGTCAACGAGCGAGAGCGTTTTGAAAGAGACGCCAAGCGCTCCCCGGCCACAGCCAAGTAAGACAAAAAGAGGCCGGAGGCCAGTAGAAGCGAATCTTCTTCTACTGGCCTCCGGCCTCTGACCTTTGCTTCTCTCTTACTGAAGCTCTACGAAATCGCCTGTGTGGACTTCCTGTGCGACGCGAGTGATGACGGCGGTGGCCGTGCGCTGCTGCACGCTGAGGATTACCATCTCGCCCACAATCTTGCGCGGCATGCGCGGGCGTTTGTCCTTAACGTCAGGCGTCGTAATCATGGGGCCGTAGACGCCAGTGTTGTTCGGGTCTTGTACGCGCTGCGCTTTGTTGGAGAACTTGCCTCCCTTAAAGCGCTCGCTCTCGAAACCGGCCGCGGCCGTCGGCGTTATCTCTTCGTCCATGAGAGTGCCCGTTATGTTGCCTTTGCCGAGCGGGCGATAGATGGTGAAGTAGTCGCCCGGCCTGATGTTGTCTTCCGTGCCGAGGTCTATGTAGATGATGTCGTTGACCGTGGGAGCTTCACGCCCATCGCGCGAAAGCACTATGCGCCCGCGCTGCTTTCCGTTCGGGTCTGCAAAGCGGTTGAGCTTCGCCTCGTTGCGCGTAAAAGGTGACACACGCTCGTTGGCCGCTCGCAGCAGGTCTCCTAGAAGCATCAGCTCGCAGGAATGCTCTACGCGGGCAACCGAGACGCGCTCCTTAACATCAATCACGCGCAGTCGCCCAAGCTCCTGTGTGTAGACGCCCAGATAACCCTTCTTCTTAGAAAAATCTGAGGTGAACTGGCCGCGAGGACGCACGACCGAAAACTCCTGGCCGACTGTGACGCCCTCGTTGGCACCGGCGTTGATGTAGACGATGTCGCCCTGGGCGTAGACGCGCTGCTCCTGCTCTTCTTCGCCGCCGATTATCTGTAGCCTGTTAGGAGCGGGCGCGTACTGTATAAAGCCGCCGCAGTAAAGCTCATTTGCTTTGGCCACGCGCGCAGGCGCTTTCGCCTCAGGAAGCTCGACCCGTACGGGCGTAGGCTGCGGCCGCGCGGCGTTGTCGGATGATTGAGTCGTTTGCGCGCTCGCCAGGGGGCTGTAAATTGCGCAGGCCATGAGCACGGCGAATCCGCTCAGGATTCTAAATATCAGGTTACTGGTACGCACGAAGGTTCTCCTTGAAAAGGTTTGGAATCGGTCGCTTGGATAAGTCAAAAACGGTCGGCCAATCTCTCTGGTTAAGAGGCGACTCCAACGGTTAAAGCGGCGAGCGAGAGGGAATTTTTCGAGCCGCAGCGCAAAATAAGCCCGCGACCCGGGGCGATTACAATCCTACTCGTTGGCACAGGGCGCGGTCAACACAAATTTTGCAGTGTTAAACGGGAGGGCATTCGGCTCCGTTCGAGGGACTAACCCCTTCTGCCCTTGCGTTTTGATAATCTGCTTGGTAGTATCCACGTTTTGCCGGATAACGCTCCAAGGAGTCTATGTGAGCCGGCGTAGCTCAGTTGGTAGAGCATCTGATTTGTAATCAGAGGGTCGGGGGTTCAAGTCCCTTCGCCGGCTCCAGCAATTTTGACAACAAACGTGCAGGGGTGGTCGAGTGGTTAATGGCACCGGGCTGTAAACCCGGCGGGCTCACGCCCTACGTAGGTTCGAATCCTACCCCCTGCACCAGCAAGAGTAATGCAGAAGTCAGAGGGCAGAAGTAAGGAAGCGCTTTCTTTATCATTCATCGTTCTGCACTCATACTTCATCGTTTGCTTTGGGCGGGAGTAGCTCAGTTGGTAGAGCATCAGCCTTCCAAGCTGAGGGTCGCGAGTTCGAGCCTCGTCTCCCGCTCCAAATTTCAGTCTTGAGTCTTAGGGCTCACGCGGCCCGAGTAGCTCAGGGGTAGAGCGCCTCCTTGGTAAGGAGGAGGTCATGGGTTCAAATCCCATCTCGGGCTCCATCTGATACGACACAAACAGATTCTTAATTGAAGAGGGCATCCAAGAATGTCGAAAGAGAAATTTGACCGCAGTAAGCCGCACGTCAACATCGGAACCATCGGGCACGTAGACCACGGCAAAACCACTTTGACTGCCGCCATCACGAAAGTCCTGGCCAAGCATAATCCAAGGATAACAGTCCGTGCTTTTGATTCT
>DATELK010000191.1:0-36747 GCA_035276685.1 Pyrinomonadaceae bacterium | reverse complement strand
CGAGGATGGAGAGACTCCGCAGCAGGTGGTCAGAGGCACAGAGAATCCGTTACAGATGCCAGTGGTGGACAGGATAGCACTGGATAAGGCTGTGGGTCAGTTGCCGCCGGGATACAGGACGGTGTTTATCTTGCACGATGTGGAAGGGCACGAGCACGAGGAGATAGCGAGGATGCTGGGTTGCAGTGTGGGGACGAGTAAATCTCAGCTGCATAAGGCCAGAATGAAATTGCGTGGTCTTCTCAGGCAACAGATTCAGCCTGAGTAGCTTCCAAAGGTCTCTGTATGGTTTCCGGGCTAGCTCTCGCCCCCCGCGCCGGAACCTGCCGGAGCCGCCGCGCCACGTGGCGAAAAATTGAGGGCGCAAAGGCTCTCGCCCCCTTTAAGCGCAGTCTCCCCAAGATTGCCGAAAAGTTTGAAAGGAATAAGCGCGCTACAGTATTCTAAGGGTCGCCTTGACCACGAAGAGGCGCGTTTGGTTAGAGGTTACAAAGACAATGAACTGCGAGAAGTGTCAGGAACTACTCAGCGACTTTCTCGATGGCTTGCTCACGGACGAAGAGCATTTGGCCCTGAGCGCGCACATGGAGGAATGTCTTGAGTGCTTCCATGTACGCAGAGAGCTTGACGAGATAGTGAGCTATTGCCGGGAGACGCGCGGCCAGTACGAAGCCCCTCCGAACGAGCGCGCCCTGTGGCTACGTATACGAAACACGATTGAGAGCCAGCCGAGCGCGCTCGCATCGGGCGCAGCCGCTTCCGGCTCAAAGCGCAACGCGCGCTTCGGACTCTGGCAGCGCTGGATGGACAGGCAGTGGGAGCTTACGCTTCCTCAACTAGCCGCAGCCGTCTCCGTCATCATCATCGCAGTAGCCCTCGGCACAGCCTTCAGCCTTCAGCAGGTCAGGAACAATTCGCAGCAGGACTCGCAGCAGGCGGCAGGCAACCTGCAGCAGTCTGGCTCCTCGCAGAAACTCACAGCCTTAACGTCGGACGTTGACGAGCGCGTGCGCCGTCAGCAGATAGCCATAGACTACTGGTACGAGCGCGTTTCACAGCGCAAGCGTCGCTGGAACCCGCAACTGCGCGAAGCGTTCGAGCGCAACCTGAGCGTGCTCGACCAGGCCGTAGAGGACTCGCGCCAGCGTCTCAAAGTTAATCCCCACGATGACATCTCGGAAGAGATGCTAAACGCCGCGCTCAATGATAAGATGGAGCTTCTCAAAGAGTTCTCAGACCAATAAGCATTTTTGAAGACGAAAGAGAGACGGGCCCCATCCGCGCACAAGTCGCCCCGGCTTTACCGCCTGACCCTTTGGGAAAGCCCTTGCCTCTCTTTGTGCGAGATTGCAGAGTAATCTAGAGAGATGAAGTTACGCTTGCCCGGCGGTAAAAAAAGTATCTGGATGCGCGCCGCGCTGATGCTGGGCGCAGTCTTCCTACTCATCTCTTCCATCCCCGCCTCGTCTCTCGCCCAGAAAAAGACCTTCTCTCGTCGCTATCCCGCAAGCAAATCGGTTCGCATCTCTCTCAAGAACGGCTACGGCACGATTCTGGTGCAGGCGTGGGACAGAGACGAGATAAAGCTCGCGGCCGACATGGACTCTCCCGTGGCTAGAGTGGTGCCGGAAGTCACAGCTGACAGCATAGAGATAAACGTCGTGCGCGATAACCGTAAAGAAGACGCGGGCGAAGTCAACTTCAAGCTCTACGTTCCCGTCAGCTCGACCGTTGACATTGAGACGCGTCGCGGCAACATCACCGTGCGCGACGTGCGCGGCGCTATGGTGCGCGCGCACATCTACACTTCGGGCGACATAGAGTTGACGGGGATTCGCGCCGCCGTAGTGATGGCAGAGAACGTGAGCGGCGACATACTGTTTGACGGCGAGCTTGTAGGAGGCGGCCAGTACGAGCTTAAAACTTACAAGGGCAACATCAACATACGCATCCCCATAGACTCCGCGTTCCGGCTGACGGCGACCGCGCCCTCTTCTCGCAGCATCACGCTGGGCTCGTTCACTGGGGCCGGGCTCAAGTTCAACGGCGACGGCCGACAGGTATCAGGCTCTGTGGGCGGAGGCGGCGCTGCGCTGACGGTCAACAACTACCAGGGCTCAATCAGTTTCTTCCGTCGCTGAAAGGCGGGCATCTCAGATTCCGGGTCTAATGTTCAGAGTCGAAAAACTCGCTCTCTTCTTCTTCATCATGCTGGCGGCAACGTTCGCCTACGCTCCCTCGGCTTCCGCGCAGAAGAAGGATGAAAAGGGCGCTCGTCAGCCTGCGCCGCAGACGCCTTTGTTGACGCGCACCACGACCCGTCACGAGACTCGCCGCTTCGGCTACGGCGGCTCAGTGACTCTGATAGGAGCACCCAACGGCTCCATCACCATCGAAGCGTGGCCGCGCAGCGAAGTTGACATCACGGCAGAGATAGAGCTTCGCGCAGGCACGGAAGAGGAGCTGACTCAGCTTGCCGCCGTCAACAGCTTCATCCTCGACGAAGAGGTCAACCACCTGAGAATCCTCACCACGGGCACGCACGACAAGCAGTTCATGAAGCGCGCGGCCAAGAACTTTCCCAAAAAGCTGCTGGGCCTGCCGTGGAAGATTGACTACCGCATACGCGTCCCTGCCTACACAGACCTTGAGGTCAACGCCGGAAGCGGCCCCTTCAAGCTCGCGGGCGTGGAAGGCACCATTCGCATCATGATTGTAGAATCCGAGGCAGACCTGACGCTCGTGGGCGGCTACGTGATGGCTACGATTGAGCGCGGCACGGTCAACGTTCGCATGAATACGCGCACCTGGCGCGGCGCTGGCGCAGACATTCGACTCGCATCGGGCGAGCTTAACCTTGAGCTACCCGCCGCCGCGAGCCTGGACATAAACGGCGACGTGCTTCGCTCGGGCCAGATAGAGCGTACATACGAAGGACTTCAGCCGCGCGACCGCACCGCCTTCACGCCGCGCTCCATACGCGCACGCGTCGGCGCAGGAGGCCCCACGCTCTCGTTCACCGTCGCCGACGGCGCGCTCAAGATAAGGCAAAGAACAGAGACAGAGCAGTAAGCGCGCATTTTCAGCTCATCAGCACGCACTCTACTTCTTTCCATCCTCTACACTCGCAAAGGTGCCTCAGCTTTTCCTTTTCCCTCTTTTTACTTATTATTGCTCCCGCCTGATACTACAGACGCTCTCTTACTTTTATAGACCTGGAATTTTTTCATCATGACAGTCAAATCTGACCGCTGGATTCGCCGCATGTCCGAAGAGGCGCAACTGATTCACCCCTTCAGCCCGAGCCTCATACGCAGCGTCGAAGGCCGCCGCATCATCTCCGCGGGCGCGTCCAGCTACGGCTACGACATGCAGCTTGCCGACGACGGCTTCCGCGTCTTCTCACCCATACACGGCCGCGAGATTGACCCGAAAAACTTCGACGAAGACTCACTGATAGAGCCGCCCGTTCGCACAGCCGAAGACGGCTCGCGCTATTATCTTCTGCCGCCGCACTCCTACGCCTTAGGCGTCACGGTCGAAACCTTCCGCCTGCCCCGCAACGTCACAGGCATCTGCATGTGCAAATCCACTTACGCCCGCGCAGGCCTCATGCTCAACACCACGCCGCTCGAAGCAGGCTGGACGGGCCGCCTCGTCATAGAGCTTGGCAACCTCGCAGACCTCCCCTTGCGCGTCTACGTCAACGAAGGCATAGGCCAAGTCCTCTTCTTCCAATCCGACGAAGACTGCGACACCTCCTACGAAGACCGGGGAGGAAAATACCAGGGCCAGACAGGCCTGACATACTCTCGCCTATGACTCTATTGCTTCGCGCATTTTGTTACTCTTGTCTCTGATACATAAAGTCCTGAACGGGCCTGATGGCGATTTTGTGGGATGCTTATGGTTCCGGCGGTTTCCGGCTGGTTAGCCCTGCGCGAGATACTATACATGGGATAATTGGATTTGCTATATTGACGCCTTCAGAAATAGCGCCATTCCTCATGGCGCTTCATTAACAGACCAATGGAGCCATTCGACATTGGTCTTATCTCTTTAGCAGCAGTAAGGCCAATAGATGGATGCAAATCCTATGAAGGCCTCATGGTAAAGCTGCAACTTTAAAGAATTTCTATACTCTTTAATCGAAGAGGAAATCAGCATGCGGTTACTCCTGGGTTTGGCTTTCGCCATTCTGATAGCATGTGTCGGCAGCAGCTACGCTTATGCAGAAGAAGGCGTCCTGGTTATACACGTAGCCGATACTAAAGGGGTGCCGGTCGCGGGAGTAATATTGAGCGCAACCGGAGACAGCTCCGTGTCGGCACCCACAGATAGAGCAGGTAAGACGCGCATCAAATTAGCTCCCCAGACCCGTCCCGGCAGTGAGTTGACTTTACAGATAGTTAAGGCCGCGCAGGATTTGGTATTCATCTCGCCGTGGAACAACCGCGTGATAGTCCCTCCCTTCAGGAATGATACTGGAGTAGTTGTCGAGGTGGTATTAGTTGAAAGAGGCAGCCGTCTACTGCTCGAAGACCCGAAGGCTGCGCTGGCGATGGCCGCAAGTGTTAACGCCGCGAACACTCCTAAAGCTGCGGACGTTAAGCTTACGGAAGAGAACCGCAGGGCGAATCTGATGGAGGTGGCGAAAATTTATGGCCTCAAGCCAGCGGAGGTAGACACGGCTATCCGCGCTTGGGGCGAAAAGGCTACAGACCCTTACGAGATAGGGCTGGCCGCTCTCTACGCGCGAAACTACCCGGAAGCCACCAGGCAGCTTTCGCTGTCGGTTGAGACGCGCGAAAAAAAGCTGGAAAAAGATAAAGAAGACCTGGCCGACGCGACCTTCTTTCTGGGCCAGTCGCTCTATGAAGAGGAAAGATACAGGGAGGCCTTGAATGCTTTCCAGAAGGCGGCGAAGCTGCGCCCCGATGATACAAAGGTATTGTCTTACCTGGCGCAAACTTTAGGTCATACCGGCGAGTACGTTAAGGCCGAGGCTTTGTTGCGTCAACTTCTGGCTACGTATGAAAAGACGAAGTCTGAAGAAGGCGTTGTCGAAGTTCTGGTCTTTCTGGCCTGGCAGTATAAAGAGCAAGGGCGATTCAGTGAATCCGAGGCAATCTTTAAGCAAGTGCTGGAGATGAAGGAAAGGCTCAAAGGGAAAGAGCATGAGGAAACCGCCTATGTGCTAATCAACATGGGCACTATGTATATGAGCCAGGAGGAGTACACGGCAGCCGAGGCTATGTATAAGCGGGTGCTCAATATCCTTAGACGCACGACATCCGACAATACAAGCACTCTGGTAGGCACCCTGGTTAGTCTAGCCACCGTCTGTATCAAACAGGAAAAGTATAACGAGGCAAAGCAATACCTGGATGCGGCCGCCGCCGAAATTGAAAAGGCGAAGGAGCCGGAAAAGATTTTAATCATAACGGTCAAAGCGATAACGGCACAGCTTTATATGAGTCAGCATAAATATGCCGAGGCTGAGCGGTTGGCTAAAGAGGCCGTCGAGCTTTCAGAGAAAACCTACGGGAACGCCAGCGTAAAATCTACTCTTGCTCTAATGTTCCTGGCGGTTATTTATAGTGATCAATGTAAATATGCGGAAGCCGAATCGCTCTATAAACAGTCCATTAAGATAACGGAGGATGCGATGGGAACCGACCACCCGTCACTGCACGGGCTGTTGGTCACCTGGTCAGAAGTTCTCGAACAGCAAAACCGAGATGAGGATGCCGTGTCAGTGACCAAGAGGGCCCTGGCAATTATAGAGAAGGAGCGGGCAGTAAAAACTGAGACCTATCTTTACACAGTCACTCTTCTGGCTTCCCTTTATGCCAAGCTCGGTAAATATGATGAAGAAGAGGCTCTGTGGAAGAATGTATCATCCGAGGAGATAAAGAAGGTATCGGAGCGTGCTGAGCTCTCTATTAGCGGGACAAAGCTGCTCAGCCGGGCGATGAGATATGATGCCGAGGGAAAGTATGCGGAAGCAGAGCAGCTATACAAGAAATTAGTAGAGGATAAACAGGCCAGGTTGAAGCCTGATGATAGCCAACTGGCCACGGCCTTCTTTAATTTAGCTACTTTCTATTATTCGCGGGAGAGGTATGCCGAGGCAGAACTGTTCCTGAACAAAGCTCGTCCCATCCTGGAAGCAGAGCTGGGACAAGAGTCCTGCTTTTGGGATAAATTTCGGCCTCTCCTGGCTTACAGCTACTTTTATCAGAAAAAGTTTGACGACGCCGAGCCATTACTAAAAAGGATATTGGCCGGCTGGGAAAAGACTAAAAAGAATGACTTGAAGACGGCCAGGGCCCTTGAAGTCATGGGCAGTATTTACTTTGCAAGAGATGATTATGAAAATGCCGAGCCCTATCTCAAAAAAGCTTTAACTGCCTATGAGGAGAATCTCGGCAAGAGTGACCTGGAGTTATTGGATACTCTTATCAGGCTATGCAACATTTATGGTAATCAGGGGCTGCACGCTACGGCCGAAGAGTGCTTCGATAGGGCCCTGGGCATCATGGAGGCGAAAGCCAAGCCGGATGACCTGCGGATAGCGGATTTTCTCACCGAGTGGGCGGAGAATAGCCTGGCTCGCGAGGATTACGGCAAAGCCGAGATGCTGCTTAAAAAGGCTGTCGTCGTTGTCAACGCCGCCGTCGGGCCGAATAATCTGAGGGAAGCTACGCTGCTGGAGTACCTGGCGGAAGCCTACGCCAAGCAGGAGAAATATGCAGAGGCTGAGCCTGTTATAAGGAAAGTCCTCTCCATCAGGCAGGAAAAATTGAATGCAGAGCACCCGGATCTCGCCGGTACTTTAGAGAAGTACGCAGACGTGCTTCGCCATTTGTATAGATTTTCCGAGGCTGTAAAGCTTGAGGAGAGAGCCAAAGCGATTCGCGCTAAGTACGAACGAGAAAACAGAAAGAATTAAGGCCGCGCGCAAAGAGTCGGGCCGTTGACTTTGATAGAGTGTTAATTCCCGGAGCGATATTGCGCTTCTAATGATCTTTCATTAACAGGCCAATCCGGCTTTTGGCATTGGTCTTATCTCCTTAGCATCAGGCTGGCAGCAGTCCTAAATCTTATGACCTTCCCTCAAGGTAAAACTACACCTTTAGTAGTAAAAGGGCTTTGCCTTCTCCTCAGCGGAGTCGGCATTGGTTGGCTGATAGGCCTCTCGGTCTCTCCGGTCATCCACATCATTATTACCAGCCTTATTGCGCTTGCCGTCAGTGTGACGGGCACTCTGGCGGGCATCAATATAGACCAGAAAGAGAGCGCGGCTGAGCCGGATGACAAGCCGAAGCGCAGAGTGCTGGTTGAGGTGAATCCTGTTCCACTGATGCTTGTGGTCATAGGTCTGGCCATAGGCTCTTCCATCGGGGTGTACGCCAGAACCAATAGCTGGCTTGGGCCCGACCCGAACAGTTTCGTGGAAAAGTGGAAGGACACGGAGCTTACTAAGAGAGAGATAGTAAGACGTTTGTTTGATGACCTCTATCCACCGCGCGCAGGCTCGACAACCTCCACGACTGCGGGCGATTCCGCCGCCGCTAATGCTCAATCAACCGGGCAGGCGTCCGGCCCAGGCGCTTCTACGGAAAATAGTAATAGCAGCACAACTAAGGCTGCGGCTGATGCTGGAGCGTCCGGGGCAGCCCAGCCTCCCAAAAGCGCGCCCGAAGCAGATGCCGGGAAATCCGAAACTTCCGCCAATCCCGATTCCGCTATGACCAAATCCAAGGTCAGTGCCCTTTTCTCCGGCGTTGATGCTAACGACTGTGCAGAGTTCCGTGCGGCGCGGGATGAAAGTCTAAGAGATGTTATGGATCGCGGCGTCGGCGGTAACGAGGAGGCAAGGAAGGTAATCAGGCAATGCCCTGACATCAGATGCTTAAGAGGGCTGGTGACAACTATATGCCCAAGGTAATTCGATGCCTCATTTGTGCCGTAGCTTCATTACTGCTCCTGCCGGTCATCGCCAGCGCGCAAGGTGAATTCATCTACGTGGTTAAGGTTAAGAATTGTAAATCTAATCCACGATGCTCAAGAAGCCTGACGGGGTTCCGGCTACGCGGCATAAAAGGAATCGTAACGGCCCTTCACGGGGTAGCCGATGCGGGCGACATAAGAGTGCTGGGCGAGCAAGGCTCCGCACGATTTAACGGGTCGTTGAGGTTGACAAAAGTGGACATTGCCCGTGACCTGGCCCTGCTCACTTCGAGTGAAACAGCCGCGGCCCCGGCCGAAGGGCTGGAAGCAGCCGTCAATGTAAACTGGAACACAATGGACAGGGTAACTGTCATCGGACGGCCGCTTAATATTATGACCAATCAGGCTACGGAACTGAAACTCAGGCGGCCGCAGTTGGTTATCCTGCGCGATATTGTGTCCCCTAATATCGCGGTAAAATTATTGGAGCGCAGAAGCCCAGACCCTGACAGGGAGGTCGTCAGCATAAGCGACACTTTGCTTCCGGGACATTCCGGCGCACCCATTCTAAATTCTCAGAATCAAGTTTTAGCCGTCGCTAACGGGGGCTTGGAGGGCGGCTTCGCAGAGTTTTGTTGGGCAATACCTTGGGAGAAGGTCAACCTGGTTGATGCACGGGCCGCCGCCGGCGCTCTGGCAGAGTTGACCGGACTTGACCCGGCCACGTTGTTCTCCTTCGACGGTGAGGCTTCGACCTTGCCTGAGATATATAGAGTCCGCGTCATAGTCCTTAGTCCACAGAAGACCCCTGTTGAGGATGCTCAAGTTATCTCTTCGCTCGGCGGCGAAGCGTTGAGGAGTCCCGGCGGTTATCAGTTTGAGATTCCAAGGGCGAAAAGGCCGCAGGACGGAAAGGTCACCTTCTTTGCCTCTAAGGAGAGCGCTTTTTGGAAAGGCGAAGGCGGACTCGTGCTGGGCTCCGACCCTAGCCCCGCAATTATTATCCCCGTCAGTAGAGATGATTCGGCCACAGTGCGCGGGGTGGTTGTTGATACGGAGGGGAGCGGAGTTCAGGGCGCGAGAGTGAGCGTGGCAGGGTTTGAAAACGAAGCTGTGACTACCGGAGTAGGCGGGGGCTTCGTTCTGCCTGCACACAAGGCAGTGGGCCAGATGGTTCTGCTGCGTGTAGAGAAAGAAGGCTACAAAGCGGTCACTCAGTCTCACCCGGCCGGGGACGAGCCCGTCATCATACAGGTTGAAAGAAAGTAGTAGTGCTCCTGCTCTGCGGATTGCTCTTGATGTAGGCCGAGCCTGTATGCCTTTTAGAAGCGACCCAAGATGTCATCCTCTGGTTGAGCTGAGCCGCGAGGAGATTTTCTCGATGCTTCAGCCTGCGCTGGGAGGCGTGCTGCTCGGTGAGGCGGTGTGCGTACGGGGCGGGTTGGTCAATAGCGTCTACCATGTCTCTGTGCGTGACTCGGGCGAAGTCTATGCGCTTCGAGTGTATGCGGCGGAGGGGGATGCCATGAAGAGGGAATGCGGGCTTCTTCACAGCCTGCGGGATGCGCTTCCCGTCCCGCAGGTGCTCTTTGCGGACGCAAGCGGCGCATACTGCACGCACCCTTATCTCATCTATCCATGGATTGAGGGCATCACGCTCAACGAATGGCGCAGGCAGAGCCCAAGCGAGACTTTGCTCTGCATCGCTGCGCCTCTGGGGAGTCTTCTGGCGCAAGTTGCGCGCGCGGCTTTCCCCTCAGATTGTATTAGCAGAAGGATGCAGGTCTCTCGTCTGCTTGAGCAGTCGGAGGAGCAACTGCGTGGCGGGCTGGCGCGCAAGCGTTTGGGAGGCGCGCTTGCCGACGCTATGCTCGGCTGTTTCAAAGCGAGCTCTTCTACTTTACGCGCGCTTGATAATAGAAGCGGTCTTGTTCACGGCGACTTCGGCGGGCGAAACATTTTGGTGAAAGCCAGTGAGCGCGGCGCGTGGGAAATAAGCGGCTTGATAGATTGGGAGCAGGCCGCTGTTGGCTCTCCCCTGTGGGACGTGGGGAGCCTCTTCCGGTACTCCTCGCGCTATTCCGAAAAGTTCCGCGCTCTCTTCGAGAGGGGCTACTCGGAGGCCGGAGGGAGCTTGCCTTCCGGGTGGTGGCTTGCCGCAAGGATGATTGACGCCGTTCAGCTGGTCTCTATCCTGAACGAAGAGCGCGAGCTGCCGGGCGTGTTCGCGGAGTGCGCCGATTTGATTCAATCAATAGTCGCTGACGCCCCGGGCCGAATGACAGCAGCATAACAACTTGTTCGACTGAAAAGTACAGCGGGCGCTGGTAAAGATAGGGCTTGAAAGAGGCAGTGGATTAATATATAAGTCCTCGCCAAGGTCATAACAGGCCACGCACACTCATTAAAGCCGCTCTTATCCGGTGCGGCTCTTTCATACAGGCTTGCCGCATGGCGCAAGAATTTCACTTTGGCGGCTGAGCTCAAGCGCAGAAGCGAACCGGCCACACGCATGGGGAGAAGATGGGCACTATAGATATTCTGCTGAAAGCAATCTTGGCCCTCCTCGGCGCAATCCTCGGGGCCGTCTTCAGTTACTTATACAAGCGCGTGACGAGGCTGGTTAAAGAGAATAGGCCGCTCAGCAAGCTCTATCCCTTCGACAGGAAGAGCAAGGTGTGGATAGTCCTCTCGGAGTTCGAGATAAAAAAAGAGGGCGAGTTTTTCGACAAAGTCTCTCCGATAGACGGCGTCTACTCCTTCGACGACCTCGCCGATTATCTCAGAAAGATAGGGCTGTCGCGCCAGCACTTCGACACCTGTTTCAGCAGCGACCTGACAGACCGCTACTGCGAAGACAACCTGATTCTCATAGGCGGCTACGAGAATAATAAGGTGTCGAAGAGGATGAATGACGAGCACTACAAGAAGCGCCACTTCATGATAAGGGGTAACAAGATAATGGAAAGGGGTGGGGAAGAGCGCATCTGGGATATAGGCCCGGAGCAGTTGGACGAGAAGGGGCGTATCAAAAAGGATTTTTGCCTGGTCACGAAGATGCCTAATCCCTTTTGTGCAGACGACGACCAGCGCTCCTGGGTCGTAGCCTTTGAAGGCGTGCGCGAGTACGGGACGTGGGGCGCTGTCCGCTACTGGAACGAAAAGATATTTGACCGCTTCGATGAGATAGGGCTTAAACCAAAGAGAGGCCAGAAGTTTGAGCTGGTCGTCTCTATCAACGTTAATCAGGACAACGATAACCTGGCCCGGCGGGTGGAGTTCGGCAGTATAGAGGCGGCATATCTGGAAGGGGAGATGAAGAAGTAGTGAGCGCCGGGGGCGACATAAAAAGATTCGATTGGGCAAGCCTGCGCGAGAGGGCGGAGGACGTGGCTGCGGCCCTCATAGACGCTGAAGGGCATGGGGCCGTGCTGATTACTTCTAATGACGGGCGGGGGAATCTTCAGGAGCAGAGAGAGTCAATCATAGATTTTCTGCCCGTGATAGGAGAGCCCATACTCGTCTATAAACAGCAGGCGCTCTGGAAGCACATAGGCGTCTCGCTTGAGGTCGCGCCCGACAGGGTCGGAGGCATAGGCGACATCCCCCTGCACGTTGATTTAGTCAACGCCTCGCACCCGCCGGACTTCGTAGTCTTTCTCAGCGAGGCGGAGGATTTGGCAGGAGGCGGCAAAAGCGTCGTCTGTCCCTTTCGCCCGGCCCTCGAAGCTCTGGACGACCATTCGCTCAGGGAACTATCATCGGTGCTCTTAAAGGGCGGGCGCTTCTACGACCTTGAGAACGTGGGCGTAGAGATAAATCCTTTCCCCGTGCTGGAAATACGCGAGGGATGTGTCGAGTGGGTGCGCTTCTCAGCCAAGAGCAACAAGGAGATATTCAGCGGAAGCCGCGCGGCGCTTGAGAAGTTTCAAAAGCTGATGACGGCGCACGAGATAGAATTTGAGCTTAATCACGGTGAAGCCATGATTATCAATCAAAGGCTGGCCGCGCATGGCCGCAGACGACTTGGCCCGGAGCAGGGCCACATCCCTGCCAAAGAGCGCCGCTCCATCTACCAGCTATTCGTCAGGGCTCATGCTCACGCCCTAAGCAGGTGTTTCGTGTACCCTGCCTGAACCAGAGCGTCGAACGCGGCCTGAACCTCCGGCGGGACAGAGCATGCGGCGGAGAACCCCTTTTTAGGGTACTCAACAATCCGCTGAAAGTCTCCCGTCATGATGTTGAGCAGCTTTTCGGCGGGCATAATCAGTCTGGAATACTGCTCGAATGAAAAGAGCGGGGCCGCGACTCTAAACGGCAGGTCTCTAAGGCGCGGCGTGCCGGTCAGCTTAGTCCTGAGCGTCATGTAAGGCTTGTGCAACACCAGCAGGTCTGAGAGGTTTAGCCCCGCGTCTCGCGCCAGTGAAAGAGAGAAGTCGAAATTCTCGCCCGTGTTCTTTGAGTTGTTCTCTACGTGAATAAGCTCTGGGGGAACGCCGAACGAGCGCAGCACGTCCGCCATAATATCCGCTTCGGAGGCGTCCCAGCCCGTGCTCAAAAGGTCTTGCTCGTGGGCCAGCCCGCCGGAGCAGACTATGGCTTCGGGCTTCAGGCGGAAATAGAGAGCGGCGGCAAAGGCGGCTACAATCAGGTCTGTGCTGCCGAAGACGAAGATAGTGGAGGGACGGCCCACGTCGTCCTGTTGCGACATAAAGCTCCACAAGGTTTGCGCTGCGCGGGTGACGCTGCTGTCCTGCATGCGGCGAGCTCCTCTGTTTATTCACACGGGCCGTTCCGTTCATTATAAGGCCAGGTACAAACTTTCTCATATGACTACTGAGACTAGACGCGCAACTGCGGACGACATTCCCTTGCTGGTTGAACTGATGCGAGAGTTCTACGGCGAATCGCCTTACCCGCTTGACGAAGATTGGGCGGCCGAGAGCTTCCGCGCGCTTCTGCGGGACGACTCGCTTGGCGCGGCATGGATTGTCTATGAAGGTGCGGAGCCCGCCGGCCACGTCGTGATGACCATGAAGTTCAGCATGGAGTACGGTGGACTGGATGCTTACATTGACGACCTCTTTATACGCGCTGCTTATCGCCGCAGGGGGCTTGGCCGCGCCTTGCTACGCGCCCTCTTCGACGAGTGCGAGCGGAGAAAGGCCCTGGCCGTTCACGTAGAGGTGGGAGAGGACAACGTCGCTGCCAATGAGCTTTATCGCAGCTACGGGTTGGAGCCTTACAGGGACGGACGCGTGATTCTTCACACGCGGCTGGGAGAATGAATCGTTCGCCCGCACCTTAAAGCTTACGGCAGAATGAGCCCATGATTACTATTAGAGCAGAAGCCGCAGAAGACATTCCGGCAGTTCACCGCGTCAACCGCCTAGCCTTCGAGCAAGCGGCAGAGGCCGAGCTGGTTGACAGCCTGCGCGAGGCCGCGCATCCATACATCTCCCTCGTAGCAGTGAGCGACGGGCAGGTGGTCGGCCACATCTTCTTCAGCCCCGTCACGCTTGAGCCTGAAGTGGCAGGGCTCGTCCTGATGGGCCTTGCGCCTATGGCGGTTCTGCCCGAGCGCCAGAATCAGGGCATAGGCTCCATGCTAGTGCTTGAAGGGTTGGAGGAGTGCCGCCGCATTGGATGCGACGCGGTGGTCGTGCTTGGCCATCCAGAGTACTACCCGCGATTCGGCTTCGTGCGGGCAAGCCTGAAGGGGCTGAGGTGCGAGTTTCCCGCGCCGGATGGGGCGTTTATGGTTAGGGAATTAAGGCCGGATGCGTTAGGCGCAGGCGGCCTTGTGAAATACCGCCCCGAGTTCAGCTCTGTTTGAGCCTTGATACCTCTCGGCCCGCCTCGCAGGGCTACATCTGGAGTTACCCCTGACGCTCTCAGTGAGCAGAAAGGATTCTGTATGAAAAGGAAGCTTTTCATCGTTCTGACTCTGGCGCTCGCAATGCTTCTGCCTCAGACTGCCTTTGCCTGGAACGGCACGGGCCACCAGATTGTCGCGGGCATAGCCTGGGACAACATGACGCCCACGGCGCGCCGCAACGCCATCACGCTGCTGCTCGCAGCGCCGCCCGACGCTTGCCTGCTTGACCGCCTCCCTCCCAGCGACAATCGACCTCAGGCCGAGCGCGACCGCGAGTTCTTTATGATTGCCGCTACGTGGCCAGACATAGTGAGGCCGAGCGAGGAAGACACGCGCCCCTGCACGCGCTTTCACCGCAGAAACTGGCACTTCATTAACTACTTCTGGGAAGGCGTTTCGGGAGGCACGGGCTCAAGCGCGCCGGAAGACCGCGAAGACATAGCTGTGCCGGAAGTCAACGCGGTGGAGCGGCTCAAGCTCTTTCGGCCGCTGGTGGCGTGCGGCACATCTGCCTGCGGCACGACGCCGCAGCTAAGGGCCACTTCGCTCGCCTGGATTCTTCATCTGGTGGGCGACATACACCAGCCGCTGCACACCAGCGCGAGAGTGACCACGCGGCCTCTTGAGAGGGAAGGCGACCAGGGCGGCAACCTCTTTAAGCTTGGCCCCGGCAACGATTCTCTCTCGCTGCACAGCTACTGGGACGGCATCATCAACCGCGTGGAGCCTCGCTTAGCCTCAGAGCAGAATAACGACCTCGCCTACTTTGACCGCATGATAAGAGCCATAGTGCAGCAGCATCCCAGAAATCAGGCTATGATTAACCGCCTCCGGCCCGGAGATTTCGATGAGTGGTCGCTGGAAGGACTCGACAAGACGAAGCGGCTGGTTTACCCGTCGAGCCTGCAACGGGGTCAAATGCCCAATGACACTTACCGTCTCATGGCATTCAGAACCTCAAGAGAAGCTATGGCCCTGGCAGGCTACAGGCTGGCAGACCTGCTGAATCAGATGCTCGGCTAGAGCGCCTTAGATTATCCGGGCAGATAAAAGCTCACTTCAAACATGACGGGCGCAGGCGGTCAGGATAAACGTTCGGGCCTCGTGGGCCGTAGGACTGCCTTGCAGGGCAGCCCGGCCCTGGCCCTCCTTCTGCTGAGCCTGATACTCTATTTCATATGCTTCTTTCGCCTCGGTAGCCTTCCGCTGATTGACCTGATTGACGAGGGGCTCTATGCCAACGCTGCCCGCCTGATGCTGGAGACGGGCGACTGGGTGACGCCTCGCTTCGGGCGACTGGTCTTCCTGGACAAGCCGCCTCTGGCGTTCTGGTGCCAGGCCGCCTTTATACGTCTCCTGGGCCCGACACCCTTAGCCGCGCGCCTGCCGTCCGCCATTGCCGCGAGCCTTACCTCACTGACGCTCCTTTTCTGGGCAAGACGAAGAGGTCTCGTGCGCGCCGGGTGGCTCGCTGCCGTCATCTACGCCATGTGTCCGCTGGTCGCAATCGGATTGGCTAGAGTGGCTATGGTGGACAGTCTATTGACGCTCTGGCTGACGCTGGCAATCGTCGGCTGGATTGAAGGCTACAGTGTAGGCGAACGTAGAGGCTTTCTGTTGATGGCCGCCGCTATGGGGCTGGCGGTCATGACGAAGGGAGTCATAGGACTGCTGCTGCCGTGTTTGGCCGTCGCAGTCTTCTTAACTCTGCGGCGCGACCGGGCAGCGCTTAGACAGGTGCCCTGGATAGCATCGCTCGCCATCTTTCTGCTCCTAGTCGCGCCGTGGCACCTGGCGGCGTGGCGTGCCAACGGCGACTACTTCTTTCGCGAGTACATACTGCACCAGCACGTACAGCGTTTTCTGGGCCAGGACTTCGGGCACGAGCGTCCCTTCTGGAACTACATACCCGTGCTGGCGCTGGCCATGTTTCCGTGGACTGCCTTCATGCCCCTTGGATGGTGGCGCGCCCTTCGCTCATGTGGAGGCGAGAGGGGAGCGCACAACTCCATGATGACCATGTGGGGAGTGTGGGCGATGGTCGTGGTGCTCTTCTTCTCGCTGAGCGCGAATAAGCTTTCGAGCTACATACTGCCTGCGCTGCCCGCGCTCGCTCTCTTGTCCGCGTGGAGGCTCGATTCCATGTGGGAGATGAAACGGCGGCTGTCCGCGACGGAGTCTTGCGTCTTAGGCATCTGCGGCGGGGTGACGGGAGCGGTGCTGCTGATTGCTGGCGTGACGGGCTGGCAGTGGCGCAATCCTCCGGCCTCGCCCTCTTGGCTCGCCAGAAAGCTCGGCCTGATATTCAACTGGAAGGAGGAGTCGCAGGCCGTGGAGCTGCTCTGGCAGAAATTGACTCCGCTGACGGGCCTTGCGCCTTACTGGATAGCGCTCGGCCTGCTGCTCATGCTGGCAACGCTGACAGTTCTGGCCTTCTGGCGAGACGCCTTCAAGACATTCGTCGCGGCGTTCGTGATGAGCCTTGCGATTATAGTCCTCGCGACTCACTTTCTTCTCCCGGCGTGGAGCGAGTACGACGCGGTGCCTTTGAAGATGCTGGCCGAGCAGACGCGGCCCGCGCTTGAGCGAGGTGAGCGTGTAGTGCTGTACGGGCTGCATCCCAAGCGCCTCAGCCTGCACTACATGCTGGGCCACAGGGGGCAGGTCATAGAGACCTTCTCGCAGGAAACCTTGCAGGGCGTGATGCAGGAGGACGGGGCCGGATACGTCTTGACCGCAAAGGACAGACAGCTCCCTTCTTTGCCCGGCACTTTCCGGCAGGAGGCCGAGGCAGGCCGCTTTGTGCTCTGGCGATATAGCCAGTAGAATCTCCAATGGATGAAGCAGATTATTTTATGTATCGCCCTCCTGCTGCTCATGGCGCAGGCCGCTCCGGCTCAAAGCACTTCCAGAATAAGAATCAGGGACGAGGCCACAAAAGAGCCCGTCGCGGGCGCGACTGTTTCCGTCAAGGGGACGGCCATTTCTGCCACGACTGACGCGGAGGGCGTCGCCGCCTTGATGGGCGTCGCGGACGGCGAGCAGGAGGTCGTAATCTTTTCCCCCGGCTATGAGCCCAAAGAGGTGAGGCTCAGCTTCCCGCAGACGGCCGAGAGCCTGATTCTCATAAAGGTCACAAACGAGGTGGGCGAAGTGACCATCACCTCCACGCGCACGGGCCGCGAGATTGACGACGAGCCGACACGAGTCGAAGCCATAGACGAAGAAGAGATTGACGAGAAGAGCAACATGCGCCCTTCCAACGTCTCTATGGTTCTCAACGAAAGCACAGGCATCAAGGTGCAGCAGACCTCTGCCACCTCTAACACTCAGTCCGTACGCATACAGGGACTGGACGGCCGCTACACGCAGCTACTCAAGGACGGCTTTCCGGCCTTCGGCGGATTTTCAGGAAGCCTCAGCCTGCTGGACATTCTGCCGCTCGATTTGAAGCAGGTAGAGATAATCAAAGGCCCTTCGGCCACCTTCTACGGCGGGGGCGCGATTGCCGGAGTGATTAACTTCATCAGCCGCGAGCCGGAAGACGAGCCTGTCACGTCCATGATATTTAACCAGACCTCCGCGCTCGGCACGGACTTCTCGCTTTTCACCTCGCGCAAATTCGAGCGCTTCGGCTACACCTTTCTGGGCTCCGTCAATTACCAGAAGGAGTACGACGTTGACCGCGACGATTTCACAGAGCTTCCACGCACGCGCTCTTTCACCTTCAGCCCGCGCGCCTTCTTCTATCTTAACGACAAGACGCGGCTCGTAGTCGGAAACACTACCTCTTACCAGAACCGCAAAGGCGGCGACGTTTTCGTCATTCGCGGCGAGGGCGACACGCTTCACCAGTATTTCGAGCGGAACAGCTCGCTGCGCAACATCACTACCTTTCAGCTTGAGAAGGAACTGGCGGGCGGAAGCCGCCTCGTGGCAAGACAGAGCCTTGCCTTCTTCAAACGCGAGATAGAGATTCCCGGCTATCTCTTCAAGGGCCGCCAGCTCAATTCCTACACGGACATCTCTTACCTGCGCCCTGTGAAGAGTCACGTGCTGGTCTTCGGCTTCAACGCCGTCCACGACCGCTTCAGAGAGAAGCAGGACAGCAGCGCCTCTTTTGCACCGCGAGACGAGAGCCGCACCACTGTCGGCGGCTACCTTCAGGACAGCTTCGGCCTGACGGAGAAGCTGTCTCTGGAAGCAGGCTTTCGACTCGATTACGTCAGAGACTACGGCGTGTTCCCTCTGCCCAGAGTCTCCGCGCTCTACAGGTTCAGCGACAAGCTGAGCAGCCGCCTGAGCCTGGGGCTCGGTTACAAAGCGCCAACCATCTTTACGGAAGAAGCAGAAACGCTTCTCTTCCGAGGCGTGCTGCCCGTGGGCAATACTCTTAAAGCCGAGCGCAGCCGGGGCGGGACTTTCGACCTCAACTACCGGCACACTCTCGGAGAGAATCTCTCCTACTCGCTCAACCATATGTTCTTCTACACGGAGATTGAAGACCCGCTCGTGTTGCTCGCGAACCCGGGCGGCACCTTCAGCTTCAGTAACGCCGCCGAGCCCATCAGGAGCAGAGGCTTCGAGACGAACCTCAGAGTCTCGTACCGTCTGGCAAAGCTCTTCGCGGGCTACACCTTCACGGACGCCAAGGCGAAGTACTTAACGGGCAATCAGGTCTTGCCGCTCACGCCAAGGAGCAAGCTCAACTCCGCGCTGCTGTTTGAGAGGGAGGAAGATTTTAAAGCGGGCTTCGAAGCCTACTACACGGGCAGCCAGCATCTGACCAACCGTTTCAGGACTAGACCCTACTGGGTGCTGGGGCTATTTGGCGAGAAGAGCTTCGGCAAGTTCAGCCTCTTCATCAATGCCGAGAACATCACCGACACGCGCCAGGGCCGCTTCACGCAGGTAGTCTTCCCGCCGCACCAGAGCCCCGCCTTCAGCGAGATTTATACGCACACCGAAGGGCGCGTCTTCAACGGCGGGATTAAGCTCAGGCTCTAAGTTCCCTGCGCCGTGATAGAAACTTGAAACTATCTGTAGACTTGCGGGATAGAATCGCCGCCTTCAGTCAATCCTTACATAACTATTACAAACCGGAACGAGATTAGTTGTTACCATGCTTGTCGTGGGCGGAAAACTTTTTCTGTAGAGGGGAACCAATGGGCAGGGAAACGGTAAACACTAATCAGGTAGAGCCTATCAACTGGATTACCGCGGTCTGGATGATAATCTTTCACACGGGCGCTCTCGCGGCGCTCTTCATGTTTAGCTGGAAAGCTCTCTTCATCACGCTCTTTCTGTGGTGGGTCTCGGGCAGCCTAGGCATAGGCATGGGCTTTCATCGTCTGCTGACGCACAGGGGCTTCAAGACTCCTAAGCCGGTCGAGTACTTCCTGACGCTCTGCGGAACGCTCGCCCTTGAGGGCGGGGCCATCAACTGGGTAGTCACGCACCGCATACATCACGCGCACACGGAGGTGCAGGGCAAAGACCCGCACACGCCGAGAGACGGCCGCTGGTGGGCGCACATGGGCTGGATTCTGCGCGGCACGGCGCAGCAGCACGAAGACTCCGTGCTCTGGCGCTATGCCCCTGACCTGATGCGAGACCGCGTTCACTTCTGGCTCAACCGCCTCTATTACATCCCGCTCGTCCTGCTCGGAATAGGGCTCTACGCTTACGGCGGCTGGGCCTTGATGCTGTGGGGAGTCTTCCTGCGCGTCACCGTGGGCCTTCACGCCACATGGTTCGTCAACTCTGTGACGCACCTGTGGGGCAGCCGCAGGTTCGAGAGCAACGACGATTCTACCAATAACCTCTGGGTGGCGCTGGTAACCTTCGGCGAAGGCTGGCACAACAACCATCACGCGCACCCGCGCGCCGCGCGCCACGGCGTAGCCTGGTACGAGATAGACATCAACTGGTGGGGCATACGCACTCTTCAGCTTCTCGGACTGGCAAAGGACATCAAGTTCATAGACGCGACAAAGCGGGCCGCGTCGTCCGAGGCGTCCGCGCTTCGCAAAGCTGCTTAAGAGCAGAGGTCAGAGGCTAGAGATTAGAGCTTGGTAAGAAGAGACGTCCTTTGTCCCGTCAGGGACTCTCTGAAAATAGCCCAGTGCTTCAGCACTGGGAACAGGTGCGAATTAAAAGGAGTCCCGTAGGGACGGCTGAAAGAGATTGTCAGTCGTCCCTACGGGACTCTATTCTTTGTCTTCGATTTATCCTCAGCCATAAATGGCTGGGCTATTTTCAAATGTCCCTGGCGGGACAAACTGGGGCTTTTATCTCGACTCAACTACTAACCTCTAATCTCTGACCTCTGTTCTTTTTACTTTTACCCTTTGCCTTCTTAAAATGGCTCTATGCGCGTTAGTGCTCGCAGGAAGTCTGTCTACTTCTTCATTACGCTGGGCTCTTGCCTGGTGGCGCTGGCCGTTGCGCTCAACGTCGGGTGGATTCTGCTGAACTGGCGAGAGGTAGCGCTGCTGGTTCTGGGGATAGTCTTCTTCGGCCTCATCATCACGGGCGTAGTGCTGAACACCACCTTTCTGATTCGTGAGATAAGACGCAACGAGCAGCACGACGCTTTCATCAACGCCGTCACGCACGAGCTTAAAACTCCCATCACGAGCATTCGCCTCTACCTTGAGACGCTGAAGACGCGCGAGGTGTCGGAAGCGCAGCGCGACGAGTTTTACGAGATTATCCTGGCCGACACGAACAGGCTCCAGCACACCGTCGAGCAGGTACTGCGCGCGGGCCGCACGGGAGACAGGCGGCGGCAACTGAATCGCACCGTAGTCGACCTAAGCGAGATGGTCAGAGAGTGCCTTGACCTGACGCGCATACGGCACAAGCTGGAGGAAGGCGCGCTTCATTACAGCGAGCGGCTCGACGGTGAAGACGCGCGCGTAGTAGGTGACGCTGACGAGCTGCGCGCGGCCGTCTCGAACCTGCTGGACAACGCCGTTAGATACTCGGACAAGGGAGTTGACGTGTCCGTGGAGGTCTCTGCGCTTGACGAAAAGCGAGTGGCGGTTCGCATAAGCGACCGTGGCATAGGCATCTCTCGCTCGCAGCTCAAGCGCATCTTCAACCGCTTCTACAGGGCGCAGGGCGCTTTCATGGCGCGCGTGAAGGGCACGGGCCTGGGGCTCTTCATTGTGCGCTCTATCGTCAAAAAACATGGCGGGCGTGTCTTCGCCGAGAGCGAGGGGCCGGGGCACGGCAGCACTTTTACCATTCAACTTCCAAGAGCCTGAGGCGAAAACAAGAAGTGAGCGCCGTACTGATAGTAGAGGACGAGAAGCACCTGGCCGACGGGCTGCGCTTTAACCTTGAGGCCGAAGGCTACGACGTTGAGACCGCCGGGGACGGAGAGACAGCGCTTCAGCTGCTGCTGGAAAAGCGCGAGCAGTTCGACGTGGTGGTGCTTGACGTGATGCTTCCCGGCAAGGACGGCTTCGCGGTCGTCACGGAGATGCGGCAGGCCGGACGGTTCGTGCCCGTGCTGATGCTGACGGCTCGCGGGAGGCCGGAAGACGTGCTGCGCGGCTTTGAGTCCGGCGCGGACGATTACTTAGCCAAGCCCTTCGAGCTGTCCGTGCTGATTGCGCGCATCAACGGCCTGCTGCGCCGCCGCCAGTGGTTTCACCTTGACCAGACGAGCGCCACGAATGTGCCTGAGCCCGTGGAGGACGTTGGTGATGACGGCCCGCTTGAGGAAAGCTCTGCCGAGCGCGACCTCTTTGTCTTCGGCGGAAAGACGATTGACTTCGAGGCGCTTGAGCTTCGCACGGAGCAGGGGCAGACCGTGCGCCTGACGCTGATGGAGGCGGAAGTCCTGCGCTACCTGCTCAGGCACGAGGGGCGCGTCGTTTCTCGCAAGTCGCTGCTGGAAGATGTCTGGGGACTGCACGAAGACACGGACACGCGCGCCATAGACAACTTCATCGTACGGCTCAGGAAATATCTGGAAGAGGTGCCCACCAGACCCAGACACCTGCTGACGGTCAGGGGCGTCGGCTACCGCTTCATCACGCATACAGAGGATTAAGTAACCGGACTCACCGCCGCAGACAAAGAGAGAGACGCTGATAACAAACAAAGTCAGTACCGCCTGCGGTAGCGGGCGGGTATTAGTTGGGCTTGACTCTAGCTTAACTAATATCCGCCCGCTACCGCAGGCGGTACTGACCTGCTCTTTCAGCTACTGTAGCCCCAGAGCCTTGTCAGAGCGTCCATGTCGCCGTTGAACTGGTCTCGGTCGCAGTTGCCCACGCCCGGAACCGAATAAGGCTCTGGCCCCACGGAGCCGTCCGTGTACTGCCACATAGTCCATGTGGGCCAGTTAGTCGGGACGTGCGCCGTCGGCCCGTACTCCGAGAGCCAGAACCAGCAGTTGGCCAGCGTCTCGTTCTTGTTATTGCCGAGCAGTTGTTTGATGAACGAGCCGGAATAGAAGCCCGGCCAGCGTCCGGTGGCCTGCTGTACGTGAGTGACGAACTGCTCCGCCCCGCTCACGGTCATGCTTGAGCCGGAAGGGTTCTGCTCGAAATCCAGCACGAGCAAATCCTGCGGGCCGGGATTGACGAAGGAGAGAAAGTGCTGGGCCTGCGACACCGCGTCGTCGCCCGTGGCGAAGTGATAAGCGCCCCACCAGAGCCCTGCGGCCTGCGCCGCGCTTTTGTGCGACATGTAAGTAGGGTCTGTCTCACTTAAGCCCTCAGTCGCCTTGTGAATGATGCCGACGATGCCCGAGGATTTGATTTCCTCGAAGCTAGTCACCTGATTGAAGTGCGACAGGTCTATGACCACGTTGATTGCCATGCTTTGAGCCTCCAAGAAGGAATTAGCAGAGATGTACAGAATGTCCTGTTTGAATCAGCCTTGTGTTGGAGCCTTATCCTACTTCTGAAGTGCCTACGCTGTCTACGGCGTCGCGTAGTATTGAGTTGTCAACGCGCCCAAGGGCCGCTATGCGGCGCGCGGCCTTGTCTGCGGCTTCCTGTATACGGTGGCCCGCGTGTCCCTTGGCCCACTCCCACGTGATTTGATGAGGGCGCGCGGCTGCGTCCAGCTTCTGCCACCAGTCAAGGTTGGATTTGCGGCGGAAGCGCCCGCTCATGGTCTCTACGACGTAGCGCGAGTCCGTGACGACGCGCACGCGGCATGGCTCTCTGAGAGAGCTTAAGCCAAGCGCCGCCGCCGCTATCTCAGCCTGCTGGTTCGTGGCCGTCCCTAGGTACGTCCCGAAGGCACGCCATAATCCCTTGTAGCCGAGGAGTGCCACGCCTGCCGCGCGCGTCTCCGCCTGACCGTTCCCCAGACTTGAGCCGTCGCAGTAGATGGTCACGAGCTTCGCCGGTTGAGCATGATTTGAGGAAGACGAGACGGGCTTCTTATTCATCCTTCGGCCCTGGCCCCTTCCGCCTCCGGCTTCAAGGTCTCCTGAGCCGCAGCCGCATCACCGTCGCGGGCGACGTGAATGACGTGGTCAACGCTTCCTTCAAAGGTGTCGTCGTGCGAGATGACGAAGAGCTGGTCGAAGTGCTGCACCTGTCCTATCTGCTGCGCGAGGCGCTCGCGCCTCTCTGCGTCCATGTTGACCGTGGGCTCGTCGAAGAAGGCCATGCGTATGTCCGATAGCTGCTTGAGAAGGGCGAGGCGTATTGAGAGCGCCGCAGCCATCTGCTCGCCGCCAGAAAGATTTTGAAAGGAGCGCTCGTGTCCTTCTTCTTCCAGTATGATTTCGTAATCGCGTGACCAGCGAAGCGCCCGGCTGGCCTCGCCCGTTATCTCTCGAAAGAGCTGGTTGGCCTCTATGGAGATGTTGTAGAGGTAGCTCTCCGTAATGATTGGCCCGGCCTGCTTCAGCGTGTCGCGTATAAAGTCCGTGGCCTCGTCCAGTCTTTCAAGCCTCTCTTTCTCGCGAAACTCCGCGGCCCGCTCTTCACGAACCTTCGCCAGCCGCTCAATCTCCGCCTGAAGCGACGACTCGCGCGTGCGCGCCGCGTCGAGCTTGGCCGAGAGAGCTGCCGCGCGCTCTCTAACTAAAGCCAGCGAGCCGCGCTCGACGGCGTGCCGCTCCCGGTCGTACTCTGCGGCCAGCCGCTCCGTCTCTGCCGAGGCCTTCTCTGCCTCAATCGTGATGCGTGCCGTCTCTTCTTCGGCCTTTCTTGCTGCCGCCTCTCGTGCGGGCAGAGTGGCCGCGACCGTCTCGCTGGACACGTACTCACGATGAGCAGGAGCCGTGCGGTCGCGCTCACCGCGAGCGCCTTCCCACTCAGCATCAAGATTCCTGTAGGCTTCAAGCTGAAGATGAAGCTCGCTCATCTGTTCTTCCAGAGAGCGCAAGGCGTCACGAGCGCCTTCCAGCTCCGTGCGGCGCGCGGCTTCACTTTCGGCCTCGGCGCGAAGGCTCGCGGCGCGACCGCGCGGGTCTTTCAGACGGCGCAGCCTCTCTTCCGTCTCCTCTATATCCTTCTCAAGCGGAACTACGGCTTCGGCGTTGGCGGCGACGCTCGCCCTCTCGTCGCGCTTGCGCTTGCCCTCCTGCTCTATCTCCGCGAGCCGCTGCTGCAAGGGCTTCAATTGAGCGTAGCGCATGGCCGCCTCTCGCTCCACAATCAGCTCGCCGTCCACGCCCATGAGCTTCGCACGCAGCTCTGAGAGGTGCTCGCGAGAGGCGGGAGGCAGCGCCGCTATCTCCGCGTCAAGGCGCGCAAGCGAAGCCTCTCGCTCCTTCAGCCGCTCGCCCGCGCCCGCAGCCTGCGCTCGCAAAGCTTCAAGCTTTGACAACTCGCGCTCAGCCTCTCGCGCCTCGCTGAGAAGCGCGGTCAACCCCGCGCGCTCTTTTTCAAGCACGCCAAGCTGCGCCGTGTTAGAAGCCTCCTGTCCACGGAAATAGTCTTCTAGCGTCTGCCCTTCGCCTATGTTCAGGCACTTCTCCGACAGGATAGGGCAGAGACCGTTTTTGACTTCGCGGCGAAACTTCTCGTCGCGCGAAATCTCAGCGCGAAGGTGCGCGAGCTGTTCCGTCAGCTCTGTCTCGCGCGTCACAAGACGCACGACCTCCCTGGCCTTCACGACGCGCTTCTCAAGCTCCGTTATCTGCTTGCGCTGCGTCTCAACTTCGCGCCTCAGGCGCACGGCCTCTTGCTCTTCGCCACGGCACTGCGCCGAAAGATGCTTGAGACTTGTCGCGGCCCTTTCCGTGGCGCTCAGGCTGGTCTCTACACCTAGCCGCTCGCTCTCAAGGTTTGCGACTCTCTCTTCCGCGCCCTGTCCCCGCTCGGCCTCCTTGACGCGCCCCTTCACCTGCTCGTACTGCGCGCGAAGCTCCTTCAGCTCCGCGTCCAGCAGCGACACGCGCGCACGCTCGCTCATGGCCTGCGCGCGTAAGTCCCTAAGGCGCTCTCGCTCGCGCTCCAACTCTTCCTGCTCAGTGATTTGAGGCGTCAGGGCTTCAATCGAAGCGGCGGCCGAGATGGCTCTCTCAAGCGCTTCTTCTATGCGTCGCACGTCGCCGCGCGCGGCTTCAATCAGTCGCGCAGCGTCCGCTTCTTTCGCGCGGAGCAGGTCTCTGGCACGACGCTCTTCATCAAGACGCGCGAGCGTGGAAAGGGCTTCAAGGTGCGTCCTGTAGTCGGCTTCAACGGCCTGTTGCCGCTCGCGCGCCTGAAGCGCCGCTTCCATCTCCACGCGCGCGTCCCTGAGCCTTCGCTCCGCCGCTTCGCGCTCCACGTTCAGGCGGTCTGCGCGCTGTCGCGTCGCTGCGAGATGCGCTTCGCGCTTGTCCATCTCTTCGACCGTCGCCTTGCGCGTCTCAATCTCTCTCTGTAGCTCTTCAAGCTGCGCGCTTAATTCTTCGACGAGCCGCACGGCCCCCCCGTGCTCCGCCACGAACTCGTCATAACGCGCAAGCTGTCCCTCCGCACGCCCTATGCGAACGCTCACGTCGTTCAGGCGCTCGCTGATGAGGTTGACGGTTTCGCGCAAGCGTTCGGCCGAGTCGCGATACTCTTCCACCTTGAGCAGCCTGTCAAAGGATGCCTTGCGCTGGTTCGCGGGGCGAAGGAAGTCTGCCGTGAAAGTCCCTTGCGGCACGCCTATGGCCGAGCTGAAGAGCGCCTTGAGGTCTGTGCCGGGCTCTTCTATGCCGAGCAGTTGGCGGAGCTTGGCCGAAACGTCCACCTTCTTTTCAGCCACCTTCATGCTGAGGCCGTGGTCGTATATGTAGTAGCCGTTGCCCGTGTCGCGATAGACGGTGTAGAGCCGCTCGTCCGCTTCGCTGCTGATGAAGGAGACGCGCACGGAGCCCTTCCTGGCCCCGCGACGCAGGAAGTCCTCCTTGCTGTAGTCAAGCGTGTCGAAGAGCGCCCACGCTATCGCTTCGAGGATGGTGGTCTTGCCCGCGCCGTTCTCGCCCATAATAGCCGTCGTCCCGCGCTCGAAATCGAACGCGGAATGGACATACGACTTGATGTTTTCGAGCTCAACCCGTGTGACGTGCATCGCACAGAGCCTATCACGATTTTATCTGTAGAAAGAAATTAACAGGGAGGAGGGGAAATGCAGAAGGCAGAGTGCAGAATGATGAATGAAGAGAAAGACAGCTTCTTCTAATTCATCATTCTGCACTCTGCCTTCTGCCTTGCTTTTATAAGTCTTCAATGCGGAGCTGTGTGTCGGCGTTGCGCCATGCTCGCTCAAACTCTGCCTGAATCATGGCGGCGGCATAAGTTTTACCCTGCGCCTTGAGGCTCTCGCGCAGGCCGAAGAGCGAGCGGCCGCTGCGAGCGTTTCTGGCAAGGTCTGCGCGAAAGACTCTCTCGGCCTCCGTGTAATCACGATTGAGCAGGAGCGCGCCGCCCAATGATTCACGCACCGGCAGGAACCATCCGGGCGGCTCGTCGTAGGCAAAGGCGTCCTCCATCCTGACGGCCTCTCTGAGAAGCTCAATCGCTCTCCTGGCCTGTCCGCCCGCCGTGGCTATCTTCGCCGCCAGCACGTTATCGGCAACCTTCAGCACGCTCTCCGCGCTGTTCAGCCCAAAGGAGACGCCTTTCGGGACAGCCTCCGCCGTGCTTCTTAAAAGCCTCAGCTGCTCGTTCGCCTCCGTCTCCCTGCCAGTAGATGCCAGCGCCATGCCGCGCGCGAAATGCCACGTGGCCGTCACGGCCTTCAGTTGAGGCGAAGGCTGCGCGAGCCGCATTATCTCGTCCCAGCGACGAAAGCGCACCAGCATCAGATTCGAGGTCGCCATGAAGCCTTCGAGCATGCTCATCTCTTTGACGGAGGGCGCGACGTTCGCCTCCAGTTGCCTCGCCGCGCGTAAGGCGTCCTGAAAGCGCCCTTCCATGCTGTAGGCCACGGCCAGAAAATGCAGGTTGTGATTGTAGTACATCACAGGATACATGCCCTGCCGCCCGGTCAGACGGAAAAAGTTCCGGTCTGCCTGCGCTCCCGCCTCGTTGCTTCTGGAGGCTGCGTTGTAGTCGCCCGTACGCATGTAGACGTGCGCGGGCATGTGAACAAGGTGGCCTGCGGCTGGCGCAATCTGCGGGAGCTTGGGCGCGTAGACAAGCGCCCGCTCAGGATTGGGCGAAGCCTCCACGGCATGTATGTAGTAATGAATCGCTCCCATGTGATTAGGGTCGCGCCTGAGGACTGACTCAAGCACGGCTATTATCTCTTCCGTGCCTTCGGCCGGTCGCCCGTCCGCCGACCAGAGCCGCCACGGCCTGAGGTTCATGGCGCTCTCCGCGTAGATGGTCGCGGCGTCAAGGTCGTCAGGGTAGCGCAGCACCAGCCGTCCCATGGCTGCCTTGAACTCAACCGCCAGCCGCCTCAAATCTGCATTAGGGGCAATAGAGTATCTTTTAGCCAGCGCCTCTATGTAAGCGCGCTCGTTCTCGGGCCCGCCTCTCGAAAGCTCCAAAGCCTTCTGCGTCGCCTCATAAGCCAGACGCTCTCTCTCAGGGTCAATATCCAGGTTGATGTTCGGCCCGAGAGCGTAGCCTATGCCCCAGTAAGCCATGGCCATCTGCGGGTCAAGCTCAGCGGCCCTGCGGAAAGAGCGTATCGCCTCTTCGTGATTGAAGGCGTAGACGAGCCTCAGCCCCTGGTCGAAGAAGCGCTGCGCCATCGGGGTACTTGTCTTAACGGGATGATGATGATTGCCTAAGCCTGCCAGAAGCTGCACGGGACGCTCTCTTCCCTGCATCTTCATCTGCGTGCTGGCGCGAGGGTAAAAGCTGACTGCGAGGCAGCCCATGAGAAGAAAGAGCATTATCCAGAAGCGTTTCATACCTGGGGGAACACCTCCTATGCTTTTTGTTCAGTTGTAATCTGACGCGAGGAAAATTCTCAGCCGCTGACTTTAGTCGTTAACCTTCAGGACAGCCAGAAAAGCCTCCTGCGGAATCTACACTAGGGAACTAGCAGCCTTATTTCGTTGCGATTCTCTTCAGCTCGGCAAAGGCCGCTTCTTCAAAGTCTATGCGTTCCTGAATAATGCGGAGCAGCCAGTCTTCCATGCTCATGCCCCTGTGCAGTCGCGCGAAGAAGGCTGCGCGAGCCGCCAGCTCTGCCGAAAGCGATAGTGAAGCACGCTCAAGCCTTCGCACTCTAACAGGCTCACCCCATGCCGCGTCATCATCGGCCTGCGCCGACACGATTTCATCCACTTCTTCTTCCGTTTTCACTCTTCTCTTGCGGCTCATAATTGCCATCCTGTAATAATCCTGACGACGTTGCCATGCTTAAGCTGAAAGATAATTTTCAGCATGCGCCCGCCAATTGTACGGCCCACAAGCTGGTAACGGTCACGGTAGGATTTATTACGACGCACCTCAAAATCAGAAAAGAAACACTCAACGGCCTCTTCAAATGTGACGTGATGAGCCGAGAGCTTGTCGCGCTGAAAATCGTACTCAAAATCGCTCGGAGTAAATTGACGCCAATTTACCATCAGTCATTGACTTTCAAGACAGCCAGAAAAGCCTCCTGCGGAATCTCTACGCGGCCGACCTTCTTCATGCGCTTTTTGCCCTCTTTCTGTTTTTCGAGGAGCTTGCGCTTGCGTGTGATGTCGCCGCCGTAGCACTTGGCCAGCACGTTCTTGCCCAGAGCCTTGACGGTCTCGCGCGCGATGACCTTGTTGCCTATGGCCGCCTGTATGGGAACTTCAAAAAGCTGTCGCGGGATGAGCTGCTTCATCTTCTCCACGAGCGCGCGTCCCTTCGTTGTCGCCGTGCTGCGATGCAGTATGAGAGAGAGCGCGTCAACCGGCTCGCCAGAGACAAGCACGTCCAGCTTCACAAGGTCTGACTCCCAGTAGTCCGCGAAGTGATAATCGAGCGACGCGTAGCCGCGCGAGACTGACTTCAGCCGGTCGTAAAAATCCAGCACTATCTCGTTCAGGGGCAGCTCGTAAGTGAGCATGACGCGCGTCGAAGAGATGTACTCGAACTTCTTCTGCACGCCGCGTTTCTCTTCCAGCAAGGGGAGTATGCCGCCCAGGTAATCGTTCGGCGTCAGGATGGTCGCGAGGATTATTGGCTCTTCTATCTTGGATATGTTGACCGGGTCGGGCATCTTGGCGGGCGAGTCAACTTCAATCACTTCGCCCTTGGTCGTCGTCACAACATAGCGCACGCCGGGCGCTGTAGTAATCAGCTCAAGATTGAACTCGCGCTCTAATCTCTCCTGCACAATCTCCATGTGAAGCAGGCCGAGGAAGCCGCAGCGGAAGCCGAAGCCTAGCGCGGCGCTGGATTCCGGCTCGTAGAAGAAGGACGCGTCGTTCAGCCTGAGCTTATCGAGCGCGTCTCGCAGTTCTTCATACTGACCCGTGTCCACAGGATAAAGCCCCGCGAAGACCATAGGCTTGATTTCCTGAAAGCCGGGGAAAGGCTCTTTCGTGGGATTCTGGCTCGCGGTGATGGTGTCGCCAATCTGAACGTCGGCCACCTCCTTGATTGAAGCCGTGAGGAAGCCGACCTCGCCCACGCTCAGCCTGTCAATCGGCGTCGGGCGCGGACGATTCACGCCAAGCGTCTCCACCTGATAATCGCGCCCCGTGTTGAAGAAGCGAATCTTCATGCCCGGCGTGATAGAGCCGTCTATGACGCGAAAGAGGACTATCACCCCGCGATAAGAGTCGTACCATGAATCGAAGATGAGAGCTTTAAGCGGAGCCGAGCGGTCGCCCTTTGGCCCCGGCACGTCTCGCACGATGGCTTCCAGCACGTCCTTAACGCCGACGCCCGTCTTGGCAGAGGTCAGCACGGCGTTGTGCGTCTCAAGCCCTATGACGTGCTCAATCTGCTCCATGGCCTTCTCGGGCTCCGCGCCCGGAAGGTCAATCTTGTTGATGACCGGAATCAGCTCAAGATTGTTTTCAATCGCGAGGTAAGTGTTCGCAAGCGTCTGCGCCTCCACGCCCTGCGAGGCGTCAACTACAAGGAGCGCGCCCTCGCAGGCGGAGAGCGAGCGCGAGACTTCGTAAGTGAAATCTACGTGGCCCGGCGTGTCAATCAGGTTAAGCACGTAGTCCTGCCCGTCGCTCGCCTTGTAATCCAGTCGGACTGCGTGGGCCTTGATAGTGATGCCGCGCTCTCTTTCCAAGTCCATGTTGTCCAAGACCTGGTCGGACATCTCACGCTGAGTGAGCGCGCCCGTCTGCTCAAGGAGCCTATCGGCCAGCGTAGACTTCCCGTGGTCGATGTGCGCGATGATAGAGAAATTTCTAATGCGTTCAGGATTCATTTAATCGTAATTTCTTTATTTATCTTTATAGACTCTCAAATTCTTCAGCCGAGATTCCCGCCTGCCTAAGGATGCTTCGGAGCGTCCCCACTTGAATCTCCTTATGCTGAGGGATGATTGCCGTGCGAGTTCCGCTTTCAGTATGAAGCGCAAACTTCAGGTGGCTTCCCTTTTGACTGACCTGCACAAACCCCGCTGCCTCCAGCCTGCGCTTTACTTCGCGGAAGGGAAGCGGTCTCATGCGGCTTGTACTTCAACTTCAATCGTTCGAGTTATGGGTGCCAGATTCGCAGTAGGCGGCTCGAAATAGAGCTCCAATGCTTCGCGTAAATTTGATAGAGCTTCTTCTTCAGACTCGCCCTGGCTCGCCACGTCTATTTCTCTGCACTGCGCTACGTACCAGTCGCCTTCCTGCCAGACGCTCGCTATAAAAGTCTGTCTCAATGGATTGCTCCTCTCCATTTAAAGCTGGTCAGGTAGTATTCTCTCATAAATCGTCGAAATAAAATAAGACGGGCGCGAAACAGAGACGCGCCCGCCTGTCATTAAAGTTTGTCGGAAAGCTTTTACCTGACCGCGCCGCCGGGTTTGATGCGGTTGCCGGGCATCATCATGTTGGCGATTTCGCGCAGGGCCTCCAGGTGATTGCTCGAAAGCTCGAACTTGGTCATGCCTAGCTGCGCCGCGACGCGCTTGCCCTGTATCAGGTTCACAAGGCTGTCGTAGGTGAGCGTCACCTTCGTCGTCTCAAGGTACTGCCCGTCCGATTGCTTCTTTGAAGAATACTGAACGGGCGAGGCGACGGGCCACGGCTGGCCGTCAATCAGAAGCGAGAGCGCGTGCGAGAACTCGAAGCGCGGTGCCTTCGACATGGAGACGAAAGAGATGTCTATGGTGGGCTTCACCTTCAGGCGCGGGTCCTGAAAGGCGAAGTCAGCGGCCAGATAGAGCGGGTCTCCGCCGCTCGTCAGGCTCTTGGGGTGCTGCATGAAGACCTTCCACTGCTTTGTCTTGGGATCCTGGCGCGTGACTATCTGCGCGTTGTGGCGAAAAGGCGAAGGCGGCGGAACCGGACAAGACCTCTGCCCGTAACCGATTCCGGCGAACACGAATATTATGGCTGCTATAAAGGGGATGCGTGCGTAAGTTTTCAATTCTTTTACTCTCCGGAGGGAAGCGTTCAGAAGATTCCCCTTCAAGGGTTTCGCTAGAGAGAGACGTGCGCCGTGGCGGGGCGATTTCTGAAGAGAAGGGGAACCAGCACTCATTAGATTCGTCGGGAAAATCTGAATTGCGAAATAGGGAAGCCCGCACAATTCAAGCCTGCCACGTAGACACAAAATGCCTATCGTCTGTCAGCATACAAATTGTAGGGCCGTGAACAACTCGGGTCTCGGCTGGAGGGGCTACCGGCGAGACCGGGACGCATCATAACCGAAAACGCCTCTCCGGCAAACAGAAAATTTATCTAAGAACCTAACAGGGATGGACAGGATATACAGGATACAGAAGAAGAGTTGTCTTTTCTCTATCCTGTCTATCATGTCCATCCCTGTTAGGTTCTTCCATGATTGACGCGCTTCTGGCGGGTCAGGTCATAACGCGCATCCACTTTATGCAGCGCTCAAGATGCTCGCGCATCCCTGCCCGCGTGTCGCTGTGTATGCGCCCGTGGCCGGGCAGCACCCACTCGAAGCTGTAATCCAGGAGCTTCTCCATAGAGCGCGTCTGCTCCGTCCATGAGTACCAGCAGGCGCTTCTGAAGGCCGTCAGCGTCTCGCGCACGGGCGACCATGCCAGGTGGTCTCCCGTGAAGAGATACTTGTCGCGGTAGAGCAGCACCATGTGGCCGCGCGTGTGGCCGGGGACGGGGATAAGCGTCAGGTCTTCGTCAAGGCGCACGGCCTCTTCGCCCTCTATGACACGTTCCATGCCGTACCTGCCCGCGCCGTCGCTCGCGTGCATGATGCGCTCAAGCCTGAACTTTTCCCTGAAGCGGGCGTGGTCTGCAACGTCGTCCCTGTGCGTGAGGAACATTCGTGAGACGCCTCCCAGAGCCTCCATCTTCTTCACGAGCTGCGAGGCGTAGCGGGGCGAGTCCACGAGTACGTTGCCGCCGCGCTCTTTGGGGCGCACGATTAGATAGCTCCACGCGCCGAAGCTCGACTCGGACGTGAAGCCGCAGAAGTATATGTTCTCGTCAACGAGCGAGGGGAAGGCGTCAATGCCAAGGCGCATGTCGTGCTTCTTCATGACGCCAATGCTGGCAGTCGGACAGGCGACCAGAGCCATTAAGGCGAGGCGCGTCTCTTCCTCCGTTTCCGGCTGGGCGTAGACTACGGACTGCTCGCCCGCGTCGCGGAAGGTCGAGGGCGCAATCTGCCTGCACGCGTCGCAGTCTATGCAGGTCGAGTCCACATAAAAATCGTCGCCCACGTTCTCTGCCAGCCGCCGCTCTGCAAGTGCCATAACCGAAAGCTTAACCCCGGAAGAAGGGAAAAGGGAAGAACAGGGGCTAAGGGTAATAGTTGAGTCGAAAGGAAGCCCTCTTTAGTCCCCTGTGTCTCTTCAAAATAGCCCAGTGCTTTAGCACTAGGTATAGTTGCGAGAGAAATAGAGAGTCCCGTAGGGACGGCTGAAAGAGATGCTCAGCCGTCCCTACGGGACTCTTCTTTTTGTCTTCGATTTATCCCCAGCCATAAATGGCTGGGCTATTATCATTGGGTCTCAAGGGACTAAAGAAAATGTTACCTTAAACTCAACTGCTAACCTTTGACCTCCGACTTCTATTTCTTCCCTTTTGCCTTTTAACTTTTGCCTTTATAATCGTGGCCGCTTTAGCTTGGACTGGATTTGCAGTCAAGTAGCAGCGCATTGCCTCAGACGCCCGCGCCACACGAAAACGGTCGTCCTCGCAATCCTAAACAGTAGAGAAGTCTGAAGCAGAGCGCGCTACGTGTAAGACAGAAGTTCCCCTGTTTTTGGTTCCCCAACATGGCTGACATAAAACGTTCCCCTCTGCTGCGCTACGGCATTGCCATCCTGCTGGTGGCCCTGGCGACCGTCATCACCTGGTTCCTTCAGGCAGAGCACACGCGCACTCCCTTCGCCTTCTATTTCATAGCGGTCGTGGCCGCGACCATCTACGCCGGGCGCGGGCCCGGACTGGTGGCCGTAGCGCTCTCGGCCATCGTGAGCAGCTACTTCATTCTCCCGCCGCGCTTCAGCTTCCTTATAGGCTCCGAAGGATTGATACAACTCGGAGTCTTCCTCTTCGTCGCGCTCGTCATCAGCTCTCTGATGGAGCGAGCGCGCGGAGCGGAGAGGAAGACGCGCCTCGGCGAAGCAAGTCTTCGCACGACTCTACAGAGCATAGGCGACGCGGTCATCTCCACGGACGCCGAAGGGCGCGTCATCTTTATGAACCCCGTGGCGCAAGCGTTGACCGGCTGGCCCCTTGATGAGGCTGTGGGCAGACGCCTGCCGGAAGTCTTCCACATCGTCAACGAGCATTCGCGCCAGCCCGTAGAAAGCCCTACGGAGAAGGTGCTGCGCGACGGAATGGTCGTAGGCCTTGCCAACCACACGCTGCTTCTTGCGCGCGACGGGCGAGAGATTCCAATAGACGACAGCGGCGCTCCCATCAGGGACGAAGAGGGACGAATAACGGGCGTCGTGCTGGTCTTTCACGACATCACGGAGCGGCGGCGAGGCGAAGAGGCCGCGCTCAAGCTGGCCGCCATAGTCGAGTCGGCCGAAGACGCCATCTTCGGCAAGACGCTTGAGGGCGTCATCAACAGTTGGAACAAGGGGGCTCAAAGGCTCTACGGCTACACGGCGGAAGAGGCCATAGGCCGGAACGTCTCCATGCTGGTGCCTGAAGAACGTATGGACGAATTAGCGAGCATCATGGAAAGGCTCAGGGGCGGAGAGAGCATAGAGCATTTCGAGACTATACGCCGCACGAAAGAGGGGCAGCTTGTTCACGTCGCCCTGACCATCTCCGTGATAAAGAACGTGGCCGGAGGGATAATCGGCGCTTCAACCATCGCGCGCAACATCACGGAGCGCCGACAGGCAGAGGAAGCCCTGCGCGAATCGGAAGAGCGATTCGCCAAGGCTTTCGCGTCGAGCCCGCTTGCCCTGACCATCACGTCGCTCAAGACGGGCAGGCTGATGGAAGTCAACGAGACCTTCACGCAGTTGTCCGGCTACGCACGCGACGAAGCCGTGGGACGCTCGACTGTTGAGCTGGGGCTGTGGGCACGGCCGTCAGACCGAGAGGCTGAGCTTGGGCTGATTGCCGAAACGGGAAAGGTTCACAACACGGAGTACCGCTTCCTCATGAGAGACGGCCGCAAGCTCGTGGGCATGCTCTCGGCGGAGAGAATAGTGATTGGCGGCGAGCCCTGCGCCCTGACCGTCATTCAGGACATAACCGAGCAGAAGCGCGCCGAAGAAGAGCGCGAGCGACTCTTTCATCTTGAGCGGCAGGCGCGCAGGGAGGCGGAAGAGGCCAACCGGCTCAAGGACGAGTTTCTCGCCACGCTCTCGCACGAGCTACGCACGCCTTTGACGGCCATGCTCGGCTGGACTCGCATGCTCAGGACGCGCATGCTGGACGAGAAGACTTCGCGGCACGCTCTCGCGACCATAGAGCGGAACGTGCGCTCGCAGACGCAGCTCATAGAAGACCTGCTTGATGTCTCGCGCATCATCACGGGCAAGCTCCGCCTTGACACGCGCCCCGTAGAGCTTGCCTCCGTCATAGAAGCGGCCATAGATTCCATTCAACCCGCCGCCGAAGCCAAGGAGATTCTGCTTGAGAGGGCCATTGACCCGACGGCTGGCCCGGTGCTCGGCGACCCCGCGCGCATGCAACAGGTGGTCTGGAACCTGCTTTCAAACGCTGTGAAGTTCACGCCCAAGGGCGGGCGCGTCCAGGTTGCGCTTGAGCGCAGCGACTCCTACGCGGCCATCAGCGTCACGGACACGGGCGCAGGCATCAGCCACGATTTTCTTCCCTACGTCTTCGACCGCTTCCGGCAGGCCGATAGCTCAAGCACGAGGTCGCACGGCGGGCTAGGGCTAGGGCTAGCCATTGTGCGCCACCTGGTAGAGCTTCACGGCGGAGCCGTTGAGGCCGCCAGTCAGGGCGCGCAGCGCGGCGCGTGCTTTACGGTCAAGCTTCCACTGATGGCTGTCAACATCAGAAGAGACGGCGCGGGCGAGGGAAAGGGCGATGGCATTGCGACAGGCGAAGGAGCCGTGCTCGACTGCCCGCCGCTTCTCAAAGGCCTTCGCATTCTGGTCGTTGATGATGAAGAGGATGCTCAACAGCTTCTCGCCACGATTCTTCGACAGTGCGAGGCCGTGGTCGAGACCGCTTCGAGCGCGCAACAGGCCATCGAAGCCGCGCGTGCCTCTCACCCGGACTTGCTCATCAGCGACATAGGGATGCCGGACGAGGACGGCTACGACCTGCTGGAGAGAGTGCGTAAAGACCCTGACCCGGAAGTGAAAGAGGTGCCCGCCGTCGCGCTCACGGGATACGCGAGCGAAGAAGACCGCGCCCGCTCTTTCGCGGCGGGCTTTCAGATTCACCTGACGAAGCCGATAGACCCTCAGGCGCTGATTGCGGCCATCAGCCAGCTTGTCAAAAAAGATAGTCCTCAGCGCGCGGCTGAAAAATTTTTGTCCTGACTTTTGCCAGCGCGCGTAAACTAAATCTCAAAAGTCTGCATCCTACCGCCGACGGGCTCAAAATATATTGAGAGGTGGGCCAGAAGCCTGAACGGCTTCAGGAGCCCGCACCGTAAGCGAGTGAGACCGTCAAGTGCTCCGTGCCTCCTCGGCCTCGCACCCGCTTTATCCTACCGGCCCTGCGGACGGCACGCCATCTACAAGAGCGGGGCTTTCATGCACTCTCCCCAGGGCTTCGGATAGCTCCATAAAGAAAAGAACACTGCACGGCTTTTTAAGTCTTCGACTCCTGCGTCTATCAAGACAGCGGGATAGGCGCAAGCCTGCTCTTTAGCCGGAGCTTCAGCGAAAAACGAGGACGACATACAGGTCAGTACCGCCTGCGGTAGCGGGCGGGTATTACTTAGACTAGAGACCCGCCCGCTACC
>DATELK010000190.1:0-70961 GCA_035276685.1 Pyrinomonadaceae bacterium | reverse complement strand
CTTGCGCTCTCCCCTTCGCAAGCGGGTCTCTCTTTAGGCGGTCGCTCGCTTACGTCTTAACTGGAACGACCGATTCCTCAAACTTGTTGGAAGCTTGCCCGCGCTCTCCCCTTCGCAGGCAAGCCCCCTCCGTACCGGCAGCCTCAATGGGCTGCCGATCCCTTAAAAATTTTCAACAGAAGATTTCTCAACCAGCTTTGCGCCAAACCGTTCGTTTGCGCGCCCGTAGTAAGAGCAACGGGCGTGCCAGTCTCCGGAAGCAGCGAGCGGAAAATTTAAGTTGAGCTATTTAACCATTTAGAAAAAGGCAGGGCGGCCGGGCGGCCCATCGCAGAGACTTTTTCATAAACCATGTGCGCAGGTCGTGCAGTATGGTCGCACGATTTGGTGTGAGAGCTTTGGCGGTTCTCGACAGTGGGAAGGCAGATGACCGGCGCTCAAGTCCCGGCGGCAGAAGCTTCCTCTTCGTCGAAAAGCTCCGCCTGAACAGGGTCAAGGCCGAGAACTTCGCGCACGCGGGAAAAGCTGCGGCGGTGTATGGGCAGCGCCCCCAACTCCCTCAGCGCGCGGCAATGCGCGGGCGTCGGATAGCCTTTATGCGAAGCCAGCCCGTAGCCTGGGAAATGCCTGTCCAACTCCTTCATGACCGCGTCGCGCGTGGTCTTGGCTATGATGGAGGCGGCGGCGATGCTCGCCGAGAGCAGGTCGCCGCGAATGATGCCGCGCTGCGGGCAGGCGCAGTCCGGCACCTTTCGCGCGTCAACGAGCAGGAAGTCCGGCTCTATCCTCAGTGACACTACGGCGCGGCGCATGGCCAGCAGCCCCGCGTGATAGATGTTCAAGCTGTCTATGTCGTCAATCTCTGCGTAACCAACGCCCCACGCCAGCGCGTCCAGCCTTATCTGCGCCGCCATCTCATCGCGCTTCGCCTCGTCAATAATCTTTTTGGAATCGTTCAGCCCGCGCAGTTTGTAGTTTCGGGGAAGGATGACTGCCGCCGCGACTACAGGCCCGGCGAGCGGAGCCATTCCTGCTTCGTCAACTCCGGCTATGCGCTCGAACCCTTCGGCCCAAAGCTCCGTCTCGAAGCGAAGGATTTTTTTGAGGCGCTTCGTCTCCTTCAGATTTTTGCTGCGCCGCGTGCGAATCTTTTTCGCAAGCTCTCGCACGCCGCGCCTCTCATCACACTCAAGAGCCGCCAGCAATCCTCTCGGCATCACCGCGTCGTCTGCGAGAAACCGCTCCTTCAAAATTGATAGGGGAAGCTGCAAGAGCTCTGCAATTGCAGGCGAAGCAGAAGAGTCCGTGTCGTTAGGTCTGATTTCGTGGTTAATCTTCCGCCCCATTGATAGCGCCTTCTGTGTTAGTGAGACTGTTTGTAGAGACGCACGAGCCTGTCAAGATTGTCTGCTTCGCGCGTGCTCTTGTCCGTGCGCTCGCGCTTGAAGCGCGGGATGCGCAGGACGTACCCGGCTTCGTAACGATTCGTCTTCTGTATGTCTTGAAAATCCACCTCTATGACCATAGACGGCTCAATCTCTACGTTGCGCCCGCGAGTGGTGATGATGTTGGGCTCAAGGCGCGCGGTCAAATCCTTCAGGGTCTCTTCTGTAAAGCCCGTGCCGACCTTGCCTACTGTCTTGAACTTGTCCCTGTCGCGTATGGCTACGACCAGACTGGAAAGCGTGCCGCGCCTGCGGCCGGAGCCCCAGATGCCGCCAACTATCACCACGTCCAGCGTCTCGAAGGCGGGCTTCAATTTCATCCAGTTGTCCGCGCGGCGTCCCGGCGTGTAGGTCGCGTCAGGGTCTTTCGCCATCAAGCCTTCATGGCCCGCCTTAACGGCGCGACGAAAAAATCTCTCCTCGTCCTCAATCCTGTTTGATTCGATTGACTCGGTCATCTTCACGCGCTCGGTCGTGCGGAAAAGTTTTTGAAGACGCGCGCGGCGCTCTGCCTGCGGCCTCTGCATCAAGTCCTCTCCGTCCGAGTAGACAAGCTCGAAGAGGTACAGGACGAGCGGAATCTCTCGCGCCTTCTCTTCAATCCCATGCACGCGCCCGAGGCGCATCAGCACGGACTGAAAGGGCCGCTTCTTTTTCAACGCGGGGTCGTAGGCCACCGCCTCGCCTTCTATGATGGCGTCGCCGCCCGTCCATGCTTCCGAGAGAGCCGCGACTACATCGGGCATAGCCGCCGTGTCATCATTTAAGCGCCGCGAGTAGAGCCTGACTTCCGGCGTCTTTCCGGCCTTGATGTGAATCTGTAAACGCGCTCCGTCATACTTTATCTCGAAGATTATCCGCTTTCCGGCGAGCCGCTCGAAGATGTCTTCGGCGTCGTCAACCTTGTGCGCGTTCATGAACTGGTAGGGACGGAAGAGCTTCAGGCCCGCACGCTCAAGGCTCCTTTGCCCGGTGCTTGCGCGTGCGGCCGCGAGCCCTATGTCGTTCGACATGGCGTAGAGATGCTCAACAGCACTGGCGTCAACGTCGAAGGCGCGGCTGATGGCGCGAGAGAGCGTGCCAGTGCCCACGCCTATTCGCATCTGGTTCAAGACCATTCGCGTAAAATATTTCGCGCCCGCGCCAGTAGTGTGCGTGAAGACGTATTCGACCAGCTTCAGGCGGTCTTCGTTGCGCTTGACCGCACGGTTCACTCTCTGCCACAGCTCCGCGACCGTCAGGGTGTCGCGCCCGCCCGCGTGCTGGCCCGCAAGCTCGCTCATGTCGCCCGTGAGCTTGACGCCCGTCTCAATCTCGCCCTCTTCGACTCCGGCAAGCCATGCGAGCGCGGCGCGGATTGTGCCCGGCCCTATGCCGAGCTTGTCTGAAAGCTGCGGGTCAACCACCTCGCTTGCCGTAAAATGCGCGAGCGCTTCCAAGCTGGACTTGTCCGCACGTTTGAAGAGGTCTGCCAGGAGACTGACTCTTTCCGAGTCGTTGCGCGACTGGCTGATGCGGTCATAGACTTGCGCGAGCTTGGAAAATTTCATAGGACTTAGCGGCCTGACAGAAGTTTTGAATTGAGCTTTACCCAGAGCTAAGCTAGCAGGAATTTTACCGAGTAGGCAAATTGCTGTTCGTTTAATAGAGAACCCTGTGGGCGGGAAGAGAGAAGAGCATGGCTAAATCAAAACGCAAGGCGAGGCTCGAAGAGCTGGCCGCGCAGATACGCGTCTGCACCCTTTGCCCCCTGTGGCAATCGCGCACGCTGGCCGTCCCCGGCGACGGTAAATTCTCCGCCAAGGTGATGATTATAGGAGAAGCGCCCGGCAAGGAAGAGGACGAGTCGGGCCATCCCTTCGTGGGCTCCGCGGGCAGGTACTTAGACCACGTTCTGGAAGGCACGGGCCTCAACCGCTCGGACTTCTTCATCACCAACACGGTCAAGTGCCGCCCGCCCAAGAACCGCACGCCGAAGAAGCTTGAGGTGGACACCTGCACCTCCAACTATCTCTTCGAGCAGATAGAGCTGATTAACCCCAAGCTGGTTATGCTTCTGGGCGCGGTGGCCGCGAAAAGGGTGCTAGGCGTCAAGAGCATCAACGAGGCTCGCGGGCGCTTGATAGAGCACGAGGGACGAAAGTACCTGGTCGGCTATCATCCTGCCGTAAGGTTCTACCGCGAAGACCTGGGCCAGAAAGTCAAAGAGGACTTCGCTCGCCTGAAGCGCGAAGCCAAAAAGCTGTAGCCACGGCTCGCTCTAACCGGGGCTGCGGCACAATCTTTGTTTGTACGTAAACGTACTGTAAGGCGCGTGTGCGGGTGCTACTTTGACAAGACCCCGGTTAACCCTGCTGTTATTCCCCTTCATTCGATGATGAGTCGTATTGTAAACAGGGAGGAGATGTTTCGAGATGGCTAAAGGTGGAGCAGCAAAGCGTGAGCTGATTGATACAGGCACGGACAAGCGCTACGTCAGGCGCAACGAGAAGGGGCAGTTTGAAGAGAGTGACGACGTGGGCCGCTCGCTTTCTCAGGACATAAAGAGGCACGCCAAGACTACGGTCAAGTCGGGCCAGGGCGACAAGGGCGACCAGAAGCGAAAGAAGTCTTAGCGCTTCTTTCATCATTTAATCCAGAACAGAACGGGTATACGAATAGATGGCGACCAGCAAAGGAAAGAAGAGCGCGAAGAAGGCAGGCGGGAAGAAGAGCGGTAAAGGTGCAGGTAAAAGCGGCGGCTCGAAAAAGGCCGCGCGCGGCAGAAGCAGGGCGGGCGAGCTTCAACAACAGCCCAAGTCGCCCATGCCCGCGCAGCATCAACCAAAGCCGGGCATAGAGGCGGAGCTTTCGCCCAGGCCGCAGTACGAAGCGCCTCTCTACGCGGGCTCAGGAAAGTTAAAGGAGAAGGTGGCGCTCATAACCGGCGGCGATTCCGGCATAGGCCGCGCCGTGGCAGTCCTCTACGCGCGCGAAGGCGCGGACGTCGCCATAGTCTACCTGCCTGAAGAGCACGAGGACGCTGAAGAGACTCAGAGCGCCGTGGAGCGCGAAGGCCGCCGCGCGCTGCTGATACCGGGCGACGTGCGCGACGCGGAGTTCTGTCGACAGGCCGTGGACAGAACCGTGCGCGAGCTTGGCCGCCTGGACATACTTGTCAACAACGCCGCCTTTCAGCAGCACCAGCTGTCGCTCGAAGACATCACGGAAGAGCAGCTGGACATGACCTTCAAGACCAACATCTACGGCTACTTCTTCATGGCGAAGGCGGCTCTACAGCATTTAACGGAAGGCGCTGTCATCATCAACACGGGCTCCATCACGGGACTTGAGGGGAGCAAAGAGCTGCTGGATTATTCCGCGACCAAGGGGGCCATACACGCCTTCACAAAATCGCTGGCGCAGAATCTTGTCGAGCGAAAGATTCGCGTCAACTGCGTCGCGCCCGGCCCGGTCTGGACGCCGCTCAATCCTTCGGACAAGCCAGCCGAGAAGATACCCGAGTTCGGCGCGGACAAGCCCATGAAGCGACCGGCTCAACCGGAAGAGGTGGCACCGGCCTACGTCTTCTTCGCTTCGGAGGCTGATTCAAGCTACATCACGGGCGAGGTGCTGACGCTTCTGGGAGGCGAGACCACGGCGGCTTAAGAAAGACAGACACCACTAAACAGACGAAGCAGCACGAATAAGAACTCTCTTCTTCGTGCTGCTTCGCGTTATAGACCTGGTTTAGCTTTTTACTCGAACGCTTCCGTAAACCTGCGGAAGAGCTTCGGCGCGTTCTGTCGCTTCAAGAGCGTGCGCAGCTTCATGCGTGCCTTGTGAAGCTGAGATTTAGAGGTGCCCACGGAGCAGCCCATTATGCGAGCCACCTCTTCATGCTCGTAACCCTCTATGTCGTGAAGCACGAAGGTCGTGCGATAACCGGGCGGAAGCTGTGCAATCGCGTTGTCCAGAGCTATGCGGTCAACCACGGGCATAGCGCCGGGGTTCTCCGTGCCGGGCTCGATTCTATCCGGCGTCTCCTCGTCCTCAGAGCTTCTTTCGTCCCGCACCTTCTTCTTGCGAAAGTGCATCAGTACCTGATTGACCGTCATGCGGTGCAGCCAAGTCGTGAAGGCCGATTCGCCGCGAAAGCTCCCGACCTTTCGGAACAACTGCACGAAGACATCCTGCGCTAAGTCTTCCGCTTCCGACTGGTTCTGCGTCATGCGCAGGCAGAGGCTGTAAACTCTGCGATGATGCCGCCTGTAAATCTCTTCGAAAGCCGCCATGTCGCCCGTAGAGGCCGCCTGCGTCAGTTCGTGGTCGGTCGCCCCGGCCAGTCCGCGCTCGCCGCTTTCGTCTTCTATCGTCTGCCAGATGGGATAAACGTCTGTTGTCATAATCTGCATCTAACTGCCAATAAATACCTGTATATAAGGACGCTTGCCGCTTAGCCCGGGTTACGGTTTTCAACAGCGGCCAAAATCCTCGCCCCGGAACCTCTGCTGGTCTACTTAAGACAACCGCTATTATACTTAAGGCATCTTAAATATTCAAGTGAGTTAACTACTGGAGGCTCTTAAATGGCCGAGGACACGCCAGTTAAGCTAGCGGACGTTTTGGACGGTTTTGGTGAAGCGATGTCGCGGCTGATGGTCGATCAGTTGCAGAAACACCTGTCGGAGTTGGATTTAACGCTCCCGCAGGTTCAGGTTTTGCGGATTCTTCACCGCGAAGGGACTGTCCCTACGGGGAAACTGGCGCAGTGCCTGAAGATTAGCGCGCCCGCCACGACCCAGTTGACGGATAGGCTGCTGCGAAAGGGCTTGATTGAGCGCAAATCTTCGGCAGACGACAGGCGCGCGGTTCTGGTGGCGCTCTCCGTGGATGGGCAGAGCCTCATAGACAAGTTTCGCGAGCGGCGCAACGCCACGTTCGGCGCGGCTCTCGCTTCGCTGAGCGAGGCCGAGCAGGCCGAGGTCGTCTCGTCTTTGCAAAAGGTTATAACTGCCCTCAAGAGCTTCGAAGTGAAAGCTCAGCAGGGCCAGTAACAGGGAAATGTACAAGGGGAAAAAGGAAATGAGAACGATGATGAAGAAGATGCTCGCCCTGGTGGCGACGGTTTTGATTGCGACTTCGGCTGTGGTGGCTGCGCCGAAGACCGTCGATAAGAGTGAACAGAGCTACCAGCAGATTTCCAAAAAGGTGCGTAAGGAGCTTGTGACGCTCCCTTACTTCGGCGTCTTTGACAATCTTGCCTACAAGATAGAAGGCGACACAGTCACGCTTTACGGGCAGGTGGTGCGACCCTCCACTCGCAAGGATGCCGAGCGCCGCGTGGCTCGGATTCAGGGCGTAGAGCGCGTCGTGAACCAGATAGAGGTTCTGCCGCTCTCAAGCTTTGACGATTCGGTTCGCATCAGCACCTATCGCGCTCTGGCGCGCACGGGCGGCCTCTACCGCTACCTTATGGGCGCGAATCCCTCGCTTCGCATCATAGTGAATCGCGGGCACGTGACGCTCGAAGGCGTGGTGGCGAACGAGGGCGACAGGAATATGGCGAACATAGTTGCGAACGGAGTGCCCGGCGCGTTCTCGGTGAAGAACAACCTGCGCACTGACCGCGAGATAGAGAGAGAAGAGCTCTACTAAGAATTCCCCAGAGCTTAGAGAGTTTAAAGCTGAAGGTGGCCGGGACTGTTCTGATAACAGCCCGGCTATCTCTTTTACGGTTGAAGACGGGGCCGTAGTCTATTAAGCTTGAGCCCCCGAGCTCTTCAGGCAAACTATGGTATTGAAGCAGAACGCAGGGCCGCTCGTAATCATAGGCGGCGCGGAAGACAAAACCGGCGAGATGGAGATTCTCAGGCGCTTCGTAGAGCTTGCCGGAGGGCCGCGTGCGCGCATCTTCGTCATTGCCGTGGCTTCGGAGTTCCCTGCGGAAGTGGCTTCGGTCTACGTGGAAGCCTTCACACGGCTCGGCGTGGAGAGCGTCAGAAAGCTTGGCCTCTCGCATCGCGGCCACGCCAATAACTCTTACGCCGTGGAAGCCATTGAACGAGCCACGGGCGTCTTCTTCACAGGCGGCAATCAGGTTCGCATCACGAGCCTGCTGGGCGGAACGAAGCTGGACACGGTGCTGCACAGGCGGCACGAAGAGGGGATGGTGCTGGCGGGCACTAGCGCGGGCGCGGCCATGATGTCCAGCGTCATGATTATAGGCGGCCTCACGGAGAACTTCTTTCGCGTAGGCATTGTAGAGCTATCAAGCGGCATGGACTTCATCTCGGGCGTGCTGATTGACCAGCACTTCGAGCAGCGCGGCCGTCTTCGCCGCCTGCTCTCGGCCGTCGCCCAGCACCCGCACGACATAGGGCTCGGCGTTGATGAAAACACTGCTGCCGTAGTTCAGGACGGAATCCTTGAAGTCATAGGCGAGAACACGGTCACGGTCGTGGACGCGGGCGAGCTATCCTTTACAAATCTTCATAGCCTGCACGAGCACGACATACTGACGCTCTGCGGCGTCAAGATTCACATACTGGCGCGCGGCTACCGCTTTGACCTGAGAAACCGCGTGCCGCTCATAGAAGCGGAAGTGGCCGAGAACGAGGGCGTTCTAGAAGCGAAAACACCCTGACGAGTCGGGCCCATCCTCAGGCATCTCTCCTCACAAATTAGTCACAATCTCCGGAGCCCGCGTTTACGTACAGTTACGTACAGACTAAGCCCTTTGCGCGTCGTATAAGTTCCGTTCGACTTCCCCCTTAAGCTCAGAGCTCAGGCGTCCCCCTGCTAAACAGAGGCCGTGGCCTCGTTTTTTGTTCGGAGCGACAAAAACAGAGACTCTCCTTCATAAAGCTGATTTCTTTCGGAATGCTATGGCTGTCACAGAGGCTAAGGGAAAGCTGGTCATCATAGGCGGCGCGGAAGAGCGCGAAGGCGAATGCGGCGTTCTTAAGGAGTTCATCACGCTCGCGGGCGGAGCGCGTGCGCGCATCGTCGTGATGACGGTTGCGACAGACCTCTACAAGGAGGCCATGACCGAGTACAGGGCCGCCTTCAAGTCGCTCGGCGTTGACCACATAGAGGCTTTCGACGTTTCTCAAAGGCTTGATACGCAGGATGAGAAGGCGCTCGCCGCTCTTGAAAAAGCGACAGGCATCTTCTTCACGGGCGGCGACCAGCTAAAGATAACAGCGCTCTTAGGCGGCACAAAGATGCACGACCTGCTGCACGAAAGGTTCCGCAAGGGAACTGTGATTGCCGGGACGAGCGCGGGCGCGGCCATGATGTCCAACTCCATGTTCATCAGCGGCGCTTCCGACAACAACCCTCGCTTCGGCGGCATGGAGATTGGCCCCGGCATGGACTTTCTGGTCGGTGCCATGATTGATACGCATTTCTCGCAGCGCGGACGCATGGGACGACTGCTGACGGCCGTGGCTCACTACCCGCAAGACCTTGGCTTCGGCATAGACGAGAACACGGCGATGGTCGTAGAGGGCCGCGAGTTCAGGGTCGTTGGCGAAGGGGCCGTGACTGTAGTTGACGCAGGCGCAATCACGTTCACCAACCTGCCGGACATAGGCGAGGACGAAAGCCTCGCTCTCTATGACGTGAAGATTCACGTGCTGCCCGAAGGCCACCGCTTCGACCTTGAGAAGCGAGCGCCGATTATAGAGAAGCGCGTGAAGAGGAACGGGCAGTCGAAAACATCCAAACCGAAGGGACGAGCTAAGGGATAGGGGTTTTGTATGAGAGTTGACAAGATTAGAACCCTGCCGGGGCCGAACATCTACACGCACAAGCCTGTGCTTGTCATGACGCTCCTCCTGGAAGAGCTGACGGAAAAAGAGAGCTTCGAGATAGAGGGCTTCATTGAACGCCTGTTGAAGATGCTGCCCGGTCTTTACGAGCACCGCTGCTCGCGTGAGCGCGCGGGCGGCTTTGTCGAGCGGCTCAACGAAGGCACCTATTTCGCTCACATAGTCGAGCACGTCGCGCTTGAGCTGAGCGGGCTTGCCGACGTACCCGTAAGCTTCGGGCGCGCTCGCTACGCCGGAGAGAGGGGCCGCTACTTCGTCATCGTCGAGTACAGCGCGGAGCAGGCCATGCGCTTTCTCTTAAAAGTCGCCGTAGAGCTTGTCCAGTCGCTTGTCGTGGGCGACCCCTTCCCGCTCGAAGAGAAGATGGCGGAAGCGCGCCTCATAGCGGGCCGCACGGAGCTTGGCCCTTCGACGCGCGCCATAGTGGACGCGGCCGAGCGACGCGGCATCCCGTGGTTCCGCATCGGCGACGGAAGCCTCGTTCAGCTTGGGTACGGAAAGAATCGAAAGCACATTCAGGCGGCGGTCTCGGACGCGACGCGAGCCATCGCCATGGAGGTCGCGGGCGACAAGGAGCTGACAAAGATACTGCTTGAGCAGGCTTCTATCTCCGTGCCGCGCTCCATCACGGTCGAGACGTGGACGGACGCAGTGGACGCGCTGCACAGAATAGGCGGCGCTGTCGTCGTCAAGCCTCTGGACGGGCGGCAGGGGCAGGGCGTCTCGCTCAATCTCACCACGCCGGAAGAGGTCGCGCACGCCTTTCACATAGCGCAGGCGTTCTCAAATCATGTGCTGGTGGAAGAGCTTTACGTGGGGCGCAACTACCGCGTGCTGGTCGTGGGCGACCGTATGGTGGCCGCGAGCGAGCGACACCCGGCTCACGTCTTCGGCGACGGGCGACACACCATAGCCGAGCTGATTGAGCTTGCCAATCAAGACCCGCTCAGAGGCGAAGGACACGAAAAGCCTCTGACCCGAATCGAGATTGACTCGATACTGCTAGCTCATCTTGAGAAGACTGGCATGAGCCTCGCGCACATCCCGCACGCGGGCGAGATGGTCATCCTGCGCGAAGGCATAAATCTCTCCACGGGCGGCACGGCGCGCGACGTGACCGACACCGTTCACGAGAGCGTCAGGAGCATGTGCGAGCGAGCGGCGCGCATCATAGGCATGGATGTCTGCGGCATAGACCTTGTGCTTAAAGACATAGCCGAGCCTTTAGCAGAAGATTCGGGCGGCGTCATAGAGATAAACGCGAGCCCAGGACTTCGCATGCACCTTTATCCGAGCGAGGGCAAGCCGCGCGACGTTGGCGGCGCAATCGTAAGTCTGCTCTACCCCGAGGGGACGCCTGCGCGCATCCCATTAATCTCCATCACGGGCACGAACGGCAAGACGACTGTCACGCGCATGATTGGGCACGCTCTTGCTGAGACGGGCGCGGTCGTCGGCATGACCACGACCGACGGCATCTACATAGGCGGCGAGCGCATTGTCGAAGGCGACACGACGGGGCCGCACTCCGCGCGCACGGTTCTCTCAGACCCTTCTGTCGAAGTGGCCGTGCTTGAGACGGCGCGCGGCGGCATCACACGGCGCGGCCTTGGCTACGACTGGTCGGACATATCCATCATGACGAACATACAGCCCGACCATCTGGGCCAGGACGGCATAGAGACGGTAGATGATTTGGTCTACATCAAGTCTGTGGTGGCCGAACGCGTGAGGGAGGGCGGGACTCTAATCCTGAACGCGGACGACGAGCGCCTTGCGCGGCTGATGGAAGTCGAGCGCGTCAATCGAGTGCCGAAGCAGGTCATCTACTTTTCGCTTCGCGACAACCACCTGCTCATCAAGCGTCACGTCTCGCTCGGCGGCACGGCTTACTTCGTGCGCGACGGCTGGATAATAGAGGCGCGCGGCGAGACGGAAAAAGCGATACTGAGGGCGGCGGACATCCCCGCCACTATGGGCGGCTTCGCGGAGTTCAACGTGTCGAATGCTCTGGCCACGGTCGCCGCGTCACGCGCGCACGGCCTGACAGTTGAGCAGGTGGCAGGCGCGCTTCAGAGCTTTCGCTCGGAAGAGCACAACGCCGGAAGGACGAACCTTTACAGGGTCGGAGCGGGCTACGTGCTTCTGGACTACGGCCATAACCCTGCGGCGTTGCTGTCCGTCTGCCGCATGGCCGGTCAGTGGCGCGGCTTCAACGTGACGGGCATCATAGGCGCTCCCGGCGACCGCTGCGACGAGCTTATAGAAGAGGCCGGACGCATCGCGGCGCGCGGCTTCAACCGCATCATCATCAAGGAAGATTATGACCTGAGGGGCCGTGTGCCGGGAGAGGTCGCGCAGATGCTGCTGCGCGCCGTTAAGTCTGAAGTGCCGGAGCGAGACTGTCAGGTAGTGCTTGATGAGCTTGAGGCGGCCGAGCGTGAGATACAGAGCATCGGAGCGGGCGACGTACTGGTTGTCTTCTACGACAGGATAGAGCCAATCAGGGAGGCGCTTCGTGCGCGCGGCGCTCTTCCGGCTTCAAGCATCGAGATGAACTTCGCAAAGTTCAGCATAGCCCAGGCGTGAATAGAGAAGCATCGCTAATTGTCTCGGAGAGACGGGAAGAGCAGGCCGCTCTAGGCGCACCTCCTTCGCTCTTCGTAGAAGTGAGGCGCGGCGCAATCACGGAGTCGCGTCATCACGGACATCTCTCTGTCCTGGACGGCGAAGGCCGCGCGCTCTTTTCAAAGGGAGCGCCCGAGACAGTGACCTACCTTCGCTCTTCAGCCAAGCCGCAACAGGTAATCCCGCTCATAACGACAGGCGCAGCCGACCGCTTCCGTTTCACGGGCAGGGAGCTTGCGGTCGCCTGCGGCTCGCACAACGGAGAGGCGGAGCACAGGGAAACGGTCGCCTCCATGCTGGAAAAGATAGGGCTGGACGAGACGGCGCTTCGTTGCGGCGCTCACGAGCCGTATGGCGAAGAGGCGGCGGAAGAGCTGAAGCGTCGTGGCGAGAAGCCTTCGGCCCTACACAACAACTGCTCTGGCAAGCACGCCATGATGCTCGCGCTCGCTGTTCATCTCAAAGCGAGCGTAGAGGACTACGAGCGGTTCGAGCATCCCGTGCAACAACTGATTGCGCGCACCGTAGCTCAATTCGCGGACGCAAGGGTCGAAGAGATGGGCATAGGCATAGACGGCTGCGCCGCGCCTAACTTCGCCGTGCCGGTTCATTCGATGGCGCTCATGTACGCGCGGCTTGTGCGTCCTCCACTGTGGTTTGATGAGGCTACGCGTGAGGCTTGCGGCCGCGTAGTCAGTGCCATGATGGCGCACCCTGAGATGGTGGAAGGGCGTGGCGAGCTTGATACGTCTTTGATGAAGGCTTGCGGCGGGAGTCTGGTCTCGAAGGTTGGGGCCGAGGGAGTTTATACGGCTGGCGTTCTGCCTTGTGAGAGCTTCCCTGAAGGTTTGGGGCTGGCTTTCAAAATAGAGGACGGCGACAAGGGCGACCGCGCACGCTCGCCGCTCGCCGTGGAAGTATTAAGACAACTGGGCGTGATTAACGAGCGAGAGATGGGAGAGCTTCAGGAGTTCGCGCGCAAGGTCATACGCAATCATCGCGGCGACCGTGTTGGAGAGTCCGCAGCCGTTCTGGACTTGCGTAACGAGCAGAGGTCTTAAGTTTCGAGCGGAGCATATGGGGAAGAAAGCAGAACGCCTGACGCTTCTAATAGTGGAGGACGAGCCTTCCACGCGCGAGGGTTTCGCCGAGCTGCTTGAGCGGGACGGCTATCGCGTCATCACAGCGGCAGACGAAAGAGAGGCTGTGCAGAGTGCGCGCCTTGAGACGCCGGATTTAATACTGGTTGAGCTTGGCGTGACGGTGCCTGAGTTGCTAAGCGTCGGCGAGCGCGTGCGCGCAGAGGTCGAGGCCGATTCCGAGATTCCTATTGTGGCTTATGCCGGGGGCCCCAGCGAGATTGTGGACGAGGGCGAAGAAGTTCCTATGGGAGATAACCAGTACGTCACGCTGCCGGAGGACTTCAGCCAGTTGGCGGATTTGATTGAGCGGCTGCTGCGCGCCGCCTGATGCGACTCTTCAGCCGGTCGCGGCCCTGTTCTCAAAGAGGCGCTGGTACTCGCGCCTGACCACTCCGTAACATTCACACGACGCGGCTTCCAGTCCCTCACGGTCGATAATCTGTATGAAGCCGCGCTTGTGTTTGATGAGCCCGCGCTCCTGTAGCTGTGTGGCGGCGACGCTCACGCCCGCGCGCCTGACGCCAAGCATCTCTGCTATGAACTCCTGAGTCAGTTGCATCTCGTCGGAGCCCAGCCTGTCCTGGCAGGCCAGCAGCCAGCGCGCCAGCCGCTCCTCAAGACGGTGCATGCGATTGCAGGCGGCCGTCTGCGAAATCTGCGTGATGAAGGCGTGCAGGTAACTCAAAAGCAGGTCGTGCAGGCGCTCGCCTCTCCTGAACTCTTCCGTGAGGGCTGTGGCCTTGAGCCTCAGGCCGCTTCCCTGAATCTGCACTACCGCGCGGCGATTCAACTCCGTCTCCCTCCCCAGCACAAGCGGGATGCCCACGACTCCCTCCTTGCCTATGACGCCCGCCTCCACGGAGCCGCCATCTCTTAAGACGGTGACGACCGAGACCGCGCCGCGTAAGGGGAAGTAGGCGTGCCTGATTGGCTCTTCCGGGTCGTAAAGAATCTTGCCGAGCGGCAGCTCTACATATTCGAGATGAGTGTAGAGCCGCTCGTATTCCTGCGTGGGCAGAGCATTGAGAATCAGGTTGCTCTTATGATTGATATAAGCGTCCACTGCCAGAGGAACCGCCTGAGCCCAGAATTAAGATAGCTCTCAAAACCAACGAGGTGATAGTGAGATGAAACCGCCGAAAAATCAACTCGTGTGGCGCTGCCAGTTCAAAATGATGGATTGAAATGTATCACACACGCGCCGGAAAATATTGTCTGAAAGCGTACAGACCGGTCTCTCCACCTCTGTTATCTTGATTGAAATCAAATTCCCCCCAGGCGTAGAATATTCTCCCCCGTTTGAAATTGTGAAGAGAGCGGATAATGGCATAGCTTCTGCTCATCAATCACTCGGAATAGTCGTCGCACGCGAGCGCCAGCAGGGAGCAGGCCGCAGGGCGATGAGAAAGAGTTCTATGGGCAATTTTATTAGCTCATGGATTTAGCGGCGCGCTGGTTTTTGCCCGCAAGCGGGCGGCCCACGTGCGTCGCGGAACGAGCAAAGGGCGGGTGATGAAGGGTGAGCCTTGTTGAAGACAAGCTCACCTTTCGTCTTTTAAGATAAAGTTACCAAGGGGAGAACGGAAGAAGTATGAACAGGGAATTGGGGCAGGAAAGATTGACCTTTAAGGTGGAGTGCACCTGGTGCGGCACGGTCATTCGCCGTAACAACGTCAAGGACTCGCGCGGCATGTGCCTGAAATGCTACGCGCGTATGCTGAGCGACCACGCGCGCTCGCACGAGACGGGAAACGCGCCTCGCTGGGCTAGCGACCGCTAAAAAAGTCTGCGCTTTTCAGGCTTCACGCACGCGCAAGCCTCTGGAAATGCGCGCAAAGAGCCGGAAACACCGCGCAAGGCGTTGTAACAGGCGCGCGGGCCTTCTGTGCAGCCGCACAAAGCTTCTGTACACCGTCGCAAGCCTTCGTAACACGGGCGCGTGGAGTTGCAAGCGGCGCATGAAGAAGTGTAAGCCCTCAATCAGCCACCTTCCGCACTTAATGAGCCGTCGTGACAGCCGGGACGTAACTTTTCCGCAACAATGGCCTCATCTGTCGCAAGCATTGTGCAACATAAGTGTTCAAGTTTGATTCACAATCTGTCGAAATCTTCACTGGACAGCGATTTATCTCACAAATTCGTCCCATAGTCAGACACGGTTGGTCAAATTGCTGGTTGTCACGAGCGATTTGATTCGTTAGATTCATAGATGGGTTCACCAACGCCCTACAGGTCGAACCTTTAAGCCCTAATAATTGAAGCAAATCTAGCGTGGCTCAAACCCTCGTCATGCTGTAACGCAAGGCTCGCTGCTGTACCCCTATATTTTTGTGCCGAGCCCTTGCCGTGAAAGGAATAAGATATTGTTTTCCCCTTCCCCTGACCGTTTGCTTTCGTGCCGCCATCATCTAAATTCCAGCATTTCCCACAGGGCAAGAATCGCTTATACCTTCGCCCTGGCTCTTCTCTCGATAGCCTTCGGCGTCTCTTCCGTACCGGCGCAGTCAAGAGCCAGACGCGCGCGGCCCGAGCCGCAGAAAAGCTCCAAGCGAGATAACGACAAAAAGCGCGTCGATGATAAGAAGCGCACCATGCTGGCCGTGCGCGATAAAAAGCGCGCGGATGACAGCAAGCGTGTAGAGAATAAGAGACGAGATAGTGTCGCTGCCAGCAAGCGCCCCGCCGTTACGGAAAAGGGTCTTTTAACCACGGAGAAGAAGCGCACGACCACGAGTGAAAACTACATCCGTGACAACTCCAAGCAGGTCGCGCAGAATCCCCTTGTAAGACAGACGGCGCTTACTTACAGTCCGAAAGCTCCCAACCAGCCCGCCAGCCGTCCCGTCTTAGTCAACGACATCACAGTAGTTTCTCGCGTTAGTGAAAAGCCGTCGTCTTCGTCTCTCATGACCGTGGCTCCCAGAACGGGAAGCGCCTCCGCCAACATCCCTTCAATCTGGCCCGTCATGGGTTCGCTCAGGAGCGGCGTCGGCGTGCGCGGCAATCCCTTCGGCGGGCCCGGCACGGAGTATCATAAGGGGCAGGACATTGCAGCGCCCATGGGCACGCCCGTCATCGCCACGGCCGACGGCACAATCATCATCGCCGGATGGCAGCGCGGCTACGGCTGGGTCGTCTACATTGACCACGGAAACGGAATCACCACCCGCTACGGCCACCTCTCGCGCATAGACGTGGAACTGGGACAGACCATCAGGCGCGGAGAGCAGCTTGGCCTCGTAGGCTCAACCGGCCGCTCCACGGGCCCGCACCTTCATTACGAAGTACGCATCAACGGACAGCCCGTGAGCCCTCTACTCTATCTTCCCGCTCAGAACGCGCTTTCGAGCGCCGTGCCGCAAAGCACCCCGACAACGAGCGCGCAAAAGTAGAGAGCCGTACAAGAAGAAATTAACAGGGATGGACAGGATAGACAGGATAAAGAAAAGAGAACTCTTCTTCTTTTATCCTGTGCATCCTGTCCATCCCTGTTAAATTGTCTTCTCTTTAATCGAACTGCTTCTTGAACTCTTCAAATTCCTGCCTGAGCCTGCTGACTTCAGCCTTTAGCGTCTCCACTTCCTGCTCCAAATCCTTTACGCGGTCGCCTCTCGCGTGGCGGCTGGTGTCGTCCGTCTCCGTGCTCTCTCTTTCGGGCGCGTAATCAACGCTCGGCTCTCCCGAGAGAAGATGCGCGTAGCGAACCTCCTTCTGTCCCGCCTGTCGCGGGAGCTTAAGCACTAAAGGCTCCGCCTCCTTGTCGCTCATAGACCGCAGGGCCTCTTCCACTTCCTCAAGCCCCTTGAAGTCATATAGACGGTCTGTGCGCCCGCGCAACTCGCCAAGCGTCTGCGGCCCCCTGAGCATCAGCACGCACATGAGCGCCGTCTCCTTCGCGTCGAGCCCGAAGATTTCTCCCATCATGTGCTTGTATTTCGGCACGCGGCTCGTGCTGCCGTAAAAGACGTAAACCAGATTCTTAGAGCGCAGGCTTTCAACCGCACGCTCGACCGTCTCTTCATCATAAGAGACCACAGGGTTGCGGTTGCTCTTCTGGTTACAGGCCAGCACCAGCGCGTTCATCGTCAGCGGATAATATTCAGGCGTGGTCATCTGCTTCTCTACCAGAGCGCCCAGCACCCGCACCTCCACCTCGTCCAATATCGTAGCCATTAATTATGGAATCCTTCCCGGAAGAATAAGAACGTATAGCCGCAGTAATACTAGAATCAGTCGCCGCGCCTTCACCTCAGGCCAAGTAATCCTGCTATCATAAGCTCTGTTCGTCAAATGCCCGGCGAGGTGTTACAGCGGAGTGCAGGATTATGTGACGGAGCTTAGAGAGGTTGTTGAAAGGGCCGCGCCTCGTCTTGCAGCCCTGTCGGACGAAGAGAGCATGAGAGCGAGCGCTCCCGACAAATGGTCGCCGCGCCAGATAATAGGGCACCTGATAGATTCAGCAGCGAATAATCACCAGCGATTCGTACGCGCGCAGTTTCAGGATGATTTAATCTTTCCGGGCTACGAGCAGGAGGATTGGGTCAGGGCGCAAGGCTATAATGAAGCGCCCTGGCCGGAACTGATTACGCTCTGGCGAAGCTACAACTTGCACCTCGCGCGCGTCATGGCCGCCGTCCCTCAAGACGTGCGCGACAAAGAGCATAAGAAACATAACCTTCACCGCATAGCCTGGCAGGTAGTCCCTGAAGACAAACCGGCCACGCTCGATTACCTCATGAGCGACTACGTAGGCCACCTCAAAAACCACCTGCGACAGATTCTAGGGGACGCCATTCAATAAAACTCATCGTCAATCAAAAGCAAAGTCGGCCATCGAAGTCATTCGAGACTCGATGGCCGACGTTTATAAACAGCAAAGATGCCGAGGGCGGGACTCGAACCCGCACGACCTTACGGTCAACGGATTTTCTTACCACTTCGGCTTTCGCCGCCTGAATTGTTATTCAGTTCGTGGTCTGGACTATACCTTCACCTTTTACTACCTTAATAGCAGTCAGGCGGGAGCCGTCTAGTCTCTACACTTTTTTGGAGGCTGCATGAAGCTACGTAAATACACTGTGGAAAAGCTGGCAGAAGCCGTGAAAAAATCAACTTCGCTCGCACAGGTATTAAGAAAACTTGGCGTTGCTCCATATGGCGGGAACTACGTCGTTCTAAAGAAAGCAATAAAGCACTTTAGCCTTGACGATTCCCATTTTACTGGACAAGCATGGAATAAGAATCAGACCTTTAGTCCAAAACAGCCTTTAGAAAGATATTTGAACAATGAAATTCAAATAGCCTCGTTCAAATTGAAAAGGCGGTTATTATCAGAAGGTATCCTTACCGCAAAGTGCTCTAACTGTAACAGAAGAACATGGCTCGGAAAGCCAATTCCTCTTGAGCTAGACCATATAAACGGAGATCACTTTGATAACCGACTTAACAATTTGAGGCTGCTTTGCCCAAATTGTCATGCCTTAACACCAACTTATCGCGGCAAAAACAGGGCCTCCAAACTTAGCTCGGTGTTGCCATGCGAAAGGTTTCACCGAATTTGACTCCATTCACGCCAGAGATTTCGCTCTGGGTGCTCAAAGAACTAAGTCCGCAGCGTCTACCAGTTCCGCCACCCCGGCATGCTGTGGAAGATAGCACGCTGTGGAGCGTTGCGCCAAATCTTCACACGGGGCTCGGGCTGGTGTTAGAATAGCGGCAAATAAAAGAGAAAGCGGCGCGTGGGAAGAGGATGAGCGAAGACTTTAAGGAAGAGAAAGAAGTATTCCAGCAGCATATTCAGAAGGCCGGATTGAAGCGCACGGCGCAGCGAGACCTGATACTTGAGGTCTTTCTGCGCACCGAAGAGCATCTGACCAGCGAAGACCTCTATCGCTTAGTCCAGAAGGACGACCCCAACATAGGACAGACGACCGTTTACCGCACGCTCAAGCTTCTGACGGAAGCGGGGCTGGCGCGAGAAGTGCGCTTCGGCGACGGGCGCTCTCGCTACGAGCACAATTACAAGCACCAGCACCACGACCACATGATTTGCACCGAGTGCGGCGCGACCATAGAGTTTTACTCTGCCGAGATAGAGGCCTTGCAGGACGCCATCGCGGCCAAGCATCGCTTCCAGCCTACCTATCACTCTTTGCGCATCAACGGCATCTGCGCCGACTGCCGCCGCCGCGCACGCGAAGAAAAGAAGCACGAGCTGACGGCACAGCCGCACGTTCGGCTGGCTTCCTCGACACGGGAATAAGTGAAGTAAAAAGGAGAAAGGCTAAAGGAAAAGTCTGGAAGAAAAGCCACGCTTCTCTTTCTTCACTTTTTCCTTTTGCCTTTTCTCTTTGTTTGGGTGTAATTTTCTTCGTGTCTTCCCCCGTATAACATCTAAGCTGAGTTCGCAAGTGTCTGGAAAGCGAAGGGTATGAGCGTTAATATCAAGTTTGAGCCTGAGGGCCGCAGCGGAATCATAGCTGAAGGCACTTATCTTTGGGACGCCGCCAAGCGGCTGGGAATCTATCTGCCCGCCGAATGCGAGGGGCGCGGCGAGTGCGACACCTGCGCCGTCATAGTCAAGGAAGGAGCAACACTGCTTTCATCGTTGACCGAAAGCGAGCGCGAGCGCCTGAGTCCAGAGCGGCTGGCCGCAGGCGAGCGCCTCGCGTGCCAGACCAAAGTGGAGCATGCGGGCGACGTAGTCTTGCAGCCCGTGCCCGTCACCGAGCGCGAAGAGACTGCGGAAGAAGCGCTCAAGGGTTTTCGCAAAGAGTTCCGCGAGATGCCTCTGGATAAGAAGCTGGCCACGCTCGTAGAGCTTGAGGCCGTGGCGATGATGCAGACCTTCAGCACCGTCTTCAACCTTCCTTTCACCGTCGGGGAAAAGGTTCTGGGCTTCATGGCCGGGCGCGGGCGAGCCATGACGGAGCGAGAGCGAGAGGCGCGACGACCCGCCGAGCATCGCACGGCAACACAGGCCGCCAGTAGCGTTGAGGAATCTGAGCCAAAGCAAGAGTCTCAGACATAGTGTTCTCGGCAACAGAGGATTCAACGCCCCGCTGGGAGTAGGAATAACTGAATATCTTATGCCTGATGGAAGCTGTTAAATTTACAAAGTGAGGTCATTTGATAAAGAATGATCGTTCCTGGCTTCATGCGCAGAGATATTATAAAAGGTTACGTCGTCTTATTTCTATTAGCTACCGTGGCGATAATAGTCTACGGAAGCGTTCGTCTCAGCGCACGCGGCGCTCAGGCTACACCGACTCCTTTACCGGAAAATACAGGGACGCAGCAGGCTTCAGGTACGTCAGCCCCATACGGGTTGGACGACTGGGATAAACTGGCCAGCATAGCCGAGCACGTTCTGACAGTTGCGGCAATATTAGCCGGCGGTTTTTGGGCCTACTATAAAGTCTTTAAGGGTAGAGTCTATACATCGCGACTGGAACTGGTCGTTGAGGGCAAGGTCGTCACTATTAATGGTAACAGCTACTTGAGCGCCAACATGCAAATGGAGAATGTCGGCTTAACACGCGTCGAGATTCAACAGAGAGGCTCAGGGCTTGATGTTTACGCACACGGGGCTGCGGCAGCTTCTACCATTATTCATGCTGTCCCCTGGACTTTTGTCACAACTTTCACCGTGTTCGCCGCCCACGAGTGGATCGAGCCCGGAGAGAGGATTAGCGAGCCTTTGCTGGTTGCCTTGCCGTCGCCTCAGACCGCTTATAAGCTTGAACTCATAATTAATTCCAGGGGCATCTCCTGGCGAGCTATGACTATCATCTAGCGTAGCTCCTGAATTGCTCAGGATTAGAATGTAGAAAGGGAGAAGATACTATGGCCATCTATCCTGTGAACCAGAGACGAGAAAATGAGGAAGAGACCCGCCGCAGGGAAGAGCAAAAAAGACAACAGGATGAGATTCAGAGACGTATACATAATCAGATAGAGCAGCTGCGTTGGGAGGAGCAAGAGCAACGCAAAGAACGGGAAGAAGTAATAGAATGAGGTTCGAGAGAAGCTGTGCCGGGTAATTGATAATCGCTGCCTCTGCGTTCGGACAATAGCTGTTAGACTTTGCTCAGTCATCTTAGCTGCATAACATTGCGGCTACATTATCTCACGGCACTCTGGCGGCAAAACGGAAACGCTATACCATGCATCTGCGGGGGCGCTGTTTACAAACGGCGGATTGTTCCACTTTCTGGAGCGCACATGTGGATTAAGAGCTGACCTTGCTACTTAGGCTTTCTCAGCGAAAGGAGAGGACGCTATGTTTCGAGATGACCGCATCAGAAATCAAGGTACAGAGAATCCTCAGGAGACTGAAAGAAGAGAGCAGTGGAAAAGAGAGCAGGAAGAGCAGCAGCGACGCATTGAGAGGGAAAATCAGGAGCGACAACGTCAGAGAGACCAGGAAAGAAACACCCGTTGAGGGTAACACGGTCTTCTCTTAAATTATCTGGATAGTTATTGCTGGTCGTTTGCAATAAACTGTAGCCCTGCCCTTTGTACGGGGCAGGATAAACATAAAGAGCTAGACTCGTAGCGCTTTTTCACACATAAGCTCTATTTAAGCTGACCGCTCTTTTTGATCAATATTCGCCTGAGCCAAATAGATTGATGCATCTGTTACAAGCTCTTAAAGAGAACCCCGTGCGCCGGATTAACTGGTCAATAAAAGGCTGCGCGCTCGTGCTGCTCGCCGCTCTCTGCTTCGCCCTCGCGGGCTGCAAGTCGAGTCCTGCCCCTGCAAACAATAGCGGCGGCAGCCAGCCCGCAGCCAATACCGCGCCGACCGCAGCCACGGCCACGCCGCAGCCGCAGGCGCAAAGCCCCGCCTTCGACGGCCAGCGCGCCTTCGAGCACGTGCGCAAGCAGGTGGACTTCGGCCCGCGCCCCGCAGGCTCGCAGGAGCTGGCGCTTGCGCGCGACTACATCATCGGTGAGCTGAAGTCTTACGGCTTGCAGGTGACTACGGACGAGTGGACTGCCACGACGCCCGTTGGCCCGCGCAAGATGGTCAACGTGACGGCGACGCTCGAAGGCGAGACGCCCGACATCATAATGTTCTCAAGCCACTACGACACGAAGCTCTACAAGAAGATGCGTTTCGTGGGCGCAAACGACGGCGGCTCTTCCACGGGCGTGGTGATGGAGCTTGCACGCGCTCTCAAGGCCTCGAACGCCAAGCCGCGCTTCACCTATCGCTTCGTCTTCTTCGACGGCGAAGAGGCATTCTGCGAAGGCTGGGACGAGTGCAAGAATCCGGACGGCCCTGACAATACCTACGGCAGCCGCCGTTACGTCGCGCAGATGCAGAAGCAGAATGAACTGCCGCGCCTGCGCGCGATGATTCTGCTAGACATGGTGGGTTATTCAAATCTCATGTTCGGGCGGGACGAGGAGATAAGCACGCCGTGGCTCGTGGACACAGTCTGGCAGACGGCGCGCGAGATGGGCTACAGCAAGCACTTCGTTAACCTGCCCGAGTCCGTGGGCGGCGACGACCACGAGCCGTTTCATAAAGCGGGCGTCACCTGCATGGACATTATACAGCTTGAGAACTATCCCTTCTGGCACACAGAGGACGACACGCTCGACAAGATTTCGCCGCAGAGCCTGAAGATTGTAGGCGACGTTGTGCTGGCCAGCCTCCCGCGCATAGAGCAAAAACTGCTGAGCGGAAAGACCGCCTGACCCTTTGCGTCTCACCGCCGCGAGGTCAGGCTTTCGGAAAGTAGGTTCTACGCCATGTTAAAAGCGACAGACATACTCGTTCCCGTAGATTTCTCTCCGGCCTCCACTAACGCCGTGCGAGCCGCCATAGGCATAGCCTCGCCCGACGGCGACATCACGCTCCTGCACGTCATAGACCAGGACTTCCTGAACGACGCCGTCGCCGCTTCTCTCGGAACCGTTGACGAGATAACGGCGAGGCTGCGCGAGCGCGCCGAGATGGACTTCAACAGCATGCTCGAAGGCATCGAAACGGGCGGCCTCGACGTTGAGCGCATGATTGTCGTGGGCATCCCCTTTGTAGAGATACTCAAGATTGCGCGAGACCTGGACTTGCCCATGATTGTCATGGGCGTAAGGGGACGCTCCACGCCGCCCGAAGAGATTCTCTTCGGCTCCACGGCGGAGAAAGTCCTGCGCGGCACGCGCGTCCCCGTCCTCTGTGTCCCGTATTGATTATTCACTAAATTGCCTTAATGCTTAACGAAGATTCAAACAGGGATGGACAGGATAAGAAAGAAAATATTGCTTCTTCTTTATCCTGTACATCCTGTCCATCCCTGTTAATTTCTTTCTTGATTGAAAGTGCTGATGACGCAAACTACTAAACGCATAGCTGTCGTCGCGGGCGACGGCATAGGCCCGGAAGTTATACGTGAGGCGGTGCGCGTGCTTGAGCGCGTGCGAGAGACGCACGGCGTAGAGCTTGAGCTGACCCACTTCGATTGGGGCGCGGATAAGTTTTTAAGCGAAGGCATCAGTCTTCCCGAAGGCGCGCTTGAACATCTCTCAAGCAGCTTCGACGCGATACTTGCCGGTGCGTTCGGAGACCCGAGGGTTCCTTCCAACAAGCATGCCGAAGACATCCTGCTCGGGATGCGTCGCGGGCTTGACCTCTACATAAACCTCAGGCCCGTGCGACTGCTGGACGAGCGCCTGACTCCGCTTCGTAACCGCCGCCTCGAAGACATAGATTTCGTGGTCTTCCGCGAGAATACAGAGGGCGCTTACTGCGGCGCGGGCGGCTTTCTCAAGAAGGGAACGCCCGACGAGATTGCCACGCAGGAGGAACTGAACACGCGGCGCGGCGTGGAGAGAATCATCACGGCCGCTTTCGAGTACGCTCGGAGTCAGGGCAGAAAGAGCGTGACCATGGCCGACAAGTCCAACGTGCAACGCTTCGGCGGCGACCTCTGGCAGAGAGTCTTCAGGGAAGTCTCGGCGCGCTTTCCTGAGACTGAGGCCAATCACCAGTACGTGGACGCCATGGCCATGTTCATGGTGCAAGACCCCTCGCAGTACGATGTCATCGTCTCGAACAACTTGTTCGGAGACATCCTGACGGACTTGGGCGCGGCGCTTCAGGGCGGGCTGGGGCTCGCGGCCTCAGGCAACATTCATCCGGGACGCGTTTCGCTTTTCGAGCCCGTGCATGGCAGCGCGCCGCCTCTGGCCGGGAAATCTGTGGCCAATCCGGTTGGAGCTATCCTGACCGCCGCGATGATGCTAGAATACCTTGGACACGCGGAGGCGGGTCGCGCAGTTGAGCGGGCGGTTAGAGACGCAATCCACGCTGGCGAGACGACGCGCGACCTCGGCGGCACGCTCTCGACGGAAGAGGCGGGCGCACGGATTCGGCAAAGAATTTGAAAGCAAGGCAGAAGTCAGAATGCAGAATGCAGAAGTGAAGAAGCTCTTTCTTTAATTCATCATTCTGCACTCCGCCTTCATCATTTCTTGTCATGGGTACAAAGGGAAGAGAAGCGACGCAGAGAATTCTGGCGATTATAGTCATCATCGCCATGCTGGGCGTGATGGGCATCCCGCCGTCTGTCATAATCTTCTTCACTGTCATCACCTACTTTATCTACCGCGCGGTTCAGCGCTCCGAGCATCAGGAGACGGGTCGCATCTTCGAGTTCTTCATCTCCGCCAACGACATCCTGCGCGACGAGGAGCGGCGCTGGTACGGCTTTGAGATAATGGAAGTCATAGAGCGAGGCGAGCGTGTGCTGCACTCTATGACAGACCCGCCGCCTCTGGTCTATTACGCGCTCGGCGCGCTCTACAATCACGCCGGAGACCATCAGGCCGCCGTAGAGCATCTCTCCTACGTCGTGGAGAACGACCTTGCGGACGAGCGTCACCGACTGACGCCTTCGCCTGAGCTTTCGCGCTACGTTCACATACTTCGCAAGCTTGAGCGGGAGCCTTCCGAAGCTCCCATGACCATGGCGGCGATTCGCAGTCTTGACCGCGCACGCCGCCAGCGCGCCGCGACTCTTCTGGCCGAAAGCCGGGAGCGGCTGGAAGCCATACCCACGCTTCTACAGCCAGCGCAGCCCGCGCCGAACGCCGTCATCGAGCGCCTCTCTTCTCAATCAGAGACTCCGGCAAGACGCCCGGCAACTCCCACGCCTAAGCGCCCCGCCGCGCAGCCGCCTCCGCCCATCTCGGATGTCCTGCGCGATGTCTACGAGGAAGAAAAGAAGACGGCCTGAAGAAAGACTGAAGGACGAGTAAATAGTAAATGGTGAATGGTGAATAGACGAAACGTGTTCTCTATTCACCATTCACCATTTACTATTCATCTGTCTTTTGCCTTGAGGGGTTCTGGAGTCTGTGGCTGACGAGACCGTCATAGGCAGTTATCGCATAGAAGAGTGCATAGGGCGCGGCGGCATGGGTGTCGTTTATCGCGGCCAGCACCGGCAACTGCCGCGCACGGTCGCCATCAAGTCCATAGATGCGCGCCCGCCTTCAGACCTTCGCCGCCTGCGCTCGCGCTTTGAAAAAGAGGCGTACATACAGTCGCAGCTTGACCATCCGGGCATAGTCAAAATCTACGATTACATAGTCGGGCAGCAGACCTACTACATCGTGATGGAGTTTGTCGAAGGACGTTCGCTCGCGGAGCTTTGCGCGAGCGAGGAGTGCCCGCTCTCGCTAGACCGCGCGCTGGACATCTTCGAGCAGATACTTGAAGCCGTCACCTACGCGCAGACCTTCACCTACAGAGACCGCGACGGCTCTTTGCATCGCGGCCTGGTGCATCGTGACCTGAAGCCCGCGAACATCCTGCTGACGACGGACGAGAGAGTTAAGGTGACGGACTTCGGCATAGTCAAGCTCGGCGGCTTGGACGCGGTGGACACTTCCGGCACCAGGTACGGCTCGCCGCAGTACGTCTCGCCCGAACAGGCCAGGGGCCGCGACGTAGACCAGCGCTCCGACATCTACTCTTTAGGCGTCATGCTCTACGAGATGCTGACGGGCGACCCGCCGTTCGGCGGAAGACGCGACAAGCGTACCCGGACAGAGACCCTTCGCGCTCACGTAGAGGTAGCGCCGACTCCGCCTTCGGAATTCAACAAAGAGATTCCGCCTGAGATTGAGAAAGTAATCCTGCGTGCTCTTGAAAAAGCGCCTGAGGACAGGTTCCGTTCCGCGCTCGATTTACTGCGCGCGGTTCGTCAGGCCAGGGGACGCTCGACCGACGACCTGAGTCAGCCTGAGACCGTCCCGCCTCCCATACGCGAGAAGGTTGGCACGCAGGAGCTTTTCGACCCCACGACTGAAGAGACCCTTCGACAGAGCTACAAGACGCAGCCCATAAGAACTTCTGCGGTCTGTCCCGTGTGCGGGGAGGAAGTCTCTGCCGAAGAGAAAAGCTGTCCCGCGTGCGGCCATAACCTCGACTCGTCGCCCGCCACTTCGAGGCTCACGAGGCTCGATTCGTGGAGAAGGATGCGGGGCGTTTACATCATAGGTGTGATGGCCCTGCTGACGCTCCTTGCCATTGGGCTGCTATATGTTCGCAGCAGGCGCGCGGGTGATGAAGAGAAGGCAGTTGCGCCTCTTGCGCCTACGCCGCAGCCTACGCGCGTGCCAGCCTCCGACCTGGTGGAACTTCGGCCTGCGAGCGTGCGCGTTGATTCGAGCTACGACGGTTACAACGCGGCTCCTTTGACGGACGGCGAGACGGACGTGCAGAGGATTGCGCGCATGCGCTATAACCGTGGCAACTGGTCTTCGGCCGAGACGCCAGTGGAGCACTGGATAGAGCTTGGCTTCGACGCTCCCGTTAAGGTCGGGGCCGTCTACGTCTACTGGGGATTCGACCGCAACCGCTTCATGCCTTCGCGGCGCGTGGAGCTTCAAGTGGCGGACGACGGCGCGGAGTGGCGCACCATCTCAAGCATGGAGCCGGGAAACGATTACGACCGCATGGCGTTTGAGTTTGCGCCCGTCGGCGCGACGCGCCTTCGCATACTTCAGCCCGCACAGCAGGGGCCAAGCAACCGCCCCTTCGTCATGTGGGTTAGAGAGGTGCAGGTCTTCGGAATTAAATGACAACATATGCTGACTGCTGAAATCATAGCCATAGGGTCGGAGCTTTTAACGCCTGACCGCACGGACACCAACAGCCTCTGGCTGACGGAGCATCTCAACTCCGTAGGCATAGAGGTTAAGCAGAAGACGATTGTCGGCGACGACGACGCGCGGCTGGAAGAAGCAATCCGCGACGCGCTTCGCCGCTCAAGCGTCATCATCATGACGGGCGGCCTGGGGCCTACGGAAGACGACATCACGCGCAAGATAGCCGCACGCGCCATGAACCGCCGGCTCATCTTCAACGAGAAGGTGCTGGAAGAGATTCGCACGAAGTTTCGCGCCTTCGGACGCACTATGCCGGAGATAAACTCTCGTCAGGCGATGATAATAGAGGGCGCGGAGATACTGTCTAACCCGAACGGCTCAGCGCCGGGGATGTACATAGAGCACGAGAACCGCGCGGTGGTGCTGCTGCCCGGCCCGCCGCGCGAGATGCATCCCATGTTCGAGAAGTTAGTGCAGCCTAAGCTCGTGGCGAAGGCCGGGGACGTGCGCGTCATGCGAAGAATGCTTCGCGTAGTTGGCATGGGAGAGTCCGCCGTTGACGAGCGCATAGCTCCCGTCTACACGCAGTACAAGAACCCGCAGACGACGATTCTCTTCAACCGGAGCGAGATTGAGATTCACCTGACGGCGCATGCGAAGACCGAAGCCGAGGCGGAGCTTCTGCTGGATGGGCTGGCCGGACAGATTGAAGAGCGCCTGGGCCACTCCATTTTCGCCTTTCGCGGCGAGACTATGGAGGAAGTCGTGGGGCTCAGGCTCGCCGTCGGCGGCTTCACCCTTGCTGTCGCGGAAAGCTGCACGGGCGGCCTCATCAGTCAAAGGCTGACAGACGTACCGGGCTCAAGCGTCTACTTCATGGAATCGGTCGTCACCTACTCGAATGAAGCCAAGACCCGCTTGCTCGGAGTTGACGAGGAGCTGATAGGCAGGCACGGGGCCGTCAGCGCAGAAGTCGCGGAGGCTATGGCCGAAGGCGTGCGACGCCGCGCCGGAACAGACTTCGGCCTGTCCGTCACAGGCATAGCCGGGCCCGGCGGCGGAAGCGAAGAGAAGCCCGTAGGCCTCGTCTACATAGCCCTCTCGGACGACGCGCACACGGAGCACCGCAAGCTGCAACTGCCCGGCGACCGACACCTCATACGCTGGCGAGCCTCGCAGGGCGCACTAGACCTCTTGAGGCGACGACTCATATAGAGAAGCTAAATTTTTAGAGAAAAGAGCCAAAAATCCCCGTCTCGCCTTGAAAGCATACAGTCTTAGGCTCTTCGCTCACGAGCGAAGAGCCTAAGACTGTATCATTATCAACTTCGCGCCCATGAAAAGCCTCATCGCTCATGAGCGATGAGGCTTCGCCCGCGAGCGATGACACTTCGCGCGAGGGCGATGACACTTCGCTCATGAGCGATGAAGCATCGCCCTCGCGCGATAAGGCTTCGCCCGTGAGCGATGAGGCTTCGACGGCGGGCGATGAAACTTCGCTGACGAGCGAAGCCACTTCGACGGCCATCCTAATTCCTAAACTCATAATCCTATGCCCCTCGCGCTCCATCCTTAGAATAGAGATGAAACACTTTCTCTTTTATCCTGTCTATCCTGTTCATCCCTGCTAATTTCTTCCTCCCTAGCTATTTCCCCTTTTCACCTGTTCTTGTTATATTGCGCGTTCGCCCTTACAGTATCTGCCACACTTGGGCGCGGAGTATGGAAGACGTGCGACCCGTGCTGGTTCTCATTGCCGCTTATCTTTTAGGCTCAATTCCATTCGGCTACTTGCTGGTGCGTGCTGTGGCAGGCGCTGACGTGCGCGAGACGGGCTCTGGCGGCACGGGCGCAACCAACGTCTCAAGGCGCGCAGGCAAGCTGGCGGGCATAGTCACGCTCCTGCTGGATGCTTTGAAGGGGGCGCTCTCCGTTATACTGGCGCGCATGCTCTTAACAGAAGATTTCGGAATCAACTGGTGGGTGGCGGCCAGCGTGGTGCTGGCCATAGCGGGCCACTGCTTTCCCGTGTGGCTGGGCTTTCGCGGCGGCAAGGGAGTGGCGACGGGCGTCGGCGCGTTTCTGGCGCTCTCGCCCCTGGCGGTAGCCTGCGCCGGATTAATCTTCATAGCAATCGTGTGGGCCACAAGATACGTCTCGCTCGGCTCCATCACGGCTGCCGCGCTGCTGCCGCTCTTCGTCTGGATTCTGAGCGGCCGGACTCAGCCCGCCGCAGCTCAAGCGCCGCTTTTAACCGCAGCGCTTATGGGCGCGGCCATCATCATCTTCATGCACCGGGCCAACATAGCAAGACTGCTCGGCGGCACGGAGAGCAAGTTCAAGTGATGAAGTCAGAGTGCAGAATGATGAATGAAGAGAAAGACTGTTCAGCTTGAATGCTTCTTCTAATTCATCATTCTGCACTCTGCCTTCTGCATTGCTTTTATGCGTGTGGCTGTCGTAGGAGCCGGGAGTTGGGGGACGGCGCTCGCGGTTGTAGCGGGGCGCGCGGGCCATAGTGTCAGCTTGTGGTCGCGTGACCCTTCGCAGGTCTCTGAGATGAGGCGCGAGCGCGTCAATGTTAAATATCTGGCGGGCCACGCTCTGCCCGAACGAGTCGAGCCTACGTCAGATTTTGACGAAGCTCTTACGGGCGCAGACCTCGTGCTGCTCGTCGTTCCCTCGCACGTCATGCGAGAGGTGCTGGCACAGATGATGCCGCGACTCAGGGAGCGAATGCTGTTTGTCAGCGCCACTAAGGGAATCGAGACTGAGACGGGCAAGCGCGTCTCGGAAGTTCTGCGAGAGAGCTTAAAGGAGCGGTTCGAGCCGCGCTTTGTCTGCCTCTCTGGGCCGTCTTTCGCTAAAGAGGTGGCGAGTGGCCAGCCTACGGCGGTGGTCGCGGCAGGCGACGATTTGGAAGACGCGAAGGTGGTGCAGGAGGCTCTGAGCTTTCAAAACTTACGCATCTACACGAACACGGACGTGGTCGGCGCGGAAGTAGGCGGCGCTGTCAAGAACGTGATGGCCGTCGCGGCGGGTATGGTCGCGGGGCTCGGCCTTGGCTCAAACAGCGTGTCTGCTCTTATCACGCGCGGGCTGGCGGAGATGTCTCGCCTCGCTCTCGCGCAGGGGGCGCGCACGGAGACGTTGATGGGACTGGCCGGGCTCGGTGATTTGGTCTTGACCTCCACGGGCAGCCTGTCGCGTAATCGTTACGTCGGGCAGGAGATTGGACGCGGGCGCGCGTTGAAAGAGATACTCGCAGGGATGAGCGAAGTGGCCGAAGGCGTGAAGACTACTCTCGCCGTGCATCATCTGGCCGCGCGGCTCAAGGTGGAGATGCCTATCACGGAAGAAGTCCACGCCGTGCTCTATGAAGGAAAGAGCGCTAGGGATGCGGCAGAGGCTCTGATGACCAGACCCTTGCGCGGCGAGTTTGAAAGATAAGTAAGTATGTCAAAAGAAGAGAAAGTGCTGGTGACGAACCGCTCCGCCTATCACGAGTATCACATCTCGGATAAGTACGAGGCGGGCGTGGCTCTGACGGGCACGGAAGTCAAGAGCGTGATGGACGGGCGCGTGCAGCTAAAGGACGCGTACGTGGCGGTGCGCGACGGCGAGGCGTGGTTGTTTAATGCACACATTTCGCCTTATTCTCATGGCAACAGGGCGAACCATGACCCCCTGAGGACGCGCAAGCTTCTGCTGCACAGGCGAGAGATTGACAAGCTGGAATCGGCCTCGGCCACGCAAGGCATGACGTTGCAGCCCACGCGCATCTATCTCAGGAACCGTCGCATCAAGATAGAGGTCGGCGTGGCGCGCGGCAAAAAGTTGTATGATAAACGCGAGACGGAGATGCGGCGGACTGTGGAGCGAGAGACGCGACAACAGTTGAAGGAGCGCGAGGGGCGCAGATAACCGGACAAAATTTTATTGCTACGGGAGACGATTGTAATGGAGATATTGGGCAGCGCTGGAAATTACATGGAAGAGGACGTGCAGGCACTGGCCGTCGCCGTCTTCAAGGACGAGAAGGCGGACGAGGGATTTTTGAAAGAGCTTGATGACGCAACGGGTGGAATCATACGCTCCATAATCGAATCGGAAGAGCTGAAGGGTAAAGAGGGCGAGACGGCCTATCTTCATCTGGGCGGCGGCGGCTCAATCAAGGCCAAGAGACTTCTGCTCTTAGGCGTGGGCGAGCAGGCAGACTTCAAGACGCCGCAGATTTCACAGTTCGCGGGCACCGCCCTGCGCTCACTGCGCGCCAAAAATATTAAGTCCGTCGCGCTCGTGCCGCGCGTAGAGGCGGACGCCGAAAAGGTCGCCTCGGCCGCAGCCGAAGGCGCTGCCATAGCTCTCTTTGACCCGGACAAGTACCGCACCGTGGATAAAGAGGAGCGCACCGTCGACCGCCTCGTCGTCATCATCCCCGGCGCTGACACGGATGCCTTGACTCGCGGCGCAGAGCGCGGGCGCATCATCGGCGAGTCGGTCAACTTCACGAGGGACATGGCGAACGAGCCCGGCGGCTACATGACGCCGACAGACATGGCCGAGCGGGCGCGAGAGGTGGCAGGCGAGTTCGGCTTGAGCATAGACGTGCTCGACGAAGCCCGCATGAAGCAGGAAGGCATGGGCGCGCTTCTTTCCGTCTCCGCAGGGAGCGAGCAGGAGGCCAAGCTGATTATCCTGAAATACACTCCGCGCGAGACGGCGTCGGGCGGCGAAGACAAAGAGCTTCTGTCCTTCGTAGGCAAGGGCGTGACCTTCGATTCCGGCGGCATCTCCATCAAGCCCGGCGAGAACATGGAGCTGATGAAGTACGACATGACGGGCGGCGCAACCGTCATAGGTGCCATGCGCGCCATAGCCCAACTCAAGCCTCCAATCCCTGTCCTTGGCGTCGTGCCCGCGACAGAGAATCTCCCGTCCGGTAAAGCCACGAAGCCGGGCGACGTGGTGCGCGCCATGAACGGCAAGACCATAGAGGTTATCAACACGGACGCCGAAGGCCGCCTGATTCTGGCGGACGCCATGGCTTACGCGAAGAAGCTAGGGGCGACGCGCATAGTCGATATGGCAACCCTGACCGGCGCTGTCTCCATAGCGCTAGGCGACGTCAACGCCGCAATCCTTGGCACAGACCAGGAACTGATTGACGAAGTGATAGAGGCCGGGCGCGAAGTCGGCGAGCGTTTCTGGCAGCTTCCGCTCGATAAAGAGTACTCGAAACAGATTAAGTCGGACATAGCCGACATCAAGAACACTGGCGGGCGCAAGGCTGGCACCATCACGGCCGCAGCCTTCCTCAAAGAGTTCGCGGAAGGGATCTCTTGGGCGCATCTGGACATAGCCGGGACTGCCTGGGGCGACGACGCCAAGCCCTACCGCTCAAAGGGGCCCACAGGGATAGCCGTGAGGACGCTTCTCAACATCGTCGAGAGAGCCTCGCGCCGCAACGGTTCCGACTAAGCAGGGCCTCAGTCCAAAAAGCGCCAGACGTTCGGGGCAATGAGCAGAAGATGTATGATTCACATGCTCATTGCCTCTACGTTTGTTCCGGAATCAAGGGTGAAGCGGTGCCTCGCATTTCTCCAAATTAATGGAAATGCTGGATTTTTATGGAAAGTGTCTACAAATTCAGACACGCAGTGTCGCCTATAGTGAACACCTCGCGGGCTAAATTGCGCGGCTAGTTAAGGTTTTTCTGGGATTTCGAGTCGTCACCCCGGCTGGCATAATCATTGCTACGCTTTTGAGGGAACCAAGGGAGGCGACTGTCTGTTTTAATCGTCCTCGCCCCGCTCGGAGATGTCTCCGGGTTACCGCCGTCGCCCCCTTGGCATCCTCACCTCTGTATTCCGAGCTACACAAGAGAGCGCGCAACTTTCCTTCCTCAGATTGCCTCAAAACCTTCCCCGACCGTAGATTCCAGACAAGACGAAAAGGCGCAGGTCGTGCTATATTACATCCCGGTTAAGAGGGCGGGCCTCTCCCCGTTCAGACCGGGCCGATTGACAATCGGACTTGCGACACTCGCTCTGCCGCTTCTGGCCAGAGTCAATGAGAGAAAAGTGCGGTGGTTGATTACTATAAACTTCTTGGAGTCAAAAGCACGGCGACGGCTGCCGAGATAAAGTCCGCTTATCGCAGGCTGGCGCGCAAACGCCACCCGGACGTGAACGGCGGCTCTACTCAGGCCGCGCGGGATTTCGCCATGCTGGCGCTCGCCTACCGCACCCTGAGCGACCCGCAGGAACGCGCCTACTACGACGCGCAGCAGATGCGTATACGCAACGGCGTGAGCGCCTCTAGCTCTTCAGTGCTGCATTCGGACAACCCGCACGCGCGTCGCATGCGCCGGGTCGTGGCCGCTCAGCGCCGTCTGGACAAAGTAGTCGACACCTGGATTGAAGAGGGAAGGCGCGAGACCTTTGCTCTTCAGCAGGCAGTGTTCCCGACCGTGACGCTCTTTCTCTCGACCTTCTTCGTCATCATGCTCAAGCCCAAGTTCTGGGAGGGCTTCGGCTGGGCCGGTCGCGGCATCCTGATAACGCTCTTTCTGATAGGCGTCTGGCACCTGACTTCGCGCCTCAGAACCTCTCTTGAGCGCTACACCTATCGCCCGAAGTCTATACACACCTCGCTCATGGAAGACGAGGAGAAGCCCGACAAGCCTTTTTCGAGGCTCACGGCCTACGCATTTCTCATAGCGGCCTTCATGGCCAGCCTTGGCGCGGGCTACGTCATGGGCGAGCACATGCACTATGTCATATTGGACAACATGCCCTTCTTCTTTAGCCATGATGTCAAGCCGCACCTTCTCTTCTATCCGCCAATAGCCGTGCTTATAGTGGACACTATGCACTCCGTGGCGTCCAAGATTGACTGACGCGCGCGGGATGAGCGAAAAACGAAAGCTCGTCGGAGTCATCTCGGACACTCACGGAATGCTGGACGAAAAAGTCCTTGAGCTGTTTCGCGGCGTCCATTCCATCATTCACGCCGGGGACATTGGCAAAGAGGATTTAATCTGGCAGCTGGAAGAGATTGCTCCCGTCATAGCCGTGCGCGGCAACAACGATTCCAACAGCATGTGCTTTCCCAATGAGAGGATGGCGCTCCTTGAGGGGCGCACCTTCTACGTGCGCCACATCTTTGCTACGGTCGAGAAGATGACGCAGGCGCAGCAGCGCATCATAGAGCGCCACATGCCTGATGCAGTCATCTTCGGTCACAGCCACAAGGCATACGCCGGAACATGGCGCGGCACTTTGCTCTTTAATCCCGGCAGCGCAGGCCCGAAACGCTTCAGCCTCCCGCGCTCCGTAGGACTACTGGAAATCACCGAAGACAGCATCACACCCAGCATCATAGAGCTATAGGCTCAACACCTGACTCTAGACTCTTTCGGGCGTCTCGTGTATATTGCCTCTGATTCAGCCCCCTGAAAGTTGATGTTCATCATGGGTCGCCGCTCTTCCTGCGGCTGGCCGCGAAACGTAAAAACTCGTACAGACTGGAGAACCTGAACACGCTGGTGAAAGAGAAAAAAGCGTGTTCCCTCGCGGGGAACATCCGGGCCTGGCGGCCTCCCGAACGCATGAGCGCACCGCTCTGTAGCTTAAGAGTCGGCTGAGCGCGCTTGACGGAACAGGCCGCTCAAGGCTCTTCGGGAAAGGAGCATGTGAGATGGCCAAGCGCGCAACCGAACGCCAACTGCTCGCCTTGAAACTTGACGCTCTCAACGACGCGGAAGTCAGAGAGGTGCTGGATTACATTTCAATCATGGAAACCATGCGTCGCGCCACCGTCACGGACGGCGTGTGGGAGGACGACCTTGTCTCCTCGCTCGCGGACGCGCACGAGAATAAAAGGGCCAGGCAGGCTTACGAGTGGGAAGCCGTGCGCCGTCGCGCAGAGCGCCGCGCGGCAGCCAACTGGACTCGCCTCTGAGTTGAATGAGCAATCAGGAAAGCGCTCTTAACCCTGTTTCGATTCGTGCGGCGCGCACGCCTACTCTATTGGCGTGCGTGGCCGCGCTTATTTTCTACGCGCTCGGTTTCGCTTCCCCTGCTTTAGCGCAAGCCACCTCCACGTCGCTTAATCCGACACAGCTTCAGATTGAAAAAGAGCGCAGGCGTCTCTCTTCCTCCGATACGGAAGAGAGGCGTGATGCGGTCATGCGGCTCGGCTGGATGGCACGGCCCGATGCTTCGCGAGCAGCCACAGAGGCACTGCTTGATAGCGAGCCGATTGTACGTGCAACAGCCGCTCGCGCAGTTCTTTCCATGCCGCCGGATGAAGCCGCACGCGCGCTTATACCACTTCTCAAGGACAAAGAGGAGTTCGTGCGGCAGGAGACGGCCTACGCGCTTGGCGAGACGCGCAGCCTGTATGCCGTTCAGCCTCTGGTCGGGGCGCTTGAGCGCGACAAGATGGAGAGCGTGCGCGGCGCTGCTGCCGTCGCGCTCGGAAAGATAGGCGACGAGTCGGCCGTCATCCCCTTAGCCGGAAGACTCTCCGCGCGTATTCGTTCGTCGGGGCTTTTCAGCCGCATCACTCGCGGGCAAAGGGCAGAGAACGAATTTGTAAGACGCGCTGCCGCACGCTCGCTCGGGCAGATTAAGAGCCGCGCCGCCGTGCCCGCGCTCATAGAAACGCTCTCTGACCCGCGCGCCGAAGACGATGTCAGGCGAGAGGCCGCACGCTCGCTCGGCCTTATAGGCGACGCTTCAGCCGTGCCTGCGCTCAAAACAGCGCTTGCCGCAAACGACCCGTACCTTTCGCGCATAGCTTACGAAGCGCTGATGAAAATCGCCCCGGCCGAAGCGACTCGTCCGCTATAAGCGGCTGCTGATGAGCTACACAAAAAAGAGCGCCGGAGAATTGAGAACTCTCCGGCGCTTTTTAGATTCTATTCTTACGGCTTGAATCAGCTTTCGCTCTTTTCGCCGCGTCCCTGGCTCTTGCGTGCCACTTTGGTCTGCGGGATGGGCATGCCTACGCCGCCCGATTTCTTCTCTACCTCTTCGGGGCCTTCTTCCGCATCCGACGGCTCCTGAATCAACGCGCCGCCCGAACGCTTCGAGAAGATGAGCTTGCCCGTGTCCGAACTCAGGTCCACATTGACTAGGTCGCCCAGGCCCACCTGCTCCGTGGCCACGAGGTTGGAGAGCGGGTAGACGAGGAAGCGCTCTATGGCGCGCTTCAGGTGACGAGCGCCGTACTTCAAATCTATGCCTTCACGAAGCAGCATGTCCTTGGCGGCGTCCGTGCATCTGAAGACGAACTTGGTGCCCGCCGAAGCCATTATGCGATCCTGCACGGCCTGAAGCTCAAGGTCCAGAATCTGGCGCAGGTGATGCTCCTTGAGCGAGCGGAAGACAACCACCTTGTCTATGCGGTTCATAAACTCGGGGCTGAATTTACGCCTCGCCGCTTCCAGAGCAGTGCGATAAATCTTCTGGTCTATCTCTGTGTCGTTCGGGTTCTTCGCGCCCTTGCCGGGAGCGAATCCAATCCCGCCCGATATCATCTCGCTCATTTCACGAGCGCCAAGGTTAGAGGTCATGATGACCATCGTCTTGGAGAAATCGACGCGGCGGTTGTCGCCCAGAGTCAGCGTCGCTTTATCAAGGATGCCGAGGAGCAACTGCCACAGAGAGTCCGAAGCCTTCTCTATCTCGTCAAAGAGCACGAGCGAGAGCTTCGTCTCCTCCGTGTGATAGCGGTCAAGGTTCTCCTGCGTCAGCATAGGAGAAGTCTCTCTGTGTCCAAGGTAGCCCGGAGGCGAGCCTATAAGCTTGGCTATCTCGTGCGAGTGCTGAAACTCCGCGCAGTCAATTTTAATCACCGCGTTCGGGTCGCCAAACAGCACTTCGGCCGCCGCCTCTATGACGCGTGTCTTGCCGGAACCCGTCGGCCCTAAAAAGAGCATGGTGCCGATGGGGCGGTTGAGCGGGTTCATGCCCGCCAGGAATATCTGGTAAAGGCCGCTCATGCGGCGCACTGCGCGCTCCTGTCCCACTATGCGCGCGGCCAGCTTCTCCTCGAACTCCTGAGCGCGAGGGCTTTTTTGATCTGGATCAAGGAAGACCGTTTCCATTTTCTCTTTCCGTTTTTCCATCTGTGCAAGCATTAATCCAGTCCTCCTTTACATGAACCGAAGCAGCGGCACCATCGCCGTCTGCTATAGGCTTTATACGCCGACTGCGGTTGTCAGGTTACATCAACCTTTATGTCTCCCCGGCGGCGCAGCGAGCATCAAGCTCGCCTCCCACACAAGCCTTCATGCAAAGAACGAACCGTACAGTTAATAGATGCCTCGCAAGGGTAGCGCGTTTACCTTTGGGCCAACCGCTCCCCATGCCCTTTAGAACTGCCAGACGCTATATATACGACTCGGCCTAAAATGTCACCACAAAATATTCGAGAGGGTCGAGCCCGGAAATTATTTCGAGCCGCCTTGTGTAACCGCTTCGGTGACAAATAGCGTCATCAAAAGACTGACAAATAATGTTCTATCGCAGCCGATTTTACACCTATTCGTCTGTCAGTATGCCAAAAGGGAGCGTAGGAAAAGGGAAGTGTTGTGAGCTAAAAAAGGCACGCTTCCCAAAGTGTTCGGAAGCGTGCCTTTCGTCAAGGTTGAGGACGATAGTTTCCGTGCTCGCTTAGTCGTAGTACTCAAGCCCCAGGTGCGTGATGAGGTCTTCGCCTCTCAGATAACGCAGCGTGTTCTTGAGCTTCATCAGCTGAATGAAGAGGTCATGCTCGGGATAAAGGCCCGGCGCTGTCTGCGGCGACTTGAAGTAGAAGGAGAGCCACTCCTGCACGCCCTTCATGCCCGTGCGCTGGGCCAAATCCATGAAGAGCGCCAAGTCCAGCACAATCGGCGCAGCGAGGATTGAGTCGCGGCAGAGAAAGTCAATCTTTATCTGCATCGGGTAGCCGAGCCAGCCGAAGATGTCTATGTTGTCCCAGCCCTCTTTGTTATCGCCGCGCGGCGGGTAGTAGTTGATGCGCACGACGTGCGAGAAGTCTTTGTAAAGCTCAGGATAGACATCCGGCTGCAAAATGTATTCGAGCACGGAGAGCTTGGACTCCTCTTTGGTCTTGAAGGATTCCGGGTCGTCCAGCACTTCGCCGTCGCGGTTGCCTAGGATGTTAGTAGAGTACCAGCCGTGTAGGCCCAACAGTCTGGCCTTAAGTCCCGGCGCGAGGATGGTCTTCATCAGCGTCTGGCCGGTCTTGAAATCCTTGCCGCAGATGGGCATGCTCATCTGGTCAGCAAGCTGCATCAGCGCGGGGATGTCCACGGTCAGGTTAGGCGCTCCGTTGGCGAAGGGGACGCCGGATTTCAGCGCCGCATAGGCGTATATCATTGAAGGCGCGATTGACTTGTGATTATCGCGCATGGCCTGCTCGAAGGATTGCAGCGTCTTGTGAACGGCGTGCGGCTTGAGAAAGATTTCGGTCGAGGCAGCCCAAATCATGACGAGGCGCGAGCACTTGTTGCGTCGCTTGAAGTCCGCAATCTCTTCGATGAGCTGCTCGGCCAGCTTCATCTTGTTAGCGCCCTCTTTGACGTTCGTGCCGTTCAGGCGCTTGACGTAATTCTGGTCGAAGACCGCGCGCATAGGCTTAATCTTCTGCAAGGGAGCCTTAATCTGCGCGAGCAGCTCTTTCTCAAGCACGCCCGCGTGCATGGCCGCCTCATAAGCTGAATCCGGGAAGATGTCCCACGCGCCGAAGACCAAATCATTCAAGTCCGCGAGCGGCACCATCTCCTTGATGAGAGGGACGCGGTTGTCCGTGCGCTTGCCCAGACGAATCGTGCCCATCTGCGTGAGACTTCCAATAGGCTCAGCTATGCCCTTCTTGACAGCCTCCACGCCCGCGATGAAAGTAGTGCTGACAGCGCCCAGTCCCACGAGCAGGACTCCCAGCTTCCCCTTAGCGGGCGCAATCTCGGCCCCCTTTTCTATAGCCACAGTTTCTAACTCCTCCAGAGATTTAATCTGGCTCATGATACTACGCGCGCTCCGGCGTGTTCTCAGCAAATCTTGCGCTAAATCGTCGCTCGCTTGCTAATTTGACGGATGACAGGCCCATAACAATACTGCAACCTAATCATCATCAAAGTATCGCCTTAGCTCCGGCAGGTGAAGCTAAGATGTGCGACGTTCCGATAAACACGCTTGTGCCGCAACCCCCCTAGTGCGGTAGAGGAGTAGCTCACAGGCGTCTCCAACGTTCAGTTGTTTAATTCAATGAACAGGAAAGGAGATGTCGTTATGTCGCGCTCCTTGCCCAATACTCCTCGCTCCGAAGGCCACTTCAATCGAAGAATATGGTCTGAGATTCAGCACGCGCTGAAGGATGTGGGACGGGCCCACGAGCCGTTAATATTCGCCCACTTTCAACCTCACGCTCATGCTACGGCCAGACTCGCGCGCCGCTTTGCCTCCTATTTATTCGGGGACGGCCACTATCACGGCTGGCTGGATGAGATTGAGTTCGCCGCCTACATGCATGACGTTGGGAAGTATTTCATAGCGCCCGAGATTCTGCTCAAGCCCGACATGCTGGATGAAGAAGAGCGAAAGATAATGTCTTTGCACCCGGTCTACGGGGCGCTGGCCGTATCAAAGCTCCCGGCAGTCACGACTCTCATTCATAGCGTAACGCTCCACCATCACGAATACTGGAATGGGATGGGATACCCGGACGGGCTGTCGGGCCAGTCAATACCCCTCGAAGCGCGCATCGTAGCCATCTCGGATGTCTACACCTCTCTTCGCGCCAGACGCACGTACAAGCCTACGCTCAGTAAAGAGGAGTCGGCCAGCGCGTTAAGAAGGATGGCCGGGCGCGAGCTTGACCCTTCTCTAGTAGAAGATTTCCTTCGAGTCTTTGAGCGGAGGGATGCGTTCCGCAGAGGGATGTGGCAGCTATAAGGCGGTCTGTAAAATAACGGGCCCGGCGCTCTTTTCTATTGAGTTTTACAGCGAATAGAGATAAAAGACTGCTCCCTGAGTATTTTCGTCCGTTCAATTCAGGCGCGGTTCCCGACTATCGAATCTTTCAATCCCCTCATTCATCATTGAGGGCTCTGAGCAGGAGGAAAAGTTATGCCCCCATTTGTAGGACAGATTTCGCTCTTCTCATTTGACTTCCCGCCCTATGGCTGGGTCTTTTGCGATGGGAGTGTGCTCCCGATTTCCGAAAATGAGATGCTCTTCAATCGTTTGAAGAACACCTTTGGCGGCGACGGCGAGAACACCTTTGCGGTGCCAGACCTGCGGGCTATTGCCCCGAAGAACTGTCAATACTGCATCGCACTGTTTGGAGATTACATGCCTGATGTCTATCAGCTGCTGCTGGGCCAGACCATAATCGCCGCATTCTCTCTTAACACGGGCGGTATGCTCGAATGCACGGGCCAGTCGCTCTCAACGGGCCAATACGTGGCTCTCGAATCGCTCATGGGCAACAGGTTCGGCGGCGACGGCAAGAATAATTTCAACCTGCCTGACCTGCGAGGTAAAGCCCCTGCTCATTGTAGCTACGTGATGGATGTGAAGGGCAACTACCCGGGCGGTCGAATGCCGGACATGCTCCTCGGCGAGCTTCTGCTGGTGCCTTATGAAGCGCCGCCTATTCAGGGCCTATTGCTCTGTAACGGCCAGCTATTGCAGATAGCTCAAAACACAGCGCTCTTCAACTTGATTGGGAACACCTTCGGCGGAGACGGAAAGCAGACCTTCGCCGTGCCGAACCTGAGCGCCGTCGCGCCGTCGAAATTCAACTATTACATAGGCGTTCAAGGCACGTTGCCGCAACGAGGTTAGAATGCTCTTTCGCGTTCGCGGGCATAACAACCCATTTGCCTGGACAAGGCAGACATAAATAATGAGCATGGCCCTTTCAAATCGAATGGGCCATGCTCATGCTAGTCATGCCTGGCAGTCAGGCTTACTTGACCGAGACATCATCCACGCGGAATGACGTCGGCAGAGTAATATCATTCGTGCCTCGGAACTGAATCCGCACAGTCTGTCCTGCCCAACTGCTAAGGTTATACGGCCCCCTCAGTACGTAGACGCCTGCCGTGCCGCTGTTCTGATTGCTGAAGGTCGCGAGCGTCCCCAGCAGCGTGCCCGAAGTGTTACGCACTTCTATGAAGAGGCGGTCAAAGACGGATGCGCCCGCCGCTTCGCTCGTGGTGATATTCAACCAGAAGTTGAGGCTGGCCCCGCCGCTCGGAATCGTGACCGTCTGGTAGAGTGTGCCGCTCGTGCTGTCGACTCCGTTGATAATCATGTAGGCCACGCCGCCATGCGGATAAGCGCCCGTGCTGCGCGTGACCTGGCTACTGATTACCCACGGCGTTGTGCCCGTCTCGAAGCCCGGGTTAATAATCAACTCCGTGCCTCCGCCGCCTGTGCCTGCCTGCGTCACTGTGAAGGTCTGTCCCGCGATGGTCATAGTGCCTGTGCGCGAGGTGGTGCCGCCGTTGCTGGCTACGGAGTAAGAGACGGTGCCGCTGCCCGTGCCGCTTGCGCCGCCCGTGACGGTGATGAAAGTAGCGTTGCTCAGGGCTGTCCAGTTGCAGCCCGCTCCGGCTGTGACGCTGACGCTTCCTGAGCCGCCCGCCGCTGCGAAGCTGGCGCTCGAAGGGCTGATGGAGTAGGTGCAGGTGCCGCCGCAGTCAGACGGCAAGTCCGTCGCGGCAACGTGCGTCGTCCCGTCGTTGCCTACGGCCGAGACGCCCATGCCGTGACGCGCGAAGACAGTCCAGATGGTGCAGCGGTTGGCCCCGCCGTTCAGGTTCTGGTCTGCTTGCAGAATGCCGTCGCGCGCATTAAGGAAGGATGGCCTGGTCGGCGTGAACTTCATGCCGTTCAGGACTATCCTGTCCGTGATGGTTGCCCCGAGCTGTGCGCGCAAGTCCCACAGAGTCGCCGCCCAGATTTCGCCGTCGTTGTGAACTGCGAAGCCCTGATTGCCTACGTCAGCATAAGAGTCGTGTATAGCGTTAGCAGGGACTGTATAGGCGGCGCGGCGTATGCCAGCCGTCGTGTTGCCCGTGGCATACTCGCCCACCATCCCGTCGCCGTTGATGGTGATGGCCCAGTAGTCTGACCAACCTTCGCCCATCGCGCCGCTTTGCGTGCCCTGTAGAGCGGTGCTGCCGTTGCCTATCAGGCGATTCGAGATGCCGTGCCCGTACTCGTGAAAGACCACGTCGCCGTCTACGGAGCTGTCGCGGTCAGGATTGGGCGAGGTGAAAAGGTATTGCTGCATGCGCGGGCGCTGGCCGTCGGGCGGCGTGGCGAAGTTCGCGTTGTTCGTGCCGGAGCCGTCCTGCGCTTCGGCTCTCACGGAGTCGTTGCCCGTGCCGCCGCGACCGAAGTTGTTGGTCTGGAAGTTGAGCGCCGTCTCCGTAAAGCCCAGGTTGTAGGAGAAGTCGTGCATGATGTTGTTGTAATAGAAGAGATTCGTCACGACCGCCGCCTGTTGCGTGCGCGGGTCGACGGTGGTCGAGAAGGGGAAGGTAAAGTTCTGCGTAGACGAGAAGGCGTGGCCGTTCGAGAGCCCCGTCGTGTTGTTGGCGTCCGGCGCGTTGTCCGCGTTCGTGTCAAGATACGCTTCGACGTTGTTGCCGGTCGTCACAGTAGAAGTGCCCATCCAGCCAGCAGCCGTGTTAATCGTAGTGTCTCCCACGAAGGAGACCAGCACGCGCGCTCCCTTATCAGGAGCTTCCGTGTAGACAGTGCCCTGCGCCTCAAACACGTATAGGTTATAACGCAGCAGCAGCTCGCCCGTATGAGCGTCCACCAGCATCTCGTACCACTCGTTGGGGCCGACCTCCGCGTAGACGTGCCACGCAAGACGAGCTTTGTTGCCTACGCGCACAATGTTGAGCTGCGAGAGCACCTCTTCATAGCCTAGGTCTATGGGGTTGGCGAATCTTGAGAACTCGCTTTCGGATGAGCGAGCGCCCGTCTCTACGAAGGAAGCCATGACGCTTCTTCCGGCGTGCTCAAAAGCTTTGGCTATGCCTTCTTGTTCATCCAGAGAAGGATTGAGCTTCGCTTTCTGCCCGTTGATGAGGAAGCCTTCGCGCACGTTCATGACTTCGCCCTGATTGTTGACTACAACCTTGACGTTGCCTTCGAATACCTTAATGCCGTCCACGGTCTGAGCATAGTCAAGGAAGGTGGTGCCCCGGTCGTTATCTTCCTTTTCAAGTTTCAGGTTGTCCACGCCCGCATTCGAGAGGGCGAAGACCTGAGCGCGCTCTTTAAGGAAGCGGCGCGCTATGTTGTCCGGAGCGTCCGACTGCGGCTCGGTAAGCGGCGCTCCGTCGATGAAGAAATTTTTCATCGCCCCGGCTTCATTAACCTGGGCGCGCAGGTTTTTGGCGTGCTCGGGGCGAAGGCCTGCGCGGAAATTCTCGACCGCAGAGGCTCGCGCCTGTCGCGCCGCGTCGCCGCTCTGCGCCGCTCTTTGCGCGTCGGCGGCCGAGTTAAGGTCAGCGTCCACGAACTCCGTTCGTCCGGCCAGACGAATGTCGTAATTGGGAAGAGTCGCACGCCCGGTCTGCAAGGGGTTAGGGGTAACAGTTCTCGGTTGAGACGCCCGCTCAGCGCTCGACCGTGTGACGGGAAACAGCGAGGCGATTGCCAGAGCAACGCCCAGTAAACCTACCAATAATCTCTTAGACATATTTTTTCTCCGTGAGTTGTAGGTAGAGCTAAGTCAAAAGGTCGCTCGGTGTTTCCAAAGATGTGGGTCTCGTTTAGTAGCTCGAAGGACACCGTCGGCTTTGGCCGATTGAGAATTCGCTTAGCATTACTTTGTTATGCAACGTACAGTTACGTCGCAAATATTTGTCCTGTCAGGCAGTCGCGCACAAGAACCGCAGGCTCAGGTGTGCGACCTTCACAGTGCTCCCGTTTGACGCCGGCCGACGAATGATTCAAGAGTCTCACTCACTGGCCGGGATGCAGCTAACTGTCTTATGAGGTGTCTGGGACAAATGGCAAAGGCTTCTGCGCCCTTGCCTGAACGCTAACGAAGATGCGCGTAGAGTAGCAGACTTGGGGGCGGTTGTTAAGCCCTAACCACTCGCTGCGCGCAAAAATCATTGTCGCGTATCGGACTGTGTGTTAGAGTCTCGCCCGTTATTCAGGCTTTAGAATTCATACCGTCACTTTAGGCTTCAAAAAAATTCAACCGGCACACAGAGAGAGAGGCGAACAGGAGACCTTAATATGGAATTCAACACGTACAGCCCTGAAGTACTGAAGCGCAGGTCGGAGATGGCGTCCGGCCTCAAGTACGGCGACGAAGCGGCGACGATGGCCAAGAGCGCGGCCATCATGGGGGCGCGGGTCAAAGACATTCCGTTCCCCAAAGGCTTGCAGCCCGTCCCGCAGCCGATGAAGCCTGTGCCGAGTCCTAACGACTCGCTGCCGAAGGTGGACGTGATAGCCATGATGGACACGGCCGCCGAATCGCAGGCCATGGCAGACGTGTTGACGCCCGGATACGACAGAACGACATGGTATCCGTATGCAAAGAATTTCGAGAAGCACTTCCTGCCGCTCATAGGCCCGCGCGGGCCTTCCAGGGAGTCGAAGCGGCTGGGCAGCTACTTCGTCATAGAGATAAACAAGGTGAAGGTGCTGGTCTACAAGACGGAGCTTCACATGCACGAGGACGCCAAGAAGATGCCGAACGGCCAGATGTCTCTTCCGATTAAAGACATGCTGGCGCAGATGATTGGTGACGCGCGACCGAAGCTCTTTTTGACAACGGGCACGAGCGGCGGCGTCTACTGCGACATGAGTCTGGGCGATGTAGTGGTGAGCCGCGCCGCGCGCTTCACCTGCTTCAAGGATTTCAAGAGCGCGCCCTTCAATAACAAGACCTTCAAGTCCGACTGGGACATCTCGAAGAAGAACATGGCTCAGGCGGGCAAGCTAATGCAGAGCTATGCGAACCGTTTGACGGGAAAGGTGGAGCCTAAGGGCACACCGCCGAACTCCAAGTGCGCCTGCTCGCCCGACAAATATCCGACCAAGATTCACTTCGACGGCGAGGACGGCATCCCGGAGTTTCATCCAATCCTGACGACGGACATCTTTGAGTTCGGGACAAGCTCGAACAACCTGGACAAGCTGGGGATGGCAGTGGAGATGGACGATGCCGTGTTGGGCCTCGTGTGCAGCGAGATGAAGCGGCCGCCGAAGTGGGCCTGCGTGCGTAATCTCTCAGACCCTACAATCAACGGGCATCTGAACTACAAGACGCAGGAAAGCTGCGCCGTCTATTACTACCAGAAGTTCGGCTACTGGACGACGGTGATGAGCGCGCTCACGACCTGGGGCATCATCGCGGGCTTCGGCGCGAAGAGCTAATCCCTGCTGACGAGGCTTGCGCGAAAGGCGCGTGGCGTGAGGCCGGTCGACTGGCGAAAGGCCTTGGAGAAGTGGCTGGGGCTGCTGTAGCCGACGCGTGCGCTTAGCTCCGAGATTGAAAGGTCTGTTTCTGCCAGTAGCTGCTGCGCTCTCTGTACACGCAGGCTCGCCAGGTAGGCGTGCGGCGATGCGCCCGTCAATTTTTTGAAGAGGCGCGCGAAGTGAAAGGGCGAGAGATAGGCGGCTGAGGCCAGCTCTTCAATCGGAAGCTCTCTGTCCATGTGGGCGTGCATCATCTCCACGGCGCGGCGTATGCGGCGGTCAACGAGGCCTACGCGCGACAGCTCAAGCTCGTCCGAGCGTCGCACGTTCGCGTGATGACGCAGCAGGTGAACGAGCATCTGCTCCACCTGTGCTGTGATGACAACGTCCTGTCCTGCCTCCGCTTCTATCAACTCACTTGTCAGGTCTCGCGCAAGCTGCGCTAACCTTTCGTCTCTTTCGACACGTTCAGAGCTGAACATGACGGTCGCGCCGGAGAGCGTGAGGCGCAGGCGCGCTGCCAGGTCAAGCACGAAGGCGGGCGCGAGCGTCAGCATCAGCACGGCCGTCTCTTCGCGGCTCGCGGCCGAGAAGGCAAGGCCCGGATTAAAGAGCAGCGCGACGTGAGGCACGGCTTTTATCTCTTCGCCTGAGACGGTGGCAGTCAGTCGTCCTTCGAGAGGGATAATCAGGGCGTAGTCGGGGCGAGCCTCGCTCGTCAGGCGCAGGCGACGGGCGCGCCTGTAATAGACCGCGAACTGCGAGCGCAGGAAGACCCTATCCATTGCCTCTCATGATTGCGGGATGATTGGTGATGACGGCGTGTATGCCGAAGCGGCTTGCGCGTGCAAGCCAACGTGGATTGTCTACAGTCCAGACGACCGTCTTCATGCCGCGCCGCGTGGCCTCTTCGATTACCCTGCGCCTAGCGAGCAGGTGATGAAGCGCAAGCTCGTTGGCCCTGCACTCTGCGGCGAGCCGCATCATGCGGCTAAGAGACGGCGGCGGCATCAATTTAGGCTCGAAGAGCGCGGCGGTACGAATCTCCGGCGCTCGTCGCTTTATCTCAATGATTGCTTCTAGAGTGAAGCTCTCCACGACTGCGCGCTCCGTCATCTCGTGCTCGCGTATGAGCTTCGCGACCTCAGAGGCAATCGCGCCAGCCTCAGACACCTCGCACTTCATCTCCACGTAAAGCAACGCGTCCGTGTCACGGAAAAGCTCAAAGACTTCCGAGAGAGTAGGGATTGTTGCCTGTGTATATTCTTCGCTCGCCAGGGCGGGGAAGCGGCGGTTGAACCACGTGCCTGCGTCTACATTGACAAGCTCTGTTGATGAAAGAGAGGCTATCAATCCTTCTCTGAGCGCAGTGCGGCGTAAACTTGAGTCGTGTATACAGACGGGCACGCGGTCTCTCGCGAGTCTCACGTCGAACTCTATACCGTCGGCTCCGTCCGCCATGGCGCGCTTGAATGAGATGATAGTGTTCTCGGGCGTGACCCGCGCGGCTCCCCTGTGGCCTATGATGAGCGGGCGGCGAGCGTCGGTCGCTCTGTCCTCAAGGGGCTTCATGACCTGTACACGCGATAGTCAATCTCTGCGAAGATGTTATCGCGCCATTCCATCTCGGCCAGCCTGCCTTCGTCAATCGCGCCCCCCTCAATCTCCTTCACGATGGCGTCGAAGCGGCGTATGTGAGAGCGGAAGCGTTTGGTGGCGTACTCAACGGTCGTGCCCTGATAGATTTGAAAGGCCCAGTCGCTGGATTGAGCAAGCAGCAACTCTCTGGCGGCCTGATTGAGCGCGCGACGGAGTATGCCTTCTGCCGAGGCGTGGCGATTGGCAAGCTCTGTCATGCGCGCTTCCGCAGCGTGCTGGTGCGGGTACATCCACGAGTTAAGCTCGTTGAGCCAGACTTTGTAATAACCCTCTTCGCCCCAGCTTGAGGCCGACGGCTGCTGCGTTTGAATAGCCATGCCTGAGTCGAGCACGTCGCCGGGCGAGACGGCTTCTATGTCGTCGGTGTCCCAGTGCAGCTTGCGGAAGAGAAAGTCTATGAACTGCGGCCCCTCGAACCACCAGTGGCCGTAAAGCTCCGCGTCGTAGGGAGAGCAGACGATGGGAGGACGCCCGTCGAATGACTCAATCAGGTGGCGAGCCTGCTCTATGCGCTTGTGTATAAAGTCGCTGGCGTGCTCGGCTGCGCGATGGCGCGCGGCCTCCGGGTTGTAGGGCTGCTTGTCCTGCTGAGACACGTCTCGGCCAGTGATGCGGTGATACTTTAAGCCAAGGTGGCGGCGCTCGCCGCCTGCGTGCAGGTGCGGGAGCAGGTAATCGAGCGGCGCGTCCCAGCCAAGGTCTCTGTAGAACTCCCTGTAATCAGGATGGCCCGGATAGCCTACCATAGAGCTCCATACCTGCTGGCTCGTCTCAAGGTCGCGCGCGAAGACGGCCACGCCGTTGGGGCAGCGCACGGGAGCGTAGACGCCGTAGCGAGGCCTCGGCTCGCCGTAAAGAATGCCGTGAGTGTCTGAGATGAAATATTCGATGCCAGCATCTTTAAGTAAGTCTTCGACGCCGGGCTCGTAGGCGCACTCGGCCAGCCAGATGCCGCGCGGGCTACGGCCGAAGTGCTTGCGGTAGTTCTGAACCGCCACCTCAATCTGCGCGCGTCGCGCCTCGTGCGTAGAGATGAGAGGCAGAAAGCCGTGCGTCGCGCAGCAGGTCATGATTTCAAGCACGCCCTCTTCCTGTAGCTCGCGGAAGGCTCGAACAAGGTTGCGTTGGTAGCGCGTTGTCCAGAGATGATGCGCCGCCGACAGGGTCTCGAAATACATGCGCGCCACGGGCTGGAACTCGGGCGCGTCGCGCTTGGTGCGCTCAATCTCTTTTTCCGAGAGCGTGAGGAGGTTTTCGAGGTGTCGCGTGTAGCGCTCCTGAAGCAGCGGGTCGGAGAGCATCTCGCAGAGCGGCGGCGAGACGTTCATCGCAAGGCGCGGGCTTGCATTCATCTCGTGCAGGTTCTGGAAGACGAAGATGAGCGGCAGGTAGACTTCCGTGATGGCTTCGTAGAGCCAGTCTTCCTCCAGAAACTCCGGATGCTCGGGGTGACGCACAAAAGGCAGGTGCGCGTGCAGGACAAGACTTAGATAACCTATAGGCACGAGAAAAAAGTATGAATGCAGAGTGCAGAATGATGAATTAAAGAAGCGTTCTTCTTTTCATTCATCATTCTGCACTCTGCCTTCTGACTTGCCTTTCTGTCATGCTCGGCATCCAGAGATGGAAGGGGCGCGAGGGAAGATTGACTTCGCTTGCGCCTACTATGACACGAGCCGCACGGCGGCGTGCCGCTTCGGGCGGAGCCTCAAAGGGCGAGCGTGTCATCTCTATGCCGAGCGTTGAATGTAGAACTTCTGTGATACGTGCCGGGTCTAACTGCGCCCCGTCAGCACCGAAACGGTCGAACCATGTGGCAAGATCCTGTGACAGCATGGGCCGCAGGTTTCCCCAGGGCATGCCGAAAGCGAGCGCCGTCAGCACGCCTCGCAACTCCGCCAGTTCCTCTTCGCTCATGGGCGGCAGGCTCGCTGGCGCAAGCCGCCTGGTGATGGCGCGCGTCGCGGCGTTATTAGTCGCCTCGTCCGCAGCTTCAAGCGCGACTTCCAGCGCGTCGCTCACGTAGCCCGCGTCGTCCAGCACGCGCGAGAATTGCTCGGCCGTGACCTGCCACTGCTCCGCCTGCTCCGTGTGGAGCGAGACGCTGGCGCGCGGCGTGCGGCGCGTGTTTGACGCGAGCAGCCGTATGAATGGGCGGCCCGGACTGTAAAGCCCAAGCTCTGCCATGTAGGCGCGGTCAGGCTGCACGTCGAACCACTGCGAGCGCGTCCCCGAAGCCTCGTGCAGGGTGGTCGCTTCCGAGTCCATGTCCGTGAGCCTGACGGCGAGGCGGTATCCGTCCCGTTGGCCGAAGACGCGCTGCAAAGGCTCGAAGGGGTCGCGGGCCAGCTCCCAGTAGAGATAGATTCTGCGCGGCGACTGGGCCAGCAGACTTATCCTGTCCAGATCGTAGCTTTCCGGCAGAGGCTCGTCCGCCGAAAGCTCCGCCAGTTTGTCCACGACCGCTGGCGAGGGAGTCTCCTGTGTGATGACTAATTCAGAGCTACCGGGAAAGAAAAAGGGCATCGCGTATCCGTTTCCGACCGTACAAAAGGCAAACTGCTGCCTCTGACAGCTATGCCTACATACTGTTTGATTAAATTAAAGCAGGTAGTTTTACGGAATCGGACGCACTATGTCAAACACGACGGCAAAGAAATTAACAGGGATGGACAGGATAAGCAGGATAAGAAAGCATCTCTTCTTCTTTTATCCTGTCTATCCTGTCCATCCCTGTTAATTTCTTACTTTCCCTGTACGAGACTCTTTAAGGTTATGTCGAGCGTGCCCATCTCGTGTTTGATTTGGGCTCGGACGGGGATGTGGCGCGCGTCGGTGGTGAACCAGATGGTGAGCTGCCCCTTGCCTCTGACCATTCGGTCTTCGCCGAAAAGCTCGGGCTCTACGCGCACGGCTTGGACTTCACCGAGGATGCTCTTTATCTTCTTGGTCTCCCCGACGCGAACGGGCATTCGGTAGACCCTGCCGGAATCGGAGACCAGCACTTCAAAGTTTTTTCCGGGCACGAGCGGCTGCGTCCGAACGAAGTAGAAGACGGAGGCTATGTCCTGAACCTTGCCCGTGAATTCAGAGGTGACGACGCGCGGCTGGCTCGTGGGGTCGTTCGGGACGCGCTCAGTCCACGTGACGCGCCTTTGCTTGAGGTCAAAGACGGCTTCGCTGGCTCGCTTGCGGTTGCCCTGCTCGTCCAGCTTGACCGTGCGAAGGACGCTGAAGGATTCAGAGTCAACGGTTGATTCCACCTGCTGGTAAAAGCGCAGGCCGGAGAAGAGTTTTGGAAAGAGCCCCTTGGATTGAGCCTCCGCCGTGAAGTGTAAGATTGAAGCATCCTCTTTCCCGTTCGACGCAGCGCCTCGCTCGCGGCTGGCCGTGAATCTGAGCGTGGCTACGTTGATGCCTCTCAGCAGAGACCTTGAGAACTCAGCCTCGTAGACGCTCTCTTCTCTTGGCTCAAACGGCAGAGGCGAATTGTCAGCAGCAGCGCGCTCGTCTACCAGCGCAGATGCCGGTGCGAGCGCCAGCAAGAGGATAAAGGAGAGACAGAAGATTGATAGTCGAGCGAGCTTCATTTGCAAAAAAATCTCTACTTCACAAAGAGCGCCTTCAGGGCCAGCAGGCCCCAGGCTATCACCAGCCCGATTGCCGCCTGATACTCCCGGTATCTCAGATAGAGCCCGGCATCGAACTTAGCGCTGCCCGTCTTGGCGTCCCTGTACGGCACAAGGCGCGGGAAGAAGAGGGGAACGGCACGCGCGTATAGTGTGTAGTCTTGACCGAAAAGCCGGGAGAGTGTCGCTGCTTCGACGCGCATGACGGGCAAATAGATGCCCAGGAAGAGGCCCGCGAAGAGTAGGCCCAGAAGGGGCTGTCCGGCGGCTATGGTGAAGCCGAGTCCAAGTAGAAAGCTGCCCAGGTAAAGCGGGTTGCGCGTGTAGGCGTATGGGCCTGAGGTCGCAAGCTGAGAGTTCTTCCTGATGTGCCCTGCGGCCCATGCTCGAAGTCCGAGCCCGAGAAGAGCGACCGCTCCGCCTGCCGCGAGCGTTACGGCGCGAGGCCTTGCCAGCACCACGAACGCCGCGCCGCACAGGAACCCGAGCGGCACACGCCAGCGCTGCACCCATGAGCCTTCCTTAAGCAACCGTGCCGCTCTCCAGTTGAATCAGTTTATGCGCGCGTCCGAGCCTACGCTCTACAGCCTCTAAGACACGCTCGACCTCTATGTCCATGCATATCCAGTGAGAGCAGGAGCGCCTGTGACAATCCGTGCGACAGCCTATGTCGTTGCGCTCGACTGAAATATCTTCGGGCCGAGGGCTGCCGTTTCTCCACCACTCGGTAGGCCCGAAGAGTCCCACCAGGGGAGCGCCCGCCGCCACCGCCAGATGAGTCGGCCCGGTGTCGCCGCCCACGTAAAGCTTTGACGCGCGTGCTAAGGCATAAAAGCCCTTGAGCGAAATGTCTGCTGTTCTGGCCCGGCCTGAGCGGCTGGCCTCTAAAACTTTTCCTGCCAGCTCCGTCTCGCCCGGCCCGTACGTGATTATCGAGCTCAGCCCGAACTCAGACCAGAGCCTGTCGGCCAGAGCCCCGAACCGCTCAGCGCCCCAGAGCTTCGTAGGCCAGCCGCCGCCCGGATTCAAAATGGCATAGCTCCCGTTCGTCCAATCCGCAGCGACCTCGGCCTCTATCTCGTGCTCGCGCCTGAGCTGCACGGGAAACTCGAAGTCTTCGGGACGCGTGGGAACAGTTATGCCTAGGGCTTCTGCTGCTAGCGTTAGATTTTTTACTATGACGTGAGCGCGGGGCGGAACCCTGACCGCTTTGGAGAGTAAGATGCGACTGGCAGGCTCGCGCAGAGAGGCCCGCTCGAAGCCGTAGACGCGCCGTGCGCCCGAGAGCCTGGCGATAGTTGCTGATTTAAGAAGTCCCTGGAAATCTAAGGCGGAATCGAAGGTTGAGGCGCGTAACCGACGTAACTGCTGGCGCGGTGCCTGCAGCGTCTCCCCAGACGACGGCCAGCGCCTCAAAGCCTTCGTGTCGACTTCGATGAGGCTTTTCAAAAACGGGTTGTCCCTCAAAATCTCGGCCGAGCGTTTTTCTACAACCCAGGCAAGCTGCGCGCGAGGCAGAGCCCGACCGATAGCCGCCAGCGCAGGCAGCGTATGCACTATGTCCCCTATGCTCCCCAGTTTGACTATCAGAATCCGCATAAAAGCAAGTCAGAAGTCAGAGTGCAGAATGATGAATGATAAGAATTATTCAACTTGAATTATTTCTTTAATTCATCATTCTGCACTCTGACTTCTGCATTTTTTTAGGTTCCCCCGAAGTAGCTGAAGCGCATGCGGCCTTCCGAGACCTGCCTGCCGTTTCTGAGCTTGGTCAGGGTTCCTTCCAGCATGGGCTGATCCCAGACGCTTGAGTCCATCTCGGCGAAGACGCCGCCTCGTAGGAAGCGGCCCGAGAAGCGATAGCTCACGCCGCCCCTGGCGCGCGTCGTGAAGGTCAGGCTGTTACGGCTGGCCGAGATGCTCTGGAAGCGATAGACCACGCCGCGCGTCGTCACCACGCCGGAATGCGTGTGGCTCGTAAATGGTCGGCCGCGACCGCTTCGGAAAAGGTCTATGCTCGCCACTTCATCCAGCCCCTGCGGCGGACTGCCTATAGGGTTGAACTGTCCTTCAGGGTCGAATCTCCGCTGCGAAGCGGAGCCTGCCCCGAGCGTAGAGAACGGCGCGTATACGGCGGCTGCAACGGCCAGCAGCATAGCAAGCAACAGTTGCGCCCCGCGCCCTCTTTTATTCATATGTGCCTCTGCTTCCTCCTGAAAAAAGTTTTTCAAGCCTCAGATGATGAAAAGCCGTCTAGCTGTCATCTCTCACGGCCGAGCCATGAAGCGATTCCAGCATCTCCGTAGTCGAATGATTCTTAGGGTCGCCCACGATTGCCACGCGACCGCCCAAGGAACGCACCACGTCTCGCTCGGGCACAGTCTCTTCCGTGTAGTCCGTCCCCTTGGCATGTATGTCGGGCCGTATGGAGCGCAGGAGCGCCTCCACGTTCGGCTCTGGAAAAATGGTCACGTAATCGACGGCCCTCAAGGCCGCCACCACTTCCGCACGCTCTCGCTCAGGGACGAGCGGACGGCCCTCGCCCTTGAGAGCCCTGACCTGCTCGTCCGAGTTGATGCCTACCACCAGCAGGTCGCCCAGCGCACGCGCGCCTTCAAGATAGCGCACGTGGCCTACGTGCAGGATGTCGAAGCAGCCGTTGGCCAGCACTACGCGAGCGCCGCCCCTTCTGGCAATCGCCACGCGCGCAATCAAACGGTTCCGGTCAAGTATGCGATTCGAAGGCTCGTTCATGGAAGATTCAAACAGGGATGGACAGGATAGACAGGATAAAGAATAAATAGTTTCTCTTTCATCCTGTTCATCCTGTCCATCCCTGTTAATTCCTTTCACTGATGCTTGCCAGAAGCTCTGCGCTGCTTAAAGAAGCCGTGCCGCGCTTCATGACTACCAGCCCTCCGGCGTGATTGGCAAGGCGCGCGGCGTCCGCGAAACCTGCGCCCGAAGCAATGGAGAGAGCATAAGCGGCTATGACGGTGTCGCCCGCGCCCGTGCCGTCCACGGGCTCTCTAGCGCCCACGGCATCGAGTTGAAGCGGCTCCAGCCCTTCTTCAAAGAGCATCATGCCGCGCCCGCCACGCGTGATGAGAAGGGCCGCAAGATTCAGCCTCTCGCGTAAGAGCGCGCCAGCCTCTTCCACCTCTCGCTCGTCCGAGAGCTTTCGTCCCAGAAGCTGCTCCACCTCGTCCTCGTTCGGCGTGGCGGAGGTAAAGCCCCGGAAGCTTGAGAGACGAAAGCGCGAGTCAACCAGCACGGGCGCACGTCTTTCGCGCACGGCTTCGCGCACCATCTCGCTCATCTCTTCGTCCGCGACTCCGTAGTTATAGTCAGAGATAATGACTGCGTCAGAGGCAGCTGCTTCCCGCCTCACGCTCTCTCTTAATTCGGCGCGCAGGGCATTGTCCATGAGCGGCCCGTCTTCGTAATCGACGCGAATCACCTGCTGGCGCGCAGAGTGTGCCTGACCCGCTAGCACGCGAACCTTCGTAATCGTGCGGCTGCCCGCGAGCGTGCGAATGCTCTCGCACGAGACGCCCGCCTCAGTGAGTTTCTCAAGGAGAGCCCGGCCCGCCTCGTCGTCGCCGACGACGCCTATGAGCGAGACGGAAGCTCCGAGCGACGCGAGGTTCAGCGCGCAGTTGGCCGCGCCGCCCGGCAGAGTCTCCGTCCGCTCGTGGCGCAGGATAAAGACGGGGGCCTCGCGCGACACGCGAGCTATCTCGCCGTAGAGGAACTGGTCTGCCACTAGGTCGCCCACGACCACGACGCGCACGCGCGAGAATCGCTCGACCACGGAAGCCAGCCGCTCCTGCTCAACCTTCAGCTCTACGCTCATCGCTCAGTGCTATCTTTCTTACAGCTTCAAGTAGATTTTCCGCCACCAGCTCGGGCTCGTGTTTCCAGCCCTCGCGTTGATACTCCCACTCGCCGCGCCCGTAGCCCGTCAGCACGAAGCAAGAGCGCACGCCAGCGTTGTGCGCCAGCTCCACGTCGCTGTAGCGGTCGCCAATCATCCAGCTCTCGGAAAGGTCTATGTCGAACTCTTCTGCGGCGCGGCGAATCAGACCGGGCCGTGGCTTTCGGCAATCGCAATCAAGACGAAAGGGCGGCTCTCCGACCGAAGGATGATGCGCGCAGTAGTAGATGGCATCAAGGTGAGCGCCCGCGCGCTCAAGCTCTACGCTGAGCACGCCGTGGACTTCTCCGATTAAATCTTCCGTGAAGTAGCCGCGAGCGACGCCCGCCTGATTCGTCACCAGAATCGCCAGCCACCCGCGCTCGTTAAGTAGCTTCACAGCCTCGGCAGAGAAGGGAAAGACCCTGTAGCGCGAAGGGTGATTGACGTAGCCGACCTCTTCGGAAATCGTGCCGTCTCTATCCATAAAGACCGCGCGCCGCTTCAAGCTCCAACCTCCACCTGCGCCGCGCTCATCATGCGAGAGGCGCGCTCAAAGACCTCTTCCGGGGAAATCGCGGTCATGCAGCGATGGTCAATCGGGCAGTCCCTGAGCATGCAGGGCGCGCAGTCCGGCGGACGCATCATGATTTCAGCCGAGGCGTTAAAGGGTCTGGTCGTGCGCGGGTCTGTCGGGCCGAAGATGACGAGCGTCGGCCTGCCCAGCGCCGCGCTGATGTGAGCCGGGCCGGTGTCGTTCGTCACGAGCAAATCAACCATACTCAAGATAGCTGTGAGTTGCGCCAGGTCTGTCTCGCCCGTTAGCACGACAGGCTTATGGCGCATGAGCCGCGAGACCTCGTGAGACACTTCCATCTCGTCTCTTGAGCCCACGAGCAGAACGTCCGCGCGCATCTCTTCTACGAAGCGGTCTGCGAGCGCGGCGAACCTTTCGGCGGGCCAGCGCTTGGCGCGGCTGTTGGTTGAGCCGGGACAGAGCGCCACGAGCTTTCGCCCGGGACGCGTGCCGCGCAGACTCAACACCTGCAACGCGTCCCGCTTCCTCTCTTCCGAGACACGCAGCATGAAGCGAGGCTCGCTCTCTTCCACACTTGATGCGCCATAGAGAAGCCGCTCAAGCTCGCTCACGACGTTGAGATAATAGAAGACTTCGTGGCGCTCGCTTCTCCAGACGGGAAGAGGAACGGGGTGCGTCAGGAGCGGCCTTCGCCCGTCTGTCGCGTAGCCCAAGCGCGCTGGCACACGCGCCAGCCTTGCTATCACAGCCGCTTCGAAAGCATTCTGAAAAAGAACCGCCAAATCGAATGAGCGACTGCGCCACTCTCTGACCTGACGTAGCAGCGCGCCGGGCGAGCGTCGCGGCCGGTCATAAATCAGTATCTCGTCCAGAAAGTCTGCGTCGCGGAAGAGTCCTTCGGCCCAGGGGCGGGTAGCGAGAGTGATGTGCGCGCGCGGCAGCACTCGGCGCAGCTCTCGCAGGGCGGGGATGGTCATCACAGCGTCGCCGACCCAGTTAGTGCCGCGCACCACTACTCGATTGATTCTTTCCGCTTCGATAGAGCTTTCTCTCACAGCAGGCTTCTGAGCCCCTCTTCGACGTTTATCTCGGGCCGCCACCCAAGCTCCGTGCCTATGCGCGAGAGGTCTGTCACGTAGTTAAAGGGCACGGGCGCGGGCTGCACCTGCGGCGTCTCGTCTATGTTCGGCACAAGCTCAATCATGCGCCCGACCCTCTCCACCATCTCGCGCAAACCGGTGGCGTTCCGGCGGCCTCCGCCGATATTATACAGCCCGCGAGCGAGCGAGGAATCTATGAAGAGCTTGCAGGCCCGCGAAAAATCGTCAACGTGAAGGATGTCGCGCACGGGCTTGCCCTCTGCGGGAAAGCGTATGGGCCAGCCTCGCTTGACCGACTCTACGTAATGCGTGACGAAGTTCGGCTCGTTGCCCTCACTTGGTCTCGCGTAGACGGTTGACATGCGAAAGATGCAGGCGCGAAGGCCCACTTCGGTCGCGTAAAAGTCTACATAGCGCTCGCCCATCAGCTTTGACCACTCAAGCGCGGACTGGCCGCAGTAGTCCGTGCGGCAGGTCTCAGGAACCTCCGCGTAATCTTCGGCGAACACGCCGTAGACATCCTTTGTGGAAGCGTAGATGAAGACCGCGCCGTGGCGCATGTTGCGTAAGACGTTGGCGGTGCCTTCGGTGTTGACGCGAAAGCATGCTTCGGCGGCGGCAGGGTCTTTATTAAGGTGCGCGGCCAGGTGAATTACGACATCGTAATCCTGCACGATGCTCAAATCATAAGTGTCCAGGATGTCTCGGCCAGAGCGGCGCGAGAAATCGTCTGCGTTAAAGAAGCGGCGGACGTGCGTGCCCAGATAACCGCTCCCCCCTGTGACTAAAATCTTCATTAAGCTCTAGACTTTTTCCCGTATCCTTCGCGCCTGCCGGTCAAGCTCCACGAGCGATTCCGTGCGGCCGATGGCGATGAGCAGGTCGCCCCCCTCAAGCACCGTGTCGCCCGTGGGATTAAAAAGCATCTCTCCGCCACGCCGTCGTATGGCAATGATGACCACGTCCAGCTCAGAGCGAATGTTCGTGTACTTAAGCTTGTGGCCCACGTAAACAGAGCCTTGAGGCAATTCCACTTCGTCAAAGCCTAAGGCTAGATTCTCCGCCGTAATCGAGTCCATGAAATCCGCGAGCGCGGGCTTCATCAGTGCTTCCGCCATGCGGCGGCTGCCTATGATTATGGGAGAGACGACGCGGTTGGCTCCTGCGCGCACGAGCTTCGGCTCGGCCTGCTCCTCTACGGCCCGCGCGACGACGTGCAGGTGCTCGTTCAGGTCTCTGGCCATCAGCACTACGTAAAGATTGTCTGCGTCGTTCGGCAGGCAGGCCGCGAGCGCACGCGCCCTCTCTATGCCAGCCTCCTTAAGCGTCTCTTCGAGCGTGGCGTCGCTGACGATGACGTGCTCGCCCCGCGCCATGAGGTCTGCCACCTTGTGCTGCTCGCGCTCTATGACGACGAAGGGACACTTGGCGCGCTGCAACTCTCTGATGATGCGCGAGCCCACGCGGCCTGCTCCGCAGATGATGAAATGTTTCTGCACTCTTCTTATCTCGCGCGTGCGGCGGCGCTCGCCTAAGGCCGCGACCATCTCCGACTGAACGACCGTCTGTACGATGCTCGTCAGCGCGTAAAGCACCGTGCCGACGCCCGCTATCATGAAGACTATGGCGAAGAGCCTGCCCGCGTAAGTCTGCGGAGCCAAATCGCCGTAGCCCACGGTCGTCACCGTCTGCGTGGCCGTGTACAGGCTCTCCATCCACGGCCAGCCCTCTATCAGATGAAACCCCACCGTGCCGAGCGCCAGTATGGCAGCGATAGCTATGAGACCGTAACGTATGCTAAAGCGAGAAGCTACGGAGCGCAAACGTGTGTATGCTGGACTCATTCTCGAAAAGCTGCATCTAAGAGAAGTGACCCTTGCCCGGATGAGCGTCACGGTAGCTAAAAGCCCGGGGAAGTGTCAAATAGAAGAGCAGGCAAGTCGCTCCTGCTCATCGAAAGGTAGACAGTTTAAGCTTAAGAGGTTAGAGTTTTAAAGGAATGCAGAAGGCAGAGTGCAGAGTGATGAATCAAGAGAAAGAAACTCTGGCCAGGAAAACATACGATTTGCAGAAAAGAACTAAGAGTTTTGCCCTTCGTGTTATTCGTATGTATGTTGCATTACCTAAAACTACAGAGGCTCAAGTTATTGGGAAGCAGGTGCTTAGAAGCGGCACTTCCGTAGGCGCTAGCTACAGGGAGGCTATGCGGGCGAGGTCACGCGCAGAGTTTATAAGTAAAATGGAATGTGGACTTCAGGAACTTGAGGAAACTTCATACTGGCTTGAGCTTTTAGTGGATGGCGGAATAATTCACGAAGAACGATTAAATGATTTACGCAAAGAAGCCGAAGAGTTGATCGCCATATTAGTTTCCTCTGTAAAGACCGCAAAGAAAGAGCACTAACAAAATCATTCATCATTCTGCACTCTGCCTTCTGCATTGTTTTTTATGGGCGTTCGTTATCCACCTGAAAACCGTGTGCCGCCGGTGGCGAAAAAGGGGAAGGGCTCCTCTAAGGGCGGCTCTCGCATTGTCCGCTACAGCGAGCCGGAGCCCGGTTTTTTTCGTCGCTGGACGCGCAGAATCTTTCGCCCGCCCGTCATCATCGCGCTGGTTTTTCTCTCCACCGTCACAATCGGCATACTAGGCTATTACTGGTGGGTCTTCTCCGCACGCATAGACAATCTCTTAAACGGAGAGGTCTACACGCGCACCGCGGGAATCTACGCCGCTCCCAGAGAGCTTAGGGTAGGCGAGAACCTGTCGGTTGACGAGCTGGTGGCTTATCTGAAGCGCGCGGCCTACGTGGAGAAGACCGCGCAGGCGGAGGCTTCGCGCGGGCGCTACAGGGTCGCGGGCGCAAGTGTAGAGATAGAGCCTAGCAGCGGCGCGGTCGTTGACCGCCAGCGCATCTTCGCCTCGCTTCGCATACAGTTTGCTCGCGGCGGACGTGGCATAGTCTCCATCACAGACCTCGCCACCGCGGCGCGTTACGAGAAGGCGCAGCTTGAGCCGGAGTTGATAAGCTCCGTCACGGGGCGCGACCGCTCAAAGCGAAAGGTCGTGGGCTTTAACGACCTGCCGAAACCGCTCGTCAACGCCATAGTGGTCACGGAAGACCGCAGCTTCTTCGAGCATTACGGCGTCAACATTCGAGGCATCCTGCGCGCCTTAATCCGCCGCTACGACGCAGACCCGAGCTCTCCGATTGCGAGGCAGGGCGGCTCAAGCATCACGCAACAGCTCGTCAAGAACCTGCTGCTCTCGCCCGAAAGAAGCTTGAAGAGAAAGCTGTCGGAAGCTTACCTGTCAATCATCCTTGAGACGCGGCTCTCGAAGGAGAAGATTTTCGAGCTTTACTGCAATCAGGTATACCTGGGCCAGCAGTCAGGCTTCTCCATCAACGGCTTTGGCGAGGCGGCCGACGCTTACTTCAACAAGGACGTGTCGTCGCTGACTTTGCCGGAAGCGGCCTTCCTGGCGGGCCTGATTCGCAGCCCCAACCGCTACAACCCCTATCACAATCTTGAGACGGCGACGGCGCGGCGCAATCAGGTGCTCGAATCTATGGCCGAGACGGGCGTCATCTCTCAGGCAGACGCGGAAGCGGCGACGAAGGTGCCGCTCAAGGTGGCGACCGCGAGGGGACGCGTTGATGTCTCGGACGCGCCCTACTTTCTGGACTACGCGCAGGAGCAGTTGTCCGACACCATCCCTGACCAGGGCGCGGCGCGACACCTGCGCGTCTACACTTCGATTGACATGGAGTTGCAGCGCGCGGCCTACGCTGCGGTCAACAAGCAGCTGAGCGCGCTAGACAAGATTTACGCCAAGCGAAACGTCGAGCCGGGAACTTTGCAGGCGGCTCTCGTAGCCATGAACCCGCGCACGGGCGAAATCATAGCCATGGTCGGAGGCCGCGACTATTCGCGCAGCCAGTTAAACCGTGCTTCGACCGCGCTCAGACAGCCGGGCTCCGTCTTCAAGCCCTTCGTCTACGCGACGGCGCTCAATTCCGCTTACGACGCGATGGCGCGTGTGATTACGCCCGCCACCGTCTACATGGACGAGCCCAAGACCTTCAACTACGACGACCAGGAATACTCTCCCGGCAACTTCGGAGACCAGTACTCGAACGCGCCTGTCACTGTGCGAGACGCGCTTGTCAGGAGCCTGAACGTGGTGACGGTCGAAGTGGCCATGGATGTCACGATTGGTCGCGTGATGAATTTGGCCGCGAAGGCCGGACTGCCTAAGCCTCCGAAGTCCTATCCGTCAATGGCGCTCGGAGCAAATGAAGCGACGCCGCTACAAATGGCATCGGCTTACACGGCGTTCGCGTCGGGCGGCTCTCGCATCACGCCTCTGGCCGTGACGCGCGTGGCGACGGGCGACGGCACTACCATTGCGAAACCCACAGGGCAGAAGAATCAGGTCTTGAGGCCGGACGTGGCTTACGTGATGACGGACATGCTGAAGGACGTGGTCAATCGCGGCACGGCTGCGAGGCTCGGCGCACGCGGGTTCAAGAACGTGCCGGGCAAGTCTGGCATCGCGGGTAAGACCGGAACTTCAAGGGACGGCTGGTTCGCTGGCTACACGCCCAACCTAGTCTGCGTCGTGTGGGTAGGCTTTGACGACGGCTCGCAGCTTGGACTGACGGGCGCTGATTCGGCTTTGCCTATCTGGTCAGACTTCATGACGGCGGCGCTCAACTCTCATCCGGAATGGAGCGGCGACTGGCAGATGCCCGAAGGCATTCAGCAGGCAGAGATAGACACGCGCACGGGCAAGCTCGCAGGCCCCGCGACTCCGGCTGAGAATCGCCGCACGGAGATTTTCATCAACGGCACGGCACCGCTTACGGAAGGCACGACCACTACGGAGGACGGCGCGACGACGGGCGACGGCGCACAACAGCAGGGCGACGACGGCTACACTTACGAGCCGATACCTCTTCCCGGCGCAAGCCCGACGCCTACGCCGCGCGCCAAGCCGAACGCCACACAGGACTCTTCCACGAGGCTCGAAGGCACCATCACGCTCGACATAGACCCAAGCACAGGCCTCATAGCAGACCCCAACGTCTGCCCCGTCATACGCTCCAAGACCTTCATCATAGGGCAGGAGCCGCGACAGTACTGCGGGCCGCAGTATCACGGCGGCACGACCCGCAAGCGACAAGTCACACAATAAGAGATTGAATCAATCTCTATGCTGTCTGAAGGTCAATCGCGCAGTGCGCGCAGCGCTTGGCCTTCAGCGGGATGGTCGAGAGACAGTAAGGGCAATCCTTGGTCGTGATTTCGCCCTCATCCTGTTTGCTCTTGACGCGATTAACCATCTTCACCAGCATGAAGACTACGAAGGCTATGATGAGAAAGTTGATGGCGTCGTTGATGAGCTGCCCGTAGGCTATGACGGGAATGCCTCTGGCCTTGGCCTCCGCCAGCGAGACGGGCGCAGGAGTATGAGTGCCAAGCACGTAGAAGAGGCTGGCGAAGTCCACCTTGCCGAGCGCCAGGCCTATGGGCGGCATGATGACGCCTTCTACGAGCGTGGTGACAATCTTGCCGAAGGCCGCGCCTATGATGACGGCCACGGCCAGGTCAATGACGTTGCCGCGAGCGATGAAGTCTCTGAACTCTTTCCACATTGAAACAGTCCTCACGTTCCTGGGAAGTTGAAAGAGCATGCGAGGGAACTTGAAAGAGAAAGCTATCCTGGCTTCTGTTTACGTGCCGCTTCGAGCGCCGCGCGAAGAGTCTCCACGGCGAGAGCCGCCGCGTGCTGCTTTCGACTGGGGAGCCCGCCGAGCGCCCTTGTTAAATCTTCACGGCTCACGCGCGCAGCATCTTCCAGAGTCATCCCGTGAATCATCTCTGCGAGCGCGGAGCCGCAGGCTAAGGTCGGCGCGCAGCCGTAGGCCAGAAACGAGACGGCCTCGATTCTCTCATCTTCCAGACGCAGGAAGAGAGCCAGCCGGTCGCCGCACACAGGGTTAGTCTGCTCTGCGCGAACATCCGCATCCCGCATCTCTCCCACGTGGCGAGGGCTTGAGAGATGGTCTTTGAGAATCTCCGAGTACATCAAGCGCGCGATACAGACCTTGCTTCAAGATAGAGCGGCGAAAGGCGGCGTAAGCTTTCCACGGCTCGCGCGAGCGCCTGAAGCACGTAGTCAACGTCTTCATACGTATTGTCCTTGCCGAAGCTGAAGCGTATGGAGCCGCGCGCCAGCTCATCCGTGCGGCCAAGAGCGCGTATCACTGGCGAAGGCTCAAGCGAGCCGGAAGAGCAGGCGGAGCCAGTGGAGACGGCCACGCCCTGCATGTCCAGATTTATCAGCAGCCCTTCGCCTTCAATGTAGCGAAACGAGATGTTTGAGACGTGCGGCAATCTTCGCTCGCGGTTCCCGTTAAAGACCAGGTCTTCTATCGAAGCCTCAACGCCAGCCTCGAAACGGTCGCGCAAAGCTCGGACGTGCCTCTCGCGCTCAGCCATCTCTTCTGCGGCGAGTCGCGCCGCCGTGCCGAAGGCAACAAGGTTAGCGACCGATTCCGTCCCGGCTCGTCGCTCTCTCTCCTGATGGCCCCCGACCATCTGCTGTATGAAGCGCACGCCGCGCCGCACAAAGAGCGCGCCCGCTCCCTTCGGCGCGTAAAGCTTGTGTGCCGAGAGCGAGAGCAGGTCGCAGCCGAGTGCTTCCACGTCAACCTTCATGCGGCCCGCCGCCTGCACGGCATCAGTGTGAAGCCACAGGTGACGACGACCCCCCGCGCGCAACTCGCGCACGATGCGGCCCACTTCCTCAACAGGCTGAATCGTTCCAATCTCGTTATTGGCGAGCATCAGAGAGATAAGCACCGTATCTTCCCTGATGGCCTCGCGCACATCTTCCACGCGAACGATGCCGTCTTCATAAACTGGAAGACGCGTTACCAGCCAGCCTGCTTTCTCCAAAACGTCCAGAACACCTTTCGTGCTCGGGTGCTCAATCTGAGAAGTGATGATGTGACGGCCTTGACTCGTGGCCGCCTCTGCTATGCCTCGCACCGCGAGGTTGTTGGCCTCTGTTCCGCCTGAGAGAAAGATTATCTCGTTCGGGCGAGCGCCTACGAGCGAGGCCACTTCGCGCCTGGCCCTATCGACGGCTGCGCGCGCCTCCTGCCCGAAGAAGTGCACGCTTGAGGCGTTGCCGAACTTTTCGGTCAGAAAGGGAAGCATGGCTTCGACTACGCGGCCGTCGACCGGCGTAGTGGCGCTGTGGTCTAAGTAAACTCTACGCATCTGTAGGCTTTAAAATCCGAAATTTTTAGTCTCCTGAAGCATTCCCGCTAACAACCCTCGCGCGCCGGAAAAGCATCTGAAGTCTGGAAAAAAGCACCTCTCCCTGCCCGCTGGTGTGCCGCTTTCTACGAAATATCCAGCTTTTGCACGTCCGGGACTTCGGAAAAAGTCTAGGCGTGCCGCCCTTGAGCGTCAAGCGACATCAAGTTTATTGCAGAATATGATAGCATCCCACCTGATGATTTCATGTTGGAAGGAAGATAGCATGAAGAGAGTAAAAACAGTTGCCGGGCTGATGGTCGCGGTCATCCTGTGCCTCGCGTCCGTGCCCGCGGGGAGTCTGGCCGCGCAGGATTCTACGAGCGCGCTTGAGCGCGGCTGGCGAACGGGCTATTCGGACGGCTACCAGGCCGGATGGGGCGACGCGGTGGAGAACGCCGCGCGCGACTTCAAAAGCAAGGCGGATTACCAGAGCGCGGACAGGGCTTACGTCGCAGCTTACGGCCCGCGCGAAGACTACAGGGACGGATACCAGCAGGGCTTTGAGATAGGCTACGCGTCGGGCTACGAGCGTCGCGGCTTCGACTCTACCATCCCGCAGGGCCTCAAGCGGCGCGGCACAGTCCAGACCGTCTCGCAGCAGAGCACGCAGCCCGCCACGGACGCGGACGATGACGACGACGCAAGCTACAGCTCAAGCACGAGCAGCAGCACTTCGAGCGGCCCGGGGAGCGCGGGTGCCTCGGGCGGCACCGTCACCATTCGCCGTGACACAGTCATGCGCGTAGAGCTTCTGACGAACCTTTCGACGGAAGCGAGCCAGGTGGGCGACCGCTTTCAGGCGCGCGTCATAGAGCCTGCGGAGCTTGAAGGAGCCATGGTTGACGGGCGCGTGACTCGCGTCAAGCGTCCCGGCCGCGTCAAGGGTAGCTCCGAGCTACAGCTTTCCTTCGAGCAGATTCGCATCAATAACCGCTTCTCAAACTTGAACGCCCAGGTGATAGAGGTCGTGGACACACCGGGCACGGGCAACACTTCCGGCACCGTCGACGAAGAGGGCGGCGTCAAGGGCAAAGACGACTCCAAGCGGGACGTGGCCAAGATTGGCACCAGCGCCGCCATTGGCGCAGTCATTGGAGCCATCGTCGGCGGCGGCAAAGGCGCTGCCATTGGCGCAGCCATTGGCGGCGGCATAGGCACGGGCGGCGTCATGACACAGCGCGGCAACGACATATACCTGCCGCGCGGCCAGCAGCTCAGAATCCGCACCAACTCCGAGACCAGAGTCTAAAGAGCAAGGCAGAAGGCAGAATGCAGAATGATGAACGAGAAGAAGAGCTCTTTAATTCATCATTCAGCACTCTGCCTTCTGCATTTTCTTTCGTCTCTCTCCTGACCGACTTCGGCACGTCAGACTATTTCGTGGGCGCTATGAAGGGCGCAATCCTGCGCGTCAATCCTCAGGCTCGAATCATAGACATCACTCACGACGTTCCGCCGCACGACATCTACGCTGGCGCTTTCACTCTCATGGCAGCCTACAGGAGCTTCCCTCGCAAGACGGTTCACGTAGGCGTAGTTGACCCCGGCGTAGGCTCCGAGCGACGGCCCGTGCTGGTCGTCACGCGCGACTACTTTTTCGTCGGGCCCGACAACGGGCTCTTCGGCTACGCGTATGAGCTGGAAGAAGAGGTGCGCGTCTTTCATCTGACGAACGATAAATATTTCAGCCCCACGGTGAGCGCGACCTTTCACGGGCGAGACCTGTTTGCCCCTGTCGCCGGAGCCGTCTCAAGAGGCGTAGAGCCGCAGGAGCTTGGAGCCGAGATAAAGGATTACGTGCGGCTTGAGCCTCTAATGGTGCGCGGGGCAGGGACGGGACAGTTGGAAGCGGCTGTGATTCACGTTGACCGCTTCGGCAACTGCATCACGAACATCACGCGCGCCTCTTTGACCGAAGAGATGTTGACGAAGGGAGCGCGCCTGCTCGTGGGTGGACGAGAGATAACGTCCTTCAGAAAATTCTTTGCCGAGGCCGGGAGGGCGGACGAAGAGCTTTTCGCCGTCTGGGGAAGCGCGGGCTTTCTTGAGATAGCCGCTTTCCAAACCTCTGCCGCGCGCCTGCTGGGCATAGACAGAGGCGAGCCGGTTCTGCTTCTCTCGAAATAAGGGGGCTGGCTTTCCTCTTATCCACTTGTCACCCATCAATCTCTTTGCTATCTTCGCTTTATACTTTAACAAGGACAGCAACAGAATGAGCGACACGAAGACTGCCGGGGGGACGGCGAGCGCTGCCGGGTTGCGCGGAGTTGTGGCCGCGACCACAGCCATCGGCGACGTGAACGGCGAGCGCGGCGAGCTAATCTACGAAGGCATCAACATACACGACCTTGCCGAGCACTCCACCTTTGAAGAGGTCATATACCTGCTCTGGCACGGCCGCCTGCCGAAACGGGCGGAGCTGGACGAGCTTAAAAGCTCTCTGGGCCGGTGCTACGAGCTGCCTGCGGAGATTCTGGATTTGATGCGGCGGCTGCCCGCGGACGCGGAGCCCATGGACACGCTGCGAACGGTCGTCTCCGCGCTGGATTTTTATGACAAGGGCGCACGCGACCAGACGAGCGAAGGCTCCCTTCGCACGGCCACGCGCCTCACGGCACAGATACCCACGATTGTCGCAGGGATAGGACGGCTGAGAGAAGGCAAAGAGCCTGTCAGCCCGAAGCCCGAGTTGAACATAGCGACGAACTTTCTATACATGCTGCGCGGCGAGATGCCTTCCGAGGAGGACGCGCGGCTCTTCGATGTCTGTCTGATTCTGCACGCAGACCACGAGCTTAACGCTTCCACCTTCACGGCGCGGGTCGTGGCGGCGACTCTCGCGGACATCTACGGCTCTGTGACGGCTGCGATAGCTGCGCTGTCGGGGCCTCTGCACGGCGGCGCGAACACAAACGTCATGAAGACGCTGCTGTCAATTGGTGAAGTGGATAACGTGGAGAGCTACATCAAGAACGCGTTGGCCACGAAGGCGAAGATTATGGGCTTCGGCCACGCCGTCTACAGGACGGAAGACCCGCGCGCCACGCACCTGCGCCGCTTCTCGAAAGAGGTGGGAGAGCGAGCGGGCAATACCAAGTGGTACGACATGTCGCGCAAGGTGGAAGAGGTGGTGATGCGCGAGAAGGGATTGTATCCGAACGTCGATTTCTACTCCGCCTCGACCTATTACATGATGGGCATTCCGCTTGAGCTTTACACGCCCATCTTCGCGGTGAGCCGCATCTCCGGCTGGACCGGCCACATACTTGAGCAGTACGCCAACAACCGCATCATACGCCCGCGCGCAGAGTACACAGGGCCCAGAGACGTGCCCTACGTGCCGATTAACGAGAGATAAGAAATAAGCCCCCGAAAGTGGCAGAATATCAATAGCCCCGCAGGGGCGGTATATTAGTAGCCCATGACTAACGTCATGGGCTACTAATATACCGCCCCTGCGGGGGCTACTAATATGTTGCCCCTTTCAGCAGCTTGTTGAATTCTATTTTTCCGCGTCGCCCTGATTCGGCTGGAGGGCCTGCGGTTGCGGTTGATTGTCGCCGCCCAAAGAGATGCCCAGAAGTTTAGGATTGTCCATGAATCTTCTGAGGGCGTCGGGGTTGACCTTGACGCGCGCAAGCACTGCCTGATTCTGATTGATAGCAAGCACCGCGAGCTTCACGTCCTTGCCCGCTTCGGCCGCGTAGATGTAGACCTGGTCGCCGTTACGTTGACGCACGCTGACAAGCGGCTGCCACTCAGGGCTCAGCGCCTCGCGCATCATCGCGTTCAATTCCTGGTCGGGCAGCTCGCCCGTGTTCTTCAGGTCTTCAAAGAGCGAGAGGTTGATGCTCTTGACTCCGGCAGGCTTGACTATGCGTATGGCGAACTTGGCAAGGCCGAGGAAGGGGATGCTCCGCTTCTTAGCCTGATAGCGCGTCTTCAGGTGTTTGGTGATGGCGTCGAAGCCGTTGCCGCCGCTCTTCTGCTGCGCCGCCGCGCCGGAGTAGCCGAGGGAGAGAGCCGCGACCAGAACGAGTGCGTGTATGAAAAGTCTGTGCCTTCTCATGATGGGGCGCTCTCCTTATTTTTTATCCACGTCGAAGTCCGGTATGGCGAAGTTGCCGCGAAGCTCCGTCAGCTTGTCCACGTCCACGGGGCCGACAATGTTAACGACCGTCACCTGCCTGCGGTCAAGCGCGATGATGGCGACGCCATTAATCTTTCCGCCTTCAATCATCGTGAAGACGTCTATGTTCTGCCCGGCCTTCTTGCTTCGGACTTCCACGAGCTGCACCCACATGGGAGAGCGTAGCTGCGAGCGTATGGGCTCGATTTCGGCGGCCGAGAAGAGATTGTCCTGGTCGAAGGCGAACCTCTTGACGTAGATGCCGCGAATGCCTGCCACGGCCTCTTTTATCTTCGCCTCGTTAGGCTTCTTGTCGGAGAGGAACCTGAGCGCGAGCTGCAGGACTTTGCCGTCCATAGTGATGTTGAGCGTCTGGTCTGCGCGCGGCTCAAGGGCGTCGAGCGTCGCCAGTTGCAGGCGCGCAGGCTCCTGAGCATAAGCGGCGACAGCCGAGAGCGCAAAGAGTAGGGTGGCCAGAACGAGCCTTCGGGCTCCCTGAGTCGTAAATTTCAAGACTGCTTCTTTCATCTGCTGATACTTCCTTCGCTTTTAAGATGATGGGCCCGCTTTCTCGTCGCCCTGAACCTTCTTCTGTACGGAATCAAGCTCCGTGCTGGTTATCTGAAGCGCCTTCAGAAGCTGCTCCTTAGCCAGCAAGCCTTCCGTGCGCTCCTGCTGGGTGATGAAGGACTCGCGTCTTCTGACGATGTTTCGGCGTCGCGCTTCGAGAGGCGAGCGCTTCGTCGTCTGCGTTGTTGCAGCTCCCTGCGAGTCGTTCTCCGTCCGACCTGTCTCGCCTGAAGTATTTGGCGGGGCGACCTCTTCAATCAACGAGTCGGTCGGTGTGGGATTGACCATCACCATCTCTGACTTTGCGGTCTCCTGCTTTCCGGTTTGACGCTGCATGACGCCGAAGACGCCGAGCGCGAGGACTGCGAAGGCCACGGTCGCTGCAAAGGCGAGCCACTTGGCACTTGGCCGCACACTCTTCCTGCGCGAGAGCTTCTCGAACGCGGGCATCAAGTCCTCTGCGCCACGGCGGCTGCGAAGCCCGCCCATGATGCGCTCAAGGCGCTCTATCTCCGGGTCGGGCTCGCCGGACTTATCCCAAAGGTAATCGTCTTTCATACTGTCTCCGTAATCCCCAGCCGCTCGCGCAGGATTTTCATGCCGCGATGCAGGTTGACGCGCACGGACTCTGCCTTGAGCCCCGTTCGCTCGGCTATCTCCGGCCCGGTCATGCCTTCCACCAGTCGCAGCACCAGCGTCTCCCTGTAGGCTTCCGGCAACTGTCGAATCACTGCCAGCACCTCTCGCGCCTCCGTGTCATGAGAGCTGCGGCCCGCCATCTCTTCCGAGAGCTCTTCGGTCTCGCGCGACTGGCGATAGAAGTCCATGGCGCGGTTGCGCGCAATCATGGCGAGCCACCCGCCGAAGGCGTTCGTGTCGCGCAGGGTGTTCAGGCGATTGAGCGCGACGAGGAAGATGTCCTGCACGAGGTCGTCAACTTCCGAGCGCGGCACTCGCGCCAGCAGGATTCCATGCACCATAGGCGAGTAGAGAGCATAGAGCTTGCCGAAGGCATCATGGTCGCCACGGCGCACACTTTCAACCAGCGACGCATCGGGAGAGATGGCAGTCACGGGGGCAACAGAGGCCACTTTGTCATGCTCCCCGGCGAAGAGAAGCAGGTCGCCGGTCGCTTCAATCTCAGACATTACTCTCCCTACTTACACGCGCACGCCTTAAGGTTGCGTGCCGACGGCTCCGGCTCGCGGGCCGTCTCTAAAAAAATACCTTCCTTCTTAGGCTTCTCGTAGATTTTGAAGGTACGGAAAAGCTGCTATTTCCGGCCTCTCCGACCTCTAAGACGCTCTTTGCAAACGGAGCGTTAACAGGACGCTTACGAATTTATCTAGACAGGCGTTCGGTCTTCTCCTGCGAGGCTTTCTTCTGCAATCTCAGGGGCCGTGTAAGCGCCCTGCTTGGGATTCTCTTTATCCGTCAAGCTCAGCATCTCGGGCGTGGCCGACAGGAGCCTCGTGCGCCAGAGGAAAATGGTCGAAGCCAGAAGCGCCAGCGTGCAGGCCGCTCCGGCTTCAAGGCCGTATGCTCCGCCCGTCAGCCACTCCGGCCCCGTATCGGCTGCGCGCAGTAGAGGCGCGGGCGTCAAGGCTTCTATGCCGCTCACTGGCAGGCCCAGCAGCGCTCCCATAGTCCAGTTCCATGACCAGTGCACGCCCAGCGGGAACCAGAGGCTTCGCGTGCGAAGATATGCCACGGCCAGCCACGCTCCCGCCAGTGCGGTGTTGATGAAAGGGAAGTTTACGAAGTAGAGCCCTATGTAGGTGAAAGGCGCTAGGCCCGGCGGGTTGTTCGGATTGTCCTTGTGAACGTAGGCGAAGACGAGAGAGGTCAGCACCATGCCGACCACGGCCAGCTTCGCTCGCGTCATCGTCTGCAAAGGATAGCCGCGAAAGAGCGCCTCTTCGGCTGCGGCTGCTAGGATAAAGACGAGGCCGGAGAAGAGAAGCGTCTTCAAGACCGCACCTGCATTGGAGGCGGCGAAGCTGAACCTGTAACCGCCGCTTACGAAAATTATCAGCGTCGCCAGTATCAGCGAGATCGCGCCAATGAGCGTGCCCTTCAACCAGTCGAGCGCATACCCTCTGTGAAGCGTCCAGCCAATCGAGCGCAGGGGCAGCCCTTCCAGCAGACGGGCGCAGACGAACCCGGCCACAGTCGCCGCCGTCAAAAGCACAGCCGACTGGAACACCCATCCCCAGGGGCCTCGCAGGAAGCCTTGCGCCTCCTCAACATTTCGGACGCGTAACAGCAACATGTAGCCGATTGTTAAGAGCAGGAAGAGGGGGAAGGCAAGGGCGTAGTTGATGATTATGAACAGAGCGACGCGCCAGCCGCTTCGCAGCCTGTCCCACCTGTTAAAGAAGATTTCAGAGAGATTCATGGAGGAATTCTACCTGAATACGAAGCACAGGTCAGTACCGCCTGCGGTA
>DATELK010000189.1:0-28977 GCA_035276685.1 Pyrinomonadaceae bacterium | reverse complement strand
GATATAACCCGCCCGCTACCGCAGGCGGTTCTGACCTGTATAAGCTACAGCGCAGTTTTACGGCCTGCCTGAGAGGGATTTTGTTTTAGACTTTGGGACGGTGCTATTCTAGGCTCCGGGCCTTTATGGAAACTCGCCGGGATGATAAAACCTTGCGCGCCGGTCGTGAGCTAAGGAGAAGATTTGAATGAAGGTCGTAGTGTTGCGCGAAACGCAGCCTGAGGAAACGCGCGTCGCCCTTGTGCCGGAATCAGTACGCAAGCTCGCCGCGCTCAAAGCGGAGGTCGCGGTCGAGAGCGGTGCGGGTCTAAACGCAGGGGCAACAGATGAAGACTATACAAATGCCGGAGCCGAAGTCTCGGCAGACCGCGAGGCGTTGCTCTCTTCGGCGGACGTGCTGGCGGCGGTGAATCGCCCGCCTGCGGAAGACTTAAGAAGCATGAAGCAGGGCGCTGCGCTCGTGGCCTTCCTCAGACCGCTGGACGAGCCCGCGGAGCTTGCGCCGCTCGTAGAGCAGAACGTGACCTCCTTCGCAATGGAGCTTATCCCGCGCACCACCAGAGCGCAGGCTATGGACGCGCTCTCTTCTATGGCGACAATCGTGGGCTACAAGGCCGTGCTGCTCGGAGCAGAGCGCGTGCCAAGAATGTTTCCCATGCTCATGACCGCGGCGGGAACCGTGCCTCCTGCGCGCGTGCTTGTCCTCGGCGCAGGCGTCGCAGGGCTTCAGGCCATCGCAACGGCGCGTCGCCTTGGCGCGGTCGTAGAAGCCTACGACGTGCGAGCGGCGGCGGGCGAGCAGGTGCGCTCACTCGGCGCGACCTTTCTGGAAGTTGACCTCGGCGGGATTCAGACGGAGGACGCCGGAGGGTACGCCAAGGAGTTAACCGAGGAGGCTTTGCAGCGTGGCCGCGACATGGTGGCTAAGCACGCGAGAACAGCGGATGTCATTGTCACGACCGCGCAGGTGCCCGGAAGGCGCGCACCGCTTTTGATGACGGAAGCGGCGGTCGCAGGCATGAAGCGCGGCTCTGTCATAGTCGATTTGGCGGGAGCCTCCGGCGGCAACGTGGCCGTGAGCCGTCCGGGCGAGACCATAGAGATAAACGGCGTCACGATAATGGCTCCGCTTAACTTGGCCGCGACGATTCCGGTTCACGCCAGCCAGCTTTACTCGCGCAACATGACAGCCTTCCTCACGCTTCTTATCAAAGACGGCCAGCTCAACATAGACATGAAGGACGACGTAGTAGCGCCGTCGTGCGTGACTCACGAAGGCACCTACGCGAACGCGCGCGTGGCCGCCGCGCTTGAGACCCTGGCGGGTAAATAAGGGAAGAGATTAGGAAGAGATTAATCATATGATATTCATCATGCTTCTTATCAGCTCCGAGACGACTAGCAGCATCTCCGTGGAGACGCTGATTCCGGCCTTCTACGTCTTCGCGCTCGCGGCCTTTTTAGGCTATCAGGTTATCTCGCGCGTGCCGCCGCTTCTGCACACGCCTTTGATGTCCGCGACGAATGCCATCTCGGGCATCTCGCTCGTGGGCTCAATCGTGACTGCTGGCGCGCAGTACAACATGGTGAGCACCATCCTTGGATTTACAGCCGTCACCTGCGCGACGATTAACGTGGTGGGCGGCTTTATGATTACCGACCGCATGCTGAGGATGTTCAAGCGAAAGCCCACGGGTAAAGAGACGAAAGAGGTCAAGGGCAAAGAGACGCGGCAGATTGCTTCTGGCAACGGGGACGGGGCGAAGCAATGAACAGGACCTACTTCATAGAATTCACTTACCTGGCAGCCTCCATCCTCTTCATACTCGGCCTGAAGGGTCTGACCCATCCCGAATCCGCCAAGCGCGGCATGCACCTGGCGGAGTTCGGCATGCTCATGGCCATCATCGGCACGCTCCTGCACAAAGAGATAATCAGCTACGAGTGGATTATAGCGGGGCTCGTTTTGGGCGGAGGCATAGGCGCGGCGATGGCCTACTGGGTTCCCATGACGGCCATGCCGCAGCGAACCGCGCTCTCGCACGCCTTCGGCGCGTTCGCCGCAGCACTCGTGGGCGTCTCGGAATACTATCGTCACGGCGCTGCCTTGGGCGAGTTTAAGATGACGGCCTTAAGCTTTGAAGTCATGCTCGGAGCTTTGACCACGACGGGCAGCCTCATAGCCTTCGCAAAGCTTCAGGGGATGATGCGCGGCACTCCCATCACCTTCAAGGGGCAGAACGTTTTCAACATGACGCTCCTGGCGGTCATCCTCGGGCTCTTCGTCTACCTGCTCTTTGTGCCGGGCGCTGAGACGGCCTTTTATACGATGATGGGCCTGGCCTTCGTCTTCGGCATCATGCTGGTGATTCCGATTGGCGCGGCGGACATGCCCGTGGTGATGTCGCTCCTGAACTCTTACGCGGGACTCGCTGCTGCGGCGACGGGCTTTGCGCTCTCGAACAACGTGCTGATTATAGCGGGCACGCTCGACGGCTTCTCCGGCTTCATTCTCTCCATACTGATGTGCCGCGCCATGAATCGCTCCATGACGAACGTGCTGTTCGGAGCGTTCGGCAGCGAGACCTCTACGGCTGCTATTGAAGGCGAGCAGGGGATTATGCGAGAGGTGAGCCCGGAGGACGTGGCCGTGCAGCTGGCTTACGCGCGTCAAGTGGTCTTTGTGCCGGGCTACGGGCTGGCAACGGCGCAGGCGCAGTATGCCGTGAGAGAGCTTGCGAACACTCTCGAAGAGAGAGGCGTGTCGGTCAAGTACGCGATTCATCCTGTGGCGGGGCGCATGCCGGGACACATGAACGTGCTGCTGGCAGAAGCCAACGTTCCCTATTCGGCTCTATACGAGCTTGAGCAGATAAACCCGGAGTTTCCGCAGACGGACGTGGCCGTGGTCATAGGCGCAAACGACGTGGTCAACCCGGACGCGCGAGACAACCCGCAGAGCCCCATAGCAGGGATGCCCATCCTCGAAGTTGACCGCGCAAAGTCCGTGGTCGTCCTGAAGCGAGGCAAGGGAAGAGGCTTTTCGGGCCTGGAAAATCCGCTCTTCTTCAAGCCCGTCACGGGCATGCTCTACGGCGACGCCAAAGACTCCCTCGTGCGACTCACGCAGGCCGTCCAGCAGGCATGAAAGACTGTGAGCCCCTCTTACCTGTTCGTCCTCAAAATAGGGCGTTTCGTCACATTTCTTTGTGAGGATGAAGCGGGCCGCAGGTAGAATCCCGCAGAACTTTCTGAAGATTTACGCCGTACTACATCGGTCTTCAAAGATTGCGGCGAACCGTCCCTTGATGTGGCGACATCGAACTGCCTTCTTGCGTAACAAACTCAACAGCCCCTTTTTCACGGAGGAAAAATGCGAAGATTCTTAACCGCACTTCTGCTCGCCTTCACGCTGATTGCTCCCCTGCCGCTCGCGACACAGGCGCAGCGGCGGAGTAGCACTGGCAGCGCTCAGGCAAACAGAGGCGCAGGCTCTTACACCAATGCTGCCGGACGCCGCGCCGCCGAACAGATTACGGCCCAGCAGTTGAAAGACTATCTGACGTTCGTCGCCTCGGACGAGATGGAGGGCCGCGACACTCCATCCAGAGGCTTAGACATCACGGCGAAGTTCATAGCCACGAACCTTTCCCGCTGGGGCCTGAAGCCCGGAGGCGACGACGGCACCTTCTTTCAGAAGATAGCCATGCGGCGTTTCAAGATTAACCCTTCGGCCACGCGCGCAGAGATGAGCGGGCAGACCTTTAACTACGGCTCGGATTTTCTGGCGTCAACGAGCGTGGGCGTCTCGTCGCCTGCGGGCGGAGGCGCTACGGGCCAACTGGTCTACGTGGGCAGCGGCTGGGTCATCAAGGCAAAGAACATAGACGCCTTTCAGGGCGTGGACGTGAAAGACAAAATCATGGTCGTCGCGGGCGGGGGGCTCCCGAAGGGAGTCACCTTCTCGGACATACAGAGCGGCAAGCAGGGCGTTGATTACGACAGCCCTCTCTCGTACGCGCAGAGCCACGGAGCAAAGGGCCTCGTCTTCGTCCCCAACACCAACGCCCTGACCAACTGGGAGCGCAGCCGCCAGCAGGCCATCACCACCGGCAGCCAGCCCAGCGTAGAGCGGTTTCAGCAGCAGGCTGCGGCGAACACACCCGCTCTGCCCGTCATCACAGTTTCGCTAGGCATGCTCGACACAATCTTCAGAGGCGAGCAGGTGAACGGCGCGGAGATTTTCCGACGCCGCGTAGTTGAGGAACCCGGGGCGGCCTTCGCCCTCACGGCTTCAAAGGTCATGACCTTTAACGTCGGCACAATCAAAGAGAGCGTGGGCACGCAGAACGTAGTCGGCATATGGGAAGGAAGCGACCCCGTGCTCAAGAACGAGTACGTGGCCATAGGCGCGCACTACGACCACGTAGGCGTGGGCACGCCCGTCCAGGGCGACGCCATCTACAACGGTGCTGACGACGACGGCTCCGGCACGGTCGCCGTGCTGGCCATGGCTGAAGCCTTCTCTAAGAGCCCTCGTCCCAAACGCTCCATCATCTTCGTCTGGCACGCGGGCGAAGAGAAGGGACTCTGGGGCTCGCGCTACTTCACGGAGTACCCGACCGTTCCGCTTAACCAGATTGTGACGCAGCTCAACATAGACATGATTGGCAGGAGCAAGCGCGAGGGCGACACGAACCGTAGGAACGCGTCGCTGTCGGGGCCGAACGAAATCTACGTCATAGGCTCTAAGATGATGAGCACGGAGCTGGGAGAGCTTTCGGACAGAACGAACCAGGCTTATCTGAACCTGAGCTACAATTTCAAGTACGACGACCCGAAAGACCCTAACCAGTTCTTCTTCCGCTCAGACCACTACAACTACGCGCGCAAGGGCGTGCCGATTATCTTCTACTTCGACGGCGAGCACGAAGACTATCACCGCCCCGGCGACGAGGTGTCAAAGATAGATTTTCAGAAGATGGAGCGCGTCTCGCGCACAATCTTCCTCACGGGCTGGGAGATAGCCAACCTCGCCGCGCGCCCCAAGGTAGACAAACAACTGCCTTCGGAATTGAACCAGTAAAAGCAAGTCAGAAGTCCGCAGTGCAGAATGATGAATTAGAAGAAGCTTTTCATTCATCATTCTGCACTGCGGACTTCTGACTTTTCCTTCATCGCCACTCGCCGAACTGCTCGCGCATGGAGTCTCTTCGCTGCTGAAAGCGTCTTCTCATGAGCAGGAACTGTTCGCGCCTGTATTCGAGCGTGCCGAAGATTAGGAGCAGGAGCGCGCCCACCGTTATCAGGTAGTACTTCAAAGGCACTTGCAGCCAGTCGACGCTCGTCAGAGTTATCACAGCAAGCTCTGTTACGAGAGCGACGGAGCCGACGATGACGGGCGCACGCATCCTCCCCGTCACGCCGTAGAGGATGAGACCGAGCGAGGCCGCAAGAATCGCCACGTCGCGCCACGGGGCCGCGCTGTCTAACAGCACTCGAAACTCCACGGCACGCGCCAGAAGCGGCACAGCCAAGAGCAGGCTTCCCATCCAGAGCAGCGCGCCAACGTCCGCGTCATACTCAGCCCACGCGCGCCTGTGCGACAGGTAAGCGATGACCAGAATCAGCAGCGCGACGGGCGTAGTGTAGACCTCTACGTCGGAGATGGGGTCAAAGCCTGCGCGCAGGGCTGCGAGCATGAGCGCCACGACCGAGACCCACAGCCCTGTGCGAAAGTACAGGACGCTTGCGCGGCCCCTTGAGAGAAGGCTCGCGCTGAATGAGAGAAGCGCGACCGAGGCTGTGGTCAGAGCAGGCGAAAGAAGCCTTGGGTTGCCAGCCTGAAGGTGCGGGATGGCCTGTATAAGAGCTAACAGAAGCGAGAGCGCGAGCGTGGCCACGGCTGCCTGGCCCAGCGGCTGCGTGAGCCACTCGCGCCCGCGCGCGTACCTGCCCAGTAAGAAAAAGAGCGGGAAGGCTGTCAGCGTAAACAGCAGGAGCATCCAAGCTGGGTCAACGCGAAGCGCTATGAGAAGCGCTGCGAGAAACGCGGCTGCGTGAGCAGAGGCGACGCGCACAGTCCATGCCCCGCGCATCTTCGCCGCGCGCTCGACCCAGTAAAGGAGCGCCAGCAGCAGGACGACCGCAGCGCCGAAGCCTCCCGCGTAGATGTTCGTCAGCGCCTTTATCAACCAGAGCAGCGCGCAGACTGCCACGGCCGCATCTAGCACAAGGCGAACGCCCATCATGCGAGTTATGGCATTGCTCGTTGCTGCGCCCGCTTCGCTCGTCGTCACACTGCTGTCTGCGCGGAAGAGGTGCTCACACGCTCTCTCAATCACGAAGGCGAAGGCGACGGTGACCGCAGCGATAGGCCAGGAGGCGGGCCACAAGCCGCGCTTTTCGAGCGCGTCCACGATAGCCGGGGCCATGACTATTGCTGCCAGCGCGGCGAGCGTAGCGCCGTACACGGAGCGAGAGCGCGCGGTGCGTAGCGCTCCGTAACCGAGCGAGCCGCCGAGCGCAAGGATTGCCACCGAATGAGAAAAGCTTCCCTCAAGGTGAATAATAAGCGCGAAGAGAGCGCTCCATGCGAGCATGAGTGCTGCGAGCGCGTCGGCCACGCGCGTGAAGGGCGCGGCCAACTGCGTCTCGCGCTTGAGCCGCGTCATCGCTTCGGCCGACAGGAAAAGCGCCGTGGGCCAGACGGCTACGAGCAGCGTGTTGAGGGTTTCGGATTTGAAAGACGCGGAGGCTACTGCGACATAGTAGCTGGCAGAGAAGTAGAGCGCGGCCGAGTGCGCGAGAATCGCTTGCTCCGGTTTCGAGCCGAATCGCGTAGAGCTGAGCGCGGCAAAGCTCGCGGCCACCGTTGCAAGGCTTGCGCTGTGTGTGAAGGTCACGCCCGACGAGTTCAGAATAACCATGACGACGGCCATCGCCATGAAGAGGACTGTCACGAGGCTCGCGTAGCGCAGCGGCTCAGACAACTCTCGTGAGCGCGCCGTGCGAGCCATGAGCGCGACGAAGAAGGTCACGAGCGAGAGAGTGAGCACCTGTAACTCGGCACGTATCCTGAAGCCGTCGCAGACTACCAGCACGGTTAAGAAGAAGAGCAGCATGCTCGCAGTATGCAGAGCAATCTTCCACTCGCGGTAAACGTAGCTTCCGGCGAACCACAGCACGTAAGCGGCTGCGGCCAGAATCAGCAGTGCCACGCCCGCGTCGTAACGGCTTGAGCGCAGGCGAAAGATGCTCTCGTAAAAGGAGGCGGCGTTGGGAGAGAGCCTCAGCGGCAGGTAGATAAAGAGTGCCAGAGCCGTGAAGACCAGAGCGGTGCGAGCAAGCGGCACGCTCCATAGCTCGTGACTCCAACGGCCCACGCTGCTCCGGGCACGTTCCGTCTCATCATCTTTTTCAGCTTCTTCAGCCGACACCTTTTCAGGAAAGAGCCTCGTCAGATGAATGAAGACGAGCGAGGCCGCCATCAGAGAGAGCGAGTAGAGGCCGAACGCCTGCGGCGCGTCGCGCAGTATGAGCGCCCAGAGAATGGCGACGCTCGCCACGGCCGACATGTAGACGTATAGGCGCTCGCGCAGCACGGCGGCCGTGTGCGCGTATAGCACAGCGCAGAAGGCACAGACGATCCACGCCCGCCCTTGATTCTCAATCAATCCCGAGCGCACCAGAAACCAGAAGTTGACGGGAACCAGCAGAGAGCCAGCGAGTGTGAGCGCGCGGCCCGTCCATCGCTGGCGCGTCCGCAGGATTGTGTACCAGCCGGAAGCTATCAGGCCTATGGTCGCCGTCGCCAGAAGCCCCGCCTGAACTATGGGCTCCTGCAATTTCAAATAGAGAAGGTCGCGCAGCCATATGATGATGCCTACGACCAGCATCCCCGCGCCCATGTAGAGCAGAAGACGCAAGGTCTTAGGGTCTGCGAGTCTTTCCAGAAGCGTGCGTTGCGGCGTCTCTGCAAAGGGCGGCGGCGGCTGAGGGCGAGGCGGCGGTTGTTGCGAAGCGGGGCGCGTGGGAAAGGCCACGAACTCCGGCTCACGCGTCGCGCGCCTTTCACGCTCAGCGTCATCTTTCGCGCGCTGCTGCTCCTGCTTTGCGCTGAGTCGCGAGGCAAGCTCTGCGCGCAAGGCATCGCGCCGCTCTTCGTAGATTGCGCGGAGGCTGGCGGCTTCGGCGGCTGCAATCCGGCCTGACGATTCCCAACCCTTAAGCTCCGAAAGAAGATAGAGTATGCCGCGCAGCTCCTCCTCTTCGCGCTCCGAATCGCCGTTGAGCTGCGCCCCGCAGACAGGACAAAACGGCAGCGCAGCCTGAAGGCGAGCGCGGCAGATGGGACACTGCGCCACGTCCTGACCCGTATGCTGCGGTGGTTGCATAGAAATCAAGAAGGATTCTAACAGGGATGGACAGGATAGACAGGATAAAGAAGAAGCTTTTGTTTTATTCTTATCCTGTCTATCCTGTCCATCCCTGTTAATTTCCCGTCTTCGGTCTCGAAGTTATGCTCGCCGCGAAGCAGTCAGCCGGCGGTATGCTTCCGAGCGGCTGAGGCCCATCTCGCGCGCCACGCGCTTGAGAGCGGCGCGTGCATCTAGTCCCTCGCTCTCAAGCTCTGCGACGCGCGCGGCAACGTCCCTTTCGGAATCTTCCGCAGCCTCTTCCAGCACGTTGCGGTCTATTACGACGACCATCTCGCCGCGCGCAGCCTCTGCCGCGAAGCGCTCCGACAGCTCGCTCAAACGACCGCGCATGAACTCTTCGTGCAGCTTCGTCAGCTCGCGCGCAACTACCGCCTCTCGCTCGCCCAAAATTTCGCGCGCATCCTTGAGAGAGTCCGCTATGCGATGCGGCGTTTCGTAGAAGACGAGCGTTGACCGCAGGCCGCGCACCTCCGTTAATCGCGCGCGTCTTTGTGTAGAGCGAGCGGGCAGAAAGCCGCCGAAGAAGAACTCGTCGGTCGGAAGACCTGAAGCTACTAAGGCGGCGACGAAGGCCGTGGGGCCGGGGACGGGAACGACCTCAGCGCCGCGCTCTGCGGCTACGCGCGCAAGGCGAAAGCCGGGGTCGCTGATGGCAGGAGTGCCCGCGTCCGAGACGAGCGCGATTGATTCTCCTTCCGCGAGTCGCGCTCCAAGCTCCTCGGCACGTTCTCTTTCATTGTGCTCGTGATAGCTGGTCAGGCGGGTCTTTATCCCGTAATGCTCAAGAAGGACGCGCGTGTGTCGAGTGTCTTCGCAGGCTATGAGGGCGACCTCCTTGAGCACTCGCAGGGCGCGAAGCGTGATGTCCTCAAGGTTGCCTATGGGCGTCGAAACCAGATAAAGAGTGCCTGCCATACGATGCTCATTGTGGCATCACTGCACGGAAAATGCGAAAGCTTCCGGCTACGCATCAAGCATAACCGGAAGCTTTCTCCCCCTTGAAACCCGAACTTTTCTTGTCCCTTATAAACCGTGGCTGTATCCGAAGTCGCCGCCTCGGAAGCCGAAGCCGTCAGAGATGACTCTGAGCTCCCTTCGAATCTGCGCCCAGTCGGACACGGCGCGTGAATCCATGAAGCGTACGCGCGACATTATGCGGTCGATACGCGCGCCCATCTGCAAGAGGCTGCGAGCAGCAGACGTTGCTCCGTAAAGGTTGCGCGAATCGTTGAGACGATTCCTCAATTCGTCCGCCGCGTATCGGAAGTTGCGGGCCTGGTCGTTGATGCGGTCTTCGCGGAAGGTGCCGTCAACGCGGCTGCGGTCGAGCGTGCGGTCGAGGTCTCTCTCAAACTGCCTGCTCAAGTCGCTCAGGCGTCGCGCGCTCGTGCGAAGCCGCGTGAGCCGTAAGCGCTCGTACTCGTCTCTGCGGTCGCGCCCCGAATCGCCGCGCCCGTAGTCACGACCCTGCCACCACTGTTCGCTGCTGATGCCCTGTGCTGCCGCCATTGCGGGAAGAGATAAGACAATGAAAGCGGCTAGAATGACGGTCGGGATGATTGTTCGTCGTATAGCCATGACTTCTAATGCTCCTTACTGAAATTTGTTTTAGCGACCCGTCCCGCTTCTGAATGTTTTACCTGTAGCCGGAATGGGGGTTCGCGGTTCACTTAAGTTTTCAAAGCGCTGCATCAGCGCCTTTTCCGCGAATGCCACATGGCAAGAGGTGTGCCGCCACGGTTGTGAGATAAAAAGTGCTGGCGAAGGCCGAGCGCCTCTTCCAAAACGTGCAGCACGCGCCGCATATCGTCAGAGATAAGGTAGAAATTTAACAGGGATGGACAGGATGAACAGGATAAAGAAGAAGCAATACTTTCTCTTTTATCCTGTCTATCCTGTCCATCCCTGTTAATTTCTTCTGGCGGGAAGCTCAGCTTATGAGCTTTGAGACGTGATGATGGACGCGCTCTTCAAGAAGCGGAGCGCGTGAGCCGTTCTTTTCCAGTACGAGCCAGCGCGGGCGGTTCTGCTCCACGTAGACGAGCAGCAGCTCTTCGTCCGCCTTCGGCTGGCCGAAGTGTCGTATGCGCGCAGAGGCCAGCCCTCCGCCGCGAACTATGCCGTCACGCGGGGCGCGAGGCCAGCCTGCTTCAACCATGAGGGAGCGCACGCCTAACCCAAACTTCAAGAGCGTCCCCACCATAGTGGAGTTGCCCAACTGAAAGCGGTGTGCGTCATGCCGCTCTATGCGAATGCTCGCGCCGCCGCGATTGGCACGGCCCGCGTGCTCTATGAAGGTGGAGAAGAGCCAGTCGGAGCCAATCGTGCGCGCAAAGTCGTTCGTCTGCCTGAGCGTGAGATACTCTGCCACGTCTCCGCGCCCGCGCGCACGCGCCCTCTGCTCCGCCTCGGCCAGAATGCGCGCCCATTCTTCGTCAAACTCGCTCATAAGATTCAGAGATGTTATCATGCTGCTCCGCCAGTGGTTAAGCAGAGGCACTGGCTGAAAGCCTCCGACTTGAACCGCATCCGTGCCCGTAGTCTTAAGCAGCTCATGACGTTTAATCGAAGCCCGTCGCTCAGGATGAAATCAAGATGAGACAGTACCGCCTCTTGCGCCACACGACTGCCGTTGCCCTGACGCTGCTGCTACTCATCGTCTCACTGGCAGGGCCGGACGCGCAGAGAAGGCAATCACGCACGGATGCAACTTCTGCCAACACCGCGCGTGCGGCCAGCGCACAGGCCGCTCAGCAGGGCTTCACTCGTCCCAAACTCGTGCTGCTGATAGCCGTAGACCAGTTTCGTTACGATTACCTTGAGCGCTTCGATGACCTCTTCGTCCCCGGAGGCCTGCGTCGGCTGATGCAGGAAGGCGCGTTCTGGACGGGGGCCAACTACGACCACACGCCCACCTACACAGCGCCCGGCCACGCCACCATGATGACAGGCGCGTGGCCCTCAGAGACGGGCATCATAGCCAACGACTGGCCAGACCTTGAAAAGGGACGCAACATCACGAGCGTTGAAGATGAGCAGTCGCGTCTGCTCGGCGGCTTGCCGGAAGAGAAGGCATCGAGCCCGCACCGCCTCATGGCTTCGACCATAGGTGACGAGCTTCGCATGGCTACGAACGAGCGCTCTAAAGTGATTGGCATCTCCATCAAAGACCGCTCGGCCATACTGCCCGCTGGACGACACGCCAACGCGGCCTACTGGTTCAGCACGACTAGCGGGCGCATGGTCACGTCCAGCTACTACTTGAAGCAAATGCCTCAGTGGGTGACTGCCTTTAATGAGACCAGACCGGCCGACAAATTTTTCGGCGCTCGGTGGGAGCGCCTGCTGCCCGAGGGCGAATACGTGCGGCGCGTGGGCTCGGACGCTCCCGCATGGGAGGACATAGGCGTCGCGCCCGGCGAGACGAACAAGTTCCCGCACGTCATCACCGGAGGCGCGACCGCGCCGGGCACGCAGTTCTACACCGCGCTCGATTACTCTCCGTTTACGAACGACATTCTTCTCTCCTTCACGAAGCTTGCTATCACCAACGAGCAGCTCGGTGAAGACGCGGACACGGACGTTCTGACCGTGAGCTTTTCCGCCAACGATTACATAGGCCACCGCTACGGGCCGTACAGCCACGAAGTCATGGACGCGACGCTGCGCGTGGACAGGCAGATTGAAGAGCTTCTGAAGTTCGTCGATGCGCGCGTGGGTCTTCGCAACACGCTCGTCGTCTTCACCTCCGACCACGGCGTAGGCCAGAGCCCGGAAGAGTCTCTGGCAAAGGGTCTGCCCGGCAGGCGCATCACCAGCGCGGAAGTCCTGAGCGCCATGAAGAGCGCCATCAGCGCGCGTTACAACCCTAAGAATCAGCAGCCGGACCCCACGAGCAATTACATACAGGCTTTCTATAACGGCAACGTCTACTTCAACCGCGCGCTCCTTAAGCGAGACGGCATTGACCCGGAAGAGATAGAGCGCGTCGCGGGAGAAGGCAGCCTGACCGTGCCCGGCATGTTCAGGTACTTTACGCGCACACAGTTGATGCGCCGCTCCATCTCGCCCGGCGACGCGCTCTCGCGCCGCGTGATGCACGGCTTCTATCCTGAGCGGAGCGGCGACGTGATAGTCGTCTATCAACCGTTCCGATACTTCGAGACGGCCGTCCCTGTCACGCACGGCTCGCCCTACGCTTACGACACGCACGTCCCGCTTATTCTGATGGGCACGAGCTTTCGCGCGGGCCGCTATCTGGAAGCGGCTGCGCCGAGCGACATAGCGCCGACGCTCGCGGCAGTCCTGCGCCTGCAAACGCCGAGCAACTCTGTCGGCAGAGTCCTGACAGACTGCATCATACAGAATGGAGCAGGCGGCAAGTAGCATCGGAGCAGGTCAGAACCGCCTGCGGTAGCGGGCGCGTAGTACTTAAGGATGACTCTAGTGTAGATATAACCCGCCCGCTACCGCAGGCGGTTCTGACCTTTATTTTGAGAGCTTCAATTTATGATGATGAAAAATCGAAAAAGCAGCCCTTTTATCTTCCTTCTACTTTTTCTGCTCGCGGCTCTTCCTGCGGCGGCGCAGGAGCAGCAGGGCGGTGACGAAGCCGAGCGCGCCGAGATTAACGCGGCGCTTCAGTACGTTCCGGCCGAGCGCATAGAGAAGCTCAAGGCTTTCATAACGGCGCACCCGAGCTCGTCTTTGAAGCTGAGGGCGCAGGAGTTGATTGTGAGCGCGCGTGCCGCGTGGGGAGACGAGAAGCTGCGCGGGGGCGATACTCCCGGCGGGCTTGAGCAGTTTCGGCTGGCGGTCGCGGACGCGCCCGACGCCATGACGGACAAGCTCTACGCCGAAGTCATCTCAAGGATTCCCTTTAACCTCTTCCTGCTGGGCCAGCGCGCGGGGGCAGTTGAAATCGCGCGCCTCATAGAAGACAAGGTCAAAGGCGATGCCAAGCGCCTCTTGATGCTCACGAACTTTTACACGAGCATAGAGGACGGGCCGGAGGCCGCGCGCGTCAGCGAGCTTGCCGTGAAGCTCGCGCCCGACATGGCTGTGGCTCATCAGGCGCTCGGGCTCGCGCGCCACATCTCTCTACAGATAGAGGAAGCCGCGACGGAGTATGCTCGCGCGCTTGAGATTGACCCGAAGATGCAGACTGCGCGCAGGAGCCTCGCAGACTTGCGCCGCGCGCAGGGCCGCAACGACGAGGCGCTCAAGCTCTACAGAGAGCTGCTCGTCGCAAACCCTTCGGACAAGCTGGCGCGCACGGGTGTGATTCTCTCGCTTCTTGATTCGGGAAAGAAGGATGACGCGGAGCGAGAGATGGAGTCGGCGCTACAGGAAGAGCCGCGCAACCTTCAGCTGCTGACGGGCGCTGCCTACTGGTACGCGGCACGCGGCGAGCAGGGACGCGCGCTTGAGCTGGCGCAAAGGGCTGTTGAAGTCGAGCCGCGATACGTCTGGGCGCAGGTTGCGCTGGCACGCGCGCTCATAGCCGACAGGCGGCCCATCGCTGCCGAGCAGGCGCTTCGCTTCGCTCGTCGCTACGGAAGATTCCCCACGCTCGATTACGAGGTGGCGAACGCGCTCGTTGCCACGGGTCTCTACACGGAGGCAGCGGCAGAGCTTCAACGCTCGTTCAGTCTGCGCGGCGGGCAACTTGAGACTCAGCTTGCGGGACGTAAACAGGCACGTGCGGAGAGCTTTATAGAGCTTCTCGCGCCCGAAAGACGTGCCAGCATCTTTCAGGCTACGGCAGCCGACACGGAAGCGAACGCGCGACGGCTGCGCGCGCTGCTGGCCTTTAATCTAGCCATGGGCGAGACAGGAAAGCGCGACACCGTCCGCGAGAGCGAAGCACTGGCGGCGGCGCGTGAGTTCGCCGCAGGCGAAGATGCTATGCGCGCCTTCCGCCAGCTTTACGTGGCCGAGCGGCTGCTTCGTGCAGGCGTAACGTCGCGCGCCGTGCTGGACTTCGCGGAAGCCGCCGTGAGCGGTCTTGATGCGGCTGTGGACGTGCCCGTCGCGAGTGTGGCGGTCATGGCCGACGAGCTTTACGCCGCGCGCTTGCAGGCCATCACAAATGGCACGGAGCCTCCCGTTCCCGAAATCGAGCGAAGCATGCGAGCCAACATCATGCGCGGTCGCATTGAAGAGATAGCCGGTTGGACGCTCTACAATCAGGACAAGGCGGCCGAGGCGGTCGAGCGACTTCGCAAGGCCACGGCGCTCTTGCCTGAGAACACTGGCTGGCGTCGCACGGCGCTCTGGCATCTGGGCGCGGCGCTCGAAGCCAGCGGCAACGAGCAGGAGGCGCTTGATAGCTACTTGCTGAGCTACGACAGGAACGCGCCGGACGAGGGCCGACGCGCCATCATTGAAAGACTCTATCGCAAGCTCAACGGCTCGCTCGCGGGACTCGACGCGAAGCTCGGAAGCGCTGCGACAACAGCGCCCGCCGTCTCTTCGCCCACGACACAAGCGAGCGCGCAGCAGACTAGCGCGAGCCAGCCGCCTGCGACGGAAGCCGCGACCGAGACGGCCAAGAATGATTCGGCTGCCGAGAAGAACGATGCGCCAGTGCAGACCGCCAGCCCGCAGCCCGCGCAGGCGGCAACCGGCACGAGCCAGCCTCAGGCCACGAGCGAGACGGCACAGGCTTCCGCGGAGCCCTCGTCACAGGCCGCGCAGCCTGCCGCCACGCCTGCCGCTTCGGCCACGCGCGAGCGCACCACCGCATCAGCAGCCTCTTCTTCATCCAGAACCGGTGGGAGAAAGCAGAAGGAGCCCGTGGAATGCTCGCTCTCGATTGAGGTAGACACCATCACCATCAAGAACAACGGGGGGACGGGCGTCATCACCGTCAATCTGACAGGCGCTGACAAGGTGACGCCGACCACGCGCGACTGGCCGGACATCACGGTCTTCGCCCAGACGCTCAGGGAAGCGGGAAGCTTCCCCTTCATCATCACCTCCATCAGCAAGCGAACCGGCAGGTACATAGTGACCTTTACCACTCCCTGCGGCTCGAAGGACGTGACGGTCATAGTCAAGTAAAGCTTAAGAAACAGGTTAACAGTTGAATGGTTTTCAGGAAGGCTGCGCGAGGGCGCGGCCTTCTTTTGTCCAAAATTGAACCGACTCTTCTTTCAAAGTGTATATACTCCTGCCTTTCCAGCGATTCAGGCCACGGATTTAGCCAGGGGCACTCACTAACGGCAGACCGGCAATTTATATCCGGGAGGAACCATACATGGAACCGGATGAAGAAAAATGTCTCCTCTCTCAAACTATACGGCTGGCGTCTGATCAAGACGTAGATGTCCTGAGAAGGAGTCTGTTTAACTCTGCATTCGGATTATCCAATCAAATCCTGCGGGTGCCCAGGCAGGGTAATGTCTACACGTGCGGCGATGAAGACCGCATGATTTACTGTATCCAGCACGGCCACATCAAGCTGGTAGTAGATTCCATAGAGGGCAAAGAATGCCTTTTAGATATTTATTCGAGCGGCGATTTTTTCGGTGAGTCCTGCCTGGCAGACCTGGGCTTCCGCCTTGAGACGGCGATTGCCATGGACGACACGATTCTCAGGCGGGTGAGCTGTCAACAATTCATTGCATCACTGAGCAGCGCGGAATTGTATGGCCTGATAAAGCGACTGAATAAGCGGATTCTGGAGCAGCAGCTATTTATCACAGACATGGTGACGATGAGCAGCGAGTTCAGGCTCGGCAAGCTTCTTCTGAGGCTCGGCTCGCGCCTCGGGAAAAAACATTCCTCCGGAACCATCATTAATTGCAGAATCTCTCAGGAAGAGCTCTCTCAAATGATTGGGACTACCCGACCGCGCGTGACCGAGTTTATTAGCAAGTTTCGCCGCCTGGGCCTGGTTAATTTGAATATGAACCGGCTGATTACCATTAAAGAGGCAGACCTCATGCATTATCTCTCTTCAATTATGTAATACCCGGACAGCCGTTGAGCGCGGGGCGCGAAAAAAATCATCCCCTGTCCAATATTAGACCGACACTGACGCCAACCCGGAGCAAACTCGAAGACGCTCGAACAAAACTTCACGCGCGATACTCAGCTCTAACCGCTCCATCGCGCCTTGACGTTAACCTGAACCATCTCTGTAAAGGAGTAACACGGCTATGGCAAACGGGTATCCGGAGGGACAATATACTGACGTGTACTGTCACCCCATCAGCGAACCCTACGGCAGTCTCAGTAAAGGCACGGGCACCTACACCGAGAGCACCAAAACTTTCTCGTGCGGCGCTTTCTCCGCCAATGACCTGCCGAAAGTGGGTGCCTTCTACAACCTCAACGGCGTGTATCAGGGGAAAAGATACGAGTTCCCCGGATGGAAGTGTGTCCACGCCGGGACGACCAGCGATTTTAAAGAGAAATAAGCAGGGAAACGTACACGGAAGGGCTAAAACTGAAGCATAAGACTCCAGTCTGCCATTAACCCGGCCTTGTGCTGACGGCATCCTTTGACAGGGAACGGCGCGCCTCTTACCTCGCGCCGTGGATTGCCCGCCGTCTGTACTCAAACGAAGGCCACTAACGAAAGGAGAAGACGGAAATGGACTATGAGATAAATATCTCCATAGACAGCCAGGGGCTTAAGCAGATTTACGGTGCCGGTCAATCGGTCACGCTCGTCAAGAGCATTGTTAGCAACCCGGCGACCACCAACCCAATCGCCTGGATTAGCTTCCAGCCGCTGCAAGAGAATCAGGTGTCGTGGCAGGTGGACTATTACATCTACGGTACTACGACGGTGCTGCAATCCGGGGCCACCATCATTATGACGTCGCAGACGGACACTCCGGTTCAGCGCGGGTGGACATATACCTTCGCGCAAGGGATGTTCACGGGGGGCTCCGGCACAGGCACCTCCTTCAACGTGCTCAATAACACTCCCACGGGTAGCTTCAACTTCGGTCTGGCACAGCAGGCCACGGTCAACAACGTGAAGACAATCGCTCCTCTGAATGCAGCGCCGGTGCTCTACAACCAGACCGGCGCTTTCACGCCGCAGGAGATTGTCTCCATCTTCCTCTCGTCCTATAGCAATAACGGCACCGTTATCACGAACGTCGCGGGCAACGCCTTGGCTGTGACCCTGAGCAGCTCCGCGCCGACGGCTAACGTCGCCTTCAACGATGCTACCAACACGTTCTACTTGATTCAGCCCGGCGCTCTGGTAGAGGGGCAGCCGTCGCGTGCAGAGCTTTTCGCGCAGCGCCTGCTGTCCAGCCGTAGGTCAGCCCTGGGCCTGCTCCAACAGTAATGCCGGAGCGGCGCGTCAAAGGGCTAATGTCATACCGCCCGGGCGAGAGGGCAGACAATCCGGCGCTCCTTACCTTATTAGCACCGGATTGTCTGCCCTCTTATCTAACCGGGCCGCGCGAAGTCAGCCCCACGAGCGAGATGCAGTATGAGGTCAAAATCAGCATCGACAATGAAGGGCTGAAGAAGATTTATGACTCCTATAAATCCGTGACCTTCGTTAAGAACCTGTCTCTGACGACGGGGCTCTTGTTCAACCTGCCAATCGCCTGGCTCAGCTTCCAGCCGCTACAGCAGAATCAGGTGGTGTGGCCTGCTGACGGCTATCACGTCTACGCCACCAGCACTATTCTGCGATACGGCTCCGTCATAGGCATGGCCGCCCTGACCGAGCCGGAGGCCCGCACGGGGCAGCTATATATCTTCGAGCAGGGCCATTTCACCGTGAGCGAGGGAGGGCCGCCCGGTGCCTACAACATCTTCAACCAGATGGAGACGGGCAGTTTCAGCTTCGGGCTGGCGCAGAGCGCCTCAATCAACGAAGTGCAGGTGCTTGCCCCACTGAGCGCGCTCCCGTTGCTCTACAACGAGGAGGTCAGCCTCACGCCGGAGGAGAATATACTGCTCTTTCTCTCGTCTTACGCCAGCAACGGCACCGTCATCCCGCAGGTCTCAGCCAACGCCCTGAGCATCATCCTTAGCAGCAGCCAGCCCACAGTAAACGTAGGCTTCGACAACGGCACCAACTCGTTCTATCTGATTTGACCGGGCGCGTGCTAGTCTGCTGCGCGTGGCCAAGTCATCAGGCCTTTCTGGCCTCGATTTCCGGCATCGAGTGAGCCGTTCCCGGCCAACCACTGCCCGGGTTTTGCCATCAAACACGAGACCACACCGGAAGTTTATTGAGAAAATCTTTCCAGGCTGGGTCTCTCTTGCAGTCTGTCCGAAAGCCACACGAAAATCCTCTGCTTCCTCGCTTTTGAGACCCCTCGAAGGTTCCGCGACGAAGCTGTGGAGGAGACGCCGAAATAGAGAAATCGGGCGGCTTGAGGGTGTATAATCAGAGCAAAATTTCTCTCTTAGCTTAACGGATAATCTTATGAACAGAATTCGACTTCGCCTCCTGTACACCGCGCTCACGGCGTGTGTGCTATTGACTCTGGGCGCACAGGCGAACGCGCAGCAGCAGCCGCAGACCGGCCGCACGCGCTTCGACGTGACGAACTATCGTATTGAAGCCCAGCTCTTCCCGGCCGAGCACACGATGAAAGCAGCCGCCGAAGTAACCTTCACGCCGCTTGAGCCGACACGCTCCGTAGTCTTCGAGCTTAACGGCTCGCTCAAGGTCGAGAGCATCAGCCGCAACGGCAAGCCCCTCACAAACTTTGTGCAGGACGCCGTCGGCGTAGGCGACCTAGGGCCGAGTGTCCGCATAGACCTTGGTGAAGTCCTTCCGGCCAACCAGCCCGTGACGCTCCTGTTTCGCTGGGGAGGCGCGCTGGTTTCGCCCGAAGGCGGGCCGCTTGCCACTAAGCGCCTCGCCTACGTGGGCAACGAAGGCTCTTACCTGATGTACGCCGCGCGCTGGTTTCCCTTTCACGATTACGCCGCCGACCGCTCCACGGCGGACATCAGCATCATCGTCCCTACAGGCATCCTGGTCGCGGGCTCAAGCGATGAGCCGGTCGTGCCCGTCGCGGATAAAGGCGGCAACACACGCTTCCGCTTCGTGCACAAGCAGCCCGCGCTCATAGGCAACATAGCCGCAGGACAGTACATCACTCGCACTCTGAAGTTCGGAGGCTACGAGCTACAGTTCTTCGTCAAGCCCGGGAGCGAAAATCGTCTAGACCGTTACGGCGAGCTGATGGGCACAGCCCTTCAGGCCTACACACAGAATTACGGCAACCCTACGTTCGGCACTCGCCTCGCCATAGCGCAGATTGACGACGACAGCCTTGACACCTACAGCGGCCTCGGCGTCGTCTTCCTCGCCTCCAAGATGTTCGACCCGACGCGCCCTGTGCCCGAAGACCGTCTTCAGCGGGAAGTAGCTTACCAGTGGTGGGGGCTGACCGTCGGGCTCAGGTCTTTCGACGACGCGTGGCTCTCGCAAGGGTTGGCAGAGTGGAGCGCCTTTGCGCTTCGTGAGGCTACGCTTTCGGGCGGCGCGCTAGACGCCTCGCAGCGCGAGATGCAGGAGCGCGCATTGACGTTTGAGCAGACGGCCTCGATTGCACGCGCGCCCTCACAGCTTGACGACCAGTCGGCGGCCTATCAATCTATAGTCTTCTACAAGGGCGCTATGGTCTTCCGCATGCTGCGCGAAACTATGGGCCGCGAGAAGTTCAGTCAGCTTCTTCGCAACTTCCTGCAACAGTATCGCGGCAAGGACGCCTCGATTGACGACTTCGAGAAGCTGGCCAGCCAGGTGGCGGGCGAGAACATGCGCTACTTCTTCGCGCAGTGGGTCGAAGGCACCGGTGTTCCCGAGTTCAACGTCGAGTACCAGATTATACGAACCCGCGCGGGCCGCTTCCGCGCACGCGGCACAGTCCGCCAGAACTTCGACAACCTGCGGCTCCCCGTAGAGCTGATGCTTAGAAGCGAAGGCGACACGCAGAACCAGACCACCACGGTTCGCATTGATAACAAGAGCGAGGATTTCGACTTCGAATCTTCGGGCCAGCCGCTGGAAGTTCTGGTTGACCCGAACAACAAAATCCTTCGCATGTCGGACGACCTGAAGGTGGCGATTGTCGCGCGTCGCGGCATAGAGCAGCTCAGGGAAGGCAGCTACGCGGAGGCGCAGCAGCAGTTCGAAGCCGCGCTTAAACTCGACCGCTCGAACTCGTGGGTCTACTACAATCTGGGCCTGCTCTACCTTGAGCAGCGCAACTGGAACCTTGCGATTGATAATTTTCAGGCGGCCTTGAACGGCAACATGAAGCCCGCATGGATAGCCGTCTGGGCGCACATCAAGTCGGGCAACGCCTACGACGCTCGTGGCGACCGCGCACGCGCAGTCAGCGAGTACAAGAAGGCCGTGCAGCTTGGCGACAACTACGACAACGCGCAGAAAGTCGCGCAGCGCTACATAGCAACGCCCTTCGACCCTAAGGCAGACCAGACGCAGGCAGGCCTGACCAACTCTCAGTAAGTTAAAAGAGAGGCTCGGAAAACATGTGAGAGGCGGGTTAAATAGCCCGCCTCTTTTTATGTCTCTGGTTTCAGATGGCGGGAGAGGCTACAACCGCGATGCCGTTCTTATCAGCGAGGCGAATCATCTCTTCGCGGTCGAACATCAGGGTCTTTCCGGCGGTGATGCAGAGACAGGTTGCGCCCGCCTCTATCATGTTTTGAATTGTGGGGACGCCCACGACTGGCACGTCAAAGCGCATGTCCTGGTCAGGCTTGGCGACTTTAACGACTGTGAGCTTGCCACGCGCCAGCTCGCCCGCGCGCCGTATGGTCGCGTCCGTGCCTTCCATAGCCTCTACGGCTACGCAGGCGCGAAAGCGCACGACAATCGTTTGCCCCAGGTCAAGGCGCGTTATCTCGCGCGCGATTTCAAGGCCGTATTCTATGTCGCCGCGCTCTCGCTCGTCGGGCGCTCGGCGCGAGAGCTGCCCCGCCTGCGGAAGGCTCTCCTGTAGAAAGTAGGTCGAGTCAATCAGCTCTATGCCTTCGCTCTGAAGCTCTGCGGCGACCGCGCCTATGAGCGCGTCCGTGTTGCGGCGCGGCAGTCTCAGGATGGTCTTTATCATGCGAAGGTCTGGGAGCGCGCCGCTGAAAATCTGAACGTGCTTGACCTGTCCGGCCATGATGGCCTGCTCGACGCGCTCACGCTTGAAGAAGCGAATCAGCTTTCCGAGTTGAGCCACGCCTATCCATTCAACGCGCTCGGCCACACGCTCAATCTCCGGGTCGGTCTCCTCCTTAATCGCGGCCACCACCATGGACGCGCCCGCGCGCCTGGCACCCTCAAGCACCAGAAAAGGAAACCGGCCGTTGCCCGCGATTAATCCGTAACGCATAATAAAGGCAATGCAGAAGGCAGAATGCAGAATGATGAATGAAAAGAATTATTCAACTTGAATTATTTCTTTAATTCATCACTCTGCACTCTGCCTTCTGCACTTTATTTGATGACTCCGCGTTTTGAAGTTTCGATGAAGCGAAGGAGCTCGTCAACTTCCGTGGATTCGGTTATCTCTTCGCGTATGCGCGCGAGTGCCTGCGTGGTGTTGAGGCGCGAGGAGAGCAGTAGATGAAAGGCGTGGTGAAGCGCGTTCATGGTCTCGCGCGAGTAGCCGCGCCGCCGCATGCCGGTGGTGTTGAGGCCGTAGCATCGCGCGTGATTGCCTACTGAAAGAGCGAAGGGCAGCGCGTCTTTAACGACTACCGAATAGCCGCCCACGTAAGCCTCGCGGCCCACGCGGCAGAATTGATGGACGCCGGAATAAGCGCCTATGTTCGCGCCCGATTCGACTATGACGTGGCCCGCGAGCGTGGCCGCGTTGGCCATGATGACCTTGTCCCCTATGATGCAGTCGTGCGCTATGTGGGCCTGCGCCATTATCAGGCACTCGTCCCCGACTTCGGTGAGCATCCCGCCGCCTTCAGTGCCGCGATGAATGGTCACGAACTCGCGTATGGAGCAGCCGCGACCGATGCGCGTCTCGGAAGGCTCACCCCTGTACTTCAAGTCCTGCGAAGCGAGTCCTATGGAGACGAAGGGGAAGACGTGCGTGTCGTCGCCTATCTGCGTGTGGCCGTCCACGACTACGTGCGAATCAAGCCGCACGCGGTCGCCTAAGGTCACGTCGTCGCCAATGATGGTATAGGGGCCTATGAAGCAATCGTTACCCAGAGAAGCACGCGGGCTGACGACTGCCGTCGGGTGAATGGTTTGCGTTGTCGCTGCTGACATTAGTAAAAGTGGGTGACAGGAATTGCCTTCACCTATCTGTTTTCCTCACGCTCGACTATGACGCTCATTATCTCGGCTTCGGCGGCAACTTCGCCGTCAACTTTGGCGAGGCCGCGCATGCGCTGGACGCGCGTGCCGACGCGCAGGGCCGTGACTTCCAGTACGAGCGTGTCGCCGGGCGTGACGGGGCGGCGAAAGCGCGCTTCCTTGATGCCGCTGAAGAAGGGAAGCTTCTCCGCGTGGTTCTCTATCTCGCGCAAGACCAGCAGCGCCCCGCACTGCGCGAGCGCTTCTATGATAAGCACGCCGGGCATGACGGGCGCGCCCGGAAAGTGGCCCTGAAAGAAGGGCTCGTTCGCGGTCACTTGCTTGATGCCTACGATTCTCTCTTTCGGGACAAGCTCCGTGATGCGGTCAACCAGCAGGAAGGGATAGCGGTGCGGCAAAAGCTGCTGTATGGCGCGAATGTCCAGAACCGTTTCCATACGCGTTAAATCCCTCCGGTCTCAGTGGGGCGGGCGAAGATGAAAGAGCTACGGGGACGGGCACGCTCTCAGGCCTTCTCGTAAGGCTTTACGAAAAAACCAAGGCGGAAGCGCACGGGAAGAGCTTTAGGGGAAAACTCTACCGGCGCTTCCGCACAGAGCTTGGGCTATGAACAGCAATCTGTTCTGAAACCAGCTTTAACGGCCCGGGGCGGCTGTCGAAGCGGTCGCGGGATTCTTGCTGTTGTATTCCTGTATAAAGGCGCGCGTGATGTCTATGCTGTCGGCGGCATAGAGGACGGGCACCTGCGCTGCATCGATGATGATGGTGATGCCGCGCTGACGAGCGAAGGCTTCAATCTGCTTGCCTATGTCGTCCTGAAGCGGGCCGAAGATTTCCTGGCGGCGCTTGTTGTAAAGAGCCGTGGCATCCTCGCCCTTGCGCTGGTAGTCCTTCTTCAACTGGTCAAGCTGGTCTGCCTTGGCCTGAAGCGCCTTCGGGTCAACGACGCCCGCGCCCTGCTGCTTCTGAATCTCGTCGGTCAGTTGGGTGATGCGGGTACGCATGCCGTCAAGCTCGGTCTGGCGTGGCTGGAACTCACGGTTCAAGGTGGTCAGAAGAGCGTTGAAGCGTGCGATGCCCTGCTTCTGGTCAAAGAACACGCCTGTGTCAATGACGGCGATTTTGCCTTCACCGATGGCACCGGTGCCGCCGGTCTGCGGCGTCGTAGTGGGGCTTGCGGGCCTGCTCGCGCCCTGTCCGTAGGCGGGCAGCACAAAAGCGGCTGCCAGGAAGAGGCTTGCGGCGGCTAAACGAAGTATTCTCATAACTTTCTTGCTAATGCTCCTTACAGTTTGTGGTGACGCCAGCTTAGATGTCATCCAGGCTGTATACGTCGCCCGTTGGTCAAGTAAATTCGGGTTAAAAAGTCCGCCCCACGCTGAAGCGAACGCCTTTGCGCTGCTCGTCAAAAACAATGCCGGGCAACTCGCTAACCTGGCCGCGTCGCGCGTTCGGATTGTAGAAGAATATCAGGCGAAACGGCACGTTGATAACCGGAACCTGAGCGCGGAACTCCACGCCCACGGTTGAACGATAGTCTCCGAACTTGGCGAAAGCGGCCTCTCCGACACGCACGACCGTGTTGGTCTGCGCCTCGCCGCGCACGAAGACCGACTGGAAGCCGAAGGGCAGACCCGTCAGCGGGTCAAGCGGCCCTACGCGCAGGGCGTTGGCGAACTCCTCGCGCCCGGCCAGTCGATTGTCCCTCGCCACGAGTCCCACCAGGAAGGTCGAAGGGTCTGTGAAAAAGGCCAGGTTAGGATTCACTGTGGCCGCCAGCGAGCTAAGGTTCACGCCCGCCCCTACGGTCGAGAGAATCAGCTGGTCTTGTAGAAACTGGCTGTTGATGACCTGATTGCCGCCGCCTCGCAGGTTAAAGGTCGTGCCTATGTCGGCGAAGGCGGCCATGCTGACAGGCCCTATGATCGGGATGCGATACTCGAAGTTGCCCAGCAACTGAGTGTCGCCTCCCACGCTCGTGAAGGTGCGCGAAATCTGCACCACGTTTGAGCCCTCTGGGCCGGTAAAGAGGCCGACGTTGGCGAGGCCCGCCGGAAACCCCTCGACCGTCACAGGGTTGCCCGTGGCGTTCGAAGCCAGCACCACGTTGCGCGAGGTGACGAAGGTATCGACCGGCGAAATCGGGCTGATGGAGCGCACGTTGTATCCGCGAATCGTGAACTCGTCGCCAAGGAAGAAGCGCTCGAAAATCGGCACGCCGTTGATGAAGGCGAGCGAGTTGGAGTTCCTGATTTTCGAGGTCGTGGCAAAGCTGCCGACCGTCGATGCCAGTATGCGGAAGCCGAAGACCTCCGGGTTGTCAGAGCGCTTGCGCCTTACCTTCATGAACTGTATGTACTCGATTGAAGGCTTGTAGGTGCGAACGTCGCCGCCGAGGCCCGCGAAATCCAGCGAAGCAGAGATGCGCTTACCCTCAACGGGGTCTTGTCCCGACTCCTTAGAGTAGTTGCGCGTGTCGTAGACGAAGGTCGGTATGACGCGGCTCGTCATGATGTTCGGCTGCGCGTAGATGACGGGGATGAAGGTGTTCGGGTTGTTCTGCTGGTTGACGGGCGGGTCTTCCACGCTCGACATCGCAATCTGATAGGACAAGCCTATGCGGGAGAACTGCGTGAACCTTCGCTTGCGGTAGAACTCCGAGAGCGGGGCCGTCGCAAAGAACGATGCGCCGTAAGACTTTCTGGTGAACAGGTTCTCTTCGTTCACGTTGAGGAAGTCTACGGTGTTGCCCAGGAGTCCCGTCAGGGCGTCTATGTTGGACGAAAGGAATGTGCCTTCACCGAAGAACTTCTGCTTGTAGGTGAAGACAGAGAATCCGACCGTAATCGGACGGTTGCGGAAATAGGGCTCCGTGAAAGAGAACTGGAACGACTGCTGGCGGTTGCCGTAGGCCAGCTGGAACGAGAGGCTTTCGCCGCGACCCAGCAGGTTATTTGTCGAGTACTCAAGACCGAAGAAGGAGCCGCCGATTCCGCTGATTCCGCCGTTGAAGGAAATCTGCTGGCGGCCGCGCTCCTGCACCTTGACGTTGATGTCTACAAGGCCCTCTTCCTCGTTGGTGCGGAAATCCGCGTCGCGCTTTTCGTCCACAGGCTCGAAGAAGCCGAGCTGGTTCAGGCGCAGTATGGAGTACTCGAAGAGCGACTGGTTGTAGATGTCGCCTTCGTTAATCAGCACCTCGCGGCGCAGCACCACGTCGCGCGTGAAGGTGTTGCCGAGGAACTCCAGGCGGCGCAAAGTGAACTGCTTGCCCTCTTCAATCGTGACGACGAAATCCACCACGCCCTCGCTCGGGTTCGACGGGCTGTCCTTGAAGGTCGGCTGCGGGCTGGCGTCGTACTGTATGAAGCCTTGCGTGCCGTAGGCTTTTCTCAAATCTTCGTAGAGCGCCTTGCCGATTCTGCGCCCGTCGGCCACGTCCCCCGGCTTGAGCCCGATGATTGCGCGTATGACCTGCTCAGAGAAGATTGAGTTGCCCTCAATCTTAATCTCGCCTATGCGGAAGAGCTTGCCTTCCGTGACAGGGACGGTGATGCGAAGCGTCTCGTCGACTGAAGAGATGAGCGGGAGCGGGATGAAGAAGCCCGTTCGGCGGCGGCCAAGTCCCTCAACCGAAGGCTCGCCCGTCCTCGCCTGAAGGTAGCCCTTAGAGGCCATGTACTGCTGAACCAGACGAAGGTCAACGTCCAGCTTCTCTCTGTCCAGAATGTCCGTTGATTTGAAGCGTGCGACCAGGCCTGTCTCCGTGACGTACCTCATCTGGCTGCGAAGGGCTCCGTCCTTGAAGACCTGATTGCCAACGAAATCCACTTCGGCCACGCGCACGCGGTCGCCCTCGCGAATGACGAAGGTGACGCCGACGGAGGTTTGCGAGATTTCGTCCGTCCTTACCTCGACGGTCGCGTTCGGGTGTCCCTTGGACGAGAGCAGCTCTTTTAGAACGCGCACGGCGTTGTTCTGCTTGGCCGGGTCGAAGATGGCCTCTTTAGAGAATCCGACGCGCCGCTCGCGGAAGGTCTTCAGCACGTCCGATTCCTGAACGCTCTTTAAGCCTTCAAACTGTATGTCTCGGATGATGGGCAGCTCTACGACGTTGAAAACGACTATGACGCCGCCCCGCGTGCCCTCTTCGGTAGTCACGCTGGCGTTCACCTTGTCGAAGAAGTTGAGCGCCAGAAGGGCTTGCAGGTCGCGCGCCGCCTGCTCGGGGTTGAAAACGTCGCCCTGTCGGGTCTGTACGTAATAGAGAAGGTCTTCGTCACGGTTGCGGCGGTTGCCGCGCACGTCCACGGCTTCCACTACGCGCTGCTGCTGCGCCGAGGCGGGCGCGTCCTGCGCCAGAGCAACATGATTTATTCCGGAGGGGAGGATTAAGATGGCTGCGCTCAAAAAGATGAGCCGGAAAGCACGCATAATGTGCATAAGCGCTAATTCCCTTAGAGGTTCCTTGTCAGACTTCAGGGAGCGGTTCGTCAGAGAAAGAATTCGGTTATCTCGGATTAAGAATGAAATGGCGTGCATCCGGTCGCGCTTCTTTTTTCGGGAAGAAGTCGGGCGGAGACAGCGCCTCTATAAAAACTGGTGGACTCGACACGGACGCATTTTTAGATTCCGGGTCATGTGACACCCGTTGCCAGATTTGTCACGAGTCCAGCAAAGTTGCGAATTATACAGGCAACAGGGGGCAAAAGCCAAACCACAAGTCCAGGAAATCCAAGTCCAAAGTCCCAAGTCAAAGACAAATTTCTGCTTTTAACTTGGGACTCTAGACTTGAGACCTGTGAGTTGCGGTTTTGGTTGGCAATCAGTGAATCAAAAGCGCGTCCGATGCGTCCTCGACTCCGGCCGGGCGGTAATTCAGCTCGTCGCCCTCAAGAAAGACCTCAACCGTAGTTATCTCAGCCAGATGGCCCTGAATCAGAGCCTCCGAGAGCGGGTCTTCGACGTACTTTTGCAGCGCACGCCTCAGCGGCCTTGCCCCGTAGGAGCGGTCGGAGCAGGTCTTGCGAACGACCCACTGCTTGGCCTCATCCGTCAGGCGAATCTCAAGGCCTCGGCTCGTCAGGGTCTTGTTCATCTGCTCTATCTGTAGCTGCACGACTTCCAGCAGGTCTTCGTCCAGAAGCTGGTCGAAGATGATTATCTCGTCCAGACGGTTGATGAATTCCGGGTTAAAGGTCTGGCGCACGGCCGACATGACCATCTCTTCCATCTTCTCGCGCGAGGCGTCCACGGTGGCCTGAAAGCCCAGAGTGCCCTTCTTCTGTATGAAGCGCGCCCCTATGTTGGAGGTCATGATGATGATGGTGTTCTTGAAATCAACGGTATTCCCGAGCGCGTCCGTCAGGATGCCGTCCTCGAAGACCTGCAACAGGACGTTGAAGATGTCCGGGTGGGCCTTCTCTATCTCGTCAAAGAGCAGGACGGAGTAGGGCGAGCGCTTGATTCTCTCCGTAAGCTGTCCGCCTTCCTCGTGACCGACGTAGCCCGGAGGGCTTCCGATGAGCTTCGAGACCGAATGCTTTTCCATAAATTCGGACATGTCGAAGCGAATCATGGAACGCTCTGAGCCGAAGAGAAACTCTGCCAGAGAGCGCGCGACTTCGGTTTTTCCGACACCCGTGGGGCCAAGGAAAAGGAATGAGCCGACGGGTCGCTGCGGGTTCTTGAGCCCTGCGCGAGAGCGGCGTATGGCACGGGCGAGGGCCGAAATCGCGGGCCGCTGCGAGACCACTCGCTCGTGCAGAGAGGTCTCTATGCGAAGCAGTTTCTGCGTCTCCTCCTCCTTGAGCGACATGACGGGGATGCCTGTCCATCGCGCTATGACTTCCTCTATGTCGTCGCGCGTGACTTCCGCAGAGACGAGCGCGTCATCTGAAGCGTCCGCGAAACGCACGCCTAGGCTTGAGTCCATGCTGTAGGTCGTGCCCGGCAATTCCACGCCCGGATTCCAGTCCAGATTGCCCTGCTCGCGGCGCACACGCAGCTTGACGCGAGCGCCCGCTTCGTCAATCACGTCGATGGCCTTGTCCGGCAGGAAGCGGTCTGGGATGTAGCGATTCGACTGGTAGACGGCTGCGGTAATGGCGTCGTCCGTGTAACGAACCTGATGGAAGGACTCGTAGCGCTCGCGCACGCCGTCCAGAATCTGCACGGCCTCGGCCTCCGAAGGCGGCGGGACTTTCACGGCCTGAAAACGGCGCTCAAGCGAGCGGTCTTTCT
>DATELK010000188.1:0-4859 GCA_035276685.1 Pyrinomonadaceae bacterium | reverse complement strand
GCTCGTTGTCCGGCAGCTCTACGATTCCCGAAGGATGCTCGGGAATCGCGGCTAGCTCTTCGTCCGTTAAAGTCGCCCTGTAATCCGTGTCCTTCCAGGCTCGAATGATGTCTGACCGTTTCATGAATCTTCCTCTCCTTTACTGAAAGAGCTTTATCAGGCGAGGTGGATATTACATTTGACCCATAACAATTGCTTGAACGATTCTGCTTTTTTACAGATAAGAAACCGTGGATAAATCCAATTGTTTGAAAAAGCGGCCCGTCAAATCTGAAACCTGCCGTCGGCTGGCAGCGTAATTGGAGATGCGCTTGAAGGCGCGGCCTCAATTCTTACAGCAGATTCATTCAAGAAATAGGCTTTTAAGAGGTGCTAGACTTTATCAGGGTCGCTCATCACCTTGAGAGATGACTACGATGCGCAGTCTTTGGTTGCCACAGCACATATCAGCCGAGCCCCGGCGCAGGGATGACAGCCAGGGTTTCATCACCAGCGCCGGCGCGCTCTACCTCGGCCCGGATATGAAGACGAGCGTCCACGCGCTCCATAATTACAAAATCTATATCTCGCTTTACGGCGACTTCGACTTACAGCTCATGCGCGGCCGTGTCTTCCGCTCCTGTAAGGCTGTGGTCATAGCGCCGGACAGACCGCACAGGATAATCAGCCGTGGCATGATGTGCGCCGCGTTCTATCTGGTGCCTGAGACTATGGAAGGTCGAAGGGTCTCGCGCTACTTTGCGGGCACGGAGTTTTTCGTGCCTCCGCCAAAAGTTCTGGCAGCCATCCTGCCGCGCCTGCGCCTGTACCTTGAGCAGGGTTGCAGCGTCGAAGAGGCAGGCGAAGTCAGCAACTATCTCTTCAATAACCTGACGCCTGACCACACGGGCGTGGCCCTTGACGGTCGCGTAACGCGCGTGCTTGAGCATCTGGACTCTAGCATCGGCAACCGCGTCCGCCTAGCGGAGATAGCCGACGAAGTTGCGCTTTCTCACAGCCGCCTTGAGCATCTCTTCAAGGAGCAGATTGGCATCCCCATCAGCCGCTACATGCTCTGGTCTAGAACGCGCGCCGCGCTGATGCTGATGGCGAGCCGCATGCCCCTGACACGCGTGGCCGTTGACGCGGGCTTTTCAGACGCCGCACATCTAAGCCGCACCTTCCGGCAGATGATTGGCATCTCGCCCTCTACCCTGATAAGAACGACGCGGCTCTACCAGTCAGACCATGAAATAGCCTACTTGACATAGCCGTGCGCCGGGTGTTTCAATACGTGGCTTGGACAAACGTGGTGAGTTAAGGCGACTTGCGGCCACGAAAAATAATCCGCTAAACAGCTCGGCGAGTCTTTCCCGTAAAGACAATCGAATCCAGTTCTGATTGGGAAGCCCCGCGTTGTTAAGAGCGCGGGGCTTTACGTATGCAAGGCCGGGATTAGGCGAAGCCGGGAAAGGGAAAGGGAAGATGAGCGATTTTCTTAAGGCGCTAAAGGAGCGCATAGTCGTGTTCGACGGCGCGATGGGCACGAACCTTCAGGTGCAGAATCTTTCGCTGGAAGACTACGGCGGGCCGCAGTTCGAAGGCTGTCCGGAATACCTCATAGTCACCAAGCCTTCCGCGATAGAGACGGTTCACACGGGGTTTCTGGACGTGGGCTGCGACGTGATTGAGACCAACACCTTCGGCGGCACGCCCGTCGTGCTCGCGGAGTACGGCATAGCCGAGATGGCTTACGAGCTGAACCTGAAGGCGACGCAGCTGGCGAAGCGCGTGGCAGCGGACTACTCGACCAAAGGGAAGCCGCGCTGGGTCGCTGGCTCCATGGGGCCGGGGACGAAGCTGCCCACGCTCGGGCACATCACCTTCCGCGAGTTGAAGACGGCTTACCGCGAGCAGGTGCGAGGGCTGCTGGACGGAGGCGCAGACCTGCTGATTGTGGAGACCTGCCAGGACTTGTTGCAGACGAAGGGCGCGCTGGCCGCCATCTTCGAGCAGTTCGAAGAGAGAAGAGCGCGCGTGCCCGTCATAGCGCAGGTGACGATTGAAGTCTTCGGCACGATGCTTAACGGCACTGAGATAAATGCGGCGCTCACAGCCCTTGAGCCCTTCCCGATTGACATCATAGGCATGAACTGCGGCACAGGCCCCAAGCACATGACCGAGAGCATCAAGTACCTGTGCGAGAACGCGCCTCTACCCGTCTCCGTGCTTCCAAACGCGGGCCTGCCCGAGGTCAGAGACGGCGAGCAGTACTACGGCGAGACTCCTGAAACCTTCACAGAGCAGATAGTCCATTTCGCCAGAGACTTCGGCGTCAACGTAGTCGGCGGCTGCTGCGGCACAAGGCCCGCGCACCTGAAGGCTGTCGTCGAAGCCATGAGCCGTATCACGCCTAAGGCGCGGGACGCGAAGCTCACGCCTTCCTGCTCCTCCATATACATGCAGCAGCCCTACGTTCAGGACACCTCTTTTCTCATAGTCGGCGAGCGCGTCAACGCTTCCGGCTCAAAGAAGATGAGAGACCTGCTGAATGCAGAGGACTGGGACGGCCTGGTCAGTCTCGCGCGAGAGCAGGAGCGAGAAGGCGCGCACGTCCTGGACGTGAACGTGGACTACGTTGGCCGCGACGGCGAAAAGGACATGCACGAGCTTGCCTCAAGGCTTGCCACGAACATCAAGATTCCGCTCATGTTCGATTCCACCGAATGGCAGAAGATGGAGGCGGGGCTTGAGCATGCCGGGGGCAAGTGCATTCTGAACTCCACGAACTACGAGGACGGCGAGCCGCGCTTTGCCAAAGTGCTTGAGCTTGCCCGAAAGTTCGGCGCGGGCGTCGTCATAGGAACCATAGACGAAGAGGGAATGGCGCGCCAGGCCAGCGGGAAGTTCGAGATTGCTAAGCGAGCCTACGAACAAGCGACACAGAAATATGGCATCGCCGCGCACGACATCTTCTTTGATCCGTTGGCACTGCCAATCTCCACCGGCATTGAAGAAGACCGCCGCAACGCCGCCGAAACCATAGACGCCATTTGCCGCATCAAGACCGAGCTGCCCGGATGCTTCACCATCCTCGGCGTCTCTAACATCTCCTTCGGCCTGAACCCTGCGTCGCGCGTCTGCCTGAACTCCATCTTCTTGCACGAGGCGCGCGAGGCAGGTCTTGACGCGGCCATCGTCAACGCCAGCAAGATTATGCCGCTTAATCGCTTCAACGAGCGAGAGGTGGAGGTCGCGCGCGACCTGATTTATGACCGCCGAAAATTCGACGGCGACGTTTGCGTCTACGACCCGCTGGCGGAGTTCACAAAACTCTTCGAGGGCGTGACGACCAAGAAGGTGCAGAAGGATTTCAGTGACCTGCCCGTGGAAGAGCGACTGAAGCGCCACATCATAGACGGCGAAAAGATTGGTCTTGAAGACCAGTTGAAGGTGGCGCTTGAAAGATACCCGGCGCTCGACATCATCAACAACATCCTGCTGGACGGCATGAAGGTGGTCGGCGACCTCTTCGGGAGCGGCCAGATGCAGCTGCCCTTCGTGCTTCAATCAGCCGAGGCCATGAAGACGGCCGTGCGCTTCCTTGAGCCCTTCATGGAGAAGAAGGGCGGCGCGACTGCGAAGGGGACGATGGTGCTGGCCACGGTCAAGGGCGACGTTCACGACATAGGCAAGAACCTCGTGGACATCATCCTGACCAACAACGGCTACAAGGTTGTGAACCTGGGCATCAAGCAGCCGATTGAAGAAATCCTTCGCGCCTCAGAAGAGCACGAGGCGGACGCCATAGGCATGAGCGGCCTGCTGGTGAAATCCACGCTCATCATGCGCGACAATCTTGAGCTGATGAACGAGCGAGGCATAGGCGTGCCGGTCGTGCTGGGAGGCGCGGCACTCACGCGCCGCTACGTCGAAGACGATTTGAAGTCTCTCTACAACGGCCGGCTCTACTACGCCAAGGACGCCTTCGACGGACTTCACACGATGGACGCGCTGACGGGCACGGCTGTCGCTGAGAACGGCTCTAAGGCCAAAGCCGCTGTCGCTGATGTAAGCCATGCTATTCAGGATGACGCGGAAGACCTCGTTGGCGAAGACGCGAAGCTAGGCATAAGGAAGCAATCGCGCCCGCGTGCCGTCGTCAAAGCTTCCGGCGACACTACCCACACGACGCGCTCGAAGGTGCGCGAGGACGTGGAGATTCCGAGCGCGCCCTTTTACGGCTCGCGAGTGGTGGAAGACATCTCGCTCGATGAGGTCTTCGCCTTCGTCAACGAGACGGCGCTCTTCAAGGGGCAGTGGCAGTTCAAGCAGGGGAAGAGAAGTAATGAAGAATACCAGCGCCTGGTCGCGGAAGATGTTCGCCCGGCTTACGAAGAGCTGAAGGAGCGCTCCAAGCGCGAGGGCTTGCTCGTGCCGCGCGCAGTCTACGGTTACTTTCCATGCCAGTCCGAGGGCAACGACCTCGTCGTCTATCACGAGGACGAGAAGACCGAGCGCGTGCGCTTCACCTTCCCGCGACAGCCGCACGGAAAACATCTGAGCCTCGCGGATTTCTTCGCCTCGAAGGAGTCTGGCCGCGTGGACGTGGTGGCTTTTCATCTTGTGACGATGGGTCGGCGCGCGAGCCAGTATTCGCAGGAGCTTTTCAAGGCCGACAATTACCGCGACTACCTGCTCTTTCACGGTCTCTCGGTTGAAGCGGCCGAGGCGCTGGCCGAGCTCTGGCACAAGCGCATACGTGAAGAGCTTGGCATAGCCGGGCGCGATGCTAAGGAGCTGGCGAAGCTCTTCCATCAGGGCTATCAAGGCTCTCGCTTCTCCTTCGGGTATCCGGCGTGCCCTAGCCTCGAAGACCA
>DATELK010000187.1:0-8964 GCA_035276685.1 Pyrinomonadaceae bacterium | reverse complement strand
AATAAACAGGTCAGAACCGCCTGCGGTAGCGGGCGGGTCTTTATCCTTCATGATGACTCTAGCCTAAGTAATACCCGCCCGCTACCGCAGGCGGTTCTGACCTGTATGATTAAATCTTGGAGTCGCTTCATGAAGAAAATCAGCTCAGCCGTTATCTGCTTAACCATACTTCTTATGAGCCTGTGCCTTGCCGCCGTTGGAACATCGAGCAAAGGCACAGCGCCGAAGTTCACGAGCCTCTACACAGACCTCAGCAAGCAATGCAGGGACGCCCTTCCGAGCGTGGGCGAAGGCCAGGACATGCCGCTCAAGTGCAAAGGCTACGGCGGCTATCAAATCAGCATAGGCTACAGTGCCGCAAGCTCGCACCTTGCCATTGTCACGGCGAGCGACGAACAGGTCGTCTCCATAGGGCCGCAGCCTTTGAGCTATTACGACAACAAGAAGGTTGAGTGGCGTATGGCCGACGGCAAGCCCTTCGCGGTCATCATACGCGTCAGCATCTACAAAGACACAGGCACGATGGACATGGACACCTACTCAGACAAAAACAAGACGGGCGAGTCGCTGCTGGTGCGCGGCCTCAAGGGCTATGAATATGTTGACGGAGCGGTTGACGCACGCCAGCCCGACGCCAACGTCAAGGCCCGCCAGCTGGCAGACTCGCAGTACAAATGAAAAAGCCAGCCCTTCTGAGTTGAGGCTGGCCGCAATCGTTAAAGCACAAATTTTCATCCGGCTCTTAAAGCTGCTGCGTGTCGAACTTCTTTCTGTAATCCTCGCCCTCTATGTGAACGGTCTTGCACATCTCGTAGAGACGCGAGCGCAAGCGCACGCCGATTCTATCCTCTAAGGTCTCGTCCCTCTCGCTCCTGCGCCCGTCCAGATAGTTCGTAGTAAAAATCGTCAGCTTCTTATCGTTGTAGCGCGTGTTGATAATCTGCATCATCGTATCGCGCACCCAGTCGGTAGGCTTCGACGCTCCCAATTCATCGAGCACTAGCACCTCAGCCTGAAAGACAGGCTCCAACACCTTAAGCTCGGAAGTCTGCGAGATTGGGTTGTAGGAGTTCTGTATTTCTTTCAGCAGAGAGCCGAACTCGTAGAAGAGACAGCCCACGCCCTTCTCCATCAGGCCGCGAAGGATTGCTACGGACAGGTGCGTCTTGCCCACTCCCACCGGCCCCATGAAGACGAGCCCACGTTCGACCGCCGGATATTCACGCGCCAGCCGCCACGCGTATTGAAAGGCGCGAAGCTGCGTGCCGTTGCCCTTGGCCGGATAGTAGTTCTGCAAGGAGCACTCGTCGTATCGGCGCGGAATCCTCGCCGCTTCCAGCAGTCGCGACTGGGTGTTCTGCGTGCGACAGCGACAACGACGCGCGCCCTTGCCCGCCACGACCTCCATCCCTGAGCCGAAGCAGTAACGGCAGGCGGACGGCTCGGTCGAAGAGACGGGACTCGCGGACGCTTCCGCCTCCCCTGCCTCGTCCTGCACGGGAAAGAGCGAACGGATTTTTGCGTTGTCCGACGACATCGAAAAAGATTCTACCCTGAACTACTGCTTGCGTGAAAGCTCTTTGTGGTGTGACCTGCGCGAAGCCAAGAACCAAACTGAACACGGATAATCGCCTCTCATGCTCTTAACAGGTCATGAGAGGCGAGCGGATTATAGCATCCAAAAATGAGATTGCAAGAGTGTTAAGCGGGATGAAAGTTTTCCACATGTGGAAAACTTCAGACCTCTACGGGCAGCCCTGTGCGAAGCGATTCCAGGATGCGAAAGGTGGCGCGAGTCGTCGTCGCCAAATCATCCAGAGCTATCGGCGCGCTTAAGCCTTCGCGCACCGTCGCGCATGCGAGCGCCACATAATCGCGCTGCCCCTTATCCTGACTTCTGAGCCTTACAGCATCTTCACGCCCGTAGCGATGAAGCGTCGCCGTGCGATAGTCGTCAAGGACGAAAGACTTGCCACCGCCGAAAATCTCGACGCGCTCTTTGGACAGACTCTTGTCGCCTTCTGCAAGGTAAGCGATTGAGCCGTTCGAGCCGTCTGAGAAACGCAGACTGATGAAGACATTATCCTCGTCGGGGACTTCGCTGTTGCGGCTCTGCACGGCTTCGGCGTAGACGCGAGTGGTGAGCGCGCCCGTCAGAAAATGCATGAAGTCTATGAAGTGGCAGACTTCGCCTATGATGCGGCGGCCTCCCTGTTGCGGGTCCTGAATCCAGTGCGAGAGGGGGATGCGACCGGCGTTGACGCGATAGCTGATTGAGAGAGGGTGCTGTCTCTCTTTGAAGAAGTCTAACGCGGCGCGTGCGTGCGGCGAGAAGCGACGGTTGTAGCCAACCATCAGCCGCCCTTCCGACTCATGGGCCGCGCGAACGACCGACTCAAGCTCTTCGTCATTCATGGCGAGCGGCTTTTCCACGAAGACATGCTTTCCGCTTCGGAGCGCCTGCGCTGCAAGCTCCGCGTGCGAGTCGTGGCGCGTGGCTATGACGACTAGATTCACGTTCTTGTCGGCTATGATGTCGGAGGCGTCTGCCACGGCCTGACGAAAGCCGTACTTCTCGCCGATGCTGCGAGCGGTCAGCCCGGTGGCCGTGGCGATTGACTCGAACTCCACGCCCGCAGTCTGTAGGTGCGGCAGCAGCATCCCCTGCGCGTAGCCGCCCGCGCCAATCAGCCCTACGCGCACGCTGTCTTGCGGCACCGAGCCGAGCCTCTTCATAATCTCGACCCTACGCTCTACTGGACGCAGTATGTCGTACTCAAGCAAGACTCCCAGGTAAGGCTCTTTCGTCTCGCCCGAGATTAACTGGTAGGCGTGCTCGCCCTCTTCCACGGGAAAGCGATGAGTGACGAGCTTCTCAACGTCAACGCTCCCCGCAGAGACCAAATCAAGAAAGGCTTCTATGTTGCGCCCCTCAGTCCAGCGCACGTAGGCGAAGGGATAATCGTGCCCGCGCTCTTCGTACTCCGCGTCGTAGCGCCCTGGGCCGTAGGACATGGAAATCTGAAGCGATAGCTCGCGCGAGAAGAAGAGGTTTCGAGGGATGTCCAGCCCCACCAGCCCCACGGCCACGACTCGCCCCTTCAGGCGAGAGACTTCAGCCGCAAGCTCCACTGGCTGGTTAGATGAGGTGGCGGCAGTAATCAACACCGCATCAGCGCCGCGCCCGCGCGACCATTCCATAACAGCGCGCTTTGCATCACCGTCGCTCAAAGCCCCGTCCTCAGCGCCGAGCGAGCGCGCAAGCTCTACCTTCTGCGCGTCAAGGTCTATGCCGAAGACGCGGCAGCCGTTGGCCTTCAAAAGCTGAACTGTAAGCTGGCCCAGAAGCCCCAGCCCTATGACCACTACGGCTTCTCCAAGCGTGGGCTCTGCCAGACGCACTCCCTGTAGGGCGATTGCGCCGAGCGTGCCGAAAGCGCCCGCGTCGTAAGTAATCCCCTCCGGCAGACGCACGCAAAGGTTCTTCGGCACGGAGAGCATTTCCGCGTGCGAGGCGTAGCCCACACCGGCGCACGCGACGCGGTCGCCCGCACGAAACTCCGTCACGTCGTCGCCCACGGCAACCACGACTCCGCTCGCGCTGTAGCCGAGCGCCGTGAAAGAGCCCAACTTCGAGCGAACGGCGTTGAAGGTGTTGAGCACCCCTTCGTTCCTTGCCCTCTCAAGGACTTTTTTGACAAGCTCCGGGTTCTCTCGCGCCCTCTCAAGCAGGCTCTTCTTGCCCTGGTCTACGGTCATGCGCTCCGTCCCTGCGGAGATTAAGGTGCGGGCCGTGCGAACCAGCACGCGCCCTCTTTGCGCGACCGGCGGAGGCACGTCCACGACTTCCAGCCGTCCAGTCTTATTGTTCTGCAATATCTGCTTCATCTTCTCTATTCAATAAAGGGAGCGTAGCACAAGGCGCGCTTGAGCCAGAAACGGCCCTCGCGGAAGAATCACTCGAAGAGCGATTCAAAAGCCTGCTCTTCGCATAGCGCGCTCCCCGCGTGTCTCGACACGCGCGTAGCCCTTTGTGTTATAGTCAGGCTTCGCATGAAAATCCTGATTGCAAGCTTGTCCGAACAAGATGGCCGCCATCTCACCCAAGCGCGAGGTTAATCCGTAATAGATGAGTATCTGGAAGGGGATGCTAAGAAAGCTCGGCATAGAAGACCAAGCGGCCGAGCGCCATCCGATTCGCGTCTTTCTGCTTGACGACGACACGCGTCGTCACGCCTGGTTCACCAAGCGCTTCAGGAACGACTCCCTTGACATAGCCGAAACGGTCGAAGGCGCTTTGAAGCTTCTGGACGCGAAGACCTACGACGCGATTTTTCTGGATCACGACCTGCTGCCAGAGCATTATCACGCCGAGTCAACCGACGACGAGAGAACCGGCTACGCCGTGGCGGTCTGGTTGGCCTCTCGCCCCGAGCGACAGAGCGGCTCTACCATAATGGTTCACACGCGCAACGCGGACGGAGCCATGCGTATGGTGGAAGAGCTGCGACGCGCCGGACGCAAGGCCGAGTACGTCCCCTTTCCCCTTCTCTCACACAAAATCAAGCACTACTGGCAGCGATAAAGCGGTAAATAGTAAATGGTCAACGGTAAATGGATTGAACTTAACTCCATTTACCGTTGACCATTTACCAAACCGATGGCCAGGGACGGAATCGAACCGCCGACGCCGGCCTTTTCAGGGCCGCGCTCTACCAACTGAGCTACCTGGCCGTGGATAATCACGCGCACTTTACGGGCGGAAAGCAGGCAGTATAAAGGCTCAAACCCTGAGTGTCAAACGGGGCAGGGCCGCGCTATTTTTTGTCGAATTAGTCACAAAAAACCGTTGACAGTTTCGCAAAGAGATGTATAATTCTGCGCGTTTAGGATGGGCTGGTGGCCCAAACGCCGGTCTGGTCTTAGAGACAACATCCCAAGCCCGAACTCGATAGTGCCCGCCCGTGCCAGCTCGGACGCCGCCTACGCCCCCCGTAAGCGCTACATCAGAGCTGGCACAGCCATTTTTACAGGCCTTTCCAGCACAGGACAGATTGTTATTGACTTTCCGCTCCAACGTGGATTATAGGAACGCTTCCGTCTTAAGCTAAACACCCTCGCGCAACACGAGTAATCGGAAGGAGCTTTCAATGAGAAGAACGCTCGGCTACTTGTTTACGGCATTGGTCTTCTGCGCGCTGATGCTGGTCTTTCCCGCCTCTTCTACTCGAAACGTAAAAGCAGACCCGCCCGACAAGTGCTTACACTGTCTGGAGAATGTTCAGGCACAATATGAAAAGTGTATAGCTAAATATGGTGAAACAAATATGGCCTGCGGCGAAGAATTCAACCAGGGCATAGTTCATTGCTACGCGCATTGGTGCGAGCAGTAGGCGGCTCGCGGGCTCTGAACAAGCAAAGGGTTAACCCAAGCGGCGGCGGGCAGCCTGTTTCCGCTCACGCACGAGAGTGAAGGTGTGTCTCAAAGGCTTTTTCCGTCCTCATAAATCTAACTTTGCGCTCTCCCGCGTCGTATACTTCGTGATATAAACTGCGCGGCAGCCGGTGTTGTTCGCCCGCGTTCTTTAGCCTTTCGGAGACCCCCGATGATTCGATGCGATGCCTGTCGCACCTTGAATGACGATAACGCCCGCTCCTGTATAGGGTGCGGGACGAGCCTCTGGCTGACGGGCCGCGCGCCTACGAGCGAGATAAAAAAAGAGAAGCCTGTTACGCAGCAGAGGCCGCCCGCTTATACTCCACCCTCTTACGACGCTTACGCGCCGCCAGCGACGGTGCAGCCTGCGGCCAGCGGCATCAGACCTCAGCCGCAGTTGTCCGGCTACAGGTGCCCTTACTGCCACTCGACTGCCCCGCCCTTCTCCATAGAAAAGATTTCGGACGGCGGCTGGATAGTCTTCGCCGTGATGCTGCTCTTCTGTTTTCCGCTCTTCTGGATTGGTCTCTTGATGAAGGACAACCAGCAATTCTGTAGCACGTGTCGGGCGCGTATAGGCTAAGCGAGCCCCGCCCTCTCTATCAGGAGCGCAGACTCGCGGTTCGCCTCCTCTATCACGTCGCGCTCCGTTAAGGTCAGGAGCCGTCGCTCGCGCATGACTACTTCTCCATCTATCAGAACCGTCTCAACGTCCGACGCTTGTGCCGCGTAGACAATCATGGAGATGAGGTCGGAGGTGTGTGGGCTTGTGTGCGTGCGCTCCATGTTGATGATTGAGATGTCTGCGCGCTTGCCTTCTTCGAGGCTCCCGATTTCGCTCTCAAGCTGAAGCGCGCGTGCGCCGTCAATCGTAGCCATGCGAAGCGCGCGACGCGCAGGCAGCGCTTCCGTGCCCGCCATGACTTTTTGCAGCAGCGCAGCCGTTCGCATCTCCGTCAGCATGTCCAGCCGGTTGTTGCACGGAGCGCCGTCCGCGCCGAGTGACACCTGCACGCCGCGCTCAAGCATCTCGGAGATGCGCGCAAGGCCTGAGCCAAGCTTCAGATTAGATGAAGGACAGTGCATCACCTGCGTTTGTGTGCGCGCCAGAAGCTCTATCTCAGCATCGTCCAGATGAACGCAGTGGGCCAGAGCCACGTCGCGGCCCGTGAGCCCGAGCGAATCAAGGTAGACGACGTTTCGCATCCCCGTCTCACGCTCCACCATCTCTATCTCCGTCCTGTTCTCGGAGGCGTGCGTGTGAATCATCACCCGTCGCTCGCGCGCCAGCCTAGAGACCTCAGAGAGCAGTTCTTTCGTGCAGCTCACGGCGAAGCGCGGCGCGAAGCAGTAGCGCAGACGCCCCCCGGCGCGACCATTCCATTCTTCCAAAAGCTCTAGGGATTCTCTGATGGAAGCATCCGTCTCTTCGTGAAGCTCTGCGGGCACGCCGTCGCCCTTGTCCATCATGCACTTGCCTATGGTCGCGCGAAAGCCCGCCCTTTCTGCCACGCGAAAGGCCTCCGCCGTGTGGTTGACCGTCTCCATAGTGAGCGCTGCGGTCGTCCCGCCCTGAATCATCTCGGCTATGCCAAGCTGCGCGGAGGCTCGCACGGAGGCCGGTGTGTGCGCGGCCTCCATCGGCCAGACTCTCCGCTTGAGCCAGTCAATCAGGGGCAGGTCGTCGGCCGCGCCGCGAAAGAGCGTCTGGCAAAGGTGTATGTGCGTCTGCACAAAGCCGGGCAGCACGGCGCAACCGCGCGCGTCTATCACTTCGTCTGCGGAAGCATCAAGGCGCTCGCCCATCTCGGCTATGCGGCCGTCGCGCACGAGCAGGTCGCCACTGAAGACAGAATCGCTGCTGTCCACTGTGACGAGCGTGCCGTTTTTTATCAGGACGGATTTCATCATCTCTCTTTTTCAGCGACAGAGACAATAAAGTAAAAAGGCAAAATAAAAAAGGCAAAAGTGAAGGGCGAGAGAGCCTCTCGCGCCTTATCTTCACTTTTGCCTTTCGCCTTCTTAGGTTTCTCTTACTTGGCGGCCTTGCGGCTGGAAGCGGCCGGTTGAGCGGCTTCTTCCGTTTCCGAAGCCTCCGTAGCAGCGTCACCCGTAGAGATGCCGAGCGCCGTCTTCACGTCATGCTCGACGCGCGCCAGAAGGTCGGCATTGTCCCTCAGGTTCTGCTTGGAGTTCTCGCGTCCCTGGCCCAGTCGCTCGCCCTTGTATGAGAACCACGCGCCCGCCTTCTCGACGACCTTGTTGGTCACGGCCAAATCAAGCACGTCGCCTTCGCGCGAGATGCCCTCGCCGTAGACTATGTCGAACTCGCACTCGCGGAAAGGCGGCGCGACCTTGTTCTTCACGACCTTGACCTTCGTGCGGTTGCCCACGACCCGGTCGCCGTCCTTGATTGCGCCTATGCGGCGAATATCAAGACGCACGGAGGCGTAGAACTTCAGCGCGCGTCCGCCCGTGGTGGTCTCGGGCGAGCCGAACATGACGCCAATCTTCTCGCGTATCTGGTTGATGAAGATGAAGCAGGTGTTGCTCTGCGAGACTATGGCGGCGAGCTTTCTCAGCGCCTGCGACATCAGTCGAGCCTGAAGGCCCGGAAGCGAGTCGCCCATCTCTCCGTCAAGCTCAGCGCGCGGCACCAGCGCCGCCACGGAGTCGATGACTATGACATCAACGCCGTTCGAGCGCACGAGGGCTTCCGCAATCTCAAGAGCCTGCTCGCCCGAGTCCGGCTGCGAGATGAGAAGCTCGTCTACATTCACGCCGAGCTTGCCAGCGTACTCCGCGTCCATGGCGTGCTCCGCGTCGATGTAGGCGGCGACGCCTCCGGCCTTCTGCGCCTGCGAGACGATGTGCAGGGCCAGAGTGGTTTTGCCAGATGACTCCGGGCCGTAAATCTCTATGATGCGCCCGCGAGGCACGCCGCCGACGCCAATGGCCGCATCTAGGCTGATGGAGGTGGTGGAAATAGCCGGGACGTCTTCGACCTTGCGCTCGCCCAGCTTCATTATCGAGCCTTTGCCAAATTTCTTCTCAATATTCAGCAGCGCCGCTTCAACGGCCTTGCCGCGGTCAGCGCTCATTCTATCGTCTGCCATTTGATACATCTCTTTCTACTGTTCCTTTTCGCGTTCGTGATTTTATAGAGCGTCTTCACGGCGCTGCCGCGAGAACTGCCGTGCAGTATAGCACACGACGCGCGAGAATGGAACAGCGTTTCACACGTGCAACAAACTTTTTTTTAGCCAAGGGGGTCAATTTTTTTATCACTCTATGAGGTGCAGCGCGCTGTATAACATGGCTCGGTGCCCTGCGGCAAGCCTTCGCTGAAGTCTTCAGAAAAACTCTTCCAATTTACGTCCCGTGCGGCGCTCGAACTGTTCGGCGAGCGAGGGCAGGCCGTCGGAGGACTCGTCGCGCGTCAGTCGCTCGACGCGCCACATGGGAAAGAAGAGGTCTGACAGGCCAAGGAAGGGCTCGTCGTGCGCGACCGCTTGCGTCCAGTCGTC
>DATELK010000186.1:0-14441 GCA_035276685.1 Pyrinomonadaceae bacterium | reverse complement strand
GAATACGCGCCGTAGGTGTAGCCCTTCTGCTCGCGCAGGTTCATGAAGAGGCGCGAGGAAGCGTTGGCTCCCAGCACCACGTTCATTAAGAGCATGGGAAAGTAGTCGCGGCTCGTGCGGTTAATCGCTGGGTTGGCTATGACTATGTTTGACTGCGCCGAGCCGGGGCGGTCAACTATGTATAGAGCGCGGGCCGTGCGCGCGGGAGGCTGCGGAAACTGCCGCGCGTCCACCTGCCCCTTCTGCCACTTGCCGAAGAGGTCGTTGACTCGCCGCATGACCGCATCGCGCTTCACGTCGCCCACTATGAGAAGCACGGAGTTGTTGGGCACGAACATGGAGCGATGAAAGGCAAGGAGCCTGTCGCGCGTCATGGCGTTGATGGATTGGGGCGTCGCCGAAATCACGCTGTAAGGATGCTGGCCGAAGAGCACCTGCGCCATTCGCTCGTTGGCCAGAAAGCCGGGCTGAGCGCGTTGCTGTTGCAGCCCCTGAAGCGCGTTCTGCTGAGCGAGCTTCACTTCGGATTCCGGGAACGTAGGATTGAGCACTATGTCCGCGAGCAGGTCAAGAATCTCGTCGCCGTACATGGCGAGCGAACTCGCGGCCACGGTCGAGTAGTCAGAGTTTGACCCGGCCGTCAGCGTCGCTCCGTAGCGCGCCACCTCGTCCGCAATCTGCTTGCTGGTGCGTTTGGCCGTTCCCTCGTTGAGCAGTCCCACGGCCATATCGAGCAGGCCGGGCATGTCCGAAGGGTCGTTGATGTCGCCCGCGCGCAGGGCCAGCCTGTAGCTGACGAGCGGCAGGCGCGGGTCTTCGACTATCACGACCTGAAGGCCGTTGGGCAGAGTCGTCTCGAACGGCCTCGGGATGTTGAGCGGCCTTGCCGCCAGCGGCGGCGGCGCTTGCTTGCGAAAGTCTTCTGTCGGTCTCATACCTTGCTGCTGCGGGTTGGTCTGCGCGAAAGCTGAAAGTTGTAGCGCGCCGCTCAAAGTAATCGCAGCGCTCAGGATTAGTTTAGTAGTTTTGTGAAGCATGGCTCTCCAGAATCCCTCTCTCCTTCGGCCCGTGGAAGTCACGGGCGGCCCGTGCCCGACTGCTGCGGCTTGGGCGTGTCAGTAGGCTGCTGCGGCTGTCCTGTAGTCTGTCCGGGCTGAACCGGCGTCGTCGGCTGTGTCGGCTGCGTTGGCTTGGGCTTATCCGGCACGGTCGGCGGCGGAGTGTCCGGCTTCGGCTGCTGCGACTGCTGCGGCGTGGAAGCGCGCGGGGCCGCAGACGCTCCGGCCGGAACTATGTTCAGCGTAGAGTGGTTGTCCGTATCCAGAAAACGCTTGACGGCCTGCTTAATCTGCTCGGACGAGACGGCCAGGTAACGGTCAAGCTCCGTGTTGAAGAGGTTCGGGTCGTTGTCGTAGAGCGTGTACTCGGCTATCTGCTGTGCGCGGAAGAGAGAGGATTGACGACCGCGCACGGCATCGTTAATCAGGCTGTTGCGAAGCTTCTCCATCTCTTCGGCCGTCGGCCCGTCGGTCGCGAGCCGCTTAATCTCACCGAGGACTGTCTGCTGTATCTGCTCCGGCGCTTTGCCGGGCTTCGGCACGGTGAAGATGTACATGGATGAGGGGCCGCGACGCTCTCCGAAAAATCCCTGAATCGCAAGCACGCTCTCTTCGCCCTTGACCATCTTCTGATAGAGGCGTGAGCTTTCGCCCTTAAAGAGCAGCTCGCCCGCAAGCTGTAGCGCGTAGAAATCCTGCGTGCGACGCGCGGGCAGCTTCCAGCCGAGTATGAAGGCGGGAAGCTGTGCGAACCTGTCGTTGTAGGTGTCCTGCCTCAGGGCTACCTCAGGCGGCTCCGTGACATCCGGCGCGGGCGGGTCTGGCTGGCGAGGGATGGTGCCGAAATACTTCTCCACGAGAGCGCGAGCCTCTGCGGGCACGAAGTCGCCGGAGATGACAAGCACGGCGTTGTTCGGCGCGTAGTAGATGCGAAAGAACTCCGCCACGTCTTCGGCGCTCGCCGCCTCAAGGTCTTCCATAGAGCCTATAGGCGGGTGCGCGTTCGAGAAGTTCTTGAAAATCATCTCGTTGATGCGCAGCAGGCCGTTCAGGTAAGCCTGATTGTCGAAGCGCATGCGCTTCTCTTCCTGCACGGCCTTTCGCTGGTTGTCCAGATTCTCTTTCGTCACGGCGAGCGAGCGCATGCGGTCTGATTCCAGCCAGAGCGCGAGCGGCAGCTGATTGGCCGGAAGAGTCTGAAAGTAGGCCGTGCGCTCCGTCGTGGTGTTGCCGTTCATGTCGCCGCCAGCGTTCGAGATGAACTGGAAGTGCGCGGCCTTGGGCACGTTCTCAGAGCCCTGAAACATCATGTGCTCGAAGAGGTGCGCGAACCCCGTGCGACCCTGCTTCTCGTTACGCGAGCCGGTGTTGTAGTAGACGGCGACGGAGACGACGGGAATCGCGCTGTCGCGGTTAAAGACGACGCGCAGGCCGTTCTTCAGCGTGAACTGTTCTACGGCGGCGGGCGGCAGCTTGAATTGATTCGACACGTTTGACCTCGATTGATTATTGTTACCGGCACCCGCACGTGCGACGCCCGCGCCCCTTGCGCCGACCGTTTGAGCCATCACGAAAGAGGCCGTGGCCAGCATAAGAATCGTGGCAGTAGATTGATGTAGCAGCCGTTTCATCCAGTACCTTCCTAGAGAAGTTTGATTCATAAAGCGCACCACTTTTCCCGAGACCGAGCGCTTCCCGGCGGGGCCATGAGCCGCCGCCAAACAGGAGCGCTCGCCGGAGCAGATGTTTTTACGTGGGGGAAGAGAAGGGGGCTATGAAGTCTGGAACCTAGATTCCGGGCTTCTCTTCGGTGCTTATCATGCCGCGCAGCTCCGCTCGCAGGCGCTCTATCTCGGAGAGCTTCTGCTGCACGCGGTCGAAGAGGGCCGATTGCGTCTTGATGCCTTCGTCAATCAGGTAGGCGGCCGCCTCTGCGCGGCTGCGGAAGACTCCCGCCTGCACCAGCTGCTCAAGCTTTTCCTGCGCCTCGTGCGAGACCTTGACGGCCACGACGTAGTCGTCCTTGGCCGAGATGGCGCGCTCTATGGTGCGGCTGATGTCGCGGCCTATGGCGCTCAGGGATTCGGGGATGCGCGAGGCCATCTCGCGCACGCTGGACGAGACTCGCGTGCGGTCTTCTCCGGGTGCCGTGTCGTCTTCTCGAAGTATCAGGTCGTCAATCGGCTCGACGGGCTCGTCCTGCGGATTATAAGGGCTGCTCATACTGCTCTCCTTCAATTAAGCTGTTCCTCAGATAGCATCTACGCGGCTCACACTCGCGCCGAAATATCGCGCACGCGCCGGCTTAGATACAATTTCTGAGCTGCTGGAGACTATGTGGCTATTCTACGGATGCGCGGAAAGGGTCGTCAAGCCTGTCGGGCCGGAAGGCCGCTCTCTAGGTTGAACTTTCCACGGCTGGCGGTCGTTCAGCCAATTCGAGTATATTTAGCGCCCCGCTCAAAAAGAGAACCATATGAGCACCGAAAGCCGTAGTTCTACTTAAAATCCCTGAAGAGGCAGAAAGCGGCAAGCCATGATGATGAAAAAATTGGAGCTTCGGGAACGAGAGTTCAATGGAGCGCACGTGATTGACGTTGTGGGCGAGCTAACGGTGGGAAGCGGCACGGAGACGCTGCTGGATGTTGTACGCAAAAGCCTGGAGGCGGGGCGTCGTCTCTTGCTCGTGAATCTGAAAGAGTGCCGCCGCGTGGATTCGAGCGGCATAGGAGAGCTTGTGACCTGTCTTGTGACGGCTGCGCGCCACGACGCCGTACTTCGACTCACAAGCATCCCGCAGCAGATTCGCGGCCTGATGAAGATGACCAACGTGCTCAAGGCCTTCGAGGTCTTCGACACGGACGAAGCGGCTATAAAGCAGGGATAAGGACTATTTTTGATGGAGACTCTAACGGAGAGCTTGCAGGAAAAGATTGAGGGAAGGTTGCAGCGTGCGCGCTTCCTTCTTTCGGAAGATGCGTCGGAGCAGGCGGCCTCTGAATTGGAAGCGGCGCTCACGGAGGCGCGCGAGAATCCCTACAAGGTGGAGTTCCGCACGCACATAGAGCTTGGATTGACGCTCGCGGAAATCTACCTTGAAAGCGATGATGTAGAAAACGCGCGCCGCGTGCTGGACGAGCGGGCCGCGTTTGCCGAAAAGATTTTCCAGATAATGCAGGCCACCGGCACCACCGACCAGAAGCGCGAGGCATCAGGCGGGCGCATACAGATACGCGACCGCGCGCGACAGGTGGCCCTGCTCGGCACAGAGGCCCCGGAGATTTCCGTCAAGGATTGGCTCAGGGACGAGCCCGCTACGCTCTCAAGTTTGCGCGGGCGAGTGGTGCTCCTTGAGTTCTGGGCCACATGGTGCAAGCCCTGCCGGGAGATGTTCGGGAAGCTGAAGAAGCTGTATGAAGAGTATGGTGAGCGCGGGCTTGAGATAATAGCTCTCACCCGCCACTACTTCGCCTATCGCGGCACGGCTGAATCTCAATCGGAAGAGCTTGAGCTGATGCGAAAGACCATAGACGAGCACGGGCTTGAATTTCGTGTTGGCGTGGCTGAAACCGAGGCGACGCAGGAGCTTTACGGAGCTACGGGCATGCCCACGCTCTGTCTGATTGACCGTCGCGGGCTGGTCAGGTACGCGCACTTCGGCGGCGGCGAAGACCCGAAATTTAACGAGATTTTAACAGCATGCCTGGACGAGCAGGCCTAAAAAAGGCTTGCGCGGGCGCGGGGCGTGCTGCTAGGATGTCGCACGCTTTAGAGGACAATGCAATTTTATAAAAGCGAAGCTCGCCGGTTTCAAGACCCGCTGCGGTTGCTGCCGCTGCTACTGCTCGCCTCTACTGCCGCAAGCGCTTTTCGGCATCTTTTATTCTGAAGCTCGCAAAATTTTTTGAGGCCGGCGTCATTAGCTCTGTATGACGAACCACGAAGAGTGACGTAGCGAGGGCAAGCATCTCTGAATTGCTTTGCCCTTCTGCTCTTAAGGCTTCAGGATGAAGCTGCCGCTCGAATAGATTTCACGAGGAATCCATTCCTCTTAACCCCAATGAAGGAGAAGCAGAAAAGTCATGGCTATAGTAAGCAGTCCAGATGGAGAGAAAGTAAGGCTGTTCGACATTCCCGATTCCGAGCTTGAGAAGTACGCTATCGCGCCGGAGAAGGCTGCCGAGATGTTCCCGAAGAAAGATAACCGCAGCCGCTCGGACGCAACCGCAGTCGCGAAGGCTGGCTCGCAGGGTGGTGACGTTCAGGCCTACAGCAACCAGGACATCTGTTACGCCTGGGAGTGCGACGGCTACGGCAACTGCGTGTACGTTTGGTGGTACTGCTAGTCAGTTGCAAGTTCCTAGACGGGTGGGAGAGCAAGCTCCAAAATCAGCTTCTTTCCCACCCGTTAGCTTTTCAGGACAGAGATTAGAGGCCGGAGGTTAGAGGTCAGTCGGAAGTGAGTTACTGACCTTTAACCTCTAGCCTCTAATCTCTGCTTTTCGCCGTTCTTCCTACCTCTTGGGCCCTGAAGGAAAATTTTCATGTCCAGCCCCTCTCAGCCGACGCCGCCTCCGGGCATGACGGCGGGAATGCCGCCTGGGCCGCCCTTGGGGCGACCACCCGCACCACCGGGCGCACAGCCGCCGGGAGCCATGCCGCCCGGAATGAAGCCGGGCATGCCCGCGAAGACTCTGAGCGCCAAGCCCTACATAGGCCGTGCCCTCAAGCTCCTTGGAGAGCATAAATCTCTGACGGCCGTCACCATGCTGCTGTCGCTGATGGTGACGCTCTTTCCCTTCGTGGTGAGCGTGGCGTTCGCAGCCATCTTTCAAATCCTGGGCCAGTTCGCCGCGCCGCGCCCGCCGGGAGCAAGAGGCCCCGGCACAACCGGCAGCATATGGGAGATGACAGCGCCGCTTTTCGGCAAATCGGACACAAGCTCTCTCAGCAGTTACGGCCTCGGGTGGCTGGCCGAGCCGCTCTCTTTAAGAACGATTCTCATTGTCTGGGCGAGCGCGCTCGTGCTCTCTCAAATCCTGAGCTTCCTGCGCGCGTGGGTCGTCGCGCACCTTGAAGCAAGACTCCTGCGCGGGCTACAGCAGAAGGTCTACGACCATCTTCAATCGCTCTCGCTGGACTTCTTCACGGGCGGGCAGACGGGCGCGCTTATGCAGCGCGTGCTGTCGGAAACGGCAGGCGTGCAGCGCATGCTGACGCAGGTCATGCTCTACCCGCTAGTAGATGTCATAGTGCTCGTAGTCGTGCTCACTTATCTTCTTATCCTTAGCTGGCAGATGACGCTCGTGGCGTTCGTGCTCTCGCCGCTCGTGCTGCTCATGTTCCGCTACACGAGCAAGAGGATGCAGCAGGCCGCGAAGGGAATGGCCATGAGCGGGCGAGAGCTTGGCGCTGAATTGGAAGAGACCATCAGCGGCATCTCGGACATACAGATTTTCAACGCGCAGGGGCGGCGGAGCCACCGCTTCGCAGAAGCCTCTAAGGTCGCGGCCAAAAATTCCGCCGCCATGATGGCATGGATGGGCTTCAGCAACTCCGGCGCGCAAATCTTCATAGCCGCCTCGACCGCGCTTGTACTTATAGTAGGCATCATCTATCACCCGCAGTTCGGACTGACGCTCGCCGCCGTCATAGCCTTCGTGCAGATGACGCCGCAGATGTTCGGCGTGGTGCAGAGACTGGTTGCGACCTACACGCAGTATCAATCGTTCGTGCCGAATGTGGTGGCGACTTACGAGCTGCTGGACACGAAGCCGACCGTGAAGGAGAAGCCTGATGCGAAGGCTATGGGCGAAGTCCACGGCGACGTGGCTTTCGATAACGTAGTCTTCGGCTACAGTCCCACGCAGAAGGTCTTGAACGGCCTGACCTTCAACATCAAGGAGGGCGAGACGGTAGCGTTTGTAGGGCCAATAGGCTGCGGCAAGTCTACGATTATGAATCTGCTGCTGCGCTTCCTAGACCCTGAATCGGGAGTGATTCGGCTCGAAGGCAAAGACATCTCAAGTGTGACGCTTCAGTCCCTGCGCGAACAGGTCTCGAAGCTTTCGCAGTTTCCTTTCTTTCTCAAAGACACGATTCGAGAGAACGTGCGGCTCGGCAAAGCAGACGCCACGGATGCCGAAGTCGAAGAGGCTTGCAAGCTCGCGCACATACACGACGTTATCGTTGACCCGAAGCGCATGCCTAAAGGCTACGACACGATTGTAGACGTGCAGGTTCCCTCGGGAGGCCAGAAGCGTTTGATTGCGCTGGCTCGAAACCTGTTGAGAAGGCCAGAGGTGCTGTTGCTGGACGAGCCTACGGAGAACCTGGACGCAGACCAGCGCAACCGACTGATTCAGGTCATACGCGAGTACGCGCAGCAGCCCGAAAACAGAAAGACCTGCATTGTCATCAGCCACGACCTGAACTTCGTGGCGGCAGTCTCAGACCGCATCATAGTGCTGAATCAGGGAAGAGTCGCGGACGAAGGGACGCACGAAGAGCTGGTCAAGAGAGAAGGGTTGTACAAGACTCTTTACGAGCTGAAGAACGTTGACCCGGCGCTCTTAAGAACTCGGACAGGCGCGGGAGGTGGAGGCGCTGGCGCTCCGCCGCCGGGCGCACGCATGCGCGGGATGCCTCCGCCGCCGGGAGTCGCCATGCCTCGCTGAGCAGGCAAAAGCGCACTGTGCGAGCCGTCAAAGCCGATGCCTGAAGGCTTGTGTCAGGCGTCATAAAATCTGCCAGCACTTTTTTTAAGGAGACGATTTTTCAAAGATGGATGCTGTTATGAAGACTCCCGGAAATTTTCCTCCAATGGGCCAGCCCATGTTTATGCCCGAAGCGCTTGAGCGCGCCTCAGAGCTTCTGGAAGAAGGCAATCTCGAAGCCGCGATAACCGAGCTTGAGACGGGACTGGAAGAGGCCCGCGCCGCGACGGCCGCAGTCGATTCGCAGGGGCGGACGGCCCTCGCCACCATGCTCGCGGACATCTACCAGGAGGCCGGAGAGTTTCAGAAGGCCCGCCGCATGCTGGGCGAAGAGCTTGCTTTCCTTGAGCAGCAGTTCGAGCAGGTGAAGCAGAGCGGAAACCCCTTCGAGAAGCGAAAGTTTTTTACAGACCTGACCGTGCTACGCGACAACCACACGCGCGTCTCGCTCATTGGCGAGCCCGCGCCGGAGATTCTGGTCAAGCACTGGATTAACTCAGACCCTCTGACGCTTGAAGCCCTGCGCGGGCAGGTGCTGCTCGTAGAGTTCTGGGCCACCTGGTGCCGCTCGTGCGTGGAGGTCTTCCCCAAAGTGAAGCGGCTTCATGAGCAGCATGCTGATAAAGGCTTAAGCGTGCTGGCCCTGACGCGCCACTATTACACCAGCCCCGGCCCCGTTGAGTCTGCCGAAAAGGAGCTTGAGCTGATTCACAATTACGTGCGCGAGCACTCGCTTCAGTTTCCCGTGGGCGTGTCCGAAGACGCGACGACGCAGATGGCCTACGGCGCTGTGGGACTGCCGACCGTGGCTCTCATAGACAGGAGTGGTGTGGTGCGCGCCTTCGGCCGCTTCGACGGCGGTGAAGAGGGCGACCCCTTATTTGAAGAGGTTCTGGCGCGATGCCTGGAAGAGAAGTAGCCGAAAAGAAAAGCTGGGCCAGTCGGGCAGAAAAATCTTGCGCGTCGCGCCCGCTTGCTGCTAGACTCTCGCCCGCTCATAAACTTTTTCTCTTCAGTGGGGACGCTTCTCTCTGTGCGGTCGCATTGTGCGGCCTTTCTTAATCTCTTTGAGAGTAATCTCTGGAAAAGCTCCTTTCCGTGCAGAGGAGAGGAGCGCTGCAAAAGCGGCGGCTGCCTGCGTCCCTTTGTTTAGTTAGAGCCGGAAACAGTCGAGTGATGACAATCGGAACGAGCGCTGTTTTCGGAGTACTGTTGCCAAGCCGGTTTTTGACAATGACCGTGTGACACGGCTAGAGACGGGCCGCGAGGGGTGAAGCAAAAGTGATTCGCCCACGGGCGCGTCCCTCGGCTAACTTGAAACCGAAACGGGGAGCTAAATTTCCCCCTGACGATAAGGAGAAGAGATTGTTATGGCTATTGTGACCACAGTGCCGAAAAAAGGTGAAGCCAGCAAGGCTTATGAAATCCCCGATGAGGAGCTTTCGAAATATCAGGAAGTCGAAGCTCAGCAGACGCAGTACGAAGGCGCGCCCCCGGAAGGCGCAGACAAGTCTGAAGAGAACCAGCTTGGCGGCGCGGGCGCTCTCGACATGGAGCAGTTGGGCGATGTTCAGGCTTACAGCCACATCTGCATCTGCTGGATAAGGATTGGCCGTCGCTGGTACTATCGCTACCAGTACTGCTGGCAGAGCTGCCCGTAATGGCGCACGCTCAAGGCTAGCGACTAAGGCTCGGCGGGCTTCGGCCCGCGAAGCCAAAAGGTCACGGCAGGTGGAAGGAAGCAGGCGTTTCCTTCCACCTGTTCGCGTTAAAAGAGCAGGCGGTACTGACCTGTCTGTTATTTCCAAACTGACCCGCTACCGGAGAGATTGATTCATTTCTTTATCCTGTCTATCCTGTCTATCCCTGTTCTAATTTAATTTGCCCTGAAGGAAGCCTAACCCCTATGCCTGACAATCCTAAACAGATGCCTCCGCCTCCGCAGGGGCCGCCCTCGGGTGGGCCGCCGTTCGGGCCGCCTCCGGGTGGCGCACCGCCGGGAGACTGGCCGCCGGGGCCTCCGCCTGACGGGCCGCCCGCAGAGATGTTCGGGGCTGCGCCCGACGATTTCGGCTCGGCGGAAGAGCTGCCGCCGGGATTCATGGCAGCCGAAGGGATGCCGGGAGGCGATGGGCCGCCGCAGCAAGCCATGCCACAGCAGATGAGCGCGCGTCCCTACCTTGGGCGTGCCGTCAAGCTACTAGGGAAATACAAGCTTCAGCTTGCCCTGTCGCTTGCCCTGATGCTCGTAGTCTCGCTCGCGCCCTTTCTGGTAAGCGCCTCCTTCGGCCCGCTCATACAAATCCTGGGAGAGGCAGCGGCGCAGAACAACTGGAATGAGGTGTGGCGCATGCCCGGCTCGCTCTACAACAAGCCGGAGCCTTTGCGCGAGTATGTCTTCGAAGACTATCTTGCGACGCCGCTCTCTTTCACGACCATCTTCATCGTCTGGGCCGTGGCGAGCATCATGGCAGTGCTGCTGCATCTGGTTCAGCAGTGGCGCATGACGCTGCTTGAGCAATCGCTCGACGTGGAGATTCAGCAGCAGGTCTACGACCACCTGCAAACTCTCTCGCTGGACTTTTTCACGGGCGCGCAGACCGGGGGCTTGATGCCGCGCGTGCTGATTGAGACGCAGAGCGTGCAGAAGCTTCTCACGCAGGTGCTTCTCTCGCCGCTCGTAGACGTGGTCTCGCTCGTCATCGCGCTCGCTTACCTTGTTGGCCTGAGCTGGCAGATGACGATAGTTGCGCTCATCCTCGGCCCCTTCGCCTTCTTCCTCTTCCGCTTCACCATGAAGAAGCTTGAATCGTCTGCCAACCAGATGATGATGAACAACCGTGACCTGAACGCTGAGCTGGAAGAGTCAATCAGCGGCATGGCCGACATACAGGTCTTCAACGCTCAGGCTCGTCGCAGCCACCGCTTCAATCAGGCCGCACGCGCCGTCGCCAACTCCACCTCCCGCATGCTCATCTGGATGCACGTCAGCAACACCAGCTCGCAGGTTTACGTGGCCGTTTCGACGGCGATGGTGCTCCTCGTAGGCATCCTCTTCGGCAACGCCTTCGGCCTGACGCTCGCCAGCCTGATTGTCTTCATAGGCTTTGTGCCCGCCATGTTCGCGCCCGTCCAGCGAGTGATTATGTCTTACACGACATATCAGTCGCTCGTGCCCGGCATAGTCGGCACCTACCAGTTGCTGGACACTCGCCCGACCGTTCAGGAGAAGCCGGGCGCGCAAGCGCTGCCGCAGGTTCACGGCAACGTGAGGTTTGAGAACGTGACCTTCGGCTACACGCCGCAGCAGAAGATTCTGAACGACATCTCGTTTGAGATTCGCGAAGGCGAGACGATTTCGCTCGTGGGGCCAATAGGCTGCGGCAAGTCCACGATTATGAACCTGCTGCTGCGCTTCCTTGAGCCTGAGCAGGGACGCATCACGATTGACGGCCACGACATCTCGGACGTGACGCTTCAGTCATTACGTTCTCAAGTCTCAAAGCTCTCTCAGTTTCCTTTCTTTCTCAAAGACACGATTCGAGAGAACGTGCGGCTCGGCAAAGCTGACGCGCAGGACGGCGAGATTGTCTGGGCCTGCCGCACGGCTCACATTCACGATGTCATCACGACGAAGTTTGCACAGGGGTACAACACGATTGTAGACGTGCAGGTTCCCTCGGGAGGCCAGAAGCGCTTGATAGCTCTCGCGCGCTGTCTCCTTCGCAATCCTGAGGTTCTCCTGCTGGACGAGCCGACGGAGAATCTGGACGCAGACCAGCGCAACCGACTGATTCAGGTCATACGCGAGTACGCGCAGGACAAGCAGAACCGCCGCACCTGCGTCGTCATCAGCCACGACCTGAACTTTGTGGCGGCAGTCTCAGACCGCATCATAGTGCTGAATCAGGGAAGAGTCGCGGACGAAGGGACGCACGAAGAGCTGGTCAAGAGAGAAGGCTTGTACAAGACTCTTTACGAGCTGAAGAACGTCGACCCGGCTCTCTTGCGTAAGCGAGAAGACCCCGCGAGCGAGGCCGCGACCGGCATGGCCATGGGCATGCCCGGCGGCATGGGCATGGGAATGTAAAGCGGATTCAAACAGGGATAGACAGGATAAGCAGGATAAAGAAGAAGCAAGCTCTTCTCTTTTATCCTGCTTATCCTGTCTATCCCTGTTAATTTATTCTTTCGGTGCGGGCTCGGCCTTCTGTTTGTTGCGGGTGGCTATGGCGAAAAGGATGCTCTTGACCTGGAAGGGCGTCAGGTTCGGGTAGGCTTCCATGATGAGCGCTATGATTCCTGCTATGTAGGGGCAGGCGAAGCTGTTGCCAGTCACCTGACGGTAGCCTCCGCCCGGCCAGGTCGTGCGTACCTGAACGCCCGGCGCTACAAGCTCTATCACTTCACCGTAACGATAACCGAAGTTGAAGGGGTCGCCGCCCTCTCGCTTGACTACGGAGACGAGCGAGGAGGAGAAGATGGAAGGGTAGCTAGGCTGCGGCAGGTTGTTGGCCGCGGCCACGAGTATGCAGCCCGCGTGATAGGCTCGGTCGAGCAGGTCGTGCAGCGGGCCGAAGTACTGCGGCTTGGTCGTCCCCAGCGACAGGTTGACCACCTGCATCTTGTTGCGTATGGCGTAATCCAATCCTGCGAGGAACATGTCGCCCGAGCCGGAAGCGTTCGGCCCAAGGACTTTTACACTGTGAAGCTCAACGTCGGGCGCGACCTCCGTGATGATGCCCGCGCAGGCCGTGCCGTGGCCCGCCTGGTCGCCCGAAGTCGAAGGATGAAAGACGACCTTGCCGTTCTCTACCACGGCTTCGACGGACTCCTTGACCTTATCCTTGAGCGCCGGGTGGCGCACGTCTATGCCGCTGTCTACCACGGCGACGCGCACGCCCTTGCCTGTACGTCCCTGCCAGGTGGAATCAGGTGTTATTCCTCCCCACAAATCTTTGAGCGCATTGGCCGCTTCCATTGCCGGATCAGACTGCGCCATCTCGTCTCATTCTCCTGAAGTTGATTCCACTAAAGCTTAAGGACTTAAAAGCCCAGGTAGGTGGTGCTCAATGCGCCGCGCTCGGTGTAGCGCGCGAGCGAGTCCAGCACTTCGCGGCAAAGCTCTCGCTCGGCGTCGCCGCGACTGGCTATGTCGCGCAAAGAGATGGCAAGGGCTATCAGGTCTTTGTGCTCCGGCGCGGTTCTCACCTCGGAGAGCCAGCGCCTGAGCGCGTCTCCCACCTCGTCGCCTCCGCCCGCGCTCTTAATCGAAAGCTCGAACAAAGTCTCGACGAGGCTCGCCGTCTCGTGCGCGTCTACGAGCGCGGCTATCGCGTCCGCGAAGTAGGCTGCCTTCTCCATCTCTTCCGGCGTGAAGGCTTCGGCGGGCGTCCCCTCGGGCATGTGCTGCCAGCCGGGGCGGTTGACGAACTGTAGAACGCCCACGGGCTCTGCGCCTACGCGAAGCGGCGTCGCCAGCGTAATCAGCGTCCGGTAGCCCGTCGCGGAGTCAACCATGGGATAAAAGTTGGGGTCTTGCGACACGTCAACCGCCATGGGCTGGCCCGACTGGAAGACAAAGCCCACGACGCCGCGACCGGGCGGAATGTGTATGTCCATCAGCTTCTCCGCGACCGGGCCCATAGCGACCAGAAACTTCAAGCCTCCCTCGTCGCCGTCTCGCACCAGCACGGATGCCGCGTCCGCGTTTAAGGACTGCGCGGCCAGTTGCAGCAGGTTCTGGATTGAGTGAGTCAGCGGGATGGTCAAAAGGTCTGCGACCTCTACGGCGCGCACGGCGCTCTTCAGATGGTCTTCGAGGGAGCCGGCCGCGTCCTTCGCCTTTCGCTTTCCGTCCGCCTTCGACCGCTTCTTGTCCGATTTCGATTTCGTGCTCTTCTTAGTAGCCATAAGCTTTTCTCTTCACACAGGGGAAGTAAACAAAAGCGCGTGCTCGATTGGGACGGCCCGAGCGCCGCTCGCGTCCAGCCCGCCTGATGTCACCGCAAAGGGCGTCATTGTACAGGAAGAGACCGAAAGTAAAAAGACAAAAGAGAGGCGACATGGTTCGCGCTCAAGTCCAAATACTCGGCGGATTCAATTATAATCTTGCGCCATCTTTCCAAGGCTGTCATTTGAGCCTTGAACGTAGGAGGGATGTAGGAATGCGCGAAGAGGCCATTGCCGAATATCACAGGCTGCTCTCGGAAGACGGCCAATTAGAGGGAGGCTTTCTCGCTCGGCTCAGGCGCGAGATGATTGAGCAACGACTCTCTTACGGAGAGCGGCCCATAGGCGTGTCGCTCCGCCCGCACTTCCTCACGCGCTCGCAGTACGACCGCCTCACACGGTTTTCAGAAACGCTTGCCTCCGCCTTTGAAAAGATTGCACGCGCGCTCGTCACGAATCCGCCGCTGATGGAGCGCGTGGGCCTGCGAGAGACGGAGCGCAGCCTCGCGCTGGTTGACCCGGGCTTCTCTTATGCAGGCATCAACACGCGCCTTGACGCCTTCGTCTACGGCGACGAGATAAAGTTCGTGGAATACAACGCCGAGAATCCTTCTAGCCTGCCTGACCAGTCGGGCCTCAACCGGATTCTCTTCAACGTGAGCGCTCTCAGAGAGCTTTCAAGGCTTTATAGTCTAAGGCAGTTCGACCCTGTAGA
>DATELK010000185.1:0-11863 GCA_035276685.1 Pyrinomonadaceae bacterium | reverse complement strand
GATTAAGCACGACCCGCCCGCTACCGCAGGCGGTACTGACCTGTTTTCAAAACAAACCGGCCCGAGCCTTGACGAGAATCCCGGGGCGTGTTTGCCGCGTATATTAGGTCTAGGCTCTTGACGACGAAAAGCCCTATGATGAAACGGCGACTCTTACAACTTCTGCTGGCCCTCTCAATGTTGCTCTCTTTCTCGGCCTCGCGCGAAATTAAGGCTCAGTCTCCCTTGAAAGGCTCTCTTATGTCTATGCCGCAGGAAGGGCGCGTCCGAGCGCCTGAGCTATCGGGCGCACGCTCGTGGCTCAACACGGACAAGCCTCTGTCGCTCTCGGCGCTCAGGGGCAAGGTGGTGCTGCTGGACTTCTGGACTTACGGCTGCATCAACTGCATCCACATCATCCCTGACCTGAAACGCCTCGAAGCGAAGTACGCCAACCAACTCGTGGTGATAGGCGTTCACTCCGCCAAGTTCGAGAACGAGAAAGAGACGGAGAACATTCGCCGCATAATCCTGCGCTACGAGATAGAGCACCCTGTGGCGAACGACGCGGACTTTCGCATCTGGAACGAGTACGGAGTCCGTGCATGGCCCACGCAGGTGCTGATTGGCCCGGACGGCTACGTCATAGGCGCTGTCTCAGGCGAAGGCCATTACGAACTGCTTGACCGCATCATAGGCCGCACGGTGGAAGAGTTCAGAAAACGCGGCCTGCTTAACGAGCAGCCGCTCAGGCTTACGCTTGAGCGCGCGAAGGTGGGAGATTTGCCTCTGGCCTTCCCCGGAAAAGTTCTGGCAGACGAAAAGGGCGAGCGTCTCTTCATAGCCGACTCGAATCACAACCGCATCGTCGTCACAAGACTCGACGGCACGCTTCTATATGTCATAGGCACAGGAGCGCGAGGCTCGCGCGACGGCCCGCTTGAGAGCGCGGAGCTCTTTCGTCCGCAGGGGATGGCTCTCGAAGGCGACATGCTCTACGTAGCCGACACGGAGAATCATCTCATACGGCGCGTCAACCTGAAGTCGCGCGTCGTGGAAACCGTCGCGGGCACGGGCCGTCAGTCTCACTCCTTCACGGCGGACGGCGCGGCGCGTGAAGTCAGTCTCAACTCGCCTTGGGACTTGTATCTCATGGGGCGCTCGCTCTACGTGGCTATGGCCGGGCCGCATCAGATTTGGCGGCTCGATTTGGACAGCATGCGAGTCTCTGTCTTCGCGGGCTCGGGGCGCGAAGCTCGCGTTGACGGAGCGCTCGCCGAGTCGGCTTTCTCGCAGCCTTCGGGCATCGCGGGCGACGGCCAGCGCCTCTTTGTTGCGGACAGCGAAGCCAACATCATAAGAATGATTGACACGTCTAAAGGCTCTGTCGAGACGCTCGCGGGCGGAGACCTCTTCGACTTCGGCGACGAGGACGGCAGAGGCGACGAGGTTCGCCTTCAGCACCCGCTTGGAGTCTTCGCTTATGAGGGAAAAGTTTTTATAGCCGACACCTACAATCACAAGATTAAGCTGCTGGAGCCCGGCGCGCGAACGGTCAAGACCTTCTCCGGCACTGGCAGCCCCGGACAGACGGACGGCACGCGCAGCGTCAGCTTCTACGAGCCGGGCGGCATTAGCATAGCGCGCGGCAAGCTCTTTGTAGCAGACACCAACAACCACGCCGTCCGCGTCGTAGACCTTAAGACGCGCGAGACCTCTACGCTCATGATTAAGGGATTGCAGCCGCCCGCGCCGCCTGAGAGAGCGGAGGATGCAGGCGGCGAGACGGGGCCGAACACTGAAGAGCTTAAGGTTGGTTCGCAACGCCTGAGCGCGGGCGAAGACTCTACGCTCTTGATTGACGTGGCTCTCCCGCCCGGCCATCACCTGAACGAAGCCGCGCCGCAGCGTTACCGCGTCTCAATAGAGAGCGGCAAAGAGGTGCTGGCGCTTAAGGAAGGCAACTCGCCCGTGTCGGCCGCGCGCACGATGAAGGATTTACGGCTCCCCTTGCGTCTGCCGCTTCGCGCGCTCACGACAGGCCGCGCGGAGCTTCTAATACAACTGACGCTCTACTACTGCCGCGAAGACAACACGGGCACCTGCAAGATAAAGAGCCTCTCATGGCGCGCACCCGTAGAAGTCACATCGGACACGACCGCGCCGCGAGAGATTAAGGTTCAGGGTAAAGTTGATTGAAAACTGTTTAGCGGACAGGACAGAACCGCCTGCGGTAGCGGGCGGGTATTATCTAAGCCAGACTCTAGCTTAAGTAATACCCGCCCGCTACCGCAGGCGGTTCTGTCCTGTGTATTTACCTTTGCGGATAAAGCGGGCTCTTTCGAGAGAGTCGGCGGACGCCGTAAGGGATTGCGTTCTCGCCCTGAACCATGACCGCCTCTTCGCTGGTGCTGGCCGAAGCGGGGTCAATCATGTTCGACGCCCAGATTTCTTCGTTATCAAAGAACCAGTCGCCCATCACCACGCCGTCGCCCATAACGACACCGTCACCCATCACTACGCCGTCTCCCATGACGACTCCATCTCCCATCACGACTCCGTCGCCCATGACCACGCCGTCGCCCATCACAACGCCATCGCCCATGACGACGCCCGTCGTGATGAGTCGGCTGGCGGAGTTGGATGAGCCGTCCGAGAAGATGTAGGTTCCGTTTGCGGCCAGGTAGCCGTCCGCGAGGACAAAGCCGCTCTTGAGAGTCCTGCCGTCGGGCAACATGAAGCCGCCCGTCATTTTCAGCTTATCCGTGAAGGCTATGCCTTCGGCCCAGACAAGGCCGTTGTTGAGAGGCATGCTCTCTCCGGCTATCGCGGAGGTGACGCCCGAGTTCTGGTAGGTCACTTTGCTGTTGGTAATCAGATTCTCGCCGGGCTTGGCCCTGTTGGCGTCCTTGCGAATCGCTTTGGCGAGGGTGACGGCGGCGCTCGTGTTCATCTCGCCCGCGCCTTCCGTAATCACTCGCTCGAAGTTCGTCATCTGTCCCGTCTGAATCATAGACTCATAAACGGGCAGGCGCTGGGCCGTTCTCATCAGAAGGGCCTTGACCATCTTGGGCGTGAGAGACGGATTGGCTTCGAGCATCAGCGCGGCCGTGCCTGAGACGGCGGGAGCCGCGAACGATGTCCCGCTCAAAATTTGATAGGTGCCCGTGGCCTTGGGCGTGTTCGTGCTGGTGTCGCCCGAAATCAGGCCGCCTATAAGACCGCCCCCTCCCGTGGAAGAGTATGAATAGGTAGCGGTCGGAGAAGAGACTGCCGTTTCGGCTGCGCCTATGCGGTTGCCGGGCGCGACCAGGTCAGGCTTCGCAAGACCGTCAACGAGAGTCGGCCCGCGCGAAGAGTAAGTAGCAACAGCGTCGTCCGAGCGCAGGTTAGTCTGCTGCGTGTTGACCGCGCCGACCGTGATGACTTTGGGCGAGTTGGCGGGCGAGAGAATGCCGCCGTAGATGGTGCGACCGTCTGCATCCTTGCCCCAGTTTCCTGCTGCGACTACTACTACGATGCCCGCGTCAACTGCGCGGCCCACGGCCTTGCACAAGGGGTCTGTCTCATAGCTCTGCGTGACGGCCGTGCCGAGCGAGAGATTCATGACGCGTATGTTGTAGGTCGTGCGATTCTTGATGACCCAGTCGATTCCAGCTATCACGTTCGAGACGGAACCCATGCCCTTTGAATTGAGGACGCGCACGTCCACGAGGTTCGCGTTCGTGGCTATGCCTCCGTAGGTCGGAGAGCCGGAGTTACGTGCGGCGTAATCTTCGCTCGACTGGCCCGTCCCGGCTGCGACGCCAGCCGTGTGCGTGCCGTGGCCGTAAGCGTCGCGAGTCTCACTCTCGCCCGTGAAATTGACGCTCTTCTTAATGCGGTTGTAGGTGGAGAGATAGGTTTGAGAGAAGAGGCCGAGGCCCAAGGTTCCGCTCGACTGCTTCCACTCGTAGCCCACGAACTCTGCGGCGTCGGGCGGGCTGATGCCGCTATCCAGTATGGCTATGCCTACATCGTTGCCGCCGCCGCTGGTTGCCAAATCTTCATTGTCTGCCGGAAGCACGCGGCTCGCGCCCGTCGAGATTGCCAGGTGGCTAGTGTTGTTCGTAGAGAGGGAGCGCACGGGCTGGTCCTGCGACATCCAAGAGATTTCGTCTCTCGATTCAAGCTCGGACAATTTCTCCACGGGCACGTCTGCGACCATCATGCCCAGCTCGTTCATCTGACCCTTGATGTTTGCGCCCGCGCTCTCAAGCAGGCTTACAGCCCGCGAGGCATCAGCGCCGTTCTGTATGTTCAGGATGACGCGCGCACGCTCGCCGGAGCCTCTGCGCGACTGCTCCGAGCGCTGCCTGAGCGCGTCCGTCATCTTGCCGATGAGCCCGCGACGGGCGCGGCCGCCCTGCGCCTTCACTTTGGGCGACCACGTTCCTGCCAGGGGGGACAAGAGAGCCAGGATTAAAAGAGAAACTAGGGGGAATCTTCTCGTCATTAAAAGCTACTCCTAAAAGAATTCTGGAAACTATAATTGCGCCGCTGGTATTTAAAGTCGGGTAAACGGCGCTGATAACTTAACAAGACGCGTGCCGCCCCTCGGCCGGGGGCTAAGTGATTGAATCTACTGAGACGGGAAAGCCTGCCGGAAGCCGGTTGAGTCTATTTGACAGAAAAGCTGTCACGCCGTTCCAGTCAGAAAGAAATTAGCAGGGATAGACAGGATAAAAGAGAAGAGATTATTTCTTCTTTATCCTGCTTATCCTGTCTATCCCTGTTTGAATTTGCCTCGTCACTTTTGCCTTTCTTCTGCTTCATTGTAGAATCACGGGTGAAGCGAAACTTCCAGGAAGATTTTGTCAGACCAGAGCACTAGTTCAATGGAGCGGCCCAGCATGTGCCGCAACTGCGGCGCAATCGTCGGCGCAGGCGTGACTGTTTGCCCGCAATGCGGCGTGCCGCTCTCGCCGGAGGGCGCGGCGTTTAATGCGGAAGAAGTGCGCCGCCCCGTTTACGACCGCGAAGCCATGCGCTTTGCACGCGCCGTCCTCACGCGCCCTTACAATTTCACGATTCTCTTTCTGGTAGCCAATCTCTTCGTCTTCCTGCTGATGTGGAGCTCAAGCGGGTTGCAGGGGAGCGCGCTGGCGGCTTTCCCGAACACGGTGCTAGACGCCTATGGAGCCAAGCTCAACTATCTAATCAACGCGGGCCAGTGGTGGCGCTTTGTCACGCCCGTCTTCATTCACGTCAACCTGCCGCACATACTGGTCAACATGTGGAGCCTCTGGGTCGTAGGGCCTTACGTCGAGAAGCTGTACGGCTCCGCGAGGTTCGTCTTCTTCTGGGTGCTGACGGGAGTGTGCGGAGTGGTCGCAAGCTACCTGACCGTGCGGCCCGACATGCAGGTCAGCTCCATCGGCAGGTTTCTCTTCAAGAGCATGGACAATCCTTCGGCGGGAGCTTCGGGCGCGCTCTTCGGGATGGTGGGAGTGCTGTTTGTCTTCGGGATAAAGTTCCGGCGCGAGCTGCCGGAAGGCTTCAAGCGGGCCTTCGGCACGGGGCTGCTGCCTATGATTATGATGAATCTCTTCATAGGCTACCTGGGCCGGGGCTTCATAGATAACGCGGCTCACTTGGGCGGATTCTTTTCCGGCGCTCTGGCGGCGCTCTTCGTAGGCTACAAACGACCGGGCCAGCGCGCTAGCGTCGCCGTCTTCTGGCACGTACTGCAACTCATGGCGCTGGCGCTCGTCGCCGTGAGCTTTCTGATGGTGGCGCTCAACTTTCCCAAGGGCTTCCCGCTCGACAAAGAGAGGGGCGAGACTTCAGCCGAGCAGCAGGCGCGTAAGAACCTGGGCGCTTATCTAAACGCCGTCAACGAGGGCGAGCGAGTCTTCATAGAAGCTTTCAATAGCGGCGACATGAAGGGCGTAGACCAGACCTTAGAGCAGCTTCAGGAAGTGACCGCGCCGGATGAGACGGCCAACAAGCTGCGCGCGGAGCTTATCTCTCTGCTGGAGCGCTTACGAAAAATTCCGGCAATAGAAGGCAAGACTGGCAAAGCCTCTGCCGATGCTACGACCGAGCGCGAAAAGCTCAAGAGCGATTTCAACATCTGGCAGAATAATCACATAGGCTGGGCTAAAGAGAATCAGAAAAAGTACGGGCTCAGGATTGACGAGGGCCAGGAAGAGACGGACAATCCCCCTCAACAAAACGGCTCTAATAACAATCGCACAACTAAAGATTAGGAGAAGATAGTAGAGATGGACATTAAGAAAGTGGGCGTGCTCGGCTGCGGCCTGATGGGTTCCGGCATAGCGCAGACAGCCGCCACGGCAGGTTTCGACGTGGTCGTGCGCGAAGTCTCAGAGGAGCTTTGCGAGAGAGGCTTCGGCGGCATAGACAAATCGCTCGCCAGATTCGCGGAGAAGGGAAGCATCACGGCGGAGCAGCAGAAAGAGATTCGCGGGCGGCTGACGGGAACGACACGCCTGGAAGACCTCTCCGACTGCGACATCATAATCGAAGCGATAATAGAGAACCTGGACATCAAGCGCGACACCTACAGGCAGCTGGACGAGTTCTGCAAGCCCGAAACGATTCTCGCCTCCAACACCTCCTCGCTTTCCATCACTGAGATGATGACTGCGACTTCTGCCGAACGACAGCGCCGCTTCATAGGCATGCACTTCTTCAACCCCGTCCCGCTCATGAAGCTCGTAGAAGTCGTCCGCACCATCCTGACGGACGAAGCTGTCTACGAGCGCGCCGTGGAGTTCGGGCGGCAACTGGGCAAGGTGCCCGTGCGTACCAGCGACAAGACGGGCTTCATAGTCAACCGCCTGCTCGTGCCCTACATGCTGGACGCCGTGCGCGCTCTGGAAGAGGGCGTGGGCTCAATCGTCGACATCGATAACGCGATGAAGCTCGGCTGCGGTTATCCGATGGGGCCGTTCACGCTGGGCGACTTCGTGGGCCTCGACACGACCTACTACATCGCGGAGATTATGTTCAACGAGTTCCGCGAGAAGCGCTTTGCCCCGCCGCCGCTTCTCAAGCGAATGGTGCTCGCAGGCCTCTACGGGCGCAAGACAGGGCGCGGCTTCTACGACTACACCAAAGACCCCAAGAACCCCACGCCGATGAACCTTCTCTAAAGAAGTGATGAGAGAGATGAGTACTGAGAGAGCTTTCTTTTACTCAGTACTCATCTCTCAATAGCTTTCATATGTTCGTCACTTACGAAGCGCTCGATTCCGTGGCTCTTGTCCGGCTCAACAGGCCGGAGAAGATGAACGCTCTGTCGGGCGTGATGCTGGACGAGCTGCGGGAGGTGTTTGAGCGCATAAGGATTGATGCGGAGGTGCGCGCCGTCATCCTCACTGGCGCGGGCGAGCGTAGCTTTAGCGCGGGAACGGACATCAGCGAGCTACAGCATCTTGACGAGGCGGGCGCGCGGCGGGCTTCCCTGCGCGGGCAGGAGGTCTGCGAGCGCATAGAGAGGTGTCCCGTGCCTGTCATAGCTGCCGTCAACGGCGCGGCTGCGGGCGGAGGCTGCGAGCTTGCGCTTGCGTGTCATATTCGGCTCGCTTCCACGACCGCCGAGTTCAGCTTGCCTGAGACGAAGCTCGGCATGATTCCGGCCTACGGTGGAACGCAGCGCACGCCGCGCGCTATGGGTGCGAGCCGCGCGCTCGAATTGATGCTCACGGGCGGCAAGCTTTCCGCGCAGGATGCGCTGCGCCTGGGGCTGGTCAATCGCGTGCTTGAGCCTTCCGAGCTTTTACCCGAAGCCCAATCGCTCGCGCGCACAATCGCTAGCCTCGCTCCCTTAGCCATACGAGCCTGCCTTGAAGCCGTCACGCGCGGCCTTGAGCTTCCGCTCGAACAGGGACTGGAGCTTGAAGCGGAGCTCTTCAGCCGCCTCTTCTCGACCGAAGACGTGCGCGAAGGCACCAGCGCCTTCCTTGAAAAACGCGTGCCCCGCTTCAAAGGCAAGTAGATTGCTCTCCTGTCCGTGCAGGCGCAGAGTCGGAGCTGCACCTCATCCTGCTCATAATTCCCGGCCTTCTTTTCATCCCTACTTGTAAGTCGCGCCTCGCTTCACTATACTTCACTCGATTTCACAAATCGCTCTACAGAAAATCTCGGAGAGACGTTTTAGAGTTGCAGCCGGTCACTCATCAGGGACGCTTAAGCGCCGAAGGGTTTCGCTTCGCGGTGGTCGCCAGTCGTTGGAACAATTTTCTGACGGCGCGGCTCGTCGAAGGCGCGCTCGATGCGCTTGAGCGACTCGGAGCTGACGAAAAGGCTGTCGAGGTCTTCAAGGTTCCGGGCTCCTGGGAGATTCCACTGATGGCGCACAAGCTTGCCGAGTCCGGTCGCTGGGACGCCGTCATCTGCCTGGGCACAATCATACGCGGCGACACTCCGCACTTCGACTACGTCGCGGCGGAGGCTGCCAAGGGGATTGCTCACGCAGGCATGGAGACGGGCGTGCCCGTGCTCTTCGGCATAGTGACGGCCGACACGCTGGAGCAGGCTATAGACAGAGCGGGAGTGAAAGCGGGCAACAAGGGGTTCGAAGCCGCCATGTCGGCTGTCGAGTTGGCAAATCTTTACAAAGAAGTAAACAGTAAGAAGTGAGCGAGCAGTCACTGCGTTTTCACTGCTTACCGCTTACTGCTTACTGCTCACTGAGGTTTTATGGGGTCGAGGCGTAAGGCGCGTGAGAGCGCCTTGCAAATGCTCTTTGCGGCGGACGTTTCAAAGACGCGCGTGGACGAGCTTGTCCGCACCTACTGGTCTGAGCTGGGCGACGCGGACGTGCCCCCGGCGGCGCAGGAGTTCGCGACACGGCTCGCGACCGGCACTTTGGCGAGGCTCGACGCGCTGGACGAGCGCATACGCTCGCGCGCAGAGCACTGGCGCATCTCGCGCATGGCGATTGTAGACCGCAACATTCTTCGCCTTGCCGTCTACGAGTTCCTGCACGAGCCGACGCCGCGAACCGTCGCCATCAACGAGGCGCTTGAGATAGCACGCCGCTTCTCTACCTACGAGGCGACGCAGTTCATCAACGGAATCCTTGACGCCATCAAGCGCGACCTGGACGAAGAGCAGCCGCAGCAGACCGTAGACTCGCTGGACGCTGAAGAACAGGGCGCGGACGAGCAATCAACAGACGAACAATCTGCCGATGAGCAATCGGCGGACGAGCAGTCGGCTTCGGCCTGAAGACCCTCCCACACGAGCTAAGTAATTCAACTCTAACTTAAGAGCCTCTCGCCCGACGACCTGCTTTTTCGGCAAGAGCAGAATCACGTACCCGTCTGGAACATGGAAGATGAAGAGAATACTGGTGGCAGATGATTCGGTGGCGACGCGCGCCCTCGTGGCGGCGGCTCTCTCCGAGCTTGAGAACGTTCAGGTCGAGCGCGTCTCTACGGGCATAGAGGCCATCAAGGCTCTCAGCACCACGCAGGTAGACCTTGTGCTCACGGACATTCACATGCCCGAGATAAACGGCCTTGAGCTGGTGCGCTTCATCAAGGGGGACGAGCGCCTGCGCTTCATCCCCGTCATAGTCATCTCCACGGAGGCTTCGGAGGACGACCGCCAGCGCGCACTCTCGCAGGGCGCAAACGACTACCTGCCGAAACCCTTCACCGCCTCGCAGCTACAACACGTCATCAGCAAGCATCTGGCGAGTAGTAAATAGCCGCCTCGGTCTATTTACCATTTACCGTTTAGCATTTACCATTCCCGCTTATGGACGAGCAGCTGCTGCGCGAGTTTCTGGCCGAGGCGGAGGATTTGATTGAGGTGCTGGCGGGCGACATAGAGGCTCTCAGGTCGCGCCGCTCGGAGGGTCGCGCGCGGCGAGAGCTTGTGGCGCGCATCTTTCGGCACGTTCACACGATTAAAGGCTCTGCGGCGGCCGTAGGCTTGAGCGCCATGGCGGAGCTGGCGCACGAGCTCGAAAATCTTCTTGAAGGAGTTCGCTTAGGGCGCACGCCTGTAGAGGATTCCGTGCTCGATGCCTTTGACGAAGCCGCGAGCGCGCTTGAGCAGACCTTGAGCGCAGCCGTGCGCGGCGACGCTTCCCTGGTGCCCGGAACGTTGACCGAGCGCCTGCGCCGTCTCTCTCATCAATCAGACGCTCAGGGCCGCGCGACCAATGACGCGGACGTGATGGCGCGTCTACCGGAAGAGATGGCGCGCTCCCTAAGCGAGTACGAGGCGCACCGGCTGCGAGAGGCCGCTGCCGAGGGCGCGCATCTTTTTCTCATCAGCGTACAGTTCGACCTGCTCACCTTTGACGAGCGCTTCCGCGACTTTTCCGACGCGCTCTCGGCCGACGGCGAGATAATCTCCACCATGCCGGGCATGGAAGCATCTGCCCCTGACCAGATTAGCTTTCGTCTTCTGTACGCGACGGATGCTGGCCCTGAGGCGGTAGCCGCGCGCACCGCGCTCTTCGGCGCAAGCGAGCCTGTGGCGCTGACGGCGGAGCAGAGTCCCGTGGAAGTAGAGAGCGCGCAGCCACTTGCGCCCGTTGAATCGCCCGCCGCCGAAGATGAAGAGCTTCCGCAGGGCCTTGCTTCGCTTTCAACGCTTGTTCGAGTAGAGCTTTCGGAGCTGGACGAGATGGTCTCGGCCGCGCACGAGCTTTTGACGGACACTGCATCGACGCTGGATTTGACGCTGGCCATGAATCTTCCGCGTGGAGAGCGCACGGAGCTTGAGATTCGCTCGGCCCGCATACGCCGCCGCTTCGCGGAGCTTGAAGAGCGTTTGATAGAGATGCGTATGGTGATGATTGCGCCCACGCTCGCACGCGCCGTTCGTATAGGCTCTGCGAGCGCCCGCGCCGTCGGCAAAGAGGTCGAGTTCGAGATGGAGGGCGGCGAAGTACGTCTCGATAAATCTCTGGCAGACCGCATGGCAGACCCGCTTCTTCATCTTCTCAGAAACGCCGTCGACCACGCCATAGAGCCGTCGGAAGAGAGGCTGAGAAAGGGCAAGCCTGCGGCGGGACGCGTGAGGCTCGAAGCCGTCTCGGAAGGGAGCCGCGTGCGCCTGCGCATCACGGACGACGGGCGCGGCATTGACGCCGAGCGTGTCCGTCGTGCAGCCATTGAGCGCGGCATAATCGAAGCGGGACAGGAGCTGACTCGTCAACAGAGCCTGCGATTGATTTTTCGTCCGGGCTTTTCGACCGCAGGGGCAGTCTCTAACATGAGCGGTCGCGGCGTGGGGCTTGATGTGGTGGAGCGCGCGGTGGAGCAGGTCGGCGGCGAGCTTCGCGTCGAGAGCGAGGAAGGAAGCGGAACCACTTTTGAGCTGATACTGCCGACGACGCTCGCGCTCGTGCCCGCACTCGTAGTTCAATCCGCGGGCTTTCGCTACTGCGTGGACGCGAGCCACATCAGCGAGGCGGGATTTATAGAGACAAGAGAGATAGAGAGCGTTGGAAGCGCACGCCTTATGCGCTGGCGCGGCTCAGTCCTGCCGCTCTTTTCCATGCGCCAGCTGCTCGCGCAGTCAGAAGCCGACGAGGCAAACGACGGGCGTCGTCACGTCCTCATCTCGCGCATCGCAGGCGGAGACGGTGCGCTCGCTGAAGAGCAGCAGGACGCGAGGCGCGCGGCCGTCATAGTTGACGGCTGGGACGGGCACAGAGAGGTGCTGGTGCGCGGCCTTGGCCGTCACGCTTCGCGCTGGCGCGGCGTGAGCGGCGCGACAGAGCTTGAGGACGGCACGGTCGCGCTCATACTGGATTTGCCGCGCCTGCTTGAGACGGCGTTATAATATGGGCCTCGTTCAAAGAGTGAAGCGGAGAGCGTTCGAAGATGAGAGATAAAGAAACACAGGACAG
>DATELK010000184.1:0-49743 GCA_035276685.1 Pyrinomonadaceae bacterium | reverse complement strand
CTCCGCTCAGCTCTACGACTCGCTCCACGACCTCCTGCCAGTTCATGTTCTGCATCAGCGAGCCGCCCAGGGCCATCGTCAGCCGGTCGAAGACGCTGCCGTAGCGCGTGTGAATCTCAATCATGAAGCGCACGCGTCTTTTGACAGTAGAGGTGAGGAACTGGACTATGCCCGCGAGCGGGTGGCCTTCTATCGTGACGAAGGTTATGCGCTTCGGCGTCACCTCTTCGACGCGCACCTGTATGTTGCCTCTGAGAGGAATGTTGGCCGTCAGCGTCGCTCCCTGTTCCACACGGCTTGCCGCACCCGGCTCCGCCTGAAACTCAAGCGGCATGACTTCCATCACGCGCTCACGAAACTGTTCAAGCAACGCGCTCGCGTTGTAGCGGCTGCCCTCTATGTCCGCGTAGAAGCGTTTGCGCTCAAGGTCTCCGACGCCTTCCGTAATTGTTTGCTCGGGCAGAAGGTCTGCGAGGGCGCGCAGGCCATCATCGAGCGGAAGCGGCTTGATGCCGAGCGTATCCGTGAGGCCGTTCTTCTTACGCCCCTTGATAAAGTTCTCTTCGAGCAGCATCTGTAGCTTGGCTTCATCCACAGGCGCGTCCAGCCCGGTGATTCTTTTGACCTCGGAGCCGAGCGAGTTGCCGTCGAAAAGCTGCGCGCCGAGCGCCGCGATGAATGAAGGAACGGGAACGCGCGCGGGCGAGCGCCCCGTTATGTTCGAGAGCTTGTCCAGAACTTCGTTGACAGTGGTAATCTCTGCCCCCGCAAGCTCAAGCGTCTTGCCGGAAAGCTTCGGCAGCTCAACAGCCTTTGCCACGGCCGTGCCAACGTCTTCGAACCAGACGGGCTGAAACCGCTGCTCGCCGTCGGCCACCACGGGAATCGCTGGAAGCGTTCTTATCAGCTTCAGCAGCGTCGAGATGACTTCGTCGCCGGGGCCGTAGACGCCGCCGGGTCTCAGTATTACCCACTCGCACTTTGCCTGTTTGACAATCTCTTCCGCGCGCCGCTTGGACTCGTGATAAGAGGAGCGGCCACGGTCTGCGCCGAGCGAAGAGATGAAGATGAAGCGCCTCGTGCCAGCCCTCTCCGCTTCCCTTAGAACCTTCTTCGTCCCTTCAACATTGACGCTCTCGAAGGTCACTTCGGGCGGAGACTCGTTGACGATTCCAGTGATGTGTATGACGGCCTCGCAACCGTCAGCCGCTCCCTTCAGGCTGCTGCTATCGCTCACGTCCGCCGCGAACGCCTCAACTCCCTCGGGCCACTCTTCAGCATTCTTCCCGGCCCCGCGTGACAGCAAACGAACACTGTGCCCCGCCTTCAAGAGCGCAGGTATAGCTCCCTCGCCTATCACGCCCGTCCCGCCCGTAACCAGAACCCTCATGTCCCCTCCCCTTATGTTCAGCTAAATAAGATTCAAACAGGATAAGCAGGATAAAGAAAAGAGAACTCTTCTTCTTTTATCCTGTTCATCCTGTCCATCCCTGTTAATTTCTTCAGAGCCCGCTACGCACTATGTCGTGGACGCGAATCAGGCCGACGCAGAGCCTTTCATCCGTGACCACGGGCAGCACGGAGATTTGGCGCGGGCGGTCTTCCATCAGCCTGAGCGCGTCGTAGGCCAGAAGCTCGGGCCTCGCCACCACAGGGTCGCGCGTCATCATCATGCTGGCCGAGAGCGTCTCAAGCTCCGCGTGCTTTATCTTCTGAATCGTCCGGCGCAGGTCTCCGTCCGTGATGACGCCCAGAAGACGCCCGCGCTCGTCCAATACGCTGACCGCGCCGAGCCCGCCGCGAGTGATGGCGGCTATGACTTCGAGCCACGGCGCTTCAGTCCCTATAGTCGGATTGTCATCACCCGTGTGCATGAGGTCTGCGACCTTCAGCGTCAGCCGCTTGCCGAGGCGTCCCGCCGGGTGGTTCTGCGCGAAGTCATCCGTGGTCAGCCCCTTGACCTGCATCAGCACGACCGCCAGCGCATCGCCTATGGCGAGCGCGACCGTGGTGCTCGTGGTCGGAGCCATGTTAAGCGGGCAGGCTTCCTGAGTAACCGATGCGTCAAGGACAACGTCCGCGCGGCGCGCAAGTGTAGAGCGAAGGGTTCCGACCATCGCTATAATAGGCACGCGGCGGTGCATCAGATGCGGCAGCATGGCTATGACCTCATCCGTTTCGCCGCTGTTGCTTAAAGCCAGAACCACGTCGCCTTGTGAAACTATCCCTAGCCCTCCGTGCAGCGCGTCCGAAGGATGAAGGTAGACGGCCGCCGTGCCCGTGCTGGTCATGGTGGCGGCTATCTTCTGGGCTATGATGCCGGATTTTCCGACGCCCAGGAGCACCACCTTGCCGCGACAGGCGGCCAGAATCTCCACGGCGCGCTCCACCTCCGCGCGCGACAGTCTGTGCGAAGTCTCTGTAATAGCATCCGCCTCGACGCGCAGGAGATTCGTCACCATCGAAAAAAAGTCTTTGTCCGTCATAGAAGCTTTCCGAACCCTTCGCGGAGCATACGATAAAGAAGGCAAAAGGGAAAAGGCCGGAGAAAACAGGACAGCACCGCCTGCGGTAGCGGGCGGGTATTAGCGCAACCAGAAACCCGCCTGCGGTAGCGGGCGGTACTGTCCTCTTTAGTCTCAGTTCAGTTTCCGTATAGACAATGAAAGGCGCTTCGACTATATTGCACCTTCTCTACTCAATTTTTTGTGGAGTTTTGATTCAATGGCGCTCTTTAACATTCTCCCCAAAGAAGAGCAATATTTCGGGCTGTTCTCGCAGATGACCTCGTATATCTACGACGCGTCGCGGGCGCTGGTCGAAATGCTCTCCGACAAAAGCGGCAATTACGAGGAGCACTCGCGCCGCATCAAGGCCATAGAGCATCAGTGTGACGAGCTGACGCATAAGATTTCCACACGTCTCAACAAGTCATTTATCACCCCCTTCGACCGCGAAGACATCTACCTGATGTCGTCCGCCCTGGATGACATTGTGGATTTGATTGACGACGCGGCCCGCGCGCTCGTCATGTACGACGTGCACGAGACGACGAGCCACGCGCGCCACTTCGCCGACGTGATTCAACGCATGGCCATAGAGCTGCACGAGATAGTCTCGAAGCTCGCGCGGCCAGACGGCATGTCGGCCCGGCTGGTTACTCTGCACAGCCTTGAGAACGAGGGGGACGAGGTCTTTCACCGCGCGATAGAAGAGCTTTTTCACAACGCGCAGGACCCGCTTCACGTCATCAAGTGGAAGTCCATCTACGAAAAGCTTGAGGCGGCCGTAGACCGCTGCGAGAACGTAGCCAACATCATCGAAAGCGTCATTATCAAACACACGTGAGAACCGTTTTCAGTTTTCGGCTTTGAGTTTTCGGCAGGCACAGAGGCTTGCTTTTAACTGAACACTGGGAACTGAAAACTGAAAACTTTTCTTATGACTGCCACGTTCGCCTTCATAATACTGCTCGTCGTGCTGGCTCTCATCTTTGATTACATCAACGGTTTTCACGACGCGGCCAACTCCATCGCAACTGTCGTCTCGACGCGCGTGCTGTCGCCCGGCGTCGCAGTCGTCTGGGCTGCCTTCTTTAACTTCGTAGCCTTCGCCGTCTTCGGCACGCGCGTAGCCAAGGCCATTGGCGACGGCGTCCGCATGGACTTGATTCAGGCCGACATGCGCCTTTACGTGCTCCTGGCCGCGCTCGTGGGGGCAATCGTCTGGAACCTTATAACGTGGTATCTGGGCCTGCCTACCTCAAGCTCGCACGCGCTGCTCGGAGGCTACGCGGGCGCAGGCATTGCAGCTTACGGCGGGGTGCGAGGGCTTCTGAAGACGGACGTGTGGTTCAGGGTGATTGAGTTCATCATCCTTTCGCCTCTTATAGGAATGGCTCTGGGGCTGCTTCTGATGATTGCGGTCTACTGGATTTTCCGCAACTGGTCGCCGAACCGCGTGGACAAGATTTTCCGCAGGGGCCAGCTTCTGTCCGCCGCAGCCTTCTCGCTAGGCCACGGCGGCAACGACGCGCAGAAGACCATGGGCATCATCACGGCCGTGCTGGCTGCGGGCGGCATGATAGCCTACGGGCCTAACGGCGAGCTTCCGCACATTCCGCTCTGGGTAGTGCTCTCGGCTCACGCAGCAATCGGGCTCGGGACTCTCTCAGGCGGCTGGCGCATAGTACACACTATGGGCTCGCGCATCACTAAGCTGAAGCCCGTGGGCGGGTTCTGTGCGGAGACGGGAGCGGCGCTGACACTGGCCTACGTGACGCTGACGGGCGTGCCTGTTTCGACTACTCATACTATTACAGGCGCAATCGTCGGCGTGGGCGCTACGCGCCGACTGTCCGCGGTCAAGTGGGGCGTGGCCGGTCGCATAGTCTGGGCGTGGGTCTTGACCATTCCTATGGCCGCAGGCATATCCGCCCTCACCTTCTTCATCGTCAAGCTAATCCTTCGCGCGAGCGGAAGCTAAAGAAGCAAGGGTGAAAGAGACGCAGAAGTGACGAGGAGTTTTCTCTTCATTCATCACTTTGCCTTCTGCCTTCTGCATTTTCCATAAGGTGGTCTTCGCGGCTGTAGGCGGGGCCGCAGACCAGCAGCAGCCGCATGGGCCCCTCGCCCGTATTCTCCAGCGTGTGCGAGTTTCCCACGGGGATAAAGACTGCATCGCCCGCAGAGACCTCTCGCACCTCTTCGCCCACAGTCATGCGGCCCGCGCCTTCAAGTATGTAGTAAATCTCTTCCGTCAAAAGATGGTGATGCCGACCTACAGATGCGCCCGCAGGCAGCACCTCTTCGGCCAGACTGCAAAGCTCTATATTCGATGTGGTGCGGTCAATCAGCGGCCTTATCTCAGACCCGTGCGGCGTGTTGATAACAGCCGCCCGCTCCCGGTTGATGACAATCATCCCGCAGATTTCCTTTCTCCTTTTGTCTTGCTAGAATCGCACAGGAGGTTGATATGTCCAAAGCGCGAAATTTAGATGGTCAAAAGCTGCGTAAGATTAAAGTGCGGCGGACACCAATTTCCAATCTACCTTATGAGCAGATGTCTGATTTAGGGCGAGACCTGGTAGATATAAGCCGGGAATATGAGAGTTCCGGCGAGCAGATGCTTAGCGAAGAGGAAATTGAGACTGAGCTAACGCGACGCAGAGGTGGATATACTCAGGATGCCGCCTAAACAACCTACCTTCATTGACTCTTCCGTTTTAATTAATGCGATTGTTGGCTCTGACGCGGCTAGAAAGATGCGTGCGCTGGCAGTGCTTGGAGACCCGAACAGAGAGTTTGTGGCTACTTGATTCCTTGAACTGGAAATCTTACCTATTCCCAAAAGATTCAATCGAAAAAGAGAGCTGGCTTTTTATGAGCGCTTTTTCAAAGGTGTCTCTATCTGGATTGATACAGCATCCCTCATCCAACCGGCGTTTGACCTGGCTTGTCAGTATGGGCTTGGTGCTATAGACGCCCTGCACTTGGCGGCTGCCATAGTTGCCGGAGCAGAATTCGTCTCAGCGGAGAAACCCACTAAGCCAATTTACTCAGCTTATCAAGGCGCATCCTCAATTTACTAGAAGGTTAGCTTTTCCGAAGGGGTAAGAAAATACGCCTGGCAAGAATCGAACTTGCGGCCTCCTGTTCCGGAGACAGGCGCTCTATCCACTGAGCTACAGGCGCATCGTCCGGGATTCTCGCACAGTTAAGCGGGAAGCGCAAAATAATGGATTCAAATGATGGCACCTTAATTGCCACCTCTTTTGTCAGAGCTTGTTTGTGCATCTGAAAGCGTATGATTCGGGTGCAGGGCTGTCTTTTGGGTGTTTCAAAACAGAGGGAGGACGAGGGGAGTTATGAACGCTTTTGAGTTGTTGAAGAAGGATCACCAGAAGGTTTCCGAGTTGTTCAAGCAGTTGGAGGACACTACAGAGCGCGCGGTGAAGACGCGCGAAGAGCTGTTCGGAAAGCTGAAACAGGAGCTTGATATTCACGCGCGCATCGAGGAGACGATTTTCTACCCGGCCATCAAGGAGGCCGAGGAGACTCACGAGATTACGCTCGAAGCCATTGAAGAGCACAACGTAGTCAAGCAGCTTCTCAGCGAGCTTGATTCCATGCCGGTAGACGACGAGCGCTGGACGGCTAAGCTGACCGTGCTCAAGGAGAACGTAGAGCATCACGTAGAAGAGGAAGAGGGCGAGATGTTCAAGGACGCCCGGAAGGTTTTGAGCACGGAACAGGTCAACGAGTTGGGCGAGCGTATGAACGCGGCCAAGCAGGAGCAGAAGGGCGCAGCATCCGGCGCTTGAAACACGAGGTTTAATCCATGACCTGAAGGGGCGTCGTCCGTGGCGCTGCTCGTCTCGCTATTGGTTTGACGAGCAGACACGCGACGCCTTATTCTTTTCTTTGAAGAGATGTTGAAGATTTCCGTTAAACGAAGGGTCTCCCGCCGCTTCAGGAGCGAGCGCAAGACGTACACGCGCCGCGCGTTCCAATCATCCTAGAGGATAGGGCTTTAGAAGGAAGAGTTTCTGTTTTATGCGCGAATGCCCCCGTTGCGAACGCTGTTACACCGACGAGGTGCTGGTCTGCCCGGAAGAAGGCTCTAACACCAAGCACACGCTGCCGGGCGGGACTGTGCTGGCCGGTCGCTACCTGCTGGAGAAGAGGCTCGGCCGTGGCGCTATGGGACAGGTTTACCTGGCGCGCGACCAGAACTTCGGCACACGCAAAGTAGCGGTCAAGACCGTGCGACCCGACATCCTCTCGGACGAAGAGATGCAGGAGGGCGAGGCCATCGCTCGCTTTGAGCGAGAGGCGCGCACGGCCGCCTCCATACAGCACCCGAACGTGGTGGGCGTCTCGGACTTCGGCAAGAGCCCCGAAGGCGTCTTCTTTCTGGTCATGGAGTACGTGCAGGGCGAGACGCTTCATCACCTTCTGAGGCGCGAAGGCACCTTGAGCCCGCAGCGCGCCCTTTCGCTACTCAGGCAGATTGCGGCAGGAGTCGAGGCCGCGCACGACGAAGGCATACTGCACAGAGACCTGAAGCCCGCCAACATCTTCATCATGCAGAACCGCAAGAAGAGCAGCGCGGGCGATGGCTTCGTCAAGGTGGGCGATTTCGGCCTCGCCAAGATTGTCAATCAGGCCGTGTCCGAGATTGACTCCGCGAGCGGGCCCGCTTCGCGCGGCATCATAGGCACGCCGGAGTTCATGGCCCCGGAGCAGATGCAGCCGAACGCGCAGCTGGACGCGCGTGCAGATGTCTACGCGCTGGGCACAATCGCTTACCAGATGCTTGTGGGCCGTCCTCCCTTCTCAGGCGAGCTGACGCAGCTCATCATGCAGAAGCTGATGAACACGCCGCAGCCGCCAAGCTCCGTGCGCTCGGACATCTCGCCCGCAGTCGAGCGCGCCGTCATGCACGCTCTTGAAAAAGACCCTATCGCAAGACCTGCGACCGTGGTGGACTGGCTGGACGAGTTCGAGAAGGCCGTGGGCGAAAGCGCAGAGAGCTCGGAAGGCGAGGACTCGCGCGTCGTCATAGTCGCGCCGCAGGGCGCGGAAGTTTATGTTGACGACGAACGCTATGGAAGCATAGGGCGCTCTGGCCGGCTGATTCTCTCTTCCATCCCGCCGGGCCGTCACATACTGCGCGTGGCCCGCACGGGCGAGCAGGACGACGAGCGCGTCATACAGATTAACCCTGACCCGAGCGAGCAGATTATACAGGTGCAGCTGAGGCCCACGGCCACCCCTTCACAACACGGCAGCCAGCCCGGCAGCTCAGGCATCACGGGCCCTAGCAGCATACTGCCAGGGATAGTCATGTGCGCGCAGTGCAGCTCACGGTTTGCCGCCGGAGTTAAGTTCTGCGGCCGATGCGGAGGCACAGTCTTTCTTCCCGTCAGCGAGCAGGCGGGCCCAGGGTCGGCACAGCCGCAGCCTCCAAGCCAGCCCGGAAGGTCTGCGGTCGCAGGTCACGCGGTCGAAATCACCTGCCAGCGCTGCGGGTTCAGGTTTCCGTCGACTACTAAATTCTGCGGGCGCTGCGGGACGGTCGCCGCGCCGGGCGCTTCCATGCCGGGCGGCGCAAGCGGCGTTAACCTTGGGAACGCTTCCATGACTCCGCCGCAGCCCCTTGTGGGCCAGAGGCCGCACACGCCTCAGCAGGCACCGCCCCAACAGCAGCCGCGAGCGCAGGGCGCTTACTGTGCGCCGTGCGGAACCAGCTATCCGCCCGGCACAAGATTCTGCGGTCGCTGCGGCAACACTATTGGAGCTTGAGATAGCAGCCACTTGCCGTATAATGCTCTTCGAGGTCTGAATTAAAAGAGCTTCCGCACGAGTGCTTGACGAAGCACCTCTTGTTGAGCCTGAAACCATAGCTTTCATTCCATAAAGAGAAGAGACTCTAGCGAGGCCCCCAAATGAAGAAATGCCCTACCTGCAATAAGACTTACAGCGATGATTCCATGAGCTTCTGCCTTGAGGACGGCTCGCCGCTTCTCTCGGTCGGAGGCGAGCAGCCGCCCGCCGGGAGCGGGAGCTTCGACCCTAACCTGACTATTCCGTTTACGCCGCCGCGCGACACGGCAGGACAGGGCACTGGCCCGGCCTCCGGCAGTCAATGGGGCTCGCAACAGGGCGGCCCCGCGAGCGGCCAGTTCGGCGGTCAGCCCTCCGGATACGGCCAACAGCCGGGCCAGTATGGACAGCAGGGCGGCGGCCAGTACGGCGGCCAAGCGAGCGGGCAGTTCCCGCCTCCGCCTCAGCAGCCCAGCCAGTACACGCCCACGCCCGGCTGGGGCGGCCCGCAGCCTCCGCCGCCTTATACCGGTGGCCCAAAGAAGAAGAGCGCGCTGCCCTGGATAATAGGAGCAATCAGTCTGCTCGTAGTGCTGGGCGTGGGCGCTGCGGTCGTGATAGGCATTCTGGCCAGCAAGGGCTCCAACACCAACAGGAACAATTCCAACAACTCTAATCAGACCGCCAACAGGACGAACCGCAACGGCTCGACGAATAACAGCAACAACTCTAATCAGACGGCCAACAACACCAACTCCACTACGAGCGGTAAGCCCTCCGCCAGCGATGACTTCTCTTCCGAAGCATGGTGGACAGGCACGGCCGAAGTGGGCTCTGCCGAGTACTCGAACAGCGAGTATCACCTTCGCGCGACGCCCACGGGCTACATGGTCATCTACGGGCCAGACGCTTTCCGCACGGAGAACGCCACGACTCGCGTCACCGCGCGCAGCGTGAGCAGCTCGCCCGACGGCGGCTACGGCCTTGCCGTCTTCGGCGAGATGAGCAAGAAGAAGGAGCTTGAGGACTACTGCTTCCTGATACGCACTTCCGGCACTCCCGCCTACAAGATTGTCATGCATAGAGGCGGCAAGGAGACGGTCATCACTGACTGGACGAGCGCCTCGCAGATTCGCTCGGGCACCTCGCCCAACCAGATAGAGGTACGCACGAGCGGCACGCAGATGGCCCTTTACATCAACGGCCAGTACGTCGCGACCGCCGAAGCGGACTCGGGCTACGCCGTGGGGCTGGCGGGCTTCTACACGAGCGGGTCTGAGGAAGTGGCCTTCGACGACCTGCAAATATTCAAATAGAGTTCGGGCTTTCGTCAGCCGAGTAGATGCGAGTCAACTTAAGAGTCTTATCAGGCCCGCACATAGGGCGCACCTTTACCTTTGACCAGCACGACACGTTTCTCATAGGTCGTGCCGAGACGGCTCATCTGTGCCTGCCCGAAGACCGCTTCTTCTCTCGCCACCACTGCCTGCTTGAGATAGCGCCCCCTCGCGTCTTCCTGCGCGATTTGGGCTCAACCAACGGCACCTTCGTCAACGGCCAGCGCGTGCATGAAGCATATCTTTCAAGCGGCGACAAGATTCAGGGCGGGCAGACAGTGCTGGCCGTAGAAGTCACGGTGGACCAGCCGCAGCAGGCGGCCTACAGCCAGGGCTACGCGCGCCGTGACATGCCTCCCACGCAGCCCGCCATAGTCATGGTCGAGTGCCTCAACTGCGGGCGGCGCGAGCAGGCCGAAGCCTCAAGCCCGGACGAGCGCCTCACCTTCCTCTGCGAAGACTGCCGCAACGAATTGAAGCGAAGGCCGCAGCCTATACCCGGCTACGAGATGATAAAAATCCTGGGGCGCGGCGGCATGGGCAGCGTCATGCTGGCGCGCGAAGAGAAGACCCAGCGCGCCGTAGCCATCAAGACGCTGCTGCCTGAAGTCGCCGTCTCGGATCAGGCCATCAAGCGCTTCATGCGCGAGATTGACGTGGCGGCGGCGCTACAGCACCCGCACATAGTAAGCTTCATAGACCGTGGCACGCACAACGGCACAATCTATCTGGTGACGGAGTTCGTCGCGGGCATGGACGCGGCGAAGCTTGCGGACGCGCGAGGCGGCCGACTTCCCTACCAGGAAGTGATACAGATTGTCACGCAAGGGCTCGACGCGCTCTCTTTCGCGCACAACAAGGGCTACATACATCGCGACATCAAAGACCAGAACATATTGGTCCAGGGCCAGTGGCCCGACTACAACGCCAAGCTGACGGACTTCGGGCTCGCCAAGAGCTTCACGCAGACAGGCATGAGCGGCGTCACTATGGCAGGAGACGTGGCTGGCACCTTCGCCTACATGCCGCCCGAACAGATACGCGACTTCGCCAACGTGCGGCCCGGCTCGGACATTTACGCCATGGGCATGACGGCCTACAGTCTTCTGACCGGAGCAATCGCGCTCGACATCAGCCCGCACGCCAACGTGGCCGAGACCGTCAAGGCCATCTTCGACAAGCCCATCGTTCCCATACAGAGACGAGCGCCGGAAGTGCCTGCCCAGATAGCGCAGGCCGTGGAGCGCGCCCTCGCCAAAGACCCCGCGCACAGGTGGCACACGTCCGAAGAGATGCGCCTGGCGCTCCTGCAAGCAGCCTGAGGGCCGTCATACGCTTTCCACACTAAGCAACGTCTCCCGGCTTGACATCCCTTCGCCCGCCCGTATAATTCTCCCTTCCCGTCACACGGGCCGTTAGCTCAGTTGGTAGAGCAGATGACTCTTAATCATCGGGTCGTAGGTTCGAGTCCTACACGGCCCATCATTCCTAACAAGAAGAGCGCCTAATCAGGCGCTCTTTTATTTTATGGCTTCCGATATGAGGCAGACCAAATTTTGTCCAACCTGCGCGGTTGAAAAGGATGCTGAAGAATTCGGTAAAGATAAATCCCGTGCCGATGGAGTGCAGAGCCAGTGCCGCGCCTGTAAAAAGATTACCCAAGGCAGGTGGGAAGAGCAATCGCTTCAGACGCGATTTCCAGTTGTGCAGATGGCTTGGGAGCGTGGGCGGTACTGACCTGTTTTAAGTGGACGGGAAAGCTAGTACGACCAGAGTGATGATAGCGGCGGTGATGAGAGCGCGGCGGTGAACTCGCCGTGCCGTCTCCTTTAGCTGCCTGACCTCACGTTTATCTTCTATGCTCTCTTCGCCCGTGTCCATGTTGCGCGTCCCGCGCGCGGCCATAGAGATTCAAGTCTTCTCGCGAGCCTGAAAGAGCCCCAGGCCCGCTATCCACACAGGGAAGAAGACGAAGAGGCGCGACATACGAGGCGCTTCAAAGACGTAGAGGACAAACGCCAGCCCCACGCCCACGGTCAGGGCTACGATTCCCATCAAGCGGCGCTTGCGAATCTCTCGCGGCCCAATGTTGGCGACTGATGTTGCCATAAGCTCTTGATTCAGGGCGAAGTGGTTCTGATGGTCGCAAGTGGCTGGCCGCTCGTCACGCGGTCGCCCACGCGCGCACTGATGACGGCCACCGTCCCCGCAGAAGTTGCGCGGGCCACGACCATCTCTACGCGCGGGATGTTAGCTTGAGCTGTGTTGGCTTGCGCTCCCGGTTGCCGCGCACGCAACAGGTCGCCCTGCGCCTGCTTCGACGCGTCCTGTGCCTGCTGAAGTCGGCGCTGCGCCTGCTCGTAGAGAGAGCGCTCGGCGTCCAGTTGAGCCTGCGACGCCTGACCCGATGCCACGAGCGGAGTGAGGCGCTGCACCTCCGCTTCGTGCTTGACCACCTCCGCCCGCGCAGCATCAATCGCGGCCTCCGAAGCCTTATAGTTGCGGGCGGCACGCGCGTCCGCGCTCTCGCCGGGACTCGGCTGAGGCGCAGCCACCTGCTGCTCCACCACGATTTCCACGATGGGGCTGCCCGCGCTCACCACTGAGCCTTCGTTGACGAGTATGCGTCGCACCTGTCCCGCCGCGGGCGCGTTGACGACCACGACGCCAGTGTCTCGCCCCACCTCGGTTTTAGAAGAGCCGCACGCGGCGAGTGATAGAGACAAGAGTAGAAAGAGAAAAGGCGAGAGTGAAGAGATAGAAGCTGTGCTCTTCTTCACTCTCGCCTTTTCTCTTTTTACCTTTGCCATGTTTTTTTATGGTCTGCTGCCGGACTGGCTCGCGGACGAGATTGAGCCGGAAGAAGAAGTAGTGCTGCCAGCATCAACGCTGGTGGTCTGCGTGCCGCCAGCGCTCTGCTCAAGCTCGCGCATAGGCGTATCTGTTCTGATGGAGATTTGGTTCGCTTCGAGCGTGCGGCCAGTGGCGCGCTGAAAAGCCGAGATGGCCTTGTTCAAATCTGTCTGCGCCTGAAGCTCTCGCGCACGCGCAGCCAGTAGGTCTGTCTGCCTTTGTAGGACGAGGAAGACCGTAGTGGTGCCTGCGCGAAACTGCCGCTGCTCGCTCTCGTACTGCTGCTCTGAGCTTGCGCGAGTGGCGGCAGCCGACGCGAGTCTTGCTTCGGCAGAGCGCACGGCCTGAAGAGAGTTTCGCACGTCAGCTTCTACCAACTGCTCCGCCTGTGCGAGCTGTTCCTTGATACGATTGCCCTGCGCGAGCGACGCGCCAAGATTCGCTTCGGCCGTGCGGTTCCTCAAAGGAAGAGAGACGCGCACGCCTACGCGGGCCGTCGGATAATTCTGCTCAATCAGATTCATGAGCGATTGAGTGTAGCCGCCTACCAGATTGGGCGCGACAGCCGTGGTCGTAGTCGTAGTCGGAAGAGGCGTCAATCCCGCGAGCGTGGAAAGCTCGTTGACGCGTGTCGTCAGCACGCTGGTGTTGTTCGTCGCGTTAGGGTTCGCCTGCACGAGCGTTCCCGCGAGCCCTGCGGTGGTGTAGGTGCCTATCAAATCAACCTGCGGCTTCGTCTGGTCGCGGAAGTAGCGCACGTTCACGTCGTTGATGTCCGCGGTGGTCTTCAGTTGCGCAAGCTCTGGGCGATTATCAAGAGCGGCCCTGACGGCCTGCTCAAGAGGCACGCGCGGCGCTTCCAGATTCACGGGAGTCACTGGCGTAATCGCTCTGGCCCAGAGTGTGTCTGTTCTGTCCGGCAGAATCAGCGTCTTCAAAGTGTTCTCGGCCTGCGTGACAGCTTCCTGAGCGGTGTAGACGTTCTGCTCAAAAGTTGTGACTTGCGTCTGCGCCGCGACCACGTCAATCGGCGCAAGCACGCCCTTCTCTACCTGCCGGTTGTTGCTCTCGACCTGTATGCGCGCCTGCCTGACGGCATCAATCTGGACTTGCAGGTTCCTGAGCGCGAAGGCCAGATTCCAGTAGGCCTGCTCGACCTGCGAGATAACGTCAATGGCACGCTGCCGGAACTGCGCGTCCGTCAAAGAGAGGTTCCGCTTGGCAATCTCAATCTGTCGGCGGTTGTTGTCGAAGCGGAAGCCGCGCCAGAGAGGCTGCGTGTAAGTGAGCGTAAAGGCCGTAGGGAACTGCGGGTTGAGCCTCACGTTCTGATTCGTCGTCGTCAGCCGCGTAGAAGAAAAGTCTAGCTGGTAAGAGCCGCCGCCCCACGGCGAAAAGCCGCCGAGTCTGGCAGCGCCCGTCACGTCCTGCTGCGTCACGCTGCCGGTCGCGCCGCCTCCGCCTATAGTAGAGCTTGTAGGCGTAGTCGCGCGCTCAAAGTAGTTCTCCGACGAAAGCAGCGGGTCGTAGACGCCGCGCGCTGCGCGCAGGTTGTATTCGGCAATCTGCACGTCTATGCGCGACTGGTCTATGTCGTTGCTGTTTCTGAGCGCAAGGCGTATGGCGTCGCTCAGGCTGAGCGGCACCTGGTCTGCGACGTTGACGCCCACTCTGTCTGCCGAGGGGAGAGGGCGCGGCGTTGCCTGAAAGTTAGGTGCAATCGGCGGCGGCTCCTGCGGGAGCTCCGCAGGCGCTATGCCGCCGGTCGTGCCCACGTTCTGGCCCGGAGTCTGCTGCACGCCGGTCTGCGTCCCCGTCGCGGGAGTTCCCTGCCCCGTTTGCTGCTGCTGAACGCCTGTGCCTGCGGGCGTGGCGGTCGTGGGCAGTCCCGTCGAAGGCGTCACCTGTCCGGGCGTCTGCGGCGTAGTCGGTCGCGGCCCCTGCGTGTTTGGCGTCGTCTGCTGTTGCTGCTGCTCCTGCACGGTCTGCGGCTGCGCGCTCTGCTGCGCCTCGTTGCTAGGGCGAATGACAGAGCCCGGCGCGTTCGGCGGAAGCTGCGTGCCTCCCGGCTGCGTTGTGCCCGGCTGCTGTTGCTGTTGTTGCTGCTGCGTAGAAGTCCCTGCGGGCGGCGACTGCACGGGCGGCGTTGAAGGCGTAGGAGTACGACTCGTCTCCTGCGCCGAGACGTTCACGGAAAGCGACAACACCAGAAGAAGGAGCGCACCTAAGCAGAAGCGAGATGAGCGAGCACCAAAGTCAAACACAAAAGTCATATCCTTAATCACCTGCTTGATCCGCATAGGTATCCTTCTGAGATTTCGGGGCGCGTCGCGAGCGCGTGAAGAGATTGGCGAAGGCCGTCCAGCCGCCCGCGAAGCGACGGCTCACGCCGCTCGTAAACGTCCCGTAACGCGCGCCGACATAACTCCACACGCGCGACTCGCTCAAGTCCTCAAACAGCGAGTAGAAGACGGGCACGGCCAGCAGTGTTAAGAGAAGACAGAGGCTCTGTCCGCCAACTACAAGCACGCCTATGGAGCGGTTGGTGGCAGCGCCCGCGCCCGTGCCAAGGATGAGCGGAACCATGCCTGCCACGAGCGCAATCGTCGTCATCAGGATGGGTCGCAGTCGGTCTCTGTTCGCCTGAATGATGGCGCTGTAGCGCTCCATGCCGTGCGAGCGAAGCTCGTTCGTGTGGTCAATCTGTAGAATGGCGTTCTTCTTCACGATACCGAAGAGCACCAGCATGCCGAGCGCCGAAAATATGTTCAGCTTCTGCCCCGCGATGAAGCTTGAAAGCAGCGCGAACGGAATCGAGAGCGGCAGCGTCAACAAAATCGTCACAGGATGTATGAAGGACTCGAACTGAGCCGCCAGCACAAGGTACATGAAGATGAACGACAATATGAAGGCGAGCATGAAGTAGTAGTTCGCCTGTCCAAGCTGCTTGGACTGTCCCGTCACGCCCGTAGTGTATCCGGACTCCATGCCAATCTCCGCGGCCGCGCGCTGAAGAGCGGCGAGAGCTTCCGTCTCAGACCCGTTGGGCGAAACGGAGGCAGTGATGGTCACCTGCCTTTGACGATTGATGCGGTCAATAGAGGTCGGGCTTGTGCCTTCTTCAAGTCGCACGACCTTTGAAAGCTCAACCTGCGCGCCGCTCGTTGACGGCACACTCAACTGCTCCAGCAGGTCTGTGTTCTGGCGGTACTGGTTCTCGGCCATCAGCATCACGTCGTACTGGTCTGAGCCCTCGCTGTAGGTAGAGACGCGTGAGCCCGCGACCATCGTGCTGAGGACTTGAGCTATGTCGCCTGCGCGGACTCCAAGGTCTGCCGCGCGCTGGCGGTCAATGATGATGCGCGCCTCTGGATTACCGAGCACGAGCGAGCGGTCTGCGTCCTGAATGTTCGGATTCTGCTTGACCTTCTCAATGATTTTGTTCGAGTACTCGTCCAGCTTCTGAAGGTCAGGGCCGCTCAGGTAAAAGGCCAGAGCGCTTGAGCGCCCGCCGCCGATTGCGCCCGCGATGGACGAGATTGAAGACGCGCCTATGGTCAGCTCCTTCGGATAGCGTCTGGCCAGCTGGCGCGTGCGCTGAACAATATCACTCTGAGACAGAGAGCGATTGTCGGGCGAAACCAGCCGGACGTTAATCATGCCGGTGTTCGTGGCCTGCTGGCCGCCGAAGCCCGCGATGGCGAGCGTTGCTTCCACGCCCGGAATCTTCTCGCGCACGTCGCGCGCTATGCGGTCGAGTATGGACTGCGTGGCGGCGAGGCTAGTGCCCTGCGGAGCGCGCAAGGTGACCTGATAAGAGGACTCGTCCTCTTCGGGCAGCAGGTTGATGCCTGCCAGCCTGTAGAGCGGGACTATGGAGACTATGACTACGGCGCACAGCACCACAATCACCCAGCGATGCGCCATAGACCACCTGAGCATCCACGTGTAGGTGCGGTCAATTGGCCTGTAGAAGCGCGACTCTTTTGAAGAGTGCTCGCTGACTTTCTCCGCGTGCTCTTCCGGCAGCTCGTCTCCCGGCCCCGTCCCTCCGCCCGAAGCTGCGACGGCCACCGGCCCGGCCGGAAGCGGCTCTTCCTTCTTGGCCTTAATCCAACGGGCCGCGAGCATGGGCGTTAAGGTGAAAGAGACTATGAGCGAGACGGTTATGGCCGCAGCAGACGTGAGGCCGAAGCTGGACATGAAGCGGCCCACCATGCCGCCCATGAAGGCCACGGGCAGAAAGACCGCCAGCAGCGAGAGCGTCGTGGCAAGCACCGCCAGACCAATCTCGCGCGTTCCTTCAATCGCCGCCTGAAACGGGTGCATTCCCTTCTCTTCGACGAAGCGGTAGATGTTCTCAAGGACAACAATCGCGTCGTCAATCACTATGCCCACCATGAGGGTGAGCGCGAGCATCGTCATCTGGTTAAGGCTGTAGCCGAAGGCCGCCAGAAATGCGAAGGCCGCGATGATGGAGGACGGGATGGCGAAGGCCGCAATCAGTGTCGAGCGGAAGTTCCATAGGAAGATGAAGACGACGATGGCCGCCAGCAAGCCGCCTATAATCAAGTGCTCTTCGATGGCGTGCAGGGAGTTTTCAATAAACTCGGACTGGTCGCGCACTATCTGGAACTTGAGGTCATTCGGCAGAGTCGGAATGACTTCGTTCATGCGCTCCTTGATGGCCTTGATGACGGCGACCGTGTTCGAGCCAGACTGCTTGCGAATGGCAAGCGTGACCGCAGGGCCGCCGTTCAGGCTTGAGATTGAAGACGGGTCAGCGCCGCTGTCTCTGACAGTAGCCACGTCGCTAATCTTGACGGGATAGCCGTTGCGATTCGTGATGACTATGTTGCCGAACTCTTCGACCTTCGTCACGCGGCTCATGGTGCGAAGATTGACGGCCTTCGCGCCCTCGTTGATGCGACCGCCCGGCATCTCAAGATTCTGAGACCTCAGGGCGTTCGACACGTCTACGGTCGAGAGGTTATAGGAGCGCAGCTTGTACGGGTCAACGTGGACGTTTATCTGTCTTTGCCGCGCGCCGTAGATGGACACGTCGCCCACGCCGTAAGCCGACTGTATGCGCTTGCTTATCTGGTTCTGAGCTATGTCGGTCAGTTGCAGAATAGAGTACGGCCCGGTCATCGAGTACAGGATGATGGGCTGAGAGTCCGGGTCGGACTTCTGAACAATCGGCGGGTCTGCCGTCTCCGGCAGGCGGTTCATCACGGTGCTGACTTTGTCGCGCACCTCCTGCGTAGCCACGTCAGGGTCTTTCGACAGGTCAAAGCTGATGACGACGTTGGAGCGCCCGGTCGTGGAGCTTGAGCGCAGCTCGTCTATGCCCGTCGCAGTGTTGACGGCTCCCTCTATGATGTCCGTTATCTCGGTCTCGATTTCGGCGGGCGCTGCGCCCGGGTTCGTGGTTGAGACTGAAACGGTCGGAATATCAATCTTCGGGAAGCGGTCGACGCCGAGCGTGAAGAAGGAGAAACCGCCTATGACCGTCAACGCCAGGATAATCACCGTGGCGAAAACGGGTCGTCGCACGCAAATCTCTGCTAACTTTTGCATAACGTTCTCGATTTTAGATTCTGGATCTTAGATTCTGGAAAGATAAATTAACAGGGATAGACAGGATATACAGGATAAAGAAGAACTGCTTCTCTTTTTATCCCGCTCATCCTGTCCATCCTGTTAAGTTCTCCCCCTTAATCTAAAATCCAGAATCGGTCTATCTCTGCTGCTGCGTCGGCTGTACCTTAGCCCCTTCGTAGAGCTGTTGTAAATTATTGGTGGCGACCTCTTCGTTCGGCTGCACGCCCGAGAGTATCTGAATCATCCCGTTCTCTTCGTCTCCCACCTGCACGACCCTCAGGTGCGCCGTCGTGCCCTGAACCACGAAGACGCGATAGGAGTTTGTGTTCTGGTCGTTGACGACCGCTTCGCGCGGGACAAAGATTGTCTGGTTGCCGCCGGGCATGGTGATGCGAGCGGTCGCAAACATCCCCGAGCGCAGGGCGTTGTCAGGATTCTGCACAGCGGCCTCGACCGTGACAGAGCGCGATGCGGGGTCGATAGCAGGATTGATGGCCGTAATGGTTCCGCCGAACTGCCTGTCGCGGAATGCGTCCACGGTTAGAGAGACGGGCATGCCGGGCCTGAGGTGCGGCGCGTGCATCTCCGGCACCAGAAGCTCAAGCTTGAGCGTGTTCGTCAGAAGTATCGTCGCAATGACGGAAGCGGGCGTGACGTACTCGCCGACCGCTATGGGCCGCGCGCTGACGTAGCCGGAATAGGGCGCGCGTATGAGCGTGTCTTCGACTGCCTTCTGTGAAATAGCAACCTGTGCCTGCGCGCTCGCGACCTGCGCCTGCGCCGTCTGAATAGCCTGATTGTTCTGCCTGGCCTGGTTGATTGCCATCTCAAGCTGCTGTCGCGCGCTCGCGGCCTGGGCGCGCGCCGTGTCGGCCTGCGTGCGGTACTGGTCGTAGACGCTTCTAGCCACGTCTCCCGTCTCGACAAGCTCCGCGTAGCGCTTCGCGTTCGCTTCGGCAAGACGCTGCTGGGCCAGCGCCGAATCATAAGCCGAGGCCGCGCTTCTCACTTCAGGAATCGTGCTCGCGTCAAAGCGGCCGTTGGGCCCCAAGCCGAGTCTCGCTTCGGCCTGACGCACACCGGCCAGAGCCTGCTGCACTGCTGCCTGCGACTGTCTCAGACGAAGCCGAGCATCCCTGTCATTCAGTCGCGCTATGACGGCTCCCTGACGCACGAATGCGCCGACGCTGACAGGTGTGGATACGACCTGTCCCGAAGTCTGCGGCGCAACGTCGGAAGACTCGTTGGCGGTCAGGCTGCCCGTCGCCTGTATGTAAGATGGAACCTCGCGCGCCTCTACGCGGGTGGTCGTGACGGCTACGGCGGGAGCATCGGCCGCTTCGGCAGTGCCAGTGCCCGCCTGTCCTCTGGCGTTAGCGTTACCCTGTCTTGTACCGGATTTCCCGCAGGCTGCTACTGCAAGCGTGAGTGCCGCGAGCGACATCGCAAGCAGTATCAAACGAGGCTTGCAGGAGAGAGAATTAAAAATCATAAGTGCCCTATTATGTGCTGATTCTTACTGAAAGACGAGCCCTTGGCGGATACGGTTACATCTTTCCCGACTTAAAAGTCCTTCATAAGAAGTTATTTATACATCCGCCCGTCTTGCAAATTTCTTGTAATCTCTTATCAAATGTATCCTTTGAGAAAGGATTATGAAGAGATGGGAAATTGGATGGACGAGAGAGCTTCCAGGTTGCGTGAGTTTCTGGGCTTATCAACGGACGCGAGGCTGCTTGCGCCTGATGCTGTTGAGCCGGATTTGCCGGATGGCATTGCGGAGCAGTTGGCCTACTTCAACATAGAATGGCACGTCATACCTTCTGCGGAAGCGTTGCCCATGGACGAGCGATACCTCAGCAGGTTCTACGCGCAGGCCCAGAGAGGCTTCGCGGAGCCGCGCGAGCATGCGCTCAGTTATCAAGACGTTCTTGTTGGCGGACACACGAAGCACCAGGGGCAGGTGATAGGTGTAGAGACTACGCAGAAGCCTCGCTACCTGCCGGGCAACAGACAGTTCTACGGGACATTTTACGGCTTCGACGCCACGCGCGACCCCTTCAACTTTTATCTGGGCCGGGCCAACATGACCAACGGCACGCGCTACGACCACAACTTTCTCTCGCTCCGAGAATTCATCTCGGTCGTGAACGAGGACTGGCGTGCGCGAGGGCTGACGCCTAAGGGTTATCGCTTAACCATCTGCCCGCCCGCCGTCTTCAACTTCGTCGGCACCATCTTTCACCCTGAATGGAGCGAGACGGAATCGCTTGAGCTTGGCTTTTACAGGGACGAGGCGGGCAACGCCACCTGCTACGGCGTAGGCTCTAACGCGCCCGGCGACTTCTCATACATCAGCGAAGTCGAGCTTGAGACGGACTGGACGCTCCTTGGCTTTCGCATAGCCCTCGTGCCTGAAGCTCTGTAAAGTCGGATTCAAACAGGGATGGACAGGATGAGCAGGATAAAGAAAAGACAATTCTTTCTTTTTCATCCTGTCTATCCTGTCCATCCCTGTTAATTTCCTTCTTCACCTAAAAAAAGTAACCAAACCGGAAGGTCGCGCGTCTTACATACCGACTGGCCGGATTGAGGCGTCAATTCTCCCTGCATGTCAGAATCTGGGCTCGGCACTATTTCAACATTTTGGAGAGAAAGACAGAAGATGAAATTAACTGGTACAAGAAAAATCGCAGGCGCTCTGGCCTTCAGCGCAGTCATGGCTCTCACGGGCGTCACGGGCTTCGCGCAACAGCAGACCACGCAGGGCCAGGAAGGCGGCAAGGCTCGCGGTGAGCGTCGCTGGGGCGGCAAGGGTTTCGGCGACAGGCGCGGCGGTCTCATGGGTGGTCGCTTCGCGGAGCAGCTTAACCTGACGGACGCGCAGAAAGAGCAGATTAAGCAGATTGCCACTCGCTATCGCGAGAGCGCAAAGGCGCAGCGCGGCGAGCGTCGCGGCCAGCGCGCACGAGGCTTCGACGCCTTTGGCGGCGGCACCTTTAACGAAGCAGAAGTGCGCGCAGCAGCGCAGGCACGCGCCAACGCACAGGTTGAGCGTCAAGTCGCACACGCACGCATGATGTCGGAGATTTACAACGTCCTGACGGCGGAGCAGAAGGCTCAGCTTGCTACGCTTCGCCAGCAGCGCGAGCAGAAGATGCAGGAGCGTCGCGCTCGTCGCAGCTCAGGCCAGACGACACAGCAGCAGTAAACAGAGGGAAGCGATTCCCCGATAAAGTCCCCCGCGAGGGGGCGCGAGAAAATAGCCCGGTAATGAACTGCCGGGCTATTTTCGATTCTCCCGCCCGCAGACAAAACTCTTTACCTTACGCTCTACAGAGAAGACAGAAGGGGTGCTGGCAGTTCATAATTGATGACGAGATGGCTGACGGCCCCTACTCCATCAAAGAGGAAGAGCAAGCTCGCTCGCAGACTGAGCCGCCGGACGTAGAGCTGGTGGCGCACGCGCGTCAGGGCGACGAATCCGCCTTCGAAGAGCTTTTCAATCGACACCGCCGACGCGTGAGCATGATTGCCAGCCGCTTCTTCCGCCAGCGAGAGCAGGTGGAAGAGATAGTTCAGGAGAGCTTTACCAAGGCCTACTTCGCGCTCGGAGATTTCTCCAACGAGCAGGACGCCTCGTTTGCTGCCTGGATTTCGCGCATCGCATATAATTCCTGCTACGACGAGTTGCGCCGACAGAAGCGCAGGCACGAGAGCGCACTGACGGACGTTTCCGAAGAGGACACGACATGGCTCGAAGAGAACCTTCGCGCTGAAGGTGCGGAAGGCGACGTGGAGGGCTCTGCCGTCGCGCGGGATTTGGCCGAAAAGCTTCTGGCTCGACTGAGCGCGGAAGACCGCATGGTGCTGGTCATGCTGGACGCCGAAGGGATGTCTGTTTCCGAGATTGCGGACGTGACCGGCTGGTCTGTCTCTAAGGTCAAGGTGCGGGCGCACAGGGCGCGAGCCTCGCTCAGGCGCGTGCTCAAAAGGTTTCTGTAACCGCAAATCAAGGGGAGACGTTTTAATTTATGAAGCCGCAGGCAGCCCCGCGCCGTTTTCCGGGCAGGTCTTCCGGCGGCAGAGAGAAGGTGAATTTCAGATGACCGGCCATAAGAAAGAGCATGGCATGAATGAGAGATTAGACCGGCTGGGCAGCAAGCTCGTACGCGCCGCCGCACGTAATGAAGAGACGGGAGAGGCCGTGGCCTCCTCCTCGTTCCTCTACACACGGCTCAGGGCGCGCATCAATTCCGAGAGCGCGCGGCGTGAAGAGCGAGAGCGCTGGCGTGCGCTTTTCGGCGTGGTCTGGCGAGCCGTGCCCGCTATGGCGCTCGTGGCCCTGCTGGCTTTCGTGCTCTTTTTGTCCGCCGCCTTCACGCGAAGCGTAGAGAGCTACAGCGCCGAGGCGCTTTTTGGCGAGCGCGACGCGGGCGTGGAAAGAGTGGTCTTTGCCACGGACAGGCAGCCGCTTTCGAGCGACGACGTGCTGGCGACCATACTCAATGATGAAGAGCGGGGTAATTTGCGATGACAGAGCGAGGCAAATCTCTTCTCAAAATCTGGCTGGCCGTAGTGGGTGTCTTCATACTGGGCGGCATCACGGGCTTTTCGCTCGACAGCGTCTATCGCATGCGAGCGGGCAGCGAGCGCTCGGAGCGCAAGAATAAGGAAGCGGTCTTCGAGCGCATGAAGAGCGACCTCAATCTCAACGAGCAGCAGGCCACGCAGATTCGCGCCATCCTTGAACAGACGCGCGACGAGTACAGGCAGCTGCGAGTGGAGGTTCGCCCGCGCTACGACGCCGTGCGGCAGAACGCGCGCACAAAGATTCGCGCGCTCCTGACGCCAGAGCAGCAGCAGAAGTTCGACGCCAAGATGGCGGAGCGCGACGCGCGACGCGACGGCGACGATAAGAGCGAGCGCTGATTCAAGTAGAGTTGATTGGTTGGAACATTAGTGGAGCGGGTGTGCGTAATGTTATATTGAGACATTACAATCCCCCGCTTTTTCCCTGCTTAGTTAAATGCTGATGAAAGGCAAGCTCATAAAAGTCTCGCGGCTCGCGTTTGCGCTTCTCATGGCGGCGGCGCTTGTGCTGCCTCTTTTTCCTACAACAGCACAGAACAGGCGCAAGGCTCAGACGAAGACTGCGACACAGGCGCAGAAGGCTCCGGCGCAGGACGAGCTTTCAAAGAGCAGGGACGAGTTCGTCAAGCTCACGGAAGAGTACAAGAAGAATCTGGGAGAGCTTGTGACTCTTTACGAGAAGGAGCTGAAGCAGGTCGAGGACAAGCACGCCAAGTTGCAGGAGCTTTATTCACAGGGGCTCGTGGCGCGGCGCGACGTTGAAGACAGCGAGCAGTCCATCAAGGACGTGCAGGCGAAGATTACGGAAGCACAGAAGCAGATGCGCGCGGCGGACGAGCAGGTGGCCGAGATGATGGTCGAAGAGAAGGCCATGGAAGAGCTTGCCAAAGCGGCTCAGCCCGCGCGTGGGAAGCTGACGCAGACCACCTCTTACATACGCTTTAGCGGCGCAGGCTCTTGGCTCCTTTCCGAGTCGTGGAAGATTCAGCAGTTCTTCCTGCAAAGGTTTGGAAGACAGCTGCCCGTCTCAACCTACGGCCAGTCGGCGCTGCATAATCGCTGGGGCCTTGACCACCGCAACGCCATGGACGTTGGCCTTCATCCGGACAGCATAGAAGGCCAGGCGCTCATGCAGTTCCTGCGCGCCAACGGCATCCCCTTCGCAGCCTTTCGCGTAGCCATCCCCGGCTCTTCCACAGGCCCGCACATACACATCGGCCTCCCCTCGCACCGCTACAGTACAAGCGGCTGGCAATAGAAGAGCAGAGGTTAGAGGTTAGTAGTTGAATCGATAGAAAAGCCCTCTTTAGTCCCGTCAGGGACGCATGATAATAGCCCGGTGCTTCAGCACTGGGAACAGTTGCGAGACAAAAAGAAGAGTCCCGTAGGGACGGCTGAGCATCTCTTTCAGCCGTCCCTACGGGACTCTTCATTTTCTCATCACTTATCCCCAGCAATAAATTGCTGGGCTATTATCACGCGTCCCTGACGGGACTGACTGGTTTACTAACCTCTGTCCTCTGTCTTTCTACTTGTAGCGCGAGAGGTCTAGTGCAAAGCAGGCTATCTTGTTTTTGGTTCCTTCCAGGAGGGCCGCGCCGAAGAGGAGTGTGACGGGCTTGCCGTCCTTGCGTATGAACTCGCGCTTGAAGGGCGTGCAGGCTCCCGTCCGGCGCATCTCTTCAAAAGCGTCTTCGTCCAGTTGCAGGCTTTCGGCACGCGTGACCTTATCCCAGTTAAGGCGTCCCGCCTCTAAATCCTCGCGCGTGTATCCGAGCATCTCAAGGAAGGCGTCGTTGGCTTCCGTGATGCGCCCGCGCAAGTCCCAGAAGAGAATCCCAATCATGTTGGAATCGCTCAGGCGGCGGAAGCGTGATTCCGATTCGCGCAGCGCGTCTTCTATACGCTTGCGCTCGGCCAGTTCCCTCTTCAGCTGTAGATTGGCCTCGCCCAGCTCAGCCGTCCTCTCCATGACCTTCTGCTCTAAGATGCTCTGGGCCTCGAAGAGCTTGTCGCCTTCGCGCTCAAGGTCAGAGACCTGAAGGCTGAGGTTGTTGGCCTTCTGCTGCATGCGTTGCCGCTTGGCGGCGTCGGCCGTCGCGTCCAGCAGCAAGACCCACGTGCCTTCCTTTCTATGAAAGAGGTAGATGTCCGCGTACTGTCCTTCGCGTGTCTGCATGTAAGGCAGGAAGAGGTTGTTGGTCTCAAGCGGCAGCAGGCCTTGTAAAAAAGGGACGTGCTCGCTCACGTCGAGCCGCTCGTCCAGTCCCAGCACGTTGTGCGCGTCCCAGTCGCCGCCCCACGCCCTCAACTGGTTCTCGTCGTCAACGAGCATGTAAGCCGGAGAGCGCATGTCTTCCGTCAGCTCAAGAATAAAGTCGCGTATGGGTATGGGAAGCTCGCTCATTTGGGCATCTCCATCATTTTCCTGGCCAGCGCCATGAAAGCCTCTTCGACTCCGACGCCCGACTTGGCGCTGGTTCGTATGACGTGCCAGCCCTTCTCTACTAGCGCCTCAAGCTCTCGCTCTTCTATATCCCATTCCTCTATCAGGTCGGACTTGTTGATGAGAAAGATGTAGGGCACGAGGCCGAGCGTCTCCTGCGCGCGTGCCTGAATCTCCAGAGCCCTGTAGAGAGTCTCCTTGCGCGTGCCGTCGGCGACGAGAAGATACCCGCTTGCTCCGCGCAGGTAGGACTTGCGAAGCTCGTGCGCCTGCTCCGCGCCCTCCACGTCCCAGAGCATCATCATCATCTTCTGCGTCTCGTCCATGTCGACGAGCTTCTTATCAATCTTGACGCCGACCGTCGTGTGATACTTATCGGAATAGATGCTCTGGACAAAGCGGCGCACAAGACTCGTCTTGCCGACGGCGAAAGTCCCCAGCATGCATATCTTCTTCTGCACAATATTGCGCTCACTCATCATGGCAAATTCTCAGGTCTCCCTATCTGGCATCGGTCAGAATTATCTTAAAGGTCACGCTGCGGTTGGCCGCACGGTCTGCCTCGGTCAGCTCCTCGCGCAGCTTCTCTTTAGTAGCGACGGGCACAATCGTCAGGTTCGATTTTGAAGGCAGCCGTGTGTTCAACTCCGAGGCGATTCTTTCGGCTCGCCCGCGACTCAGCTCCGCGTTGCGCTCATCGCTTCCGCTTCCGTCTGCGCGCCCCGTGATTTCCAGCCGCACGTTCTTCTTCATGGCCTCGGCCAGCTTCTGTAGGCGCTCTATGTCGGCCATCAACAGGCGGAACTTCTCTTCCTGCCCCGGCGCAAGCTCCGTCTTATCAAGCTCAAAGAGAAGCGACGGGTTGACTATGCGGTCAACGTCCAACAGGTTATCGTCCTTGAGCCCCGTGACGCCCGGGACGAAGCGCACAGTGCGCCGCATCTCCGTTATCCACTGAAGCGTGGCGAAGCCTTCGGCCTCAAGCACGCCGCTGTTGAGCTTCAGGTTCACGGTCTGCGGCGGCTCAAGCAGGCGTCGCGCACGCGCCTCCACGAACTCGGGGCTCATGGCCTGAAAAGGCTCGAAGCGGCTGACTACATCGCCCGCGTCAACCTTCGCCTCCGAGAGAAAGACGGACGGGTCTTGCGCGAGCGGGTCTCGCAGACCGTTTATGAAATACTTGCCGTCCCGTGTGCCTGTCTCCGTGACGACCACGCCCGGCTCTCGCTTGACTCTCTCGACGTAAGCGTTCCAGCGTCGCGAGTCGCGCCACGCGAAAAAGCCCCAGACCAGCAGCGCCACTATCACCAGAGCGGCGATGACAATCAACGTGCGCGGGATGCGTGCGGGCGCGCTCGATTGCTTATCCTGGTCAAGCTGCGTTTGCAGGCAGTCTTCAAGCAATGGTCGCGCGGCGTCGAACTCTGAAGCATCGCCGGAAAACTCCGTGAGCTGTGGCCGGAACTGTAGATGAATTGTTTCGAGCGTCTCCTGAAAAACTGGCCTCAGCTCCTGCGGCGCTGTGCCGCGTATGACGGCGGCTATGATGGCGAGCGGCCCCTGCTCAATCCAGACCGTAAGCTCTCCGACCTCCATCGTCTCAAGCCGCTCTTCTTCCGGCGCGTTGAAGGAGTCGTGAACAAAGTCCTGTATCGCCGTCAGCATGCCCGAGACCATGTCCGCGTCCTGCACGGCTGCGCCGCCCGCCACTACGTGCTGCAATAGGAGCCCCGTCTCCCTGTGAATGAGAAAGACCTGCTCGACGCGATAGAGCAGTGTGTGCAGAAGCACTACTTCCGCGAACGGCTTTCCAGTGCGCCATGCTTCGACTCTCCACTTCAGGCCCTGCACGGAGAAGCTGTAGGCCATGCTCTGATTAAGCGACTGCACCATGCCGCTTAAAGCGACCGAGATGGCGCGGCGAATCGCAGGGCCTATGACGGGGAAGATGGCGTCAACTAATGGCTGCGGGTTCCTGCGAACCGAGCGCTCAATGGCGGTCGTCACGGTCGGCCCCAGAGCCTGCGCCAGCTCGTCGTCTTCTCTGGTGCGAACCGCGATTGCGTCGGGCAACACGCGGCTGATTTCCGTCAACTGGCGATGCGGGTCTGTGAGCCGCTCGTGTATCTCCGCAATCTGTCCTTCAGCAGGGCCGAGCAGGAGACTACGCAGCTCCGCCGTCTCCGCGTCCTCGCTCGCGGAGCCCAGCCGCACGCCCTCTTCGAGCACCTCCTGTGAACGGGACTCAGCCATTGAAAAGCAGTTTTTAGTTTTCAGTTAAAAGCGAGACGGTCTTTGCTGAAAACTGTTCTTAATCGTTACCGGGGATTTTGAAGTCGTTGTTCAGCCTGAGCGCCACTTCTGTAAAGAGCGAGGCGAGGGAGGCGCGGTCTGTTTTGACGTTGCCAAGCTCCGCCACTTCCCTGTCGAGCAGCGCGGAAAGCTCTTCGTACTTCTGCCGTATCTCGTCGTTCAAGCTCTTGGACTGGTCAAGAAGCTGCTGGCGCAGGTCACGCTGCGCGCGAGTGGTCTGCTCGTCCAGTTCCGCCAGCTTTCTATCGAGCGTCTGCCCCGTGCTGTGCAGCTCTCGCGAAAGGGCCTGAACGGAGTCGTCGCGCGTGCGCTGCTCGGATTGCAGGCGTCCCGTCATGGCCTCGAACTCGTTTCTGACGAAAGTTTCGAGCGCCTCGAAGCGCTTGCGCGTCTCGTCCCGCAGGTCGCTGGACTCCTTCATCAGACGCTCTTCGAGCCGCGAGAATCTCTTCTCGTAATCGCGCATCTGCACGCCGAAGAGAATGTCCCTTATCTTGTCTATGTTGCCCGTCTCGTTCAAAGAGGGAGTCGCGCCCGCCTCCGGGTTGCTGTCGGCTTGAGGCTGCGCGCCATCGGGAGCGCTCATGGCTGCCTCTCTTTCTGCTGTGCTCATAGCTTCACACTCTTTTTGGTTTTGAGTTCAATACAATTTCCGGCCATTTTTGCCGGGAGGGCCGAAAAGCTCTCGGTTCTCTGCTCAGGATTCGTGGCGAATAGAGTAAAGCCTCTAGACTTTGCGTTGCTCTTCTGAAAGTTCGCAAAAGCTAACATAGGAGCAGGGGGGCGTCAATATATTTACATGCCCCTGACAAGCGCGCTCAGGCTCGGTATGAGCGCCGCCCGAGCCTGAGCCGATTTCCTCCCTGATGCTCCATGTCGTCTAGTCGTTATACGATTTAGTGTCATAACGCCTCGTCTTCAAAATATCATCAACTCGCAAAACTCAATCAAACCGGCTGTCCTCCATGACGGGCATGGGAGTTGCGATTTCGCGGTGACACAAAGGAGGTCAGTTTATGAGATTCAGCTATTTAAAGAGTAGGATTGGCGGAGCTGTGCTTGCGTTCGCGGTTGTTTTCGGCATCGCCATCATTTCCGCAGGGACGGCCCAGGCGCAGTACGGCGATTACCGCAGAGACCGTTACGAGAGACGCGACAGGGATAGAGACGGGCGCTGGCGCGACCGTGACCGCGACGGGAGACGACGCGATGACAGGTGGGGCCGCGCACGTCGCAACGACCGCGACGGGGATTATCGAGGCGACGGCCGCTACGGCAATAACGGCGGGTATGGTAATTACGGTGGCTACGGCAACTATGGCGGCTACGGGAACAACGGCGGTTATGGGAACTATGGCCGGTACGGCGGCTCTTACGACCTGAGGCAGACGGCGCTGAACGCCGGATACAACGCTGGCCGCAGCGACGGCCGCAGGGACAGAAGCCGCGGTGAGCGGTATGAGTACAGGGACGAAGGCGAGTATCGTGATGCCGACAAGGATTACAACTCGCGCTACGGAAACCGCTCGCTCTACCAGCAGTACTTCCGTCAAGGCTACGTCAACGGCTACACGGACGGGTACAGGGGCTACTAAGCGAACAGTTAAAAATCGAGCCGCGATGAGAAAGGCGCGCTTCCTCTTTAAACCAGGGGAGCGCGCCTTTGCTGTTTCGCGTTAGTTACAATAAAGCAACGCTCCTTCCCCTTTGACAGGAAAGAAGCGTTGCCTCTGTTGTGGACGCTGCCCTAATCGCTTGACTAGAGCAGGTATTTCATACCGGCTAAATTGTGGGCCGGTAATTCAGACAAGCGTCCACAGAAAAAGTTGTCCGCATTAAGCGCCGAATCGGCTATACTGTTCTGCGTCCAGTTAAGAGATTGATGACGAAGATAACGAGCGCGACAACCAGTAGAAGGTGAATCAACCCGCCACCGATGTTTGCCACCAAACCTATTAACCACAAGACCAGAAGAACTACGAGAATCGTCCACAACATAAAGCATGTCTCCTTTTCAGCTTTTGCGAGAGCAGCGCTCTCTTATCAATTTCAGTAAACCTCGTTCACGGTTATTCTAGATGGCAATGGTCGTGCCAGTAACCTGGCCGAAACTAGCCCAATCGGATAAAGGCTCATATTTCAGCATCTTAGCCCGACCCACGCGACGCGCGTCTTTCATAATGCTCTACTTCGGGCTTGAGTTTTTGCATCAAAACATTGCATTAATGTAAGCCACAACAGCAACAAAGAGGAACAATCAGAATGCCTGAACTGAGAGGGGTGCAAGCTACACCCGAGGTCAAAGAGGAATGGGAGCGCGCCTACGAGATTTTCCTGCAAGCCAAGGGCGACCCTTACGACAAGAAGAAGGACAGAACCGAGCGCATCAACCACGTTGCGCGCATGATGAACCTGACGCGCAAGCAGGCAAAGCGCCGTATAAAGAACTACGAGCAATGGCAGCGCAACATTAAAAAGGGTCTGGTAGAGCCGTAAAGCTTTCGGGACAGAACTAGCAACTCCCACCTTTAAGTCCCGCGAAAAGCTGCAAACTCAATCCTCTTTCGCCACGTTTACAAAAGCCGTTCAAGCCGGGAGCAGAGCCTCTCTCCCCCGCTTGCTTACGGTTGCTTTGCGCTGCCCGCCAGCTTTCTGCCCCGCCAGCCTCACGAAAATTTATGATTGACATATTCCGCTCATTCAGAGTTTAGTGAAAAGAGGGACGGCACGCACAGGGATGCTCTTCGCTCAACAAAAGCCCGTGATAGGCGTGATTCACGTGGGCGCTCTGCCCGGCACTCCTGCCGGGAGCGCAAGCGTGTCTGCCATCGTTGAGTTAGCCAGGCGAGAGGCCAGCCTTTACAGGGAGGGCGGCGTTGACGCATTGATGATTGAGAACATGCACGACGTTCCTTATCTTCGCGGCCGCGTAGGGCCCGAGATTGTCTCGGCCATGGCCGTCATAGGCCACGCCGTGAAAGAGGAATGCGCCCTGCCCACGGGCGTTCAGATTCTGGCCGGGGCCAACCTGGAAGCTATGGCCGTGGCTCACGCGGCGGGGCTGGACATGGTGCGCGCCGAAGGCTACGTCTTCGCGCACATAGCCGACGAGGGATGGATAGAATCGTCCGCGGCGGAGCTGCTGCGCTACCGCAGGCAGATTGGCGCGGAGCGCGTTGAGGTCTGGGCCGATGTCAAGAAGAAGCACTCTTCGCACGCCGTCACCACGGACATCAGCTTGGGCGAGACGGCCGAGGCCGTGGAGTTCATGCGAGGCAGCGCCGTCGTCGTCACGGGCAGCGTCACTGGCCGCGCGCCTCGCCTCTCTGACGTGGAAGAGGTCAAGTCGCATTGCCGCCTCCCCGTCATCCTCGGCTCAGGCATAGACGCCTCTAACATACGAGAGTTCTACCATGCGGCCGACGGCTTCATCATTGGCTCCTATTTCAAGCAGGACGGGCACTGGGCCAATGCTGTGGATATAGAGCGCGTCGAAAGGTTGATGAAAGAAGTGAAAGGGCTGAGACAACAAAGGGGCGAATGACGAAAGAGAGCAAAGGGACAGAGAGGAAGCGGCCCGCGTCGAGGCGGCTGCACGGATTATTGAAGACCGCCAGGCGGCGCAGGTCACAGGCGAAGGGGTGGCGTCAAAGACTGCGCCGCGCCTTTTACGCCAAGTGGGTGGAGCTGCTGGTCTGGGCGGCCGAGGCTACTTTGAAGAAGTGGCTGGCCGTGCTCGGAGTCGTCCTGCTGCTCTGGGCCGCGCTCTTTCTGGTTCAGCAGGAACAGGGCACGCCCAAGTTCGGCCTCAGCCACGAAGTCGCCGTAGAGTCGCCGGAGTTTCTCTCTTCCATCACGGGCGCTACGGGAGCGCCGTTCGTTCCCGGCAACCGCATTGACACTCTAATCAACGGCGACAGGTTTTATCCCGCGATACTCGAAGCCATAGGCACGGCACAGCACTCCATAAACATAGAGGCTTATATCTTCTGGGACGACTCGCTCGGGAACCTCGTCGCGGACGCTCTCATAGCGAAGGCCCGCGCGGGAGTCGGCGTGAGGATTCTGGTGGACGGCGTCGGCTCAAGGAAGATGAGCAGCAAGATGGAGAAGAAGCTGACCGAGGGAGGATGCCGCGTCGCGCGCTTTCATCCCGTCTGGGTCTTCGCCATAGACCGCATCAGCAACCGCACGCACAGAGAGTTAACAGTCGTTGACGGCCGCGTGGGCTTTCAGGGAGGCGCGGGCTACGCGGCACACTGGACTGGCGACGCTCAAGACCCTGACCACTGGCGCGACACCGTCGTCAGGATAGAAGGGCCTGCCGTCACGCAGCTTCAAACGGGCTTTGCACAGAAGTGGCTGGAGGCTACGGGCGAGATGGTCTCCGGCCCTGACCACTTCCCGCAGGTTGAGCCTTCGGGCGCTCTGGCGGTTCAGACCATCCTGAGCGAGCCTGAGACGAACTCGTCCACTGCACGCATCCTCTACTATCTTTCAATCATCTCTGCGCGAAAGTCCATACTGATAGCCAATCCCTACTTTATCCCCAGCGACGAGGCGATTGACATTCTGGTCGCGGCCCGCCGTCGAGGCGTGACAGTGAAAATCATAGTGCCCGGCATACACAACGACCACGCGCTGCTGGCCCGCAGAAACAGCTCTCGCCTGTGGGGGAAGCTACTGGAAGCAGGCGTGGAAATCTACGAGTATAACCGCACGATGATGCACCAGAAGTTCATGGTCTGCGACGGGATTTGGACGACCGTGGGCACAATCAACTTCGACTATCTCTCTTTTACGCTGAACGACGAGAACAACATCTGCGTCTACGACAGGGACTTTGCGGCGAGCTACGAGGCAATCTTCACCAAAGACCTTGAGGCGTGTGACCACATAGAGCTGGCGGAGTGGCAGAATCGCGGCGCGTACGTCCGAGCCACGGAATGGCTAGTCTCCATCTTTAAGCGAATGGTCTGAAAAACGAGAAAGCGGCAGACCTCCCCGCAGGGGCCTGCCGCTGCTTCCCTTCTACCCCACCGAATTGTTGCTCCGTGAAGGCTGGAAAATAACCTCGAACTTACTCTTAAGGGTTGCGGAATTATTGCAATAGAGTGGTAATTGATAAAGCAATATCTTAAGCGAGCCTTTCTAACTGTTTCTATTTTCTAGCCGCGCGGCGCAAAGTAGCCTATACGGGTTTTGGCGCGAAGCTGCGGGTTGCGAATCTCCACGCGCACGCGGCGGAAGCGGCCGTCGCGCGCCTTGTTCTGCGGCGAGTAGTAGATGGAGTACTGGCTGCGTAAATCCTCTGCGACTTCGCGGTAAACGCTGTCGAGGTTGGCGAAGCTCGCGGGCTTGAAGATGCGCCCGCCCGTCAGCTCGGCCAGCCGCTCAAGGTTCTGCTCGCTCGCGTCCAGCACCCTCAGCCCCTCGCGCAAATCTCCTATGCGAAGCTGGTTAAACTGCACGGCAGAGTCGCCCGAGGAGAGCAGCGTATCAAGCTCCCGGCGCTTTTTCGCGCGCTCTATCTCGGTGTTGCTGATGGCGTAGACGCCAGCGCCCGATTGCAGCAGAGCGGCGAGCGCAGTCTCAAGTGAAGCGTAGCCGCGACGGCTGTCTATGCCGTCCGTGAGGACTACAACGGCGTGGCGGCGCTGCGCGGATTGAAACTGCTCGCGCGCGGCCAGCAGAAGGGCGTCGTAGAAGCGCGTGAAGACGCCGGGGCTGATGCGCCGTAGAGAGCGGCGAAGCTGTACGCGGCTCTGAGTCCAGTCCTGAAGCAGCTCCACTCGGTCGTCGAACTTAACAAGGCTGATGCGGTCTTCAGGCGCGAGGCGGTCTGCGAACTCTTCCACGGCGCGGCGGAAGTCTTCGAGGTTCCCGGCCACGCTCGAAGAAGCGTCAATCATGAGGACGACATCGACAGGCACTTGTCTTAAGTCAAGGTCTGTCAAAGGCTGCTCTCTTCCATCCTCGAAGATGCGAAAGTCTTCGCGCCTGAGCCCCGTCACGAGTCTTCCCGTCTGGTCGCGCACGGTGACGGGCAGCAGCACTTCCGTCGTGCTTACGCTCAAGGTGTCGCCCTCGCCAAGCTCCATGTCTTCTATGCGCGGCGTGGGCGTTGGCTTAGGCTTTAAAGGGGGAGGCGGCGGCAGCCCGAAGTTGCCGTCCTGCTGCTGCTGCGCCAGAGCGTGTGGCAGGATTAAGAGAAGGCAGATGACGCCGCAAAGCAGGAATACTAAACGAGCTCTGCGGTCGCCTCTCATCAGCACAACTCTTTCCCGCTTCCTCATTGTGTGGCGCGTTTCTCTGTGGGCTCGTCGCCCATGGCGGCGGTCATGGCCGAGATAATCGCTTCGGTCACGCGGCGTCGGCGCAGCTCCTTGAGCTTGTCCGCCGAGAGGTCAAACTCCACGGGCGACTGCTCTATCCTGCGTATGATGGTACCTTCGGAAAAACCTGCCTCGACCAGCTCTATGATTGAGTTGTTCGTCAATGTAGGCGTGCGCTCCATCTTAGGCGCGGTCGCGCCGCCGCCGGATTCCGCGGGCGGGCGAAGGATTTTGACAGAGGCGCTTCCCGTTGTCTGCGTGTCGTCAGTGTTTCCGCCGCGACCGCCGCCAGAGCTACGTGTGCGGCCTCTTGAGCCGCCGCTCGTGCCGAAGATGTCTGTGGAGCTTCCGTCGCTCGTCTTACCGTCGCCCGTGCGCGTGCCAAGAGAATCTTTGAAGAAGGGGTCGTCGCTCCAGCCTTCGTCAGCGAAGGACGAATCGTCCACGGCCAGCATCGCGAGGATTATCTTTTCGCTGACGCCGTTCTTCTTAAGCTCAATCAACCGGTCAGGCGAGAGGTCGAACTGGCGCGGGCGTGCGCGTATGATGCTGATGACCGTGTTCTCCTTGAAACCTGCGCGCACGAGCTTGACTATAGAGGCGTTGGTCAAAGGAGCTTCCCTGCCCTGCTGCGAGAGCGCCGCCTGACAAAAGAGAATAGAGACAGCCAGAGCGGCAAGGATTCTTATCTTCCTGAACTTCATAGCGCTTCACCCATAAAGCGGATTCAAACATGATAGACAGGATAAGCAGGATAAAAGAGGAATTATTGCTCTTTCTGTATCCTGTGCATCCTGTCCATCCCTGTTAAATTCTTTCTTCATCTACTTCTGCTGAGCCTGTGCGGCGCGAGTCATTGCCGCCGCCTGCACAAGAGAGCTCGGTTGGCCGTAGCGCGCACCTATGCGGCGAACGTAATCCCTGGTCTCCCTGTATGGCGGCACGTTCCCGCCGTACTTCATGACGGCTCCCTCGCCCGCGTTGTAGCTCGCCAGCACAAGGTCAACGCGCCCGCCGAACTGCTCAAGCAACATCTTCAGGTAGCGCGTCCCGCCCATGATGTTCTGCTGCGGGTCATAGCTGTTGCGCACGCCGAAGCGAGCGGCTGTGCCGGGCATCAATTGCATGAGCCCCTGCGCTCCCTTCGGAGAGAGTGCGCGCGGATTAAAGCGCGACTCCTGCTCCATGACGCAGAAGATAAGATAGGGGTCTACGCCCCAGCGCTGCCCGCCCGCGCGAATCAGCTCGTCCAGACGCGGGTTGCCCGTAGTCCAGCCTCGCTCAATCCATGCGCCCGCGACCGCAGGCTCGTCCGATTCCGTGGGCCTCTCATATCCTATACGCTCAATGCGCGAGCGTTCGAGAAAGATTGAGAGCCCGCCGCGCTTGTACCATGCGCCCGCGTCCGTCTCAGAGACTTCGTCCGCCTCGACACGCGCTCCGCCTACGAGATAAATCCAGACGGGCTCGCGCTCCTTCTTCGCCGTCGCCGCGACTTCGACCACTTTCGCTTTTGTCTGCGCGGGCGATTGTTTAGCCTCCGCAGCAGTCTTTCTCTCAATCGCTGCCACGCGGTCTCTGGTCAGTAGACTTACCATCCCGCCTCGCCTGTACCAGATGCCGCGCGCATCCTCCCAGACATCGTCAAACTCGACCGCTGTGCCGTCCGTCAATCTCAGTCGATTAGCGTCCTGTCCCTGCTCCTGAACGAGAGCGGCGGCTGCGGCCGGAGTCGTGGCCTGTGCCTTCTCGGGCGCGGTGCCTCCAATGGGAACTATGACCTGCTGGCCCGCCGCGAGCCGCACGTCAGGCTTCAGGTTGTTGGCGTGCGCGAGGTCTTCTATTGAGACGTTGAAGCGGGAGGAGAGTGCGGCCAGCGTTTCGCCCGCGCGTGCGCGTACGACTACGGGGGAGCGCGCTCCGGCGCGGGAACGCTGGCCGCGACCGCTCTGCCTGGAAGAGCTTTGCGCGCTGGCGGTCGTCGCGCCCAAGACGGCGCAGCACAGAAGGACTACTGCCAGCGAAACGAAGCCCTGAGGCCGTGCTATCTTTCGGGTCATGCTCTTACCCTTCCCTAGAGTTGAAGCGGGTCGTTTTTGGATAGGCCGAAGGCTGTGCTCTCTTCTTTGGGAGTAAAGCCGTGCGACGTGCCGAAGTAGTTGCGCCATGCAACGTCAATCAGCTTTGGCGACAGCTCAAGCGGCCTGCCTTCAAAGAGGCAGATGTCCGTGACGCGATTCAGTATGTCGCGCGGCTCGCAGGCCTTCATGACGCGATGCTCAATCATGTAGTTGTTCAGCAAGTGGTCAAGGCACACCTGCTCGCAGCGAAGCCCTCGCGCGCTCGCCGTGCGACGGAAAATCTCCATGTAAGCGGCGGGCGTAGGCGGCTCGACTCTGGCGCGATAGCCCATGCGTCTGAGGAAGGCTTCGTCAACCAAATCCTTCTCTTCAAGGTTGGTGGAGAAGACTACAAGCTGCTCGAAGGGAACTTCCAGCTTCTTGCCCGTCACGAGCGTCAGGTAATCCACGCGCCTCTCTAAAGGGACAATCCAGCGATTCAGCAGCTCGTGCGGCGCGACGCGCTGTCGTCCGAAGTCGTCTATGACGAGCGTGCCGCCGTTGGACTTCATCTGAAACGGCGCTTCGTAGAATCGTGCCGACTCAGACCATTTCAAGTCCGTGTCGTCCAGCGTCAGTTCGCCGCCGACGATAACGAGCGGGCGCTCTATCAGCACCCAGCGACGGTCGTACTCAGAAGGCGTCACGTCTTCCGAAGCAACGCGGTGACAGTGCGAGTCGTAGATGCGTATGACCTGCCCGTCAAGCTCGACGGCATACGGAATCCATATGGCTCCGGGCAGAGCGGCGTTGATGCGCTCCGAGACGGCGGTCTTGCCCGTGCCCGGAATGCCCGTGAGAAAGAGCGAGCGGCGAGAGTTGATGACGCAGCCCAGGGTTTGCAGCAGCGACTCCGGCAGCACGAGGTCGTGAAAAGCGCCCTTCACACTATCAATCGAAGCGGGACGCGAAGGCACGGCCTGCAATTGCATCATGTGCGTGTAGTCGTTGAGCGAGACGGGCGCAGGGCCAGTGTAGCCGCAGACCTCCTGCACGCGCTTGAGTCGCTCCCAGCCCTTGTCCAGCATGGCGTAGCGCGTCGCGCCCACGCTCGTCTGAAGCCGCACCTCAACGAGCTTCTCCCTGTAGAGATGCTGCAACAGCTCTTCCGTGAGCGTGCGCGGCAGGTGAAGCCTCTCGGCTATGGCGGCCGTGGTAGGGTCAGGCAGATAGCCCACGTGCTTGAGCGCCAAATCGCACAGAAAGCCTTCCGGCACACCCGCCTCCATCAGCTCTTCCGGCGGCGGCGGCCCCATGCTCTCAATCTCCGTACGCGTCAGTATGCTTGTATGAGTCATCATAATTAATGCAGAAGTCAGAGTGCAGAATGATGAATGAGAAGAAAGACCTGTTTTAATTCATCACTCTGCATTCTGCATTCATCCTTGCTTTTTAATTTCCCCAGAAGGCGAGCGCAGAGTTGCCGCCACCGGCCAGAGCGGCGCGTGCCGCCTGAGCTTCATTGTCGCGGCCATAACGACCGTAGAGGTCTGCCAGGCGTCGCAGCACTACGGCCGAGCCTGAGTTGATGCGGCGAGCGGCTTCGTACTGCTCTATGGCTTCGCTGTCGCGGCCCGAGCGCTCAAGCATGGTCGCGGTGTTGACGCGTCCCATGAACTCGCCGCCCGCTCGCGTGAAGCTCTTCAGCGCGTCCTTGTACTTGCCCATGCGGCACTGCGCCAACGCAAGGTTGTTAAGGATGCGCTCGTCAGTTGGCGCAAGCTTTGCCGCGCGCTTTAAGCGGTCAATCGCCGCGCGGTAGTTGCCGTTCAAATAAAATGAGTAGCCCAGGTTGTTAAGCGTCTGCGCGTCTTCGGGCTCAGCCTTGACGGCCCGCTCGTATGATTCGCGCGCACGCTCGTTCATGCCCTTACGGTCGAAGGCTACGCCGAGCAGATTGTGCGCTTCGCTTAAAGACGGGTCTAGCGAGGCCGCCTGAGAGAGAGCGGCAATCGCTTCGTTGATGCGCCCCGTTAAGAGAAGCGAGCGGCCTTCCGCCAGATACTCTCGCGCAGAAGCGCCGGGCGTCTTATTGGTCTTCTCCGTGCGGCTGTCTTCCACGCGCGCCACGCCTGCGGATTCGAACTTCTCCACGTCCTTCTCCGTCAGGCGAGCGACGCGGTCGTCAGACTTGCCACGGCCGAAAAGTTTTCCTATGGCCTTGAGGGGAGTCTTCAGGGCGCTTATCACAGCGTTGCCCTTCTTCTTCTCCTTGGCCTTGCCTGCTTCGGCTCCGTTCTGCTCGATGACGTTGGTGTCCGTGTCGCCATCGAGCACGTTCGTCATGGCCTCGCTCCAGAACGCCGTGATGCCGAAGGTCAAAGTGAAAGCCAACAGGATGGCGATGATGGTGCGTTTTTTCATGGCTTCTTAAAAGACCTCCTTACATGTTGCCGAGCGTGTCAATCAGGTTGAGGGCCGCGGGGCCGAGTATGGCTATGAAGAGCGTCGGGAAGAGAAAGAGAGCGAGCGGGAACAGAAGCTTGACGGCAGCCTTCTGCGCCGCCTGCTCCGCGCGCTGGCGTCGCTTGGTGCGGAGCGAATCCGAGAAGACGCGCACGGCACGCGCTATGGAAGTGCCGAAGCGGTCTGCCTGAATCAGCATGGCGACCAGGCTTCTCAGGTCGTCAACGCCTGTCCTCTCGGCCAGATTACGCAGCGCTTCGTCGCGCTCGCGGCCGACGCGAATCTCAAGGTTAGCAAGCTCGAACTCTCCGCTGATGTCTGGATGCACGGTCTTCAGCTCTTCGCTGATTTTCATCATGGCCGCGTTCAGTCCCAGTCCCGCCTCTATGGAGACGACCATCAGGTCGAGCGCGTCTGCCAGTCCCCAGCGAACCCTCTGCTGCCTGCCCTTAATCAGGCGGGCCAGAAGAAAGCGCGGCAGGAAAAAGCCTATGACGAAGGCGAAGAGGATAAAAAGCATCGCGTCCGACACGGAGCGGCCCATGAGCGCGCACCCGAAGGCCACCACCGCCGGAAAGAAGACCAGCGAGGTAAGCTGCAAGGCGCGGTAGATGAGCGGCGCGTTCTCGCCGCGAAAGCCCGCCTGCATCAATTGCTTCTGAATCTTTCGCGCTTCAAGGGCTGAGGGCGGCACTAGGCGGCTGATGGGAGACGCTATGCGCTCGGCCAAATCCGCCATAGGCTGGCTCTCTTCCGTGAGCGTCACAGACGCGGTCGCGGCGGCGATGCCAGCGCCATCCTGCATCTGTTTAAGCCTTTCGGTCGCGGCGCTAGCGGGTCTAAACAGCGCCCAGTAGAGGCCGACTACGCCGAGCGTGATGCAGACGAATGTCGAGATGGTGATGATGAGTAGCATGGCAACTCCAGAAGTCAGGACTCAGAATTCAGAACTCAGAATAAAAGCGTTTTTATTCTGACTCCTGAGTCCTGAGTTCTCATATCTTGATGTTCAAAATCTTCTTGACAATCAGCATGCCTGTAACTTGCAGGAGCATGGCTGCGGCTATGAGCTTGTGGCCGCGCTCGTCTTTCCACAGCACGCTCATGTATTCCTCGTTCATGACGGTGACGGCTATGGCGACGAAGATGGGCAGGCCGCACAGGAGCCAGGCAGACATGCGAGAGCTGGTCGTCAGCGTCTTCAAATCTCCGAGGATGCGGAAGCGCTCGCGTATGGTGACGGCGACCTTCTCAAGAATCTCCGCGAGGTTGCCGCCCGTCTCGCGCTGAATCAGTATGGCCGTGACGCAGAGCCGCAGGTCTAAGAGCGGGATGCGGTCGGTCAGGTTCTCAAGCGCCAGCTTGAGCGAGAGGCCGAGGTTCTGCTCCTCGTAGGTCTTGCGAAACTCCGTCGCAATCGGCTCGGGCATCTCGGTTGAAACCATGTGCAGCGCTTCGGAGAAGGCGTGGCCTGCCGAGAGCGCGCGGCTCATCAGCTCAAGCGCGTCCGGCAGGTGCTCAAGGAACTTGTCGAATCTACGCCTGCGCATCCAGAAGACGTGTATGAAGGGGATGGAGGCGGCGGCAAGGCCTATGATGCCAATCAGCAGGATGGAGACCGTCAGCATGGACGTGGCAAGGGCCGCCAGTATGCCCGCCATCATGGAGAACATCAGCAGGCGCGTGACAGTGATTTGAAGGTCTGCCTGGTCAAGCACTCGCTTGAGCTGCATGGCGGCCTGCATCTTCACCAGCATGCGATTCATCCACGGAATCTCGCTCATCAGCTCTTCGCGCGCGAGCAGGACTTCCACGTCCTCCGTGTGCGCCGAGTGCAGCAGGACTTCGCCGAGGCGTTGACGCAGGCGCTCACGCCTGGCCTCCGTGCCGCGCGTCGCAAGCAGGTATAAGCCTAAGACAAGGAACAGGCAGAAGAGAAAAACCAGAAAGGGTATCAACATGATTTACTGCTCCTCGAAGAAGATGCGCGGCAACTGCATGCCGTAAGCCTTGAGCCGCTCGCTGAAGCGCGGGCGAATGCCAGTGGCGCGGAAGCGGCCTATGACCTTGCCCTCGCGGTCAACGCCCGTGCGCTCGTACTGGAAGATTTCCTGCATCGTGATGGCCTCGCCCTCCATGCCCGTTATCTCGGAGATACTGGTGACGCGGCGCGTGCCGTCCGACAATCGAGCAACCTGAATCACAAGGTCTAAGGCGGAGGCTATCTGCTGTCGCATGGCGCGGTCTGAAAGGCGCATGCCGGTCATCTGAATCATCGTCTCCAGACGGGCCAGAGCATCGCGTGGGGTGTTAGCGTGAATCGTGGTTAAAGAGCCATCGTGGCCTGTGTTCATGGCCTGGAGCATGTCTATGGCTTCGCCGCCGCGCACCTCGCCAATCACTATGCGGTCGGGCCGCATACGCAGGGCGTTCTTCACAAGGTCTCGCTGGGTGACTTCGCCCTTGCCCTCGATGTTGGGCGGGCGAGTCTCAAGGCGGACGACGTGCGGCTGTTGCAGCTGAAGCTCTGCGGAGTCTTCTATAGTGACTATGCGCTCGGTCTCGGGGATGAAGGCCGAAAGCGCGTTGAGCAGGGTAGTCTTGCCAGCGCCCGTGCCGCCCGAGATTAAAACGTTCAGGCGTGCGCGCACGCACATCTCAACCATCTCGGCAATCTCTTTCGTCAGCGCGCGATTCTCTATCAGAGCGCTCATGCGAAGCGGGTCTGAGCCGAAGCGACGAATTGAAAGCACCGGGCCGTCTATTGAAAGCGGCGGGATGATGGCGTTGACGCGCGAGCCGTCTCTGAGACGAGCGTCAACCATGGGAGATGATTCGTCTATGCGACGGCCTACGCTTGAGACGATGCGCTCTATGACTCGCATCAGGTGCTCGTCGTCCTTGAAGGCCACGCCCGTTATCTCAAGACGGCCTCGCCGCTCTATGTAGATTTGTCGATGAGAGTTGACGAGAATGTCCGAGATGGTGGGGTCTGCCAGAAGCGGCTCAAGCGGCCCCAGGCCGAAAAGCTCGTGTCGGACTTCGCCCACCAGCCGCTCGCGCTCCGAAACCGAAAGCGGCATAGCTTCGGTCGCCAGGACGCCTTCCGCCAGCCGCGCCACCTCCGCGTGAACCTGCTCGGGCGAAAGCTCGTTGAGCTTCGTCAAGTCCATGCGGTTAATGAGCGCGCGATGAAGGCGTGACTTCATCTCCTGAAAAGTGTGCTGGCCGCCCGCGCCATCTTCCGACACGGGCGCTGCCTGCTGGCTGGATTCCCTGATTAATCTCTCTCTGAGTGCCATTGTTTTTCGTTCCGCTTCTATCTGCTGATTGAAGTATGCAAGCTCTCCCTGACCTGAAGCGCGGGGACGTTAGCCTTTCGCGCCCGCTCGCGTCGAAACAGCGCGCTCCAGAAGTTGCGGCGCTCTGCCTGCGGCTCTTCCGCGTGAGCGGGCTCGCCCGTGACGGCTGCGGCGATGCGGCGAATCTCTGCGGCGATGCGCGAGGCGGGGTTTGATTCCACCAGCGGCTGGCCCAAGTTGATGGAGCTGACGGCCACCTGATAATCGCTCGGCACGAAGCCCACGACCGGCTCGCCCAAAAATTTCTCCACCTGATGAAGGTCTAAATCAATCTGCTTTGACCAGCGATTGACTATCACGCTCACCTTCGAGCGCGGGTAGCCTAGGCGGTCGAAGATTTCAAGCGCGCGCTGGGCAGAGCGTATGGCCGGGATGTCCAAGGTCAGCGTCAGCACTATGTCGTCCGACTGGTCAAGCGCGGCGAGCGTGATGGCGTCGAAGGTGTGCTGCGGGTCAAGCACAACGTAGCTGTAGTTCTCTCTCAGCCGCTCAAGAATCTCGAAGACGTGCTCGGGCTCAATCTCGTCCGCAGAGTCGGCCTCGCGCGGCGCGGCCAGCAGAGAAACGTTCGACGAGTAGGGCGTGATGTAGCTTGCCACGAGCGAGTCGTCCAGCCGCGCGCGATTCTCCACCATGTCCGCGATGGAGTATTTCGGCTCGACTCCGAGGAAGAGCGGAAGGTCGCCCGCCTGAAGGTTAAGGTCAACGAGGCAGGTCGGCTCGCGCATGGCGCAGGCTAGGTTGGCCGCGACGAAAGAAGTCCCACAGCCGCCCTTGCTTGAAAAGACCGCGACCATTCGACCCTTCTTCTTCGGCACGGGCGCGTGCGCGGAGCAGAACTCCGCCACGCGGTCAAGAACCGTCTCAAGCTCTTCGCTGATGATGGGCAGGCGCAGGAACTCTCTGGCCCCAACGCGCATCGCTCGCAGGATTAAGTCCGGCGAAGCGTCGCGCGCCCCGGCGATGATTGCCGTCTGCGGGCACTCAGATGCCAAGCGCTCCATCAGCGAGAGTGCCTGCTCAGAGTTTGCGCCAAGCGTGATGATGGCGGCGTCCGGCTTGAGCCGCACTATCTCTTCCGAGAGTTGCTCGGCGTCGTTGCCGCCCGCGAGTAGTCGTGCGCGAGAATCGGAAGCCAGCGCGGCGCGAATCTCCTTGAAGCTATCGAGCCCCGTGCTCAAAATGACGAAGGTGAGTGGTTGAGTCATCCTCTTGTCCTGCAATCTCTCTCTTGTTTACGGTAAAGGCTTAGGCACGTAGCCTATGTTCTCGCCCGTCAGCGTCGTCATGTAGTCGGGCATGGTCAGCGTCTTGCCTACGAGCGGAACCACGAACTGGAATTGATAGTCCGTGATGCGAACCGAGACCCTTCCCTCGCCCAGCTTAAAGCTCGTGTACTTAACCTTGACATTATCAACCGTCAGGTTATTCACGAGCGGGGTCGTCCCGCCCTTGGGGTCGCCGTAGACGGCAACCTTCTTAACGTCCTCTTCGTCGGCCTCCGGGTGATTCACTGCGTAGCGAGCGCCGCGCCGCGCCGCGTCCGACAGAGCGTTGTGAGTCCACAGGCAGCGCCCGAACTCGACCACTCCGAACATGACCGTCAAAAAAACTGTCGCGGCCAGGGCGAACTCAAGCAGCGTCGTGCCCCGCTCACTCGGTCTCTCTTTTTCAGGATGGCGTGTCATAGTCTTAACTACCCGCGAGCGGCTGCGTCAGCAGGTAACGCATCGTCACGCTCGGTTTGACATCTACTTTCAGCGAGAGCGAGGGATTCTTAGTCAGCGCGCCAAGGTCAAAGATTGGCTGGTACTTGTAATCTTTAATCTGAACCTTGACGGTCGCGGGTATCGTCCCCGTCCCGCCGGTTCTGATGATGTCCACGTTGGTCGTCTTCAATCCCTTGATGACGGGCGAGCCCGTGCCTTCGGGGTTGCCGTAGACGACGATGTTCTTCGCGAATCCGTCCTCCGCGCTGCTCACTTCGGCCGAGGCAAGGTAGCGAGCGCCGGAGCGCGCGGCCTTGGCCAGCGTAGAGTACTCGTAGAAGAAGCGTCCGAACTCTGCCGTCGAGGCAAAGAGTATTAGAAAGAGCGGAAGGATGATTGCCAGCTCCGCCAGCTGCACGCCGCGCTCGCTGCGCGCCAGCCGCTTGAGGCGAAGCCTTGCCCTTATCTTGCGAACTCTGACTGCTATCCTCATCGCTTCTCACCTCACTTGTAGAGGACGGGCTTGGTAATGGGCGGGCCGGGGTTGGCAGGCGCGCTAGGGTCATAGGTGCCGCTGCCTATGACGACGCCCACGCCTATGTACTCGGCCTGAAGGTCGCCGCCGTTTCCGCCAGAGACTTTGCTCCTGAGAAAGAACGCGCCGAAGCGGTCAATCTGGACTTCCGTGCGGCCGCCCTCCATCTGGTTGATTTTGACAATCGGGATAAGGACTACGCGGCGTCCTGCGACGCCCGTGTGGCTCGGCGATTTCGTCGTGGAGCCGTTGACGTAGTCCTCATAAGAGATGTCCTCCGCTATGTTCGTGTCGGGCGGATACTCCGCCGGATCCATCCCTGCCGCGTAATCGTCAAAGCGCGTGTTGATGCCCTGACGGATTGCGCCGGAAGTCACACCCGGCTTGGTGTCAACGTAGCCGCCCGCGCCCACGATTCTCTTGACGCCGCTTGCCAAGCCCTCGCGGTCGTCAGAGCCGCCAGCACCGTCAATGGCGAGCGCCTGGTAGTTGCCGGGCGAGACTGAGCTCTGCGGCCCGCCGCGAAAGGTGTACATCTGGCCTGGGACGAGCGCCGTCCCGTCGTTGTTATCGACGACGAAGACCGGCAGGTAACCGTTGAAGAGGTTGAGCGGCACGCTCATGCCTGCCGTGGCTTCCGCTTTCAGGTTGCGGTTGGCTCCCAGAACCATAGTGGCGAAGGTGACTACGACGGGCTCGCTCGGAGTTTTGACTTTGACGAAGCGAATGTCCTTGGCGACGCTCGCGCTGCCGGAGGCCGTCACCTCGCTCACGTCCAGCCCCTTGTCGAAGTCGTCCAGATTCTTTGCGAAGCGAACGTCCGCGCGGGCAAAGACCACGCTCGTCTTGTTGAAGTTGTAGCTGTTCATCACCTGAACGGCCCTGTCGGTGGCGTTTGTGATTCCCTTCGTGTAGCCGTTCAGGCCTGACGCGGCTGCGAGAGCGGCTGCGTCGGCCGCGTTCTGCAACTCTGTCTTAGCCGTGTAGAGACGGCTGATGTCTACGCCCAGGCCCACGGCGAGGAGGAAGCAGAGCATGCCTAGCGTGGATGTGGCTAAGACAGAGCCTCGCTCACTTTTCCGGCTGATGCTTAGTCCGAGCTTTGCTTTCATCACCTTCCTCCTCTCCGTTTGTCACGCTGCCTTCTCTCTTACTGACCCGCGCCGGTCTTCACAGTCGCCACAGCTCGCGCGGGCGCTGGCGGCGGCTCTTCGGACAGCACGGGCGCGTTAGAGATAACCGTGCTGGACGTGGCCGCAGGTGCCGAAGTCGGAACGATGGTCGCGGGCGTAGTCGTCCTGGGCTGCGAGGCGGGCGGCTGCGGCTTTGCTGCGGGCTGCGACGGCTGCTGCTTTGTGCTGTCGCCCGTGGAGAAGCCGCTTGAGCCCTGTATGCCTTCGCCCTTAGGCTCAACGCCCAAAGGCGAGCTGCCCTTGATGCCGTCTAGCCCGCGCATCTGCGGCAGGTCGTCGCGGTTAACAGGCTTCACCAGCTGAGCCGTGACGATGAACATCAGCTCCGTCTCGTTCTTCTGGAAAGATTTCGACTTGAAGAGGTTGCCGAGGATGGGTATGTCGCCCACGACAGGAACCTTGGAGAGCGAGCGCGTCTCGTTGTTGTCCAAGAGTCCCGCGAGCGCGAACGACTGGCCGTCTCTTAATTCAATGCCCGTCTTGGCGCGGCGAGTGCGAAGCGCCGGGATGATGAAGCCGTCGAACTTGACGCCGTTCGAGAAGTCAATCGTAGAGACTTCCGGCTCAAGCTCAAGCCGTATGTGGTCTTCGTCAATGATGGTCGGCTTGAAGTTGAGTCTCACGCCGTACTCTTTGAACACCACGGTCACGCTGCTGCGCTCAGCGCCGCCGCCCTGAACTATCGGCACGGGAAACTCGCCGCCCGCGAGGAAGCTCGCCGTCTGTCCGTCCATCGCAATGATGTTAGGCTCGGCCAGTGCGCGCAGAGCGCCCTGCGTCTGAAGCGCGCGAATCATCGCCAGAGTGTTGCCGCCCATGACGAAGACGTTGAGCGCCGAAGAGAGCGTGCCGCCCATGACGCCGCCTATAACGTCGCCTATGGAGCTTGGGCCGCTGCCGCTGTTGCTGTAGCCGCCGACGCCGGGCCTTCCCTGATAAGCGAAGGAGGTGCCCAAATCTTTCAGGCGATTGCGGCTCACCTCTGCCACGCGCACCGAAAGCTGAACCTGCACGGCGTTCTTCACAGGCGAAGAGAGCATGTTGACCGTCTTGAAGCCTGCGGCTTCTATCACGGCCTGCACCTGCGCGGCTGTCTTGGGGTCGTTGACGCTGCCCGAAATCACCACGGAGCCGTTGGCTTGGCTCAGGTTGATGTTGTCCTTGGGAAAGAGCGCGCGAATCTGCGAGTCAATCAGCGACAGATTGGCGCGCACAAACACGTCGAAGACCAGAAAGCGCTCGCCGCCCTGCTCCCACGCTATGAAGTTGACCTGCCCGAAGCCTTTGCCGTTGACGAGCACCTGATTGGGCGCGACCAGCACGGCCTCGGCTATCTCAGGGTTCGAGACGGAGAAGCGTCCTATGTCGTGGTCGAAGTTGATAACGCGCGACTGGCCAACCAGTACGTTGACGCTGATGGTCTCTTTCGTGTTATTGAAAGAGGCCGTGTAGGAGGTCTCCTGCGCGTGAGCGGACGCGGCAATGGCAATCGTCATAAGCGCCGCACACAACGTAGTGACAAAGCGTGTGATGATGGAACGGGTCTGCATGATATTCAGTGACTCCTTCTGGAATAAAGCTTGAGAGCTTCCGGGCCGTTAAGCTTTATGGAAAATCTACGTTGCGTTTCTTTGCGCCCTCGTACATCTCTACGGATGAGCGCGGCGCGGGCGGCTGCTGCTGTTGCTGCGCGGGCGGCTGCACGGGAGCCACGGGCTGCACGGCCTGCTGCTGCCGGGCCGTCATGAAATCCGTCGCGGCTCTCATGTAATCGGTCGCGGCCTTCATGCGCCGCTCGGCAGGGTCTTTCGGCTCGTCCCGCTCGCTCTTGAGAGAGCCCGGCTCTGGCTGCGGCGTGGCGCGGTCGCCGGAGAGCAGCGTGCGCTTGTTGACGCCGTTGGTCTGCTCGTCGTCCTGATCTATGGAGTTGCGCATGACGAGTTGCAGCTTGCCTTCGGTCGATGCCAGCGCGAGCTTTTCAGCCTCTTCGGGCGTGACCTGCAACGTGACTGCCTTGACTGAATTCGCCTCGCGGTCGTCCTTGGGCTTGTCTATGTTCTGGCCGTTGGCGAGCACCTTTATGTTCTGAAGAACTATCTTCGAGACAGGCCCCTTCTCAACGGTGTTCTCTTCCGGGTTAATGACGACGACTACGTCAACGAGCGTGCCGGGCTGTATGAAGCCCGAGACGCCAACCACGTCGTCGACCTTAACCGTCATGGCGCGGTAGCCTTCGGGGATGGCTGCCGAAAGACCTGCCGCCGAGCCTTCGGGCGCGAGCCGCGAGTCCGTCACGGGCTCTCTGGAGCGTATGGTCTGAACGGCGACGCGGCCGATTAGCTTCTGGGGGTTATCGAACGTGCCGTCGGGGATGGACTCTCTGGGGAACTGCACGACCATTAACTGCTCCGGGATAATCTTCGCGCCGATAGGGATGTCAACTTTTGCCACGACGACCGAGTTCAGGCTCTTGGCATAGACGTTTGCGCTCGACAGGTAACGGCTGACGGCGAAGGCCGCGACCAGACCGAACATGAGCGCGCATCCGAGCACTACAAAAAAGCGTTTGTTACGCATAAGCTTTATTCTCCGTTTTGAAACACAGCCCCGGAGCCCGCGCTTCGTGCTCTTATAAGAGAGCGTCAGGCGCGGACGACGGCCAGCGTGATGATGCTACCCAGGGTGATGGCGACGCCGTAGGGAATCGTGAGCCTTTTATCCGCAGGCACAGCGAAACGCGGCATCTGCCAGCCCGGCAAAAGACCTGCAAGAATCTGTATGACGCGAAAGAAGGTTGAACGAAGCGCTCCCGCACGCAGAGCTGAGACCACGGCCAGCACGCCTCCCGTCAGTACTACAATCAGGAACATGGGGAGGACGTAGGCCGCGCCCGTGACAGCGCCTATGGCGGCGAAGAGCTTCACGTCGCCCGCGCCCATAGCGCCGAAGACGTGCATCATGAACATGAGTATGAATGCCAAGAGCAGCCCGCCGAGGCTTTGAACCGTTCCGTGCAGGCCGCCGAAGATGGAATTGATGATGACGCCGCTTGAGAGCGTGGCCAGCACAAACGCGTTAGGGATGCGACGGTATCTCACGTCGTAGTAAGTGATGATGACGGCGAGCGGTATGAGCAGCGCCCCGTAAGCTATGATGAGTGGCCCGAACATCTGTTCTGTTTCTCTGAGTCGAAGAGCAGTTTGTAATTAGGAGAGTCGAAGAGGCGCATAAGGCTTCCTGCGCCCCTTCATCCCACAGTGTTAGCGAGGGTCTTAATCTTGTTTGTGATATTGCCGCCGAGCGTGTTGATGGTGCCGACTATGGTTAGAACTATGAGAGCCGCGGCGACCGCATACTCGGACAACTCCAGGCCCGACTCGTCTTTCAGAAAGTTTCTAATCATCTCGGTTCTCTCCTGAGATTTAGCCGATGGTGTTGGCCAGCGACTTAATCTTGGTGTCTATGTTGCCGCCGAGCAGCTGGAAAGCGCCCACGACGGCGAGAGCTATGAGAGCGGCCGCCACGGCGTACTCGGAAAGCTCAAGGCCGCTTTCATCCTTCAAAAATCTTTTAATCATTTTCATCCTCTCAGGTGACTTTATTTGAAAGATGGTCGGGAGTTGTTTGCGCCCCTCAAGAGGCTCTGGACAAGTCCCGACCAGCATTCACGTTTTGCAGGTACTGCTTGCTGCTTGCGACTTAGCCGACGGTGTTAGCAAGGGTCTTGATTTTTCCGTCGATGTTCTTGCCAAGCAGCTGGAAAGCGCCCACGACGGCGAGAGCTATAAGAGCGGCCGCCACGGCGTACTCGGAAAGTTCAAGACCTGTTTCGTCGCGCAAGAATTTCTTAATCATTTCAGTTTTGCTCCTTTTGAGTTGTGGTTGTTTTTAGGTTCAAGCCCCTCTTGAGATTCGCAAGGGACAGGTGGAAAAATTTTTAGTAGCCGAGATTGACGGCGGAAGCTTCTCCCGGTTGAGCCTCTCGACTTATGACGCCGCGCTCCTCTTTTTTCTGAGCGCTGCGTGTGCGGCGACCGAAGCCGTTAATCATGCTGATGACGGCACCGCACATGGCCAGCACTACCAGAAGCGCATCGTCCTGTGCGCTCTGCGCAAGCTCTATGGCGCGAGCGCCAGCCACCAGCGCAATCAGTAAGAACGGGGCCGCAGCCATGACGCCTACGAGCGAGATGAGCATCTTGCCTGTGATAGCTTTCATTATCCTTTTCCTCCTGCTCGTGTGGGTTTGTCCTTGGGCGCGTCCGCGCTTGAACTTCGCTTCACGTCTGACTCTTTAACAAGGCGCGTGCCACGACGCGGAAGATGATGAGAAAGCAATAAACACACGGCTTTCGTGCTTGAAGCTCGCAGGCCCGTGTCGCCCACGGTTGACAGGACAGGATGATTGACGCGCGCACCTTTGAGGCACGGAGCGGCGCAAAGTAAGCGACTGACAAAGACTTAATCGCCTGTCGCCCTTGGTTGACAAAGATTCTCACAGCATTTAACCACAGGTGACGACATGACAGGTCAGTACCGCCTGCGGTAGCGGGCGGGTTATTAGTTTGTCTAGAGTCATGATTAAGACTAAAAGAGACCCGCCCGCTACC
>DATELK010000183.1:0-24927 GCA_035276685.1 Pyrinomonadaceae bacterium | reverse complement strand
CCTGCGCGCGGGGACGTAGCACGCGACAAACGCCACCGCGAAGAGCAGCGAGCCGATGCCTATGAAGGTGACAGGGTCGGTCGCGCTCACGCCGAAGAGCAGGCCTTCCATCAGCCGTGTCAAAGCAAGCGCCGCGACCGAGCCCACGCAGACGCCGCACAGTGTCAGGAACATGCCCTTGCCGACGACAAGCCTGAGAATGTCAGCCTTCTGAGCGCCGAGCGCCATGCGAATGCCTATCTCGTGCGTGCGCTCTGCCACCGTGTAGCTCATCACGCCTAATATGCCTGTGGCCGACAGCACGAGCGCGACCAGACTTAACAGGCCGAGCAGCATGGTGTTTAAGCGTTGCGGCGCTACGGAGTCTGAGAGTCGCTCGTCCATGTGCCTGAAATCCCAGACACGAGCCCCTTTATCTACCTCGCGTATAGCGCCCTGCACCGAAGCAGTCAGGCTCGCCGTGTCGGGTGTGGCCGAGCGCACTACCAGCGTCATGCGCGGCGGCGGCATCTGCATGTAAGAGACGTAAAACTCGGGCGACGCGGGAACGTTTAAGCCACGGTGGCGTATGTCGCTCACGACTCCTACGACTTCGTAAGGAAGGGGCTCGGACTTGGCGTAAGTGTGGTAGAGGATGAGCCGCTTGCCCATAGGGTCTTCGCCCGCGAAGTAGCGACGCGCCAACTCCTCGTTGACGAGCACAACCCGCGCCGACTGTTTCGTGTCCTGCGGCGTGAGGCCTCGACCCTTCTTTATAGTCACTCTCATCACGCGGAAATAGTCCGGGTTAACGGAGAGCGGTCTGGCCACGGGCACGGCTCCGGGCTGCGGCTCCACGCGCCCATCTATCTTAAACTCCACGCTCGTGTCGCTGGGGCTCAGGGGCAGCAGACTTGTCACGCCTGCGGCTTCCACTCCCGGCAGCGCTTTGACACGCTCTGTCACCTCATGGAAGAAAAGCTCCGGCTCAGGATAGTCCGAACGCGAGACTTCTATGGACGCGGTCATGACGCGCGAAGGGTCATAACCGGGCGGGGTGGCGAGGAGCGCGACGAAGCTCCGTATGAGCAGCCCCGCGCCAACCAGCAGAACCAGCGAAAGCGCTACCTCCGAGATAACCAGCAGGCTCCGCACGCGGCTTCGCCCGAGCCCGCCGGTTGAGCCTCGCCCGCCTTCTTTCAATGCTTCGTTCAGGTCAACGCCTGAGACTTTCAACGCCGGGACCAGTCCGAACAGCACGCCTGTCAGAATCGAGATGCCGAAGGCAAAGGCGAGCACGCGAGCGTCCATGTTAATCTCAGCCACGCGAGGGATATTCCCGGGGTTGATGGCGATGAGCATAGGCAGTAGCCAAAAAGCTACGAACAGCCCAATCGCGCCGCCAGCGCAAGAGAGCAGAAAGCTCTCAGTCAACACCTGCTGTACTAATCGCCCGCGTGAGGCTCCAAGCGCCATGCGCAGCGCCATCTCGCGCCCGCGTGTCGCGGCTCTTGCCAGAAGAAGGTTAGCGACGTTCACGCAGGCTATCAGGAGCACGAAGGCGACCGATACTAGAAGCACCAGCAGCGCCGGGCGCACGTTTCCCACCACGTCCGTCTGCAAATCCGTAACGCGTATGCCCAGGCCGCCATTCGCCTCCGGGTACAGAGACGACAGCCGATTGTTGACTGCTTCAAGCTCGGCCTGTGCCTGCTGAAGAGTGATGTCCGGCTTCAGCGCGGCGACGACGAGGTGGTTGTTAGCCCTCCTGTTCTTCAGCGTCTCGCCGTAGCCGGAAGAGCCGAGCGGCACCCAGAAGTCCTGCGCCTCCTGTCCTGCCGGAAAGCTGAAGCCGCCCGGCATAACTCCGACTATCTTGGTCTTGTCGCCGTCCAGCAGCATCTCTCGCCCGATGATGCTCGGGTCGGAGCCGAAGCGCCGCTGCCACAGCCCGTGGCTGATGACCGCTACCAGCGGAGCGCCTTGCTCGTCCTCTTCAGCAGTGAACGTGCGCCCCAGCGCCGCGTTGACGCCGAGCGCAGGGAAGAGGTCGGCAGATGCGTAGACACCTTCGATACGCTCGGGCACATCATTGCCGCCCAGCCACGCGTAAGAGTCGCTGTAGGCCGCTACGTACTGAAGGCTGCGCGCCTGCTCCCTGTAGTCTTTGAAGTTGGGATAAGAGATGAGCCCTTCGACGTTACTGCCGCGCGGGTCTACACGTTTAATCGTCACCAGCTGGCGAGAGTTGGGGTAGGGCAGTGGCCTAAGCAGCACAGCGTTGATGACGGAGAAGAGAGCCGTGTTAGCGCCGATTCCAAGAGCAAGCGTGAGCAGGGCTACGAGCGTGAACGCGGGCTGCTTGACGAGGCCACGCGCGCCGAAGCGTAGGTCTTGCCAGAGGTTTTCGATTACCGGGACACTTCTACGTCTACGATACTCTTCCTGAGTCTGCGCCATGCCGCCGAGTTTGATGAGCGCCTGACGACGCGCTTCTTGCGGAGTCATCCCGGCACGCACGTTGTCGTCAATGTGCATCTGTAGGTGACTTTCCAACTCCTCCGCCAGCTCGCGGTCGCGCTGCTTTCGTCCGAAGAGACCGGCAAGACGCACTACCCAGGCGCGCAGTTCTCGAATACGCATCAGGATTCCTCTGACGGGGTGAAGAACCTGGCCAGAATAGCCGTCGTCCGCTCCCACTCGCGTGCTTCTTCCGCAAGCTGCTTGCGGCCTGCGCGGGTCAGCTTGTAGTACTTGGCCTTGCGGTTGTTGTCCGACACGCCCCACTCAGAGCTGACATAGCCCTCCTGCTCCAGCTTAAGAAGGGCCGGGTAGAGCGTGCCGTAATTGATTGAGAGCAGGTCGCCGCTGGTCTGCTCTATACGCCGCGCGATGCCGTAGCCATGCAGCGGCCCCATCGCCTCCAACGTCTTCAGCACCATCAGTGCCAGCGTCCCCTGCCAAACATCGGTCTTATCACCCATCGAAAAACCTCCTATTGGTTTCAAATAGGAATATCTCATATTTCATATGGGAAGGCAATATGAAGTGAAAAGAATTGAATTGCTGTCGGCTTTGGCGCAAAATGGCGGCTGTCGAACTGACTTTTCAGGCCGTCCTTTCTTAAGCCGGGGTTTGATTCTCAAAGTTACTTCTCGCCCCTCTGCGTGCTTATCTAAAAGGAGAGTCTAAGCCATGATTGGTAAGACCATCTCTCACTATCGAATCCTAAGTAAACTCGGTGAAGGAGGAATGGGGACAGTCTATGTCGCGGAAGATACGCTGCTCGGGAGGCGAGTCGCTGTCAAGTCGTTGACGCTCCCACGCATTCCCGGACAGAGCCATTTCCGCACGAGGTTCCTGCGCGAGGCTCGCGCAGCCTCTGCGCTCAATCACCCGCACATCGCGACCATACATGATTACGGCGAGACAGAGGACGGGCAGCCTTACCTTGTGATGGAGCTGGTCAGCGGTCAAAGCCTTTGCGAGATGCTCAGCCGCGAGGCGCTGCCGCTTGAGCGTGCGATAGAGATTGTCGAGCAGGTCTCTGAAGCCATAGCTGAAGCGCACCGCCACGGCATTATTCATCGAGACATCAAGCCTTCCAACGTGGCCATTAACGAGCGCGAAGAGGTCAAGGTGCTGGATTTTGGATTGGCGAAGCAGTTCGAGACGGGAGATGAGGCGGGTGAAGGGGCTGCTCGCACAGCTACCGAGACGCTCGAAGGCGTCATCATAGGCACGCCTTCATACTTGTCGCCGGAGCAGGCAAGGGGTCTTCCGGTTGATAAGCGCAGCGACATTTTTTCTCTAGGCTCGCTCCTGTACGAGTGCCTGACCGGCAAGCCTGCTTTCACCGGCGCGGGGCTGGTGGAAATCTGCGCTCAGGTCATACGCGATGACCCGCCGCCGCCCTCGCAGCTTAATGCGCGCGTCCCGCCTGAATTAGACCGCCTGACGCTCAAAGCCCTCGCCAAGAAAACAGAGGAGCGTTATCAAACGGTTGATGAATTACTCTACGACTTGAAGGCAGTTAAGACGCGTTTGGCGGGCGGGGCACTCGAAGGACGCTCGCGCCGTCCCGTGTTTGAATCAACGGGTGCGCGCCTGCGCTCTTCACTGGCGCGGCTCTCTTCCGGCAAGAGAGCGCGCATAGCATTGGGCGCGCTCGCGGGGCTAGCGATTGTCGCGGTGCTGCTGACGCTGTGGCTTTCGGCGCGGCGCTCAGGCACGCCCGAGCCGTCGCCGGAAGCGAAGCGTTTGTACGCGGCGGGCATTGATGCTTTGCGCGACGGCAGCTACTTCAAGGCGAGCAAGCTGTTCGAGCAGGCGGTTCAAGGGAACGAACGGTTCCCGCTCGCTCACGCGCGGCTGGCTGAGGCGTGGATGGAGCTGGACTATGAGGGACGCGCGACCGGCGAGATGCTGCGCGTCACGGAGCTTGCGCCGAATCTTTCGTCGCTGCCCCCGATAGACATACTTTACCTGCAAGCTATCACGGCCACGGTGCGCCGCAATTATCAGGGCGCGGTTGAAAGCTACGAACAGATAGTGGGACGGTTGCCAGAGGCTGAGAAAGCCTCTGCCTATTTCGACCTCGGCCGCGCTTACGAAAGGGCAGGGGAGCTTAACCGCGCAATCGGCGCATTCGAGGAAGTCACGCGCCGCGACTCGCAATCCGCCGCAGCCTTCATGCGCCTGGGCAGTCTCTACGGCCGCAGGCAGGAAGAAGCAAAGGCCGCAGCGGCTTTCGACCAGTCGCTAGCGCTCTACGACGCGCAAGGCAACTTCGAGGGACAGGCAGAGGTCTTCTATCAAAGGGGAGCGTTCTTAAATCTCATAGATAAGCTGTCAGAAGCGCATGAGCAGCTGCGGCGTGCGCTGGACCTGGCCGTGACGACCGACAACAAGCCGCAGCAAATCAAAATCCTGCTTCAACTCGGCGGCGTCTCTTACAGCACGGGCGAGACGCTCCGCGCGGAGCAGTACGCGACGCGCGCGATTGAGCTTGCGCGCTCCGAGCAACTGGATAATCTGACCACGAACGGCCTCGTTGACATAGGCAACACCTTCTTCCTGCGCGGTAATTACGTAGAGGCCGAGAAATATTTTGAGCAGGCGCGACAGATTGCGAATGCCAACAAGGGACGGCGCGGCGAGGCAAGGGCGCTGCTCTCGCTCGGCAGCCTCTTTGTACAGCAGGGAAGCGGCGGCAAGGCCCTCGGTTACCTTGAGCCCGCGCTCGCGTTTTACCGGCAGGCAAATTTCCGCAGGGAGACTTCACAGGCCCTGCTCCTGCTAGGTTACGCCAACGAGCAGCAGGGGAATTACGAGGCGGCGTTTGAGTCCTTCAGCGAGCAGCTAAAGCTTGCCGAACAATCCGGCGACACGGCGCTGGCGGCCAACGCGCACGCCGCCATAGGTCTGCTGCTTACTCATCAGGAGCGCTTCGCGGAGGCGCTCAGCCACTTCGCAGAGAGCTACAGCATCAACAAGTCCATGGGGCTTGAGCCCCGAACCGGCTACGACCTGGTCAATCGCGGCAACCTGCTCTGGCAACTCGGACGCTACGAGGAGGCGCGCGATGCTCTGAACGGAGCTTTCGACGTGGCGAGCCGCACGGGCGGAGTCGATAAGCAGCTGCTCGCATGGATTCACCTGTTCAGAGCCCGTATGGCCCAGAGCGAGCTGCGTCACAAGGAGGCTCTGGATGAGAGCCGCAGGGCCTACGCGCTCGGCGGCACACAGGACAAAGATTTTTCCGTGCAGGTCGCTTACACGCAGGGGCTGGCGCAAGCCTTCTCTGGCACATCGCGTGCAGGAGTAGCCGAGTGTCAGAAAGCCTTTGACATGGCGACGCGGGCGGGCGACCCGAGACTTATTTCGAGCGCGCAGCTTGCGCTTGCCGAGGCACAAGCTTTGAGCGGCGACGCGCAGGGCGCTTTAACCTACGCCTTGCAGGCTCAGGAAGCTTCTGCTCGATTGGGCAGGCGTCACTCGGAGTGGCTCGCGTGGCTCGTCGCGGCCGAGGCGAGCCGCAGGCTTCAGGATGAAACGAAGGCTCATGAGTACGCGGCGCACGCGTCAGAGCTTCTGACGGCACTCGAAAGAGCATGGGGGGCGAACGATTACAGAGGCTATCTCTCCAGGCCGGATGTCCAGCGTTATCGAAAGCAACTAGACGAACTCCTGCCGGGAGCAAACAACTGAACCCTCAATCTCGAAAGGAGCTACGAAATGAACACGCAAACAGAAAGCAAGCAGGATATTACGCAGTCGGTCCTGCATTCCGACTCGGATCAAATCACGCCCATCATCATCAAAACCGGCGGCGGGGGCGGCGACGCAGATGGCGTTACTAATCAGGTTAGTATTCAGAGCTTCATGAAGTTTGAATCTTCCCTGGAAAATACCTGGGAGGTCGCTCGCTCGGCGGATTCCGGCCGCATAACTGAAGTGTCCGTCAAGGATGGTGACCAGAAGATTGAAGACCTCCCCATCGAGCCCAACCTTGACCCGACCTCTGTGACAATCTACTTTGGGCAGGACACTATGCTGATGCTGGGGGAAGAAGAAATTCTGAATTCAACGCAAGCCAGGATAGTCATCGAGTCGAACCAGGTCCCCTTCCAGATTACGACAAGAAAGGGACTGGTAGGTTGGGTTGATTCCACGGCTAGCTTCTCGGAGCAGGTTACCAGCGTAGTTATTATGCAGGGCGAAACCCAACTCAGCAGTTACACCAGCACGAACCCCGATTTCCTGGTCAGCGTAATCTTTACCAGAGCCGATCTGTAAGCTCGTTCTCGACCGACTCCGTTCATCTGCAAGGGCGCGGATTACCTCCTGAGGTAATCCGCGCCCTTGCTGCTTGTCGTCGGCGGCAGGAAGGAGCAGTCATAGGCCGCGAACAGTCAACGCGAGCGATGAGAAAAGGCCGCGCCGATGGCGCGGCCTTCCTGTGGGGCGAGGTTGCGGTGGGTAGGGGAGGACGCTATTGGAGCGGTTTTGGCCCTTCGATTTGTGGGCCGTTCGGGACGTAATCAATAACGACCTGCGGGACTTTCCTAATCTGGGGCACGCTAAACTGGTAGCGGTTGAAGATGTCCATGTTGGGAACCCACATCCTCACCCCATTGCTTACAAGGAAGACCGGAGAGCTCGTATCCGACTGAGCCAGTGCCGCGCCCGCCGTGAGGTTCTCGCCTTGTGACACTAAGCCGATGTTGATGTCAGGAACGACGGTCTCGTTGGGGACGAACAGGTTCTGAAGGGTCTGAGAATTTGGAATCAAGCGCCTGTAGCCGTTAAGAACCAGATACAAGTCGGGCGCGCCCGGTAGTTGTAGAATCAGACCGTTAAGTTCAGGAGCTGGTGAGGCCTGTCCATCCTTCGCCCTGTCGGCTAATGCCTTCTTAACCGCCTCCTCAAAGTTTGTGGATGCTGCTGTCGTCATGTTCATCACTCCTTTTGTGATGGGCATTGAGGGGTGGGTTAATCGAAGAAGTCACCCCTGGTATGCGGATCTGGTTTCAGCGAGCGAGAGGGTTGATGAAGGCTGATGCTGTCTTGAGCAAGCGTCGCTTCAGCTTGCCACGCCGCCGAACTCCACTGCGCCGTTGCTGCCGACTCGGCGAAGATTTCTGCTGGAAATCATTCAGCCGATGGCAGGACGCCTGATTGCCATTGCCATGCCAACGCCCGGCCCGCACAGATGTAGCTTTCACGAGCGGCTTTTTCACGAGTCAGATAGCTAGATAGCCTGTCGAGAGAACGAACTGCGGGGATGAGCGCGGGGCTAGCGTGTCATAACTGACACTCGCGGCTGTCGGAAGCGACACTTCGGAAGAGCGTGACGCTTCGGCTCAGCTCGATTTGTTGTCCAGCGCGGCTCTTAGATTGAGCGTGCGAATCAGCCGGTGCAGGTTGGCGGGGTGTATGCCCATGAGCCTTGCCGCTTCCGTGAAGTTGCCGTTCGCCTGCTCGACGGCCTTCAGGATGAAGCTTCTCTTCATCTCGTTGACCGCTTCGTGGTAATTGAGCGGAGCCTGCTGAGGCTGTCCCGTTTCCAGAAGAGATTCGGGCAGGTCGTCCGGCATGATAACGTCCGTGTTACCCATAACGACCGCGCGCTCTATGGCGTTCTCAAGCTCGCGCACGTTGCCGGGCCAGTCGTAAGCGGAGAGAGAGGCGCGGGCCTCCGTGGAGATTCCGCTGACGAGTCTTTTACACCTCTTGCTGTATTTCGCGGCGAAGTAATATGCCAGAAGGGGAATGTCCTCGCGCCGCTCCCTGAGCGGAGGCAGCGTGAGCGAGATGACGTTGAGGCGATAGTAAAGGTCTTGACGGAAAGAGCCTTGCCTTATGGCTTCTTCTAAATCACGGTTGGTCGCGGCGATGACGCGCACGTCAACTCTGATGGCGCGCGTGCCGCCCAGACGCTCAAACTCTCGCTCCTGAAGGACGCGCAGCAGCTTCGCCTGAGTGGCGGGAGCAAGCTCGCCCACCTCGTCCAGAAAGAGCGTGCCGCCGTCCGCTATTTCGAGCTTGCCTCGCTTCTGCGCGATGGCGCTCGTGAAAGCACCTTTCTCGTGCCCGAAGAGCTCGCTTTCCAGCAGCGCCTCAGACAGCACGGCGCAGTTGATGGCGACGAACGGCTTTGCCGAACGGCTGCTGTTGGTGTGAACGGCGTGAGCCGCAAGCTCCTTGCCCGTGCCGCTCTCGCCGCGAATCAGCAGGGTCGAGTCCGTCGGCGCGACTCTTTCTATAAACCTGTAAACCTCTCGCATGCGCGGGCTCTCGCCAATCATGTTGTGCTCAAGATTGACTTCGTGATGGAGCCGACGGTTCTCGCTCTGAAGCCACTCGACGTGCTGTACGTTCTCGATGGCGACGGAGGCTATGCCGCCGACAGCCGCCAGCAGCTGCAAGTGGCTCTCGTCGAACTGTGTCGCAGGATTGCTCGTGTCAAGATAGATAAGCCCGGCCACGCGCTCGCGTATAGTCAGCGGCACGCAGAGCAGCGACTGAACCTCGGAGGCGCGAAGACTCTCGGCGCTATTGAAAGAGCTGTCTTCTATAACGTTGCGACACAGGACGGCCACGCCTTCGCGCAGCACCTCGTCGGCCACCGTGCGGCTGATGCGAATCGGCTCCACGGCCGCGCCACTTCTATCCGCGCCGAATGCCGTGAGCAGCTCTTCTGAATTCTCTCTGACGAGGAGTATGGCGGCGCGCTCGGCGGGGACGGCCTCTAAAACAATCTCAAGCAGCCGTCGTTCGAGCGGCTCCAATTCACGAATAGAGCTTAAGGCGGTGCTGATTTTCAAGAGCGCATTGAGGTCGCGCGCCAGCTGCGGCTTCAGTTGCAGCGCGGCCGCTTCAGCGCCCGGTTTCAGGTAGAGCACATCTTTCCTGTCGAGCCGGATTGTCGAAACGGCTGCGGGGCTGTCCTCGCTCAGCTCTACGGGGCTCAGAGACGCTCCGCCGTCGATTTCATAAAGGAGAAAAAGGAAGAGCGCCCTTCCTAGCGCCACCTGGTCGCCGTGCGCGAGGGGCTGTTCTCCGACCGGCACGCCGTTGACGAACGTGCCGTTGAAGCTCTCCAAATCAATTATCTTGAACAGCCCCGCCTCTTTTCTGATGAGGCAATGCTGCCTTGAGACGGAGTGGTCGTTGATGCAGAGCTGGTTGGACGCATCACGGCCTATGGAAACTTCCTCTCCGGTCAGGGCGAAAGTCGTTCCTTCGAGTGAGCCTGAAATAGAGATTAGTCTTGGCTTCATGGCGACATGGCGGTTCACAGAAGCGCCTCGCTTACACGCTCTTCGTGTGCGTAGCATACGGCAAACTGCATTGACGTGTCAGCAGTAATCTCTTGTCCGAGGCTCTCAAGTTTCCCGGTGTCAGTTCTGACAGCCTTGAGTGTCGGTCGCGACACACAGGCATGCGGTCGCGCCCCGTTTACGCGCTGGTTTCAGTGCGGCCAGCGAGTTGGCACGGCAATGGCAACAGGCGAGGCGTGAAAGACCACAGGACACTTCCTTAAAGGAGCCGCAGAAAATGTCTAACAGCTACATGATTACCAACCGCAAGGACGTTAATGGCACGTCCTCCTCCGACACACAGCCGCTGCCGGACGGCCAATTGTGGTTCTATCTTTCCACCACAGGGCCGAATGATACGAACGCTGCGGATTACAGTCTCACGAAGGATGCAGGCGGGGAGCCTAGCGTCTCGCCGCCCGCAGATTTTTTGGCAGACCTACAAGCTGACCTCAACGCGACTGTGACGAACAACACCGCGCAGCTCGTCATCTTCATTCACGGCCTGGCGGATTCATTCGCGCAGGGCGTCTATGATACGGGCACGATAGGCGCAGGGCTTGCGCAGGCGGGCTCCGGCGCGCTGGTCATAGGCTTTAGCTGGCCCAGCTATGGCTTGTTCGACAGCGTCCTCGATTACAAAGGCGTGCGCCGGAATATCAACAACAGTCTGGAAAGCTTTTCGAGCCTGCTGGCGATGGTTCAGACCCTGAGCGCGGGGCTCGCCAGCGGCGTGAGTCTCAACGTCGGCTTGATTTGTCACTCCGAGGGCAACTACATGCTGATGCAGGGCATGAGCTACCTGAGCAGCAATCCGCTCTCGCCCTGGCAGAATATTAACAACGTCCTGATGCTCGCCGCCGACATCAACGATGCCGCGCTACAGGTGCCAAGCGGCCAGTATGTAGGGACGGGCGCAGCCATCAGCCAGTTATCCGCTCAGGTCACAATCTACTATTCCAACAGCGACCCAGAGCTGGCGTTCTCCGCCGTGACCTACAAGGCGTATCACAATCCGGACTACCCCGGCCGCCTCGGCATGGAAGGGCCGGACAGCTTTGACGAGGGAGCGCTTGAGACTAATGCCTACGGCGTGGACTGTAGCCGGGTGGTCAGTCCGGCCCATATCTTATGGCTGAAGGTGAAAAAGATTATCCCCTGGAATGTGCTTGAACACTCTTCTTACCTGTACATCCCTCAAATCCTCGCAGACCTGACGCAAACGATGAACGGCACAGCGCCGGGCGACGTGGTCAACCGAAAATCTCTCGATGCGCCCGACGGCCAATCCTATGAAATGGAAGTTGATGATACGAGCAGCGTCGAATTTCAGGCAGAGGTCAGAGCCAGGAATGCGAGCCTCATGCCCGGCACGGTCAGTCCCGGCTAAATCATGACTGTCGGCGATGCGTCAGCGATAGCCTTTCTCTACACCCTCGTTTTTCGACCGTCACTCTGAAAAGGGAGCTCGCAAAGGAGACAAGACGATGAAGAGACTACTTCTTCTGGCAGCATTCGTATTGCTCTGGGCCGTCCTGCTCGCGTCGCCCGAAGCGGCATCAACGAGTCCGCAGCCCGCGCCGCAGGACGACCGGGGCGTCACCATGCTTTTCGCTTCCGACCCTCAATACCCCTGGTGGACAAACAGCACAAATGAATCCGAAGATTGCAGGCGCGACCCTGAAAGCGAAGCCTGCAAGGAATTTATTCGAGACAGGGGGCGTGCGTCCAACCAGCACATCGTTGCGTCTATGAACAGCGTACAGAGCCTTGGCCAGTGGCCTTCGACTCTCTCGCGCGGGGCCGGTGCTCCCATAGCGCGCCCGTCAGGCGTCATCCTCAACGGAGACCTGACCTCCTACTTTCACAAGTGGGAGTTCGAAACCTACGCAGGCCTCTACTATCGTATCCCCGGTTTCGGCAACGGGCTCGACTATCAGATTTACCCCGGCCTAGGCAACCACGACTACAAAAACAACGTGAACGACGCTTACTACAGTTGGGCCTATTACTACTGGCCCGACTGGAACCGCAACGCCAAAGAGGCCGTCTGGTACATGGCCAACCAGATAGAAAATTTGCCGAACGTCGTCAACCGCGACCTGAACTCTTACGTGAGCGTGAAGAACAGCGGCGGCTTCGTCATAGACTTTTCCGTGAGCTACACAGACCAAAATGGCCAGCTAGTTAAGTACTCCACCGACGTGTTCGAGGTCACGCAAAGCAGGGGACTCGTGGCTCCCAGGGGAACGCCGGTCACGGTCGAGATAAAGGTCACTGGCGGGCCTTCATGGGTTCTGAGGCCTAACCCTGTGGGCGCGACCTGTTTCGAGGTGAAGGGCACGGTGTTCGACGCCTCTTGGGCACCGATAGCCTGCCAGCACGAGCGGCCCACGGGCAGCGCGGGCAGCCTCTCCTACTCCTTCGACATCGGCAACGTACACTTCGTGCAGCTACAGTACCGGCCGGACTACCAGGTTGACCTGCCGAAGCAGACCGTTATCGGCCCTATAACGACCTACGAGATAGACGAGTCTCCGGGCTTCACCGTCACGCAGGCTTACGACTGGCTGAAGGCAGACCTCGCGGCCGCCACAGCGGCGGGAAAAGTCATAGTCCTCAACATGCACGACATCAACGGCACAGACTGTAAGGTGGTAGAGAAACCCGGCGGGACGAACCCCATGGGGAATTGGGATCCGTGTGGTGTCGGGAATAGCTCCGTGAAGGACGACCCCAGGTTCAAGGATGCAATCGCCAATCAAAACGTGGTGGCAATCTTCGCGGGCCACATACACGAGCAGTTCGGTCACTCGGGTTACGTGGACGTGTCTAACAGCTACGGCTCTCGCGTGCCCTACTTCCACAGCAGCTCTGCCGAGTGCCAGAGGTTTCTGATGGTGGACTTCCATCGCAAGTACTTCAACGTCGCCGTGGTCAAGGCGTCGGCAGGCTACCCCGAATTCGTCACGACCAGTAACGACAAGTGCGAGCAGGGGTGGTTTAATCCGACCCTTGGCACACAGCCGCAGACGTTCCTCATCAACAGGCCGCCGACCGTCACCGGCGCGCTCGAAACAACGCCCGCCCTCGAAGGCTCGTCGCTCTCCTTCCGCGCCTCGGGCTCAGACCCGGACGGGGACGCGCTTACCTACACCTGGGACTTCGGCGACGGAAGCCCGACTGCTTCCGGCGAGACCGCGACGCACGCTTACGTGGACGACGGTGACTATAGGGTGACTGTCACGGCCGATGACGGCTATGGAAAGACTGCGAGCCATACTTTCACCGCAAAGGTCGAAAACGTCGCGCCGACCATCACCGCGAGCGGCATGACTATTGACGAGAACGGAGCGGCGGCCGTCAGCATCACTATCAGCGACCCGGGCGTCCTGGACTCTTTCGAGCTGACGACGAACTGGAACGACGGAAGCCCCCAGACTAAATTTATTCCTGCGGGAACAACGTCGGACGTTGTCAGACACCAGTACCTCGACGATAACCCCACCGGCACGCCCACGGACGTTTACACAGTCAGCCTCAGCATCAAGGATGATGGCGGGACGGGCGCTGCCGACACGACTGTCACGGTCAGGAACGTGGCTCCGACGGTCAGGATTGAGAAAGTGTTGGACGAGGCAGGGCAGGAAGTCGTAGACGCCAGCCCCGTCCTGACAGGCCTCTCAATAACTTCTTACGAAAGCTACTCTGACGTTGGCACCAGAGACACGCGCACGGCGACCAGAAGCTGGGGAGACGCGACGCCCGTAGAGACTCTGGGCGCTGTGCTGTCCAACACCTCCGGAGCCCACGTTTATCAACGAGAGGGCCAATACCAGCTGGCTATGAGCGTGCGTGACGACGACACGGGCGAGGGCCAATCGTCGCGTCCCATTCGAGTAGTCACGCCCTCCGGCGCGACGACGCATGTCATCAACGCTCTCTCGTGCATGACCTCAAGCAACGGCACGGCGGCGCGTGCGCTCGCAGACGCGCTAGCCGCGCTTCAGGGAAACAATGGAGGCGTGGCCAGCAACGGCGCGCTGGACAAACTCGCCAAGGGAAACGACAACGCCGCGCTCGTGAAGCTTGAGCAGAGCATACAGCAACTTGAGACGGCACAGGCAGCCGACCCGTCCCTCAACTCAGGCGCTCTCACGTTCACGCTCAGCGTTATATGTGCCCAGCCAACCAACCTGACCAGGATTAAAAGCCTGCTCACCCTGACGGCGAAATCCGTCGCGGTACAAGCCGTTGCCCGCGCGGAAGCCTCGGCCCGCAATAACGGACAACGCCAGCAGGTCGCAGCAGCGAAGGCTTCACTGTCACAGGGCCAGTCGCTTCTCAACCAACTAGACTACACCAGCGCCATCGAAAAGTTTCGAGAGGCCCTAAGCAAGACAAACTTCGCCACAGGCTAACCCCGCGCAGAAAATAAACGCGCCGCTAAAGCACATAGCCGGGATGTAGGTCTGCATCCCGGCTATATACTTTGGCACCATACTTATGCCTTATCAGAACAGCTCGAATTTGACGGTCAGGTATTTCTTGGGGTTTTGGCGGAAGTCGTAGATGAGCTTGACGCCTTCGCTGGAGAGCTGGTTGACGTTGTTGTAGAGCTGGTCGTCGGTTATCAGCTTGCCGAGGGTGCCTTCGCCGCGTTGTGCGCTTGAGACTACGTTGTCTATGCGCTCGGCTGTGGTGTTGAAGCGGGCGATGGCCGTGCGGGCGTCGTTGTAGATGGCTTCGTCTGTGACGAGCTTGCCGATGGTGCCGCGTCCTGCCTGCACGTCGGCTATGATGGTGTCGATTTTGTCTACGGAGCGGTTAAGGCGGGCGACCGTTTGGTTGACGTTGTTGTAGAACTCTTCGTCCCTGTAGAAGCGGCCAATGCTGCCGCGCCCGTTACGTATGTCTTCCGCTATGGCGCGCAGTTGTATGGCTATGCTGTTGGCATTGTTATATAGCTCCGGGTCGTTGACGAATTTCCCGGCCGAGCCCTGCCCAGACTTTATCTGTCCTACGACCTCGTCTATGTCTCTGATGGTGGCGTTAAGGTTGTTGTAGAAAGCCTCGTCCTTGACGAAGCGTCCGAGAGAGCCTTCGCCCTTGTTTATGCCTACGACAATCTCGTTGACCTGGTCGGAAATACGGCTGAGGCGCTGCACTAGGTCGTTGCCGGAAGTGGCGAGGTCGCCTATGCCGCCGCTTGAGGTAGAAGGCAGAAGAGCGTTCTCCTGTATGGGCTGGCCCATGGCCGTGCCGGGCACTATGTTAATCAGCTTCTCGTTGCCAAGGAGGCTGGGCGAATCCAGCTGCGCAGTAGAGTCCGTGCGTATGCGCTGGTTGGCGGGCTGACCGTCAATCGTATTGTCAATCGTCAGGCGAGCTTCGACTTTCGGCGCGCCGGGCTCCGAAGAAGGCGGAAGAAGCTTCACGTCTTCGACCTTTCCGACGCGCACTCCGGCCAGGCGCACTTCCGCTCCGGGGCGAAGGCCGCCTGCCTGCGCGAACTGCGCCCGCAGGTGAAGCTTGCGCGCAAACGGATTGATGTCTCCCGTCGCGTTCAGTATCAGGAAGATTAAGATTGCAATGGCGACGACGACAAGGATGCCGACGCGCAGCTCGCTCAGGCCGATTGTTTTTCTTGCAGGAGGCATAAGTTATGTAATGCAGAAGTCAGAATGCAGAATGCAGAAGTAAAGAACTATTCAAGCCTGAATAAGCTTTTCATTCATCACTCTGCATTCTGACTTCTGCACTTTCCTTTCAGTGTCCGCGAAGGAATTTCTGTATGTACGGGTCTTCGGCTTTCTTCAGCGTTTCGTCCGTGCCGCTGAAGATAATGTTTCCTTCACGCATCATCAGGACTCTGGTGTTAACCAGGCAGAGGCGCTCGCCCTCTTTTTCGAAGACTACCTCGCCCGCGTCGTTGACGACGGCGTATTCCGAAGTCAGATATTCCAGATTGTTCATCTCGTGCGTGACGAAGATGCTTGAGACATCCTCAAGGTCTCTGAGCTTCATGGCCAGCTCGCAGATGGTGCGTGCCGTCGGAGGGTCAAGCCCGGCCGTGGGCTCGTCGAACATGACAATCTTGGGGTCGCCTACGAGCGCACGCGCGATGCCTACGCGGCGGCGCATGCCGCCCGAAAGCTCTATGGGCATCTTGTCAATCGCGTCCTCAAGGTTGACGAAGCGGAGCATGCGTCGCACCTCCTGCTCTACCTCGTCTTCGGGCACTCCCTGCTCGTGCAGCTTGAAGGCCACGTTGTCGTAGACGGAAAGAGAGTCGAAGAGCGCGCCCTCCTGGAATATCATCCCAATCTTCTTGCGAACGCGCATCATCTCCTGCTCGTTGTAATTGGTGATGTCTTCGCCGTCAACGAGAATCTGGCCCGAGTCGGGTTTCAGAAGACCAAGCACCAGCTTAATCGTGGTGGACTTGCCGCAGCCAGAGCCGCCGAGGATGATTTTCGTCTCGCCCTTCATCACCTTGAAGCTCAGCCCGTCGAGGACTTTCCTGTCGGCGAAGCCTAAGTGAACGTCTCGAAACTCAATCGCGGGGATGGCGCGGTCTCTATCATCTACTTCGGCGAAAGTTGACTCGGCCGCGTCTTCGCTCACCTGCCCGTCGTAGGGCACGCTCGAAGAAGGAGGCTCAGGAACGTTAATGTCGGTTGTTGCCATAACTTTTAAGAAGCGAGCGGAGCTCCTTACGATTCACACGCTCGCGCGCTTATTCTCCGGTCGGCATGCCCAGCAGGTACTGTAGCGCACGCGCAAGAAAGAAGTCGGCGATGATGACTACGATGGAGGCCGTGACGACCGAACGAGTCGTGGAGCGCCCCACACCCACCGTGCCGCCTTCCGTGCTCAAGCCTTTATAACACGCAATCGCGCCTACAATGAGCGCAAAAACTATAGGCTTAATGACGCCGCCGATAATATCGTCGCTCGTGATGCCGTCACGAACCGCCGTCAGAAAGCTGGAAGAGGACATGCCGTAAAGAACGGTCGCCACAGTCCAGCCGCCGCCTATGCCTACCACGTCAGCTATCACGGTAAGGAGCGGCAGCGTGATAATCAGGGCCACTATGCGCGGCGCGACGAGCTTGCGAACGGGGTCTGTCCCCAAAGCGCGCATGGCGTCTATCTGCTGCGAGACGGACATGGAACCAAGCTCTGCCGAGATGGCGGAGCCGACCCTACCCGTCACCATCAACGCCGTCAGCACAGGCCCAAGCTCGCGTATCAGCGAGAGCGCCACAAGGTAGCCCGTCTGGTCCTGCGCGCCGTAGTATTTCAGGGTCGGGAAAGTCTGTAGCGTCAGCACGCCGCCCGTAAAGAATCCCGTCAGGATGATGATGGTCAAAGAGCCCACGCCGATGATGTCCATCTGCGCGATTGTTTCCGGGATATAGCGTGGTCGCTTGAAAAGACCGCTTGCGGCGCGCGCCACCAGCAGTGTCGTCTCTTGCAGTTCAAAGAGAGCGCGCGTTACTAGGTTCATCGAGTCGGAATAGAGAGCGCGCCCAGGGAAGCGCGCACGCCTGTAGCTGTGCAGCCTGGCATGAGCTGTAAACGCTTCAGCAAATTTGAATCTTTCTCACGCCGGAATAGTCTCTGGCACATCCTGCCCGCCGCAACGCGCGGGACGCTCTTCCGGGGCAAAAGGTGCGCGGAAACTGTGAACGAGCGGCATCATGATGCTCAAAATAGGCTCATGCCGTCAAGTTATAAATGCAGGCGGCTTTAGAGAGGGAAGTGAGAGGCTAAATTTTGACTTCATCGGGTAGGGAAGAAGCGTTGCCAGTTAAGCGGAAAAGGCCGCCTCTATCACAGGCGGCCTTCCCATAAAATCCTTTTCATGATTGAGCCGTCACGGGCCGGAGCGGCGCTGGCGCGGAGGACGCACCCCGTCAGAGGGCTGCCTGCGGTTATCGAAGGCGGGACGCGCGCCGTCCTCAGGAAAGCGACCGCGTCGTCGGCCTTCTGCGCGCAGGCGAAGGTCGCGGAACATTTGAAGCTGTTCGGGCGTGAGCACTCGCCGCACGGACAATTCAACGAGCGCTTGCAGCCGAACCTGTGCGGCCTGAGCCTCTGCCAGCTCGCGTGCGCGCTGCTCTACCACAGCGTCGTCCGCGTTCTCAAGGTAGATGGCGCGGTCAAGCGCCTGACGCGCCGCCCGTATCCTTTGCCCTATCTGGCGACGCTGCTCGCGGTTCCCCTCGCGTATGGCGCGTATCTTCTCAATCTGCTCGGGCGAGAGGTTCAGCTGCCGCACAAGATCGCCGTCTCCTCTTACGGGCGGGCGCTGGCCCGACTGTTCCTGCGGCGGCTCCTGCTCACCTTGGGCGAAGACCTGCGCCGTCGAAAAGATAATGAGAAGCAGAAAAGAGACGAGCACGAATGCTACCCCAAGCTTCCCGCTTATGTTCAGCTTCATCGTCAGTGACCTCTATCTTCCGTCTTCTATAAAATCGGTAGCTCTTAATTAGAGCCGCTAGAATCCTCTATCAAATCCGACAGCCTAGGCAGGTCGTCGTCATCCTTGCTTGTCTGCACAAGCTCCGCCAACTGCTGGCGCGCTTCCTGTGAAGCCTTTGCTTTGTCGGGCGCGGCGCGCCTCTGTTGAGCTACCGAGACAGGAGCGCCCGTAGCCTTACGTGACTTCGCGCGAGGCGACACGGGCGTATCTTTCGCCACCTCGACCGCGCGCTTCTGCTCCACCACAGAAGCCTGCTTTACTTCCGTCTCCTGCGGCACGCTCTGCTTAACCTCCTGCGGGCGAGGCTGAGTCACTTTGTCAGGCGCGGACTGTGCAGGTGATTGCGGCGCGACCTTCGCTATTTCTCCCTGCCGTTCCGAAAAATGTATGGCCGTGAAGACTACCAGCGCGCAGATGATAAGAGCGGCCACGGCCGTCGCAGCGCGCATCCACGCGGGCGCGAGCGTGAAGAATTGACGAAGAGCGGCGAGGGCCGAGCGCTTCCCTGAAGCCGCTTCCGCCTTTGAGTAAACGGGTGCCGCCCCGGCCTGCTGAAAGTCGAAGGAGGGAAGCGACTGGTTGCGCCATTCTATTACGTCCTCGCGCACGCTCTTGAAGACTGACATCTCCTGCGCGCAAGTAGCGCACTCGTCAAGGTGGCGTCTGAACTCTGCCGCCTCTAGCTCACTCGCCTCGTTGTAAAGATAAGTGACCAAATCTTCCGCGCGAGCGCAGGAAGTGTTGGTCTGTTCCGGCTTATCCTTCATAGTATAGAACCTCTCGCCATTTATCCTGAGCCTCTTCAGCTGTGGCTTCCGAGCCTCATCCTCAACTGTTTGAGCGCCGTGTAAAGGCGGCTCTTGACCGTGCTCAGTGGTAAATCGAGCGCCTCTGCTATCTCCTGAAAGGTCATCTCCTCGAACTCTTTCATGACGATGACCTGTCTCAATTCCACCGGCAGGGCCGAGACGGCCCGCCTGACGGCCTCCGTGCGCTCGCGCGCTTCGGCCTGACGCGCGGGCGACAATATGGCGGCTGTCGTGAAAGAGGCTTCGTCACGTTCCGTCTCATCCTCAATCGCGGACTCTGCGCGGACGCGTGCGCGGCGCTGCCTTGTGATGCACTGGTTGACCGCTATGCGGTGCAGCCATGATGAGACTTTTGCGTCGCCGCGAAAGCCGCGCAGGTTGCGAAACGCAGCCAGAAAAGTTTCCTGCGTGGCGTCTCGCGCCTCCTCCTCCCGGCCCAGCATGCCGAAGGCGAGCGCGTAGATACGCCGCTCCCAGCGCCGCACAATCACGCCGAAAGCGTCAGCGTCGCCCGAAAGGGCACGCTCTACCATCTGCTCGTCGCTGGTCGTCTCCATCCTCTCTCGCGCCGCAAAAGGGAGTCACGTCGTGAGCCCTTAGAGAATCGGAGCAGATTCGAGCGCCGCTTCTCACGCAGATGCTGCTCCATCGCGCCCAACCATTTAGACGCTTCCAGGGCCCTTTCAGTCTGTCAAATTATCTTATACCGCAAAACCCTGTGCCGGGTCTCCAAATCCTTGAGCGGTAACGCGGAAGCGGCTAATTAATCCTTTTATGTCAGTAGATTAAAAATAGCTAAACATTGACAGCCACGGGCCAAGCCGCGTACTATAGCCTTCGAGAGCCGACCCACGGACGGGTCGGCCCGGCTAATCCCATTTTGAGCCTGACGTGGAGCCTACTGCCCAGACTTTTCCTTCGGCTCTACGAAACAGGCTTAAGCGCTTCTTAAAAATCCTAAGCCTTTCATGCTTGACCGTTTCCGGCGACTGCGCCTCCTTTACATAGTCCTTGCCGTCCTGCTGGTCGTGGGGCTTTTCCCGCTGGCTCTGGCGGGCTGGCTGCTCTCTAACCGCAGCGCGGAAGAGCTGCGCTCGGTTGAGGGGCGCTATCAGGCGCAGCTTGTGCAGGACAAGGCGCGGCAGATAGAGCTTTACGGGCAGCGCTACAGGGACGTGGTGACGGGCCTCGCGCGAGCCTTCGAGCTTGCGGGCGGCGTCCGTGCCTTAAATGAAGAAGGGGCAGACCGCCGCCTCCTTAAGACCTTGCAGGACGACCCGAACCTGATTGCCCTTGCCATACTGCCCGTGCAGGGAGAGCCGCACACTGCATTTCAGCCCGACGTGATTCGCCGTCAGGAGGTGGACGAGCGCGTGGGCGAAGTCCTTGCGCGCATGAGCGGGCGCGGGCTTGTAGTCAGCCGCCCTGAGATAATTCGTTCCGGGCAAGAGATGGGACTGACTATAGCAGCGCCCGTCATGGGCGGAGATAGCGGCGATGAAGTTGTAGCTGCCGTGGTAGCCATCATCTCTTTTCGTGAAGTCTTCCGTGCCGTGCAGCAGCCTTCTGCCAAGAGCGAGCGCGAGCTTCTGGACGCAGGGCTGCCCGTTGTGTTCGCCGTAGACCAGCAGGGCCGCGCCGTGGCCCACCCGGATGAGCGCGTGGCCTTCAGCCAGCGCACGATGTCTGATTTGAAAGTGGTGCAGGACTGGCTTGAGTCCGGAACGCAGGTTCAGTCTGCGCTCTCTCCCTTCGCGGCTGTGAGGGACGGCAAGCGAGTGGAGATGCTGGGCTCCTACGCGACCGCAGAACTTGGCAGCACCTCTCGCTTGGGCGTGATAGCCATACAGGACGAGCGGGCCGCTTTAGCTTCTGTCGCGGACATGCGCCGCCAGACTTTTATGATAAGCATGGGGGCGTCGCTCTTCGTGCTGCTGATTGGATTCATAGGGGCGAAGCGACTGACGCAGCCCGTCAGAGAGCTGGCCGCAGGCGCGCACCGCATAGCGGGCGGCGACTTCTCGCAGCGCATACAGGTGCGCAGCCGCACTGAGCTTGGAGACCTTGGCGAGTCCTTCAACATCATGACAGACCAGGTCGAGCGCTTCATCAACGACCTGCAACGCGCGGCGGACGAAAATCGTGAGCTGTTCATAGGCACGGTCAAGGCTCTGGCCGCAGCTATAGACGGCAAAGACCCTTACACGCGCGGCCATTCCGAGCGCGTCTCGCGCATCTCCGTCGCCATAGCCCAGAGGCTGGACATGCCTGACGACGAGGTGGAGAACATTCGTGTCTCCGCGCTGCTTCACGACGTAGGCAAGATAGGCATTGACGACAACATACTGAAGAAGCCTGCGGCGCTGACTGCCGACGAGTTCGAGATAATGAAGCAGCACCCGCAGAAGGGCTTCAAGATAATGTCGCAGATTCCGGCCATGAAGGACTTCCTGCCGGGCATGTACATGCACCACGAGATGGTGGACGGCAAAGGCTACCCGCAGGGCTTGAAGGGGGACGAGATTCCGATGCAGGCGCGCATAGTCGCTGTCGCGGACACCTTCGACGCCATGACGACAGACCGTCCCTACCAGAAGGCCATGAAGTTTGAAGACGCGCTCGGCCTCATAAAGAAGTTCGTGGGCAGTCGCTATGACGAATCGGTCGTGGCCGCGCTCATGGAAGCCTGCGAGTCGGGGCAGATTTCGCCCGGCAGGGTCAGGCTGCGACAGCCTGCGAAGACCAATTCGAATGGAGTCAAGCCTGCGGCTGTGGAACAACCGGCCGCGCCTGCGGCTCCCGCGCAGGTCTAGTATGAGCCGCAGGCTCTCGCGCCGCTTTACCCGCTCGACACTCTCATAGAAAAAGGAGCCTCCAATGTTTCTCCTTACAATCTTTCTCCTGATGCTTATGCCGCACCTGCTGGGGCCTCTGGTTATCTATCTGACGCAGAAGAGCCAGGCATACCCGGAGTTTACGGTGGTTAATCCTAGGGACTTGCCGCCGCAGATTTTCGCAGCCTTTTCGCGCTCAAGAGAGATACTCGCGGGGCAAGGGTTTGAGACTGTGGCGTGCCTGCATAAATCTGAGCTGACGACGAACGTGCGTGCATATCTGCTGCTGCTCGTGAATCGCCAGACGAAAGAAGCTGCGCTCGTGTATGACATGCTGGCCGACGCGGGCATCAGCAGCATTCACCGCTCAATCATAGAGTTCAACACTGAGTTGTCGAACGGCGTAGAGATATGCACGAACACCGGCACCGACCCTAATCCTTACAGAACCTATCCGGAGAAGCTTATCTATCAGTTCCCGGAGGTCAAAAATCCCTGGGCCCTCTACAAGATTCATAGGCAGATGGTGCAGCCGCACGCCGAAGCGCCGGGCGTTTACAGCGTTCTTCCGGCCGAGGGCGATGAAATCCGCTCTGTCTCGACTTCGTTTACCAAGACTCTTATGAAGCAGGTGGAGTTCGGCTATCTCTACCTGGACGAAAAGGCGAGCGTCTTTCGCCCGACCATTAAGGGCGCGATTCTGATGACATGGAAGATGGCATGGCCTGCGGGAATGATTAAGCGGGCTTTAATCAAGCGCAGAGCGCGCCGAATAATGAGCCGGTTCAAGTACGCTCTGGCTTACTAATAAAGATAGAAACACAGGTCAGAACCGCCTGCGGTAGCGGACGGGTATTATCCTTTAGCTTGACTCTGGCTTGGATAATACCCGCCCGCTACCGCAGGCGGTTCTGCCTGTTTGTTGCTCGGCTTTTGTCGTAGTGCGGTGGTTGTGTTTATAATCCTTCTTTCACTTAACACAGTTCTTAATTCACAAAGGCATCTATAGGATTCATGGCATTTTGGAGACGCAAGAATAAAGAGCAGTTCATCTCGCTCGGACTGAATGACCCGACGCCTGCGCGCAGGGAAGAGAGGCCCGCGCCCGAGTCGGAAACTACAGGTGAGAGGCTTCAAGCGCCCGCGAGCCTCGGGCAGGAGAGCGGCGCGCAAACGAGTGCGCCTGCGACTCCCATCATTGAGCCTACGCCGACGGGCGGAGCGCCTACGCCGCCTCCGGCCGACGAGACTCACACAGTCACGGAGCGGCCGCAGCCTGTTGCGCCGCCCGCCGCTTCTGCTCCGAGCGCGGCTGAGCCTGTCAAGCCTGCCGTGCAGAAGCCCGTGCCGTCTCGCTCCACCTTCTCTTCGTCCATACTCGGCCTTGACCGCTCGATTGAAGAGTTGCAGGCGGAAGAGGCCGCGCTTGAGCAGGAGTTCGCCGCGCGCTTTCGTCGCGCCGTAGCCTCGACGCGCGAGTCTCTTTCCGAGAAGATTGACACCATCTTTCAGGGACGAAAGCAGATTGACGCGGAGCTTCTGGACGAGCTGGAAGAGGCGCTGATTGCTGCCGACATAGGCGTCTCTACTACCATCTCGATTCTTGAGAGCGTGAGGCGCGGCATAGCACGCCAGCAGATTAACGACATAGCGGCTCTCAAAGACGCCATCAAGACGGAGCTTCTGGACATACTGCGGGCGTCGGAAGCGCAGGGCGTGCAGTCCGAGACGAGCGTGCCCGAAACCGTCACGCCTTACGTGATGATGATAGTCGGCGTCAACGGCGTGGGGAAAACCACCACGATTGGAAAGCTCGCGCAGCGCATCAAGGCCGAGGGCAACGACGTGCTCATCTGCGCGGCCGATACCTTCCGCGCCGCCGCCTCCGACCAGCTCGCCATCTGGGCAGAGCGAACGGGCGTGCCGCTCATACAGCAGAAGCAGGGGACTGACCCTGCCGCCGTGCTCTTCGATTCGCTCAAGGCGGCGAAGGCCAGAAACTCGGACGTGCTTATCATCGACACGGCGGGCCGCCTTCACAACAAGTCTAACCTGATGGCAGAGCTTGAGAAGATGAAGCGTGTGGCGGGCAGAGAGGTTGAAGGCGCGCCGCACGAGACGCTGCTTGTGATTGACGCCGTGACGGGCCAGAACGGTCTCGAACAGGCGCGGCAGTTTTTGAAGGTCGCGGGCGTGACGGGCATCGTCCTGACGAAGCTCGACGGCACGGCCAAAGGCGGCATTGCCGTCGCGATTGCCAGGGAGCTTAACCTGCCCATACGCTACGCGGGCATCGGCGAAAAGGTTGACGACCTTGTGGTCTTCGATTCCGAGCAGTACGTCAACAGCCTGTTTGAATAAAGAATTTGACTCCAGACTCCAGACTCCAGACTCCGGACTTAGATGAGCGTATGATGCGACGCGCGCTTCAATTAGCGGCGCGCGGTGTTGGACAGGTGAGCCCTAGCCCTCTTGTAGGCTGCGTGATTGTTGACAGCGGCAATGACGTGGCGGGCGAGGGCTTTTATCTTTACGACGGAGTCAAGCACGCGGAGACGCTCGCGCTGGAAGAGGCAGGCGGGCGAGCAAAGGACGGCACGGCCTACGTTTCACTTGAGCCTCACGCTCATCACGGGCGCACGCCGCCATGCACGGACGCGCTCATAGAGGCGGGCATACGCCGCGTGGTCTCTTCCATAGAAGACCCTAACCCGAAGGTCTCGGGCAAAGGCTTCGCTCATCTTCGCCGTGCGGGGCTTGAGGTTCAGACTGGCGTTCTCGCGCGAGAGGCCGAGCGGCTCAACGAAAAGTATATACACTTCATGCGCCGTGGGCGGCCCTTCGTGCATTTGAAGATGGCAGTCTCGCTGGACGGGCGCACCGCGACGCGCACGGGCGACTCGCGCTGGATTACGGGCGAGTCGGCGCGCAGGCGAGTCCACCAGCTGCGCCACGAGCACGACGCGATTCTCATTGGCGCGGGGACGGCG
>DATELK010000182.1:0-43637 GCA_035276685.1 Pyrinomonadaceae bacterium | reverse complement strand
TGAGTCTGGGACGCACGCTCTCCACGACAGAGGCGTCCAGACCTATGCCAGCCATCAGAAAAAAGAAGCGCCGCTCGCCCGTCTCTTCACTTATAGCGCAGCCCACGTAAACGCGCGTGGTCTCTCCACGCGCAACTCTTTCCGCTGCCTCTCTCGTGTTGAAGGGAAGCTTCAGCTCGCGCGCCAGCACATTCGCAGTCCCTCGCGCCCAAATACCAAGCCGCAAGTCTGTTCCGGCCATCCCCTGCAAGGCTTCGTTGATGGTGCCGTCGCCGCCCGAGACTATGACCTGCTTTGCGCCTTCGGCTGCGGCGCGCTCTACCAGACGTGTGGCGTCCAGGGGCGCTCTGGTCTTCCATGCTTCAACCTGAAGACCAAGCTCTTCCAGGTGTGTGCAAAAATGGGAGACTTCGCGCTCGCGCCGCGCGCCGCCGCGCCCCGCGTTCGGATTGTAGATAAGGATGGTCTTCTCTTTTGTCATCGCTTAAGGCTTGCGCGCTTCCAGCATACGATAACCCACGGGCCATTTGAAGCGGCACGGCAAAAACTTATTGACTAGCGGCCGGGAAAACATTTAACGTGGCGGGACACGCACACAAGCGGAGGCAATCTTGCATGAAACGTCTGGCCCTATTTCTAGCCTTGCTGCTGGTCTGTCTTTCGACCACCTACTCGCGCTCAATCCGTCAGCAGGACTTCTCAAAAGTCGAAATCAAATCCACGCTCGTAGCCGGGAACATACACATGCTCGAAGGCGCTGGCGGCAACATAGCCGTCTCTGCGGGACGCGACGGCGCTCTGATGGTGGACGACCAGTTCATGCCGCTCGCGGACAAGATTCGCGCAGAGCTGAAGAAGCTCGGTGAAGGGAAGTTGAAATACGTGCTCAACACACACTGGCACGGCGACCACACGGGCGGCAACCGCTCCTTCGGGCAGGAGGCAACAATCGTCGCGCAGGAGAACGTGCGTAGACGGCTCGCGGCGGGTCAGATGCTGATGGGCTCGAAGATTCCGCCTGCTCCGCAGGAAGCTCTGCCGCTTATCACCTACAACGCTTCCATAACCTTCTTCTTCAATGGCGAAGAGGTGCGCGTGGTGCATTACCCTAACGGCCACACGGACGGAGACAGTGTCATCTTCTTCATGGGCTCGAACGTCGCGCACTTGGGCGACGACTTCTTCGCGGGCAGGTTCCCCTTCGTAGACCTTGAGAGTGGCGGAAGCGTCGAAGGCCTGACGAAAAATATAGCCGAGATAATCAGGACGCTTCCCGCAGGGGCGAAGATAATTCCGGGCCACGGCCCGCTCTCCAACATAGAAGACCTGCGCGCCTATCACCGCATGCTGGTCGAGACCACCAATGTTGTGCGCAAGGGCATGGCCGCAGGAAAGAGCCTTGAGCAGCTAAAGAAAGAGGGCTTGCCCGCGGAGTGGAAGTCCTGGGGCACGGGCTTCATCAAGACGGAGCAGTGGATAGAGACTGTGTACAGGAGCTTTTCGCCCGGGGCAGGAAAGGCGGCAAGCAGTAATCACGGCCACCGCCACGGCCAGTACATCTATCACGGCCATTGATGCGCCCCGATTCAAGCTCGTCCTTCGACCTAAGTCATGCCTGCCGATTACATAGCGCCGGGACGCAAGCTACTGTGGCCCGGCCTTATCACAGCGGCGGTGCTGGCCGCGACCGCTCTCGTGCTGCACGCCGAAGGGCGATTGTGGCTTTGCTCCTGCGGCTACCTGCTGCTCTGGACGGGCAACGCCTGGAGCGCGGACAACTCTCAGCATCTCTCAGACCCTTACAGCTTCACACACGTACTGCACGGCTTCATCTTCTGCTGGCTGCTGTGGCTGCTCTTTCCTCGTTGGAAACTGGGCTGGCGATTCGTCGCGGCAATCTCTATAGAGGCTTTGTGGGAAGTCTTTGAGAACTCGGCCTACGTCATAGAGAGATACCGTGCGGCGACGGCTGCGCTAGGCTATCAGGGCGACACGGTCGTCAATTCCCTAGGCGACATTCTCTTCTGCGCGGCAGGCTTTCTGCTGGCCGAGCGACTGGGCTTTCGCCGCTCGCTCATCATCTTCTTCCTGACGGAAGCCGTCCTGTTAATCCTCATCAGAGACAGCCTGCTACTGAACATACTGATGCTGCTCTATCCACTGGACTCAATCAAGGCGTGGCAGGCGGGCCATTAAGCTTCCTATTCAAGACGATAGTTCGGCGCTTCCTTCGTGATGATAACGTCGTGCACGTGCGACTCTCTGAGACCGGCGGAGGTGATGCGAACGAAGCGCGTCTTCTCCTGAAACTCGCGTATGTCGTGGCAGCCCGTGTAGCCCATGCCTGAGCGCAGGCCGCCTACAAGCTGCGTCACCATGTCGGCCAGAGTTCCGCGATAGGGGACGCGGCCTTCTATGCCTTCGGGCACGAGCTTGGATTCGTTCAGGGTGTCTTCCTGCGCGTAGCGGTCGCGCGAGCCTTCTCGCATGGCACCGATTGAGCCCATGCCGCGATAACTCTTGAAGGAGCGGCCCTGATAGAGAATCACTTCGCCCGGAGCCTCTTCGGTTCCGGCAAAGAGCGAGCCTATCATCACCACGTCCGCGCCCGCCGCAATCGCCTTCGCCACGTCGCCTGAGAACTTCACGCCGCCGTCAGAGATGACCGGCACGTTGCCCTCGCGCGCGGCCCTCATGGCGGATTGAATAGCGGAAATCTGCGGCACGCCCGCGCCCGTCACGACTCGCGTAGTGCAGATTGAGCCGGGGCCGATGCCTACCTTTATGGCGTCAACGCCCGCGTCTATAAGCTCACGCGCGCCCTCTGTGGTTGCTATGTTTCCGGCGACGAGCTGCGTGTCGGGATGTCGGCGCTTAATTTCGCGCACGGCCTCTACGACCCTTGTAGAGTGGCCGTGCGCCGTGTCTATCACGAGGCAGTCCACGCGCGCTTTGATAAGCTCGTCGGCGCGCTCTCTGAAGTCTCCGGTCGCGCCTATGGCCGCCGCACAGCGCAGTCGTCCCAAATCATCTTTGGCGGCGTTCGGATACTTGATTGCCTTCTGTATATCTTTGACCGTGATGAGACCCTTGAGGTGCTTGTCGCCGTCTATGACCAGCAGCTTTTCTATGCGGTGCTTCTGCAACACGGCCTTCGCCTGGTCCAGAGTGGTGCCCACTGGGACTGTGACCAGAGGCTGCGGCGTCATAACTTCAGAGACGGGTATCTCGAAGCGCGTCTCGAATCTCAAGTCGCGGTTGGTGATGATGCCTACCAGGTGGCCGTCTTCGTCAACGACGGGGACGCCGCTGATGTGATAACGCTCCATGACGGCGAGCGCGTCTCGCACGGGGCGGTCGGGCCTGATAGTGACCGGGTCGACAATCATGCCGGACTCCGAGCGCTTCACCTTGTCCACCTCTTCCGCCTGCCGTTCAATGGGGAGGTTCTTGTGTATGACGCCTATGCCGCCCTGCTGTGCTAAGGCTATGGCGAGCGCGGCTTCGGTCACAGTGTCCATGGCGCTTGAGCAGAGAGGAATCTGCAAGCGTATGCCGCGCGTGAACTGCGTGGAGGTGTCCGTCTCGTTGGGCAGCACGTCCGAGCGTGCGGGCATTAACAGAACGTCGTCAAAGGTCAGTCCTTCCTGAATATCCGGCGTAATCATGATGGCTCTTAAATACTCCTTCCGATAAAAGCTCGCGGTCGGGCGTCTCATGTCTCAATCAGGTTTGCTTCAAGTATAAAACGAAATGCCCGCATCTCTAAGCGGGCATCAAGGGGAACTTGAATTGTTTCCGGCGGCGTAGCGCAGACCTTCTTCTTCCGACCGATAAAGTCTTGGCGGCGTCCCCGGATTTACTGCGAAAGCTGTTCGTAATTCTCCTTGGTGATGACAATCTCTGCGAGATTCCCGCGCGGCTCAGGCGTTACTTTCGCCGGGCGATTATTGATGATGACCTCAAGCGCGTTCACCTTGCTGCGAGACAGAAGCACGCTCACGCGCTCGTTCGGCTTGAACTCGCGTGTCTCGTCCGCCTGAAGCATCAGCTCGGACGCGACCCCGTCGTCCACCTTAGACCTTGTCCAGACGCTCTCGCCGCGCGCCTTAATCTGTACGGTGAAGCTTCCCGTGGGAGCGGTAGCAGCGCCCGGCGCTGTGTTGGCTGCGGGTGCCGCCCCTGTGCTGGCAGGCGTCGTCTGGCTCGCGCCCGTTTGTGCGGGCTGCTGCGCGGTGGCGGGCGCGCTCCCCTCGTCAGCACCGGCCGTCGCTTCGCGCCGCTGATACCAGTGCATGGCGGCGTAGACTCCCAGAGAGATAATCGCCAGTATGAGAATCGTCAGAAGCAGCGTGACTAGCGGAGAGCGGGAGTTGCCGTCCGTGTAGACTCTGGGCTGGTAAGGCGTCGAGACAACGTCGTCGGGCGAGGTGCCCTGCTCGCGTGCCGTGCGCGCGTAAGCCTCAAGAGCCTCCTTTTCATCAAAGCCAATGTACTTGGCGTAAGCCTTGATGAAGCTCTTGTTGAAGATGCCGCCCGGCAGGCGCTTGTAGTCGTCCGACTCTATTGCTTCCAGGTAGCGCGTGGAGATGCGTGTTTGCTCGGATATTTCGCGCAGCGTAATTCCGCGCGCCTCACGTGCGAGCCGCAGTTGTTCCCCAAAAGTTGCTGCCATCACCAATCTGCGTCCGCCCTTCGGGAGTTTGGAGTTTGGGGCAAAAGATAAACCTCTCTGACCTGCTCGGTAAAGAACAACCTTAAGCTCGGATTCCGAAGAGCCTCTTTAAATAAGGTTACCGATGTTACGCACGCGCCCTCGACTGAGGCAGGCCAAAGTACCTTTTGCGCGCACTATAACGTGCGCGGCTAAACATTGTCAAACTTTTGTTCGTCAAATGCTTGCGCGCGGTCTTGAAACTTTCGGCGCGCGGTGATACGTTGATGCAATCGAAAGCAATGAACCGTTCCTTTTAATTTCTACAACTGAAGAATCGAGGATTAGCAAAATGCCTCTCGAAGCACTTGGAATGGTGGAGACCAAAGGCTTTGTCGGCGCGGTGGAAGCCGCCGACGCCATGGTCAAGGCCGCCAACGTACAGCTCTTAGGTAAAGAATATATCGGCGCAGGTTACGTCACGATTTTTGTGCGCGGCGACGTGGGCGCGGTCAAGGCCGCGACCGACGCCGGAGCAGCCGCAGCCCGCCGCGTAGGCGAGCTTATAAGCGTACACGTCATCCCGCGCCCGCACGGCGAAGTCGAGCGAGTGCTGCCGACGAACGGCCGCACAGGCTACAGCCCGGACGAGCGAGCCATAGGCGGCGGAAGCGCTGGCCAACTTGGCGAAGGCGACGCAGGCGGCGGAGGCCGCTCCCTCTCTGGCTCCCGCGAGAACAACAAAGAACGAGCCAAGTGATTTTGGATTTTAGATTTTAGATTTTGGATTAGCGGGACGGGTTGAAACTGCTCAAGCCAGGCGGCCACTCCAATCGCAAATCCAAAATCTAAAGTCCAAAATCGTTGGAGGTGCATCATGTCGGTTGATAAAGACCTGGTGTCGGTACAGCAGGCGCGCGACCTTGTTGAGGCGGCGCACCGCGCTCAGGTTGAGCTGGCGCGCTTTGACCAAGCGAAGATTGACCGCATCTGCGAAGCGATGGCGCGGGCGGCACTCAAAGAGGCTGCGCGGCTGGGGGCAATGGCCGTGGAAGAGACTGGCTACGGCATTGCCGCCGATAAGGAGACGAAGAATCGCTTTGCCTCCGAAGACGTGTGGAACTACTTCAAGGGCCTGCGGACGGTGGGCGTCGTCTCCGAGTCCAAGGACGTGGTCGAGATAGCATCTCCGCGCGGCGTAGTCGCAGGAATCATTCCTTCCACCAATCCGACTTCAACCGCCATCTTCAAGTGCCTGATTGCCGTCAAGTCTCGCAACGCGATTGTCTTGAGCCCGCATCCTTCGGCCGCTCGCTGCATTAACGAGACGGTCAAGGTCATAAGAGATGCGGCCATCAAAGAGGGCTTGCCTGCCGAAGCCATAGGCTGCATGACGACCGCCACCATCGAAGGCACAGAAGCCCTCATGAAGCACAAGCAGACGGCAGTCATCTTAGCCACTGGCGGCATAGGTCTTGTGCGCGCGGCTTACTCTTCGGGCAAGCCTGCCTTCGGCGTAGGCCCCGGCAACGTGCCCGTCTTCGTGGAGAGAACCGCCAACGTAGCCAAGGCCGTGCAGGACATCCTGACCGGCAAGACCTTTGACAACGGCACCATCTGCGCTTCGGAGCAGGCGGTGGTCTGCGACGCTCCCGTTGAGAAAGAGGTGCGCGAGCAGTTCCGCGCACAGGGCGCGCACTTCCTGAGCCCTGCCGAAGCAGAGCAGTTAGCCAAAGTCGTGACCACGCCTCAGCGCTCCCTGAATCCCGGCATAGTGGGAAAGTCCGTAGAGGTGATAGCGAAGCTCGCGGGCTTGAATGTGCCTGCGGGCACTCGCTGCCTGATGGCGGACGTGGGCGGCGTGGGCCGCGACTTCCCGCTCTCCATGGAGAAGCTTTCGCCCATCCTGGCCTTTTATGTTGAGGACGGCGTAGACCGTGGGGCCGCGCGCTGCTTCGAGATATTGAGCTACGGCGGCATGGGCCACACCGCGGGCATTCACACGCAGTCGCGCGAAGCAGCAGTGCGCTACGGCGCGGAGATGCCAGCCTCTCGCATCACCGTCAACACGCCCACGACGCACGGAGCCATAGGCTTCTCTACGGCCCTGCCGCCTTCCATGACTTTAGGCTGCGGCTCCTGGGGCGGAAACGTCACGTCCGACAACGTCTCGCCGTTGCACCTGATGGACATCAAGCGCGTCGCCTTTGAGACCCGTCCAGTTAAGAGCGCAAGGCCCGCAGTCTCCGCGCAAGCGACTGCATCTAGGCAGGCACCTGCGCCCGCTCTTGCTCAAGCCTCAGCGCCGGGCGGCAAGGGCATTGGCCGCGAAGAGATTGCTGCCATAGTTGACCGCTTCCTCGCGGGGCGCGGCGCTTCAGGTCAGGAGGCCGCGACGGGCGGGCACGCGACGCTCCACGCGAGCGAATCGCCTGCGCCTTACCAGCCCATGACGGACATAAGCGGCGTGGGCAAGTACGCAGCGCCCGACGCTGCCCCGCACGCCGAAGCCGCGCCGACAGCCGTGGCGTCAAACGGAGGAAACGGCTCGGGAAGAGAAGCGCCGCGACCGGCAGAGCCAGCGCCGCCGACGCCCGTAGCTGCGCCGACACCCGCACAGACGGGTGCGGCTAACGCGCCTGCTGCTCAAAGCTCCAACGGCAACAGCCGCAAGGCCGTGGACTTCGTCAGCGAAGACGACGTGCGACGCGCCATACAGAAGGGCGAGAAGATTTACGTCAACGCGCGCACCATCATCACCCCCTCTGCGCGCGACATGGGCGAGCCCGCTGAGGTGTTCGCCAAGGTATGAAGAATTTGTTATGAGTGAAGGGCGAAGACCACTTCAGCGTATTCACTCAGATGACACTTTAAACTCCGGCACAAGTCGCTTCTCGCTTGCATACTGGAGGCAGCGCAGCACAGAGGAGATAATTGAATCCCTCCAACCGGGAAAGATTGAGGCATTGAAGGTCAAGCCTGATGGACGGATACTTAACGGCAACGTCCGTATCAAAGTGCTGGAAGAACGGGGCTTTAACATCAACGAGCTTGAGCGCGAGATAGTCTCATAGAAACCTGAAGCTAAAAATGAGTATTGATGACGCCATTGCTCTTTTTTCATCTTACTCCCTTGAGGAGCAGCGAGAATTTCTGACGCGCCTCATACACGAGTTGACTGTTCTCGCGCGCGATAGCTACGAGGTGGGGAAGGACGGCCTGACAAATCCACAAAGGATGCGGCGCATCAACGAAGTACAGCACAGAATCAGTGCTAATTTGTATGCCCTTCTACATGGTGGTTCATATCGTTTCCCCGACGATGTCCTGATGAGAATCGTTCTTGAGCATGAGGATGACAAGGAACTGGAGCGCCAGCTAAATAATTCTTTCGAGCGCCTTGCAACTAATCGTTTGACCATCGTGTAACGTATTCGGATTAGATAGAATGCAATCGCAATGTTTTTAGGAAAAGTAGTCGGCACAGTCTGGTCAACTAAGAAGACGCCTGATTTGGAGGGCGTCCGTTTTTTGATTGTGCATCCGTTTGACCTGGACAAGGAGCCTACGAAGAACATAGTGGTCGTGGCAGACCGCCTCGGCGCGGGCGTGGGCGAAACGGTCATGGTCGCTTACGGCAAGGCCGCGCGCTCAGCCATAGGCGACCAGGAGATGTCAATCGAAGCCGCAGTGGTAGGCATAGTTGACCGCATGGACATACAGGACACTGTCTCGGACGAGCTGCGCGAGAACGCGCGAGAGCTGCACGCGAGAGACAACGGGAAATAGCCTTTATAATGGCAAACGAAGAGTTGATTTACAGGATTACGCGGGCGGTTTACGGGCGGCTCGGCGCTGGCGCGGACGAGCGCGTGGTCGAGCAGCTTGTCACAGACATCTACCGCGCTATTGAGCCAGTGGTGGAGAACGGCGGCAACGTGTCTTCTCAGGCGCAGCAAGGCGGATACAGGACTGCCACCACGGCTCGTGAGCGCGAGGCGCGCGACCAGGGCAGCGAGCAGCGATTGATTGTCTCCGTCTTCGGCCTTGACCATCCGGGCATAGTGGCGGGCGTCTCGCAGGTGCTGGCCGAAGCCGATTGCAGCATCATAGACATCAATCAAACCGTGGTGCAGAGCAAGTTCGCCATGGTCATCATCGCCGACATGTCGCGCGCGAGGGAATCGGCCACGGCCCTTAAAGACCGCTTTCGCAGAGAGGGCGAAAGGTTGGGCGTACGCATCTACGCCCAGCGCGAAGACCTCTTCAACGCCATGCACAGAATTTAAGGAAAATGCAGAAGGCAGAGTGCAGAATGATGAATTAAAGAACTATTCAAGTTGAACAATTCTTTTCATTCATCATTCTGCACTCTGCCTTCTGCACTAGTTTTTATGGGTCTTGAGATAGATCGTCGTTGTGTTGAATGTGGCGCGGCTGTGCGTGCCAGCTCGGCCTTCTGCCCGCAATGCGGGCGGGCCATGAAGACTGAGGCACCGCAGGGGGAGGAGCAGAAGCCGCAGCCTGAAGCCTTGCCCGATGAGAAGAAGGATGCGGGCAGCGCTACGAGGCCGCTTAACGTGACGGCTCCTTCCGTTAAAGCGAGCGAGCTTCCCATCCCGCCCGTGCAGAAGCCTGAGTCAACTATGTCGATTCCCGCTCAGGTGGCGCGCGAACAGATTGCTTCGGGCAGACCGCTTGAGCCGCCGCCGGACATGCGCCCGCGCGGCAAAGGACAAAGAGTTGTCGGCGCGGCGCGCGACGTGGTGGAGGAGCGGCTGGCCCCGCGCGTAGAGAAGCTCAAGCAGGCGTCGAACGTCGTCTGGGGCGAGGCGCAGGACGACCCTAACCTTCGCTTCATTCTGGTGGCGGTCTTTCTCTTCATACTGGCGCTGGTCATCATACTGCTCGGCACTTATCTCAGATAAACAGTTCGGAAACTTCATGGAATACACCCAGGCGGAAATCTTGCAGACCGTGCGTATGACGGAGATGGAGCATCTGGACATTCGCACCGTCACGCTGGGACTCTCTTTGCGCGACTGCGCGACCGACTCCATAGAGCGCACCGCCGAGCGCGTGCGCGAGAAGATAGAGCGCACCGCGGGCCGTCTTGTCTCCACCGTCAACGAGATAGGGGACGAGGTCGGCATACGCATAGCCAACAAGCGCATCTCCCTGACTCCCGTCTCGCAGATTGTCGAAGGGGCGCGCGGCGAAGGGAATCTAATGACAATAGCGCGGGCTATTGATGAAGCGGCTAAAACTGTCGGAGTCGATTTCGTAGGAGGCTATTCGGCCCTCGTGCATAAGGGATGGACGCGAAGCGGCGGCGCGTTTCTGGATTCTATTCCGGAAGCTTTGTCCAACACCGAGCGGCTCTGCTCAAGCGTCAACGTGGCCACCTCTCGCGCGGGGATAAACATGGACGCCGTGCGCCGCGTGGGCCAGTTGATAAAGGAGATGGCCGAGCGCACAAGGGATAGAGGCGGGCTGGCCTGCGCCAAGTTCGTCTGCTTCGCCAACGCCGTCGAGGACAATCCCTTCATGGCCGGAGCCTTTCACGGCACGGGCGAGCCCGAGGCGGTCATCAACGTAGGCGTATCAGGCCCCGGCGTAGTCAATCATGCCGTCAGACATGCTCCGAAGGACTTGCCGCTTCACGAGCTGGCAGAGCTAATCAAGAAGCTCTCCTTCAAGCTCTCTCGCGCGGGCGAGCTTGTGGGAAGAGAGGCTGCGCGCCGCTTGGGTCTTCCCTTCGGCATCATTGACCTCTCTCTTGCGCCTACGCCTGTGCCGGGCGATTCGGTGGCGGAGATAATCGAGGCTATGGGCTTTGAGCGCGCGGGCACGCACGGCACAACGGCAGCGCTGGCTCTACTGACGGATGCTGTCAAGAAGGGCGGCGCTATGGCTTCGGCTTCCGTAGGCGGGATGAGCGGCGCTTTCATCCCCGTCTCCGAAGACGCCGCGATGATAGAGGCCGCGCGCGTCGGCGCACTCTCCCTGGATAAGCTTGAGGCGTGGACCAGCGTCTGCTCCGTAGGCATAGACATGGTGGCCGTGCCCGGCTCTACGAGCGCGGAAACTATAGCCGCCATCATAGCCGACGAGATGGCCGTGGGCGTCATGAATCACAAGACGACGGCCGTTCGCATCATCCCAGTGCCCGGCATGGAGGTGGGCGAGATGGTAGAGTTCGGAGGCTTGCTCGGCTCTGCTCCCATCATGCCCGTCAACGCCTTCTCGTCCTCGGACTTCATACGCAGGGGCGGACGCATCCCCGCTCCCATTCACTCGCTGCGTAACTGAGGAAGAAATTAACAGGGATAGGCAGGATGTACATGATATAAGAAGAAGAACCATTTCTTCTTTATCCTGTCTATCCTGTCCATCCCTGTTTGAATTTGTGCTACTATTAGCGTCCCGTTATCAAGCTTAGATAAATTTTGTGAGGCACAAAGAGCATGGAAGCGCTTGGCATGGTCGAATGCATGGGGCTGGTGGCGATGATAGAGGCGGCGGACGCTATGGTTAAGGCCGCGAACGTTCACCTGGTTGGCTACGAGAGGATAGACGCGGGGCTCGTGACGGCGATTGTGCGCGGCGACGTGGCCGCCGTCAGAAGCGCCGTGGACGCAGGCGCTGCCGCCGCCAGCCGCGTAGGCAAAGTCGTAGCGACTCACGTCATCCCGCGCCCGCACTCAGACGTAGACCAGGGCATACCCGTGCTCAAGACCGGCGAGACTACCCGCAAGAAGATAGCGGGCTCTGTCAGGGCCAAGTGAAAGAGGCGCGGCCTGAGTAGAGCTTGAGCGCTCGCTCCGTCGCCTGAAGCGCTCTGACGCCACCTGTCATATTTTTACTGCGCTCTCGCGCAGTCTCAAAACTTCTACTTACTACCGGAGCGGCCTGTGAATACGGGCCGCTTTCGATTTCTGCCCGTGCGCTTCCCCCTGCGGCACCGATGTTGCGGTACCGCGTGGCAAAGGAGGGAAGCACTAGCTTGAAAAATATCCTGACGGCGATTCTCATCGCCTCTCTAATCATGCTAAGCGCGCGTGTAGGCCTCTGCCAGCAGGCGACGGCGACACCAGCCGCGAAGCAGACTCAATCTGCGCCGCCCCTCGACGAGAAGGCGCGAAAGATTAAACGAATGGTGGAGAAGATAGGCGTGGCGGGCCGCCTCACGCTCTATCTACAGAACGGCGATAAGCTACACGGCAGCGTCGTGCAATACGACGCGGAGAGCGTGCAGGTCGCAGAAATAGACCTCAAGCAGGTCATCACCATTCAATACAGGTACATCAAAAAGATACGCGAGGATTACGGCAAGCGCGATCCCCTGACGGGCGTCCGCAGCAATCCCCCGAAGGGATTCAAAATCGGCCTGACCGTCGGCCTGCTCTTCGTAGCCATAGGTCTGCCCATCATAGTCCTCGCCAGCATGAAAGACTGAAAAGCAGAAGAGAATTAACAGGGATGGACAGGATACACAGGATAAAGAAGAAATGCTTTCTCTTTTTCATCCTGTCTATCCTGTCCATCCCTGTTTGAATCTTCCCAAACTGAACCATTACTCTTCTTCTACTGGCCTCTAACCTCCGACCTCTAGCCTCTGCTATACTTCGCCGGGGCGTACAATCCGCGCGAGGGAAGTTTTTCAGGTGATTACTACGGTCTGTCTTGACAGCGTATCGAAAGAGTTTACGGAGAGGATTCCGGCCGCAGACATCAGCGAGGTCTGCCTGGACGAGAACAAGATTGTCTGGGCGGACGTGGCCGACCCCACGGGCCAGGACTTTCTTGACTTGGCGGAAGAGTTCAACTTTCATCACCTCTCGATAGAAGACTGCCGCAAGGAGCACCAGCGCCCGAAGGTTGAAGAGTATCAGGGCTATTACTTCATAGTCCTTTACGAAGCACAGCTCGTCGGCCCCGAACAGCGTCTTGAGCTGCGAGAGCTGAACATCTTTCTGGGCTCCAATTTCCTCGTCACAGTCCACAGCCAGCCTATACGCGCCATACAGACCGCCGCGCGTCTCTGGCACGAGTGGACGGACAGGGCCGAGCATGGGTCGGGGCTGCTGGCCTACCTGCTGATGGACGCGATTGTGGATGACTACCTGCCGCTTCTGGACATTCTGTCCGAGAAGATGGACGACCTAGAAGACCAGATTTTCGGAGAGTTCCAACCCGAAGCGCTCGAAGATATTTTCAGAATCAAGAAGCAGCTCCTTTATCTTCGCCGCTCCATCACGCCCCTGAGGGATGTCTTCAACACCATGCTCAGGCGCGAGCAGCCCGTCTTCGCACGCGCCACACACGTCTACTTCCAGGACATCTTCGACCACATCATACGCGTGGCCGATACCATAGACACACTGCGCGACATGCTCGGCTCAACGATGGACGCGTATCTGTCCGTGCAGGGCAACCGCATGAACATGATAATGAAGCGGCTGACCTCCATCGCCACCATTCTTATGTCCGTGACCTTAATCGCAGGCATCTACGGGATGAACTTCCAGCACATGCCGGAGCTAGGGTGGAAGTACGGCTACGTCTTCGCGCTTCTTTCAATGCTCGTGATAGGCATTGCGCTCTATCTCTATTTGAAGAAGGTCAAGTGGCTGTGAGAAGAGACACGCTGCACAATCACAACCCGCTCAAGGCGAGTCACGAAGAGACCTCTGCGCTCGCGTCCAGCCTCGCACCGCTCGAAGAGCAGGAGGAGGGCCGTAGGCGTCATCAGAACGGCGCGATAGTTCTGGACACGCAGGAGCTGAAGCTTCCGAAAGAGCTGATAGAAGAGAGCAAGCCGGTGAAGGGGCTCGGCCTTGAGCCCGTAGTCATCTTTATCCTCGCGCTGCTGCTGGCCTTCATAGCCTTTATCGCTTATCTGATTTCGATTGAGCCGCAGTAGTAGTAGCCGTATAGAAGCCTTCCCTTTGCAGCAACAGGAGGACAAGAGATGTCCGCACCATTATCCAGAAGCGAAGAGGCCGAAGCCCTGTCCAGAATCCCTCTCTTCAGTCAGCTGGACCAGACGGAGCTTGAGACTCTGGCCGAGAGCGTGGAGCAGGTCACGTACAAGGCGGGCGAAGTAATCTTTTATGAAAACGACCCGGGCGACGCGCTCTACGTGATTGACGAAGGCGTGGTGCGCATCTGGGTACGCGACGCCGACGTAAAGCAGGTCACGCTCTCTGAATTGAAGCCGGGCGAGTTCCTGGGCGAGATGGCCGTGCTTGACGGCGGAGGCCGCGCAGCTAACGCGACGGCCGTCGTGGACTCTACGCTGCACCGCCTGAGCCGCGACGACTTTCAGGCGTTTCTCGTGCGCTACCCGCACGCCGCCACGGATGTCATACGAGAGGTGGCGGCGCGTCTTCGACAGACTAACCTGCTCGTCTCCCAACGCGTGACTCGCAACATCAACCAGGCCATGGAAGAGAAGATGACCCTCGGCCAGAGAGTGGCCGACAAGGTGGCTTCGTTCGGCGGCTCGTGGACGTTCATCTTTCTTTACGGCGGCTTTCTTATTATATGGATGGCAATCAATACCTTCATGCTCTCGCGCATGGGCGGGCGAGAAGAGGGGGCGCAGTTCGACCCTTATCCTTACATCCTTTTGAACCTCATGCTCTCGATGACGGCGGCCCTACAGGCTCCCATCATCATGATGTCGCAGAACAGGGCGAGCGAGAAAGACAGGCTCGCGGCCGAGCAGGATTTCAAAGTGAATCTCAAGAGCGAGTGGATGCTGGAAGAGATGCTGAGGAAAGACAAGGAGCGCGGCGAGAAGATAGAGCAGTTGATGGAGATGGTGCGCTCGTTGCAGAGCACTATCAAGCCTGAAGCGACCAATGACCGTAACAGAGCTTCCTGAGAAATTCTCTGAAGAACAGGAGCGCCAGACATACCAAGAGGCACGAAACCTGCAATTCAGATTTCGTGCCTCTTGGTGTTAACGGGTCTGCTCTTTCAGGGTCTCGTGCGCGAGCCTGTCGTGGCTGGCTGAGTCCTCGGCTGCGTCGCGTTGTTGCCGCCGCGCGTAGGGGGTGTGCCGGTGTTACTCGTCACTGGCTGGCCCGCTCCCTCTTTCGGGGCGATGCGGCCCGTGCGTGTGAGCGCGATGCGCTTTTCGCCGCCCGTGCCTTCGGCCACCGCCACTCGAATCGAGCGGAAGCTTCCGTCGCGCGCCTTGTTCGTGGGATTGTAGCTGACGACGTACTGCGTCCTCAGGTCTCGTATGATTTCGTTGGCTATGCCCGGCAGCTCCGACAGCGAGGTCGGGTAGAAGGCGCGTCCTCCCGTCTCCTTGGCCAGCCGGTTCATGAAGTTCATGGCCTCTTCGCGCGGCGAGTTGCGGATAAAGCCGCCTTCCTTATCAAGCTCGTTGACAAAGCCTATGACGAAAATCTGCACGTCCTCTTCCCTGAGCTTGGCGAAGAGCTGGTCTTTCTTGTAGAAGCTGTTGCGCTCTTCGCCGTCCGTCACCAGAATCAGCGCGCGACGCCTGCGGTCGTCGAAATCCGTCTTCTTGTATCTTGAGACGTGCTCGCTTGAGAGATAGACGGCGTCGACTATGGCCGTCTGCCCGCCCTCTATGAACATGCTGTCGAGCGCGTCCATAAGGGCCTGCTTGCTGGGCGTGAAGTCCTGAAGCGTCTCTATCTTGTCGCTGTCTATGAAGCGCACGAGGAAGGTCTCGTCGCCCGGCTTGTTGCTGTTGACGATGGATTTGGCAGCCTCTATCACCTTGTCAATCTGCGAGCGCATGGAGCCGGAGTTGTCCACCGCGAGACCATATGAGATGGGCACCTCTTCACGCGTCACCTTGAAGATGGGTTGCAGCACGCCGTCCTCGTAGACCTTGAAGTCTCCCTCGCGCACGTTGTTGATGGGCGAGTTGAAGCGGTCTATGACGCGCACCTGAAGGTTCACAAGATTGGCGTCAATCTTAATGGTCGCGCCTTCGTCAATCTCAGCGCCCTCCACGTCCGGCGTAGGGATAGGCGTGGGCTTAGCGGGAGGCGGAGGCGGCGCTTCGTCCAGTATGGGAGGCTGAGCTGTGCGCGTAGGCGTAGCGGTCGGCTGGGCCGTGCCCGTGCGGCGCGAGCGCCCGTCCTGCTGGCGCGTCTGCGCTAAGCTCGACAGACCAAGCACTATGAACAGGAGCATGGAGACGCCTGTGAAAATCCAGGGGCGCACGTTTCTGCCCCCCTTTTGTGACGATAGACGGTTTTTCATCATTGTGACCTCTGGAAAGAAACCGATAAGACCCGGACGCTTGGATGCCGTGAGCTGCCAGTTTGGTTGATGCGGGTCGTCTCAGAAACTTTTATTTTCCCCTCTTTAAGCCACGAGCGCCCTGCTCTTTACGGAAGACGGCTTCCGCCCGCAAAAACGGCCACGGGGAGAAGCGTTTTTTCCGATTCGCAGGGCGCTCATGGCTTGATGAGCCGCCAATTTTTATTAGTGGCTCCGGTGCGGCTGGGGCCTGAAACCGAAAGGGCGCTTGCCGCTCTCCCGGGTCTTCTCTGCGCACACGTTGCTAGATGCCTCTTGTGGCTTGGCCGGTTGGCCGTACCCACCGTCCGAGGGAATTCCTCAGCGCGGGTTGGTGACAGCATAATAGCCTTCGCGGCTTCTGACAAACAGGCGGGGCAGTCCGCGCGGAGGCGTGACCTTCACCTTCAGCTTGTGCCACTTGCCGTTGTTGGCGAAGTTCTTGGGCTTGTAGCCGATTGAGTACTGGTGTCGAAGCTCAAGCGCTATGCGCTCGAAGATTTCGTCCATCTCGGCCGCGGAGTTCGGGAAGAAGGCTTTGCCGCCCGACACGCTCGATAGCTCGTCCAGAATGCTCTGGCCTTCCATGCCGAGCGGGCTTCCGGGGTCTGAGCCGCCCAGTATGCCTATGCCGTAGAGCACCACGTCCGACTCCTTCAAGAGCTTGCGGACTTCGCCGAAGTTATAACGCGAGTTGTTATCCTGCCCGTCGGAGATGAGTATGATGGCGCGTTTCGGGTGCGCGCCCCGCTGCACTTTCTCCACGCCCAGATAGCAGGCGTCGTAGAGCGCCGTCTGTCCCTTGGTCTGTACGAAGGTGAGCTTGTTGAGTACCGCGTCGCCGTCCCTGGTTCTCTCCATCAGGAGCTGAGCGCGCGAGTTGAAGCCTATCAAGAAATATTCGTCCGAATTATGGCTGGTTTCTATAAAGCGAGAGAGCGCCTGTCGCGCGCGGCTAATCTTGTCGCCCGACATAGAGCCCGATAGGTCAAAGACTATGCCCACCGAAACCGGCGCGTCGTCGTCCGAGAAATAGGTTATCTCCTGCTCTTCCTTGTCGTCGAAGACCTTGAAGGCGTTCTGCTGTAGCCCCGAGACGTAACGCCCGTACTGGTCTGTCACAGTGACGGTCAAAGTCACAAGGTCTGTGTGGACTATGACGGGGCCGTCGCCGACGGGCGCGCCCGCCTGCCCGTCCGGCGTAGGAGTCGGCTGTGGCTTTGCAGCTTCCTGAGACTTCTTCTGTTGTGCAGTGGAAAGCTGAGTCGCAAGTGTCGCGACCAGCAAGAGGGCGAGCGAAGAGACGAGCGCAATATGAAATGCTGTGGAGCGCTTACGATTCATTATTCCCCCCTGTATCTTACGGCGGGGCCGAGCCTCGTCTAGATAAAGGATAGTTCTCTCGCATCCCTCTTCCGTCATATCCTGCCGGATGATGAAAAGGAACGCGCCGCAATTTTTAGAAGCGATCTTCTGACCGGCTTTCCCTGCGGGGGAGACTACCGCTTGTTCGGCTTCGGTCACTTAGTCCGTGTGGCTAAATCGCATTGTAGCCAGATACGCCCACAGAACGCAAGAATGGCAAAAGAAATTAACAGGGATGGACAGGATAGACAGGATGAAAAAGAAAGAATTGTCTTTTCTTTATCCTGTGCATCCTGTCCATCCCTGTTTGAATCCGTCTTTAATGAGCGCTAGCTGCTCGGCGCGGCAAGGGCTGCGATGGCATTTATCAGCTTGTCTTTCGTCGCGGGGCCGACCTTTCCATCAGCCTTGAGCCCGTTACTCGATTGAAAGCTTTGCACCGCTTTCAACGTGTCTTTGCCGAAGATTCCGTCATCATCTCCGTCCTTAAGCAGGCTCAGGCGTATTAAGCCCTCTTGCAGAAGCTTGACGTTGGCCCCCTCGTCCCTGAAGCGTATGACTGCGGTAGAGAACTGCGGCGGCGACGTAGGCTGAGTTGCGGAAGTAGCCGCGCCCGTCACGGCAGCCGCAGCCGTGCCGACTTCTATAGCCGCTGCCGCGCCCATGCCTGCCAGAAGGTCGCGCGCCATCTGTAGCATCACCGTGCGCTTTAAGGCTCCGCAGTCGTAGTGCCACGTCGGCCCCTGTCCCGGCACTTCCATGTGCATCCACCAGCCTTTGGCTGCGGGCCAGAGCCCTAGCGCGGCCTGAAGCCTGCGCTTGTTATTAACGGCCCAGGGCTTGGGACAGTCCATGCCGTCGTCCGTCCATGCGGGCGAGGGAATCTGAAGCGGGATGTCCAGCCCGTTGCCCGCAGCCCAAGCCATTATCGCGACCGTAGGCTTTAAGACAGAGTCGCCCGGAATCCACGAATCATAAGCGTGCTTGTTGAAGTCCGCGTTTCCGCCCGTGAAGCCTACCATCTCTATTTGGAGGGCGGCGTTCGTGTTGGCGTTAAAGGGCGGGTTGCCGTGCAGCGCCGAAGACTGCTTGCTCAGGGGGCGGCATTGAACGATGCGATTTTCGCCGACGATGAAGTGCGGCGCGCTGCTATGCTGGCTCAGGGTGTTCCAGGCGGCGTTGACGGTGTTTCCTTCGGTCGTGTGCAGCACGCCTACCTGCGAGTGCGCGACGACGTAATAAGGCTTGCCGCCCTTGCGCGGAATCTCGCGTCGCTCAACTTCGTAGTCGAAAATTTTGGCGGGCCAATCTGTAATCATAAGGGAGTTCCTTTCAGGATAGAGGGGAATTTTTCCAAGTCTCGCGTAACGTTAATCAGGACGGTCTGATTAAGAGTGAGGCGGGTATATACCCTAAGGCTGGGCCGTGTCAACAAATTATTCCGGCCGAGAGAGCGCAACTTTTTCGGGAGGGCGGCGTGTATCAACTTGCCAGAAGGGCGCGGGCCGGGGCCGGGTGCGCGAGCGGCGCGGCGCGTGCTATACTTTTTTCGTAACGCTCTACTGGCGTCTGGCATCTAAGAACTTGTCTTTCTCTTCCCGACTACCAGGTAACAAATGGCCGAGTTTATTTGTCGTTTAGGAACTCCGGCGGGCGAAGTCGTCACGCGAACAGTGGAGGCTGCGGGCGTGCAGGAGGCTCGCGTGCGCCTTGAGCGTGAAGGCTACAGGGTCTTTGCCGTCACGCCGCCGAAGACCACGGGCGTGGCGGCACTCACCAGACGCGGAGGCCGTGGCCCTGCCGCGCGCGTCAAGGCCGGAGACTTCCTGCTCTTTAATCAACAGCTGGCGGCGCTCCTGCGCGCAGGCATCCCAATTCTTCAGGCCGTCTCCATGCTGCGTAAGCGTTCCGCTTCGGCGCGGCTCAGGAACGTGCTCGCGGAAGTAGAAGACGAGATTCGGGGCGGCGCGGCCCTCTCACAAGCCTTTGCCAAACAGGGAGCAATCTTTCCGAGAATTTATACGGCATCAATCCTTGCGGGCGAGAGAAGCGGCGCTCTGGATGAAATCCTGTCGCGCTACGTTAATTACATGCGCCGCAGCGTGGGCGTGCGCCGAAAGGTCAGAGGCGCGCTCGCTTACCCTATGCTGCTTCTGGCAGCGTCCTTCGGCATGGTCGTCTTCCTGACGGTCTACGTAGTGCCGCGCATGTCGAACCTCTTTAAGGATTTCAGCAAGACTGGATTGCCGATGCTAACGCAGGTGGTCGTGGGTATCTCGAACTGGGTGACGACCAACCTCTTCTGGTTCGGCCCGCTCCTGCTAATCTCTGCCATCGCGCTGATAGTCTGGGCGCGCACGCCCGGCGGAAAGCTCACGATTGACCGCTCAGTGTTGAAGATTCCCATCATTGGGGGCTTGCTGATACAGGTGGCGACGGCGCAGGCGACGCGTTCGCTGGCGACGCTGCTGGCGGGCGGCATCACGCTGGTAGAGTCGTGGGAGATTGCCGCCGAGAGCATCACGAACCGCGAGCTGCGGCGCAGAAGCTCCGCCATCCTTCCGATGATTCGAGAGGGGCGCTCCTTTACCGAAAGTCTTGAGACGGCAGACTGGATGCCTGAGCTTGCCATAGACATGATTGGAATAGGAGAGCGCTCGGGCAGTCTGAAAGAGATGCTGGAAGAGGTTTCGACCTTTTATGATGCGGAGGCAGAGGTCAAGCTTGAGCAGTTGACGACTACGCTTGAGCCTGCCATCCTAATCGTCATGGGCGGCGTGGTCATAACCATTCTGCTCGCTATTTATCTCCCTATTATTCAGTCAATATCGAATGCGCCGACTAGGTGAAAGAGAACTCAGAACCCAGGACTCAGAAGTCAGAATGAAGAGCATAGCTTTATTCTGGCTCCTGAATTCTGAGTTCTGAATTCTGAAGTTTTATGAAGCAAGAAGAATACACAGACACTATGGTCTCTTTCGGAGAGACGACGCAGCCCATCTCGCAGGACGACCGCGTGATGCCGCTGCCGGAAGACTCAGACCCGCCCGAGGTGCGCGAGGCCAAGAGGCTTGCCCTCAGGTATCGCCTCCCGTACATAGACCTGCTGCCGCCCGAAGGCGAGTCTCCGATTGATTACACCCTGCTGGCTGAGATTCCCGTAGACCTCATGCTGCGCCACCAGTTCGTCCCGCTTCGTCGTGAAGGCCGCCGCCTCTACGTGGCCATGGCAGACCCTACAGACCTTGAGCGGCTGGACGAATTGTCGAGCGCGCTGCACGCACGCATACACGCTTACGTCGCCACGGCCGGAGCCATAGACGTTGTGCTTCGCAAGGGCGACGCCACACAGCGCGTGCTTCAGGAGGCGGCCTCCAACTTCCGTATCTCGCTCGTCAAGGAGACGGAAGCGGGAGAAGAGATTCTTGACCTTGACCGTTTGGCGACTGACTCCGACATGTCGCCTATCATCAAGCTGGTCGACACCATCATCTTCAACGCCATGGAGTCGCGCGCCTCAGACATTCACATAGAGACGCGAGACACCGAGGTGCAGGTCAAGTACCGCATCGACGGCGCGCTTTACCAGAAGGTAGACCCGATTGATTTGGCTTATCACCAGACGCTCATCTCGCGCATCAAGGTCATGTCGGAGCTGGACATCGCCGAGAGAAGGGTGCCGCAGGACGGTCGCTTTCGTGTTCGCTACAAGGGCCGCAACGTGGACTTTCGCGTCTCCATCATGCCGACCATACACGGCGAAGACGCCGTCATTCGTATCCTGGACAAGGAGCAGATTAACGAAGAGTTCCGCAACCTGAACCTGGACGTTGTAGGCTTCGGCGATGAGGACTTGAGAAAGTTCCGCCGCTACATAGCCGAGCCTTACGGCATGGTGCTGGTCACAGGGCCTACGGGCTCCGGCAAGACGACGACGCTCTACGCCGCCTTAAACGAGATTAGAAACGAAGAAGACAAAATCATCACTATTGAAGACCCCGTGGAGTACCAGCTGCACGGCATCACTCAGATTCCCGTCAACGAGAAGAAGGGCCTCTCTTTCGCGCGCGGTCTTCGCTCTATCCTGCGCCACGACCCGGACAAGATAATGGTCGGAGAGATACGCGACACCGAGACGGCGCAGATAGCCATACAGTCCGCGCTCACGGGCCACCTGGTTTTCACGACCGTTCACGCCAACAACGTCATAGACGTGATAGGCCGCTTCCTGAACATGGGCGTTGAGCCTTATAATTTCGTCTCAAGCTTGAACTGCGTGCTGGCGCAGCGCTTGGTTCGTATGCTCTGCCACGTCTGCAAGCGTCCCTACGACATTTCGGACGAAGAGCTTTTGGAGTCGGGCCTGCACCCTGCGGAGCATCGCCACCGCACCTTCTATCGCAGCATGGGCTGCGACGCGTGCAACCACACAGGCTATCGCGGGCGCACGGCCATTCACGAGCTTCTGGATTTGACCGATAATATACGCGAGATGATTGTGGAGCGCCGCCCCGGCTCGGAAGTGCGCCGCGCGGCAGAGGCAGAGGGCCTGTCTTCCCTGCGCGAGTCCGCGCTGGAAAAAGTCTTCAAGGGGCTCTCAACGCTGCACGAGATTAATCGCGTCACCTTCGTCGAAGAGATAAATCTGGGTTAGTAAACAGCCGGAAGCTGTTTGAATAGTCCCGTCAGGGACATTTGATAATAGCCCAGCCATTTATGGCTGGGAACAAAGGTCAAAACAACTATAGAGTCCCGTAGGGACGATTGAAATTACTTTCAGCCGTCCCTACGGGACTGGAAGAGATTCTTATCATGCTCTTCCCCAGTGCTGAAGCACTGGGCTATTTTCAACTGTCCCTAGCGGGACAGCTTCTTACTTTAAGGAACTGCGCCGGGCGCGTCGCGTGTAATTTTTTTGAGTGCGCGGCCTCTGCCTCGCGCCCGTCCACTGAATTTGCTTAAGAACTGTTCTGGAGAGGTTATAGATGAAAAACCTTACCCGTATGCGCTCTATAATATCGCTTATAGTCGTCGCTTGCCTGCTGGCCATGCCTACGGTCGCGCTCGCCAAAAAGGGCGAGAAGTACTACAGGCAGGGACTGGACTACGAGCGGGCGCAGCAGTGGGAGAAGGCCGTAGAGCAGTACGCGCTGGCGGTCGCGGCCAACCCGGCCGACACCGAGTACCAGTTGCGCTATCGCCGGGCCATCTTCAACGCCTCGCAGGTCTTGATGCAGCAGGGACGCGCGCTCGCCGAAAAGAGCGACTTCATAGGAGCCTACAACGCCTTCCGCCAGTCCTACGCCTACGACCCTGTGAACGAGCTTGCGCTCTCGGAGATGGAGCGCATGCTGCGCCTTCAGAAAGATAAGGCGGCGGGCCTGCCGACCGACAACATGGGCGCGGGCGGGAACCTGAGGGCGAGTCAAACCTCTCTGCGCGACACGGGCGCGTTGATGGGCACGACGCCGACGGCCGTCCCCGTGCGCGACGTGGCGACCGCCCCGGTTCAGCAGCGCGTAGAGGTCAAGCGCATTGTCACCTACAGCGGCGACCTCAAATCCTTCATACGCAACTACGCCGAGATGCTGGATCTCAACGTCGTCTTCGACAGCCAGAGCTTTCGCCAGCCCCGCAACATAGACATCTCTTTGAAGGACGTGACGGCCGCGCAGGCTCTAGACTACGTCTTTCTTCAGGAAGGGCTCTTCTTTCAGAAGCTCGGACGCCGCACGATTCTGGTCGCAGACCAGCAGCGTCGCGGAACCTACCAGCAGCTTGTCATACGCACCTTTTATCTCTCTAACCTGAAGCCAGCCGACGCGGAAAAGTATATTAGCCGCGCCATCCCCGCGCAGGCGGGCCGCCCCACCACCATAGCCATACCCGACCCCGACACCAACAGCATCACCATACGCGACACGTCTGAGAACGTGCGGCTGATTGGAGACCTGCTGGCGAGTCTGGACAAAGACCGCGCTGAAGTGGTGATGGATGTCAACATCTACGAAGTATCGCGCGACGACCTGTTGAGGATAGGCAACCAGATAGGCACGAACACGACGCTCGTCAACTTAGGCGGCGCGCAGGGCGGCGTCTCAGGCCCCAGCACTTTCCCGCTCGCGCTGCCGAAAGCTCTCGGCGTGGGCTTCGCGCTTCCGCCCTCTGCCATCTCGCTCCTTCAGGGCAAAGACCGGACGAGGCTGATTTTCACGACACAGATTCACGCCTTCAACAACGAAGAGTCTACGGCGCGCATAGGACAGCGCGTGCCTGTGCAGACCGCGCAGACTTTCCCCTTCGGCACGACCAACACCACCACTCAGCCCGGCGGCGTTAACACGGGCGTAGGCTTCGCGGGCGGCTTCCCCGTCTTCAACTACGAGCAGACGGGTTTGACCTTGAAGTTCCAGCCGCAAATCTTTCCGAACCTGGACGTGCAGGTCAAGATGAGCATAGAGTCCAAGGACGTTATCAATCCCGGCAACCCTACGCCTACCTTTACGGAGCGCTCGATTGCGGGAACGGCGCGCATACAGAACAACCGCACGATGATGCTTGCCAGCATAGCGCAGGGCTCGCAGTCGCAGTCGCGCGTGGGGCTCCCGATTCTGGGACTCATCCCCGTGCTTGGCCGACTCTTCACCGCGCCTGAGGATAGAAACAGGCAGGTTGACATCGTGATAGCCGTGACGCCCAGAGTGCTGCGCGCACCTGCCATCACGCCGGACGATGAGCTGATGCGCCCGAGCGGAACTTTGCAGACGCCGACGAGCGGCTCCGTGCAGGCCGTGCTTGAAGAGGCGGAGCGCGAAGACCAACTGGCCGCAGCACGTCGCGCGCAGAATCAGGCGCTGGCCCAGAATGCTCAGCCGCAACAGCCGCAGGCAGCACAGCCCGCGCAGGCTGAGCTACAGAAGCCTATACTGGATGAAGAGCCGCCAGCTTATGTGCCTGCGCCGCGCGCACTGATGGGAGGCGCTCAGGCAAGTCAGCCCGCGACTCCGACCGACGCGGCTACGAATATCCCGACCAGTCTTCCGGCCAACATCAAGCCCTTGCCTGTGAACGTGCCGAAGGTTGACGTGGCCTTGCCCGGAAACGCTTCCGGCAACGCGGCGTCCAGCACGGGCGTCTCCAATCTCTCGATGCCCGCGAGCAACACGTCGAATGCTTCGTCTTCAAACACGGGAGCAGCGCCGGTTAATACGGGCGCGGTAAATGACGCGCCCGCGCTTCGTCGCCTTGATAACCCGGAGCCCTCTGTGAAGCCTTCCTTCATAGGCCCGCAGCTTGAGACGGATGTGAGGCGCGAAGAGGTAAGGCCCGCGCAGACTGTGCAGAGCAACACCGCGAGCGCGTCTCAGCCGAAAGCAGCCGCGCCCGCCGAGACGCCGCTCGTTGCGCGCAGCGCCGCAGGCTTGATGCTGCTTCCGAAGCTTCAGGAGATGAAGGTGGGCGAGCGCCGCCGCATCACGCTGCTGCTCAAGACGGACGCGCCTCTTGGCCTGGCGGCACTGACCTTCAAGTTCGACCCGCAGCAGCTTCGCATCGGCGGAGTCTCTGCGGGCAACCTGTTGGCTGCGGGCGCGGACGGCGCGCAGCCAATCCTGACTCAATCGGTTGACGCCAAGGGACTGCTGATTGTTTCTGTGGCTCCGGCCTCTGGCTCTCAGCCGCTCACGGGCGCAGGCGTCCTTATCTTCATAGACCTTGAGGCGGTGGCTCCGGGCGAGACGAGCTTCAGCTTCGATAAGAATAACGTGCATCTGGTCGCGGCCGACGGTCGCTCAGTCCTGATTGATTTGTCGGAAGTGAAGGTAGTTGTAAAGCAGTAGATGAGAGTTAAAACTGCACAGGGCTTCACGCTGCTTGAGCTTGTTATCACGCTCTTTATCCTGGCGATTCTGACGCTGGGCGCGATGCCGCTCGTGCAGGTCGCCATACAGCGGCAGCGAGAGGCGCAGCTTCGCGAAGCCCTGCGCGAGATGCGAGGCGCGATAGACCAGTTTCGTCGCGACGTAATCGGCGGCCCTTGCGCCCCTGCCGCGGGCGCGGCACAGGGGCCGCAGCAGCCGAATCAAGCCCCCGGCCAGCAGGGCGGCGCTGCGGCTCAGATAGACCCGCGCAGCCGCGTCATGATTACCGACTGCACAATCTTCTCCGTGGACAATCCGGACCGCTACCCGCCTGACCTTGAGACGCTGGTCAAGGGAGTCAACGTCGCGCCGCGCGCAGGCGCGGGCAACCAGATGGGCGGCGTCGGCCTAGGCAACGACACGCGCAACGCCACGGACGTGAGCGGCACGCTCGCGACGAAGAAGAAGGTTTACCTGAGAGAGATTCCGATTGATCCCATGACGGGCAGGCGCGAGTGGGACTTGCGCTCGCTCTATGACACCGGGGACACTTCATCATGGGGCGGCGAGAACGTCTTCGACGTGCGCTCTCAGTCAAAGGCCACTGCGCTCAACGGGGAGAAGTACAATGAGTGGTAAGCAGAGGGCCGCGCGCGGCTTCACCTTGCTGGAATTGATGATTGTGATGTTCATCCTCGTCATTCTGGCAGCGGTCGCACTCCCACAGTATCGAAAGATAATGATGCACGCGAGAGAGACCGTGCTTCGCGACGACCTCTTCCAGATGCGAAAGGCCATAGACCAGTACACGGCGGACAAGGGCGAGCTGCCGAAATCGCCCGACGACCTCGCGGGAAAATACCTCAGAGAGATTCCCGTTGACCCCATCACGAACGAGCGCGACTGGAACTGGATTACGGGCGAAGACCCTTACGCCACGGAAGGCGGCTCCGGCATCGTCGATGTCAAAAGCTCTTCCGCCGAAGAAGCCTCCGACGGCACGCGCTACAGCGATTGGTGAAGCGAGGGGTGCCGCCTGATTATGGACAATCCTTTTAGAAGACTTGTGAATCCGCGCCTGCCTGCTGCGGCCATAGGGCTCGAAGCGGGCGAGGCTGCTGCCGTGCTTTTAGAGCGGCGTCGCTCGCTCTTTACCATCAAGCGCGCGGCCACCATCAGCCTGCCGCGCCAGCTCCTTAAGCCAAGCTTTGAAGAGACGAACATCTCGGACATGAACGAGCTGGCGGACGCGCTGGCCCAGCTCATCACGAGCGCGGGACTTCAAAGACAGAAGCGCTGGTCTGTCGCGCTGCCCGGCGCGGCCACGCGCTCTTCCATAGTGACTCTGGAGGGCGCGCCCGGCTCTCGCTCAGAGGCGGACGAGGTCTTGCGCTGGAAGATGGAGCGCGTCTTCGGTCATCCCGTGGAAGAGCTTCGCATAGCGCACGAGCGTCTCGCGCCGGACGCGCAGGGACGCGCACGCTACATGGCCGTGGCCGTGCGCCTGACGGTGCTTGCGGAGTACGAGACGGTCTTCGCGGCGCTAGGCTGGCGCGCGGGACTCGTGCTGCCGCGTCACGTGGCGGAGATGCAGTGGCTGGAACGGCCCGGCGCGGCCTGGCGCGGCGACAGCCTGCTCGTTAGCTCGCACACGGAAGGCTTCACGGCCGTCATAGTGCGCGGCACGGAGCCCTTGGCCGTGCGCGCCATCATCTGCGACCCTGAAGACAGGGACGACGAGCTTTACCGGCTGCTCCTTTTCTACAGAGACCGGCTGGCCTCGCCCGCCGAGACCGTGGAAGCTCACAGCATCGAAAGGCTGCTTGCCATAGGAGACGGCATCAATAGCACACAGGTGGGAGAGGTGGTCAACGACACCCTCGGCGTGCGGCTGGACTCTATGGACGCGGCGCAAGTCGGCCTCGCGCTCCCCTCCGCCGAACTGGACTTTCAAGCCATAGCCGCTCCCGCCGGTCTGGCCACGATGGGTTGGAGATAGCCGCCCCCTACTGTTGAAACTTTTAATATTATCGCATCGTAAAACCTGAGCATGAGTGTGAACGCTATCCCCCTTAATCTGAGCGCCGTAGCCGATTGCGACCTTGTGACGAGGGCCATCAGGGGCCGAGAGGACGGCTTTAACGAGCTGGTGCGCCGCTACCAGCGACCCATCGCCGCCTACGTCTACAGGATGGTCGGAGACTACGACGCGGCGCTCGATTTAACGCAAGAGGTTTTCATCAAAGTCTACAGCTCGCTTGAGAGGTATCGTCCCGAGTTCAAGTTCTCCACCTGGATTTACAAGATTGCGCACAACGCTTCCGTAGACCACCTGCGCCGCCTCTCGTCGCGCGAGCAGGCGCTTTCATCGGAAGTGGACGGCGAAGAGCGCGAGATAACGGTCATGAGCCGCAAGCTCTCGCCCGAGCAGGAGTACGCCGTCGAAGAGCGTCGCGCGGAGATAGAGCGAGTGGTGCGACAGCTTCCGGCCGTCTATAGAGAGCTAATCATCCTCAGGCACCAGCACGACTTGAGCTACGACGAGATAGCTGAGGTGACGAGCCTCCCGCTCGGCACCGTCAAGAATCGTCTCTTCCGCGCGCGGGAGATGATGCGACAGCAGTTTGTCGAAAAAGGCATCACGGGAGTTTAAGAGAAGCGCCCGTTTCATGAAGAGCAATGTCCGAGCTTGCTTACAAAGAGAGTTGCCGCAGCACTGAGGTCGCCGCTTACCTTGACGGCGAGCTTGGCGCGGGCGCGCTTCTGGCCTTCGAGGAGCATTTGAAAGAGTGCTCTTCCTGCGCCGGAAAGCTCGAAGAGCAGCGACGCCTTCTCTGCACGCTCGACATGGCCTTCAGTGATGAGAAGACGCTCTCTCTTCCCGCAGACTTCGCAAGGGTCGTGACGGCGCACGCGCAGATGGACATGAGCGGCGTGCGCGAGCGCAGAGAGCGCGGGCGTGCGCTTAGTCTCTCGCTCATTTTAGCGCTCTTCTCATTCGCGCTTCTCGGGAGCGCCGCTCTTTCGGATTCCGTCTTCGAGCCCGTGAGAGTCTTCGGAAGACTCGCCGGGACGGGCTTCGGCATACTGTGGCGCGCGATTTATGACGCGGGCGCGACGCTGGCCGTCATCATGCGAATCATAGGTCGCTTTGCTTTCGAGTCACACCCCGCAGGCTTCTTCAGCTACCTGCTGCTTGGAGCGGCGCTTCTTCTTCTGCTCAGACTGATTCGCGGCTATCACCGCGCGCGTGCCACGGAATAGAGACTTTTTTTATAGACCTAACATTTGTGAACTCTCTTTTACTGGACAGACCTTTTTGTTGGAGAAACGCCGGGAGCTTCCTGAGCTGGGCGGCCGTGGCACTGTCCGCGCTTTTTCTGGCGGCGGCTGCGACCTACGCGCAGGCGGGCTCCACTCCGTCTGTCTCCACGCGCCCCGATGCTGCTCCGGTCGTGGTCGAAGGCGTTAGAAGCGGCGACGTGGTCATCTTCAGAAAGTCCGTGGTCGTGCGCGGCTCAGTGCAGCAGGGCGTTATCTCAATCGGCGGCGATGTCGTCGTGGAGGGACGTGTCGAAGGCGACGTGGCTTCCATAGGCGGTAACGTCATACAGCGCAAGGGAGCCTACATAGGAGGCGACGTGATGGTGCTGGGCGGTTTGTATCAGCACGAGGGCGGGACTGAGAGTCGCAATCCTCAGAGCGCCACCATCATGTACACGGGCTTCGAGCAGGAGCTGCGAGAGATTCTGCACGACCCTACGTCGCTTCTGACGCCGCGCTTTTCCGCAGGCTACGTGGGCCAGCGCCTTCTGGCCGTCCTCTTCTGGTTCATAGTCTCGCTCGCACTGACGGCCGTCACGCCCGGTGCCGTGAGCCGCGCTGCCGCACGACTTCAACTGACGAGCGTGCGCGTGGCCGTCATAGGCTTTGTCTCAACGCTCATAATCGTCTTCGGCGTGCCCGTGGCCGTGAACCTTCTACCGACCTTCATAGGCGTGCTGCTCGGAGTGATGACGGTGCTGCTGCTTGTCGCCTCCTATCTCTTCGGGCGCGTTATTATTCACGCGGCGACGGGGCGCTGGCTTGAGCGCATGCTTTTGCCCGAAGGCAGGCGCTCTGAAACGGCGGCGCTTGCGATGGGCGCTCTCTTCTGGTCGCTCATGCTCTCTCTGCCTTACATCTGGCCAGCGGTGGTGGCGGGCCTGCTCATCACTAGTCTGGGGCTGGCGCTGACGGCGCGCTACCGCATAGGCTGGCGACCCGCGGCAGGGAAAGCCGCCTGAGCCGTAAAAACTTCCGAAAATCCCGCACTGCAATTTTTCCCTGAAAATCCGAAAAAATGGAGTAACAATCGGGCCACCTCGCTCGTCTAAAGAGTGGACAGTTTCTGCGAGCTATTCTTTGAGGAACTTTCCCAGGCCCTTAAGTGAATAGTATTGGCGGCCCGCCCCGCCGAAAGAAAAATTTAAAGGCCCAGGCGATATTGTTCATGAAACGTAGAACAATCATCGCCCTTTTTGCGTAAAAAGAGTGTCGTCGCGCAGTCATAGGCTCACGTCGAGCAACCGACAACTCAAAAGATAACCCGAACCAGTTGTAATCCAGCCCGCAGCGCTTTTTTGCGGCAGCCCTAAACAAGGATGAATTTAATGAGAAGGTTTTTAGTGCATCTAGCGCTCTCGGTTTGCGTCCTCAGCCAAATCATCATAGTGGCGCAGGCACAGGACGACGCGGCCATCACGGCCACGCGCGTCTTCGGCAAGATTACAAGCATCGACGCGCCTTCGGGCAAGCTCACGGTCAAGACGGACGCGGGCTCCACGGTCGTCGTGCAGATTAACACCGACACCACTTTCGAGCGCGTCCCGCCGGGCGAGACAGACACGAAAAAGGCCGTCGCCATCAACCTGACTGACATAGCCGTGGGCGACGGAATCTACGCGCGGGGCCGCGTGGCGGAAGACCGCAAGAGCGTGCCCGCGCAGAAGGTGATAGTCGTTTCGCAGAGCGAGATAGCACAGAAGCAGGAGCGCGAGCGACAGGAGTGGCGTCGTCGCGGCCTGACAGGCATCATAGAGTCTCTCAACCCGCAGACGAAAGAGATAACGGTCACTGCGCGCACGCCTGAAGGCATGAAGCCCGTCATCATCCCTGTCACGGACAAGGTGAGGATGCGCCGCTACGCGCCCGATTCCGTCAGGTTCAGCGATGCCAAGAAGAGCACTTTCGAGGAGCTGAAGGTGGGAGACCAGCTTCGCGCCAAGGGAGACAGAACGCCTGACGGCGCTCGCTTCACCGCCGAAGAGGTAGTGACCGGCGCTTTCCGCACCTCAGGCGGCACCATCAAGGCCATCAACGCACAGACGGGCGAGATTCAGGTTGAAGACCTTCAGACCAAGCAGCCCATGACCATCGTCGTCAACAAGGATTCGACTCTGAAGCGAATCCCCGAGAACTTCATGCAGATGATGATGGGCGGCGGTGGCGGCCCCGCAGCCGGAGCCGCAGGCGGCCCGGCAGCAGGCGGCGCGCAGCAGCAGCAACAGCAGCAACGCCCCGCAGGCGCGCAAGCCGCTGCTCCCTCCGGTCAAAGCGGTAGCGCGAGCGGCAACGCTCGTCCCGCAGGAGCAGGCGGAGGTCAGGCAGGTCAGGGCACGCCGGGCGGCGCAGGCGCTGGTGCAGGCCAGGGTGGCCCCGGCGCTGGCGGCCCCGATATTCAGAGAATCATAGACAATCTTCCGGCTGTAACTCTGGCGGAGTTGAAGCCCGGAGACATGGTTCTTCTTTCCAGCACGAAGGGCGCAGACCCCTCGCGCGCAACCGCCATCACACTCGTTTCAGGCGTTGGGCCACTGTTCGCCATGATGCAGGCCAGACAGGGCGGCCCCCCGAATCGTCCGCCCAACCTAGGCACGATAAACCTCGGCATAGGCGGCCCGTGAAGCAATTTTGGATTTTAGATTTTGGATTTCGGATTGGAGTGCCTTTCAAGCTTGAATAGCTCTAATCCCGTTCGTTAATCCAAAATCTAAAATCCAAAATCTAAAATCCTAAAAAGGCTATCAATCATGAACTGTATCAAGAAAACTATTCTGCAATCGGTGGCGCTGTTGTTTGTGCTCACGCTCTCTTTTCAGCTGGCACAGGCGCAGGGCGCTACGGGGATTCGCGGGCAGGTGACGGACGAGCTTGGCGGCACGATTGTCGGCGCGACCGTGACGCTCGTTGATTCGAGCGGCGCGCAGAAGACCGCCACGACCAACGAAGAAGGCGTCTATGTCTTCAACGGGCTGGTGCCGGGCAAGTACACCGTGCGCGTCGCCCAGCAGGGCTTCGCCCTCTTTGAGAACAACGAGGTGACGGTCACGACAGGCCAGCGCCAGACCGTTGACATCAAGCTCAGCGTGACCATAGAAGAGCAGCAGGTCAACGTCGCGGACGAGCGCAGCCTGAGCACTGAGTCTGACAACAACGCCAACGCCATCGTGCTCAAGGGCCGCGACCTGGACGTGCTGCCGGATGACCCGGATGATTTGGCTGCGGCGCTGACGGCGCTTGCTGGCCCGTCCGCAGGCCCCAACGGCGGTCAGATTTACATTGACGGCTTCACAGGCGGCCGCATGCCTCCGAAAGAAGCCATACGCGAAGTCCGCATCAACCAGAACCCGCTGAACGCGGAGAACGACCAACCGGGCTTCGGTCGCATAGACATACTGACGCGCCCCGGCTACGGCAAGATATCGGGCAGCGCAGGCTTCCAGTTCAACGACGAAGGCCTGAACTCGCGTAATCCGTTTGCGCCGACGCGCACGGATTTCCAGCAGCGCCTCTTCAACTTCACCCTGAGCGGCCCCATCAGCAAGCAGAAGGCCTCCTTCTTCGTAGATTTTCAGAAGCGGGACGTGGATGACAACGACATCATCAACGCGGTGGTTCTTGACCCGGCCCTCAATCCTGTAGGCTTCCGAGCGGGCGTCGTTCAGCCGCGCCGCTTCACCACCTTCAGCCCGCGTTTTGATTACGCGATTAATCAGAACCACACGCTGGTCGTGCGCTACACTTTCTCGCGCAACAGGACTGAGAACGGCGGCGTGGGCAACTATTCGCTGTTCGAGCGCGCCATTAACAGCTCGTTCACCGAGCAGACTTTCCAGATAACTGAGACGGCCGTGCTCAACCCGCGATGGATTAACGAGACGCGGTTCCAGTTCATACACCGCAACAGCGAGCAGGAGGGCGACAACACTCTCCCGACCGTCAACGTGCAGGGCTCTTTCATAGCGGGCGGCGCGAACGTCGGTCTGGCCTCCGTCAAAGAGAGGCGCTGGGAGTTGCAGAACTATTCGACGGGCACGATGGGTAAGCACATAATCCGCTTCGGCGCTCGCCTGCGCGGGGTGAAGTACACGGATACCTCGAATAGCAATTTCAACGGAACGTTCTTCTTCGGCGGGCTGACGGGCGTCTCGACCATAGAGCAGTATCGCCAGACGGTTCTCAACACGCCGGACTTTGTGCCGTCGCAGTTCATACTCAACTCAGGCAACCCTGAGGCGAGCGTGAGCCAGATTGACCTTGGTCTCTTCGTTCAGGACGAGTGGAGAATCAGGCCGAACTTCAACGTCACCTACGGTCTGCGATACGAGAACCAGTCGAACATCAGCAGCAATTTCAACCTCGCGCCGCGCATCTTCTTCGCGTGGGCTCCGGGCGGTGCCAATACAGGGCAAATCGGACAGTTCGGCGCGGGCCAGCCGAAGTTCGTCATACGCGGCGGCGTGGGCGTCTTCTACGAGCGCCTGAACGAGTCCGCCACTTTGCAGGCGACTCGCTTCAACGGCGTCAACCAGCTTCGCTTCATCGTGCCGGGCTTTATCACGGACGCGGCTGGCGTTCGCACCGTCAATCCTATCCTCGATAACGTGGACTTCAACGCGGACGGCACGGTTGACCCGGCTACAGTCCCGACCGCGGCTGCACTGGCACCCTTCGCGGCAGTGCAGTCCAGAACGGTGATTGCGGATAATTATCAAGCGCCGCGCTCTTTGCTGGCGGCAATAAACGTGGAGCGGCAGCTGCCTTATAACTTTACCCTGTGGGCCGTGCTGTTTAGCTACAACACGCGCCACGCGTCGTTGATGCGCAACATCAACGCGCCGATTCCGGGCGTGTTCGACGCGCTGGGCCGTCCCGTGAGGCCGAACGCTGGCGGAGACGTTTACCAGTACGAGTCCAGCGCTCGTTTCAACGACATACGCTTTCAGGCTGGACTGCGTAATCAGCTGAGCCGCAACTTCTCGCTGTTCCTGAACTACCAGACGGGCAAAGCCGTGAGCAATACGGATTGCGTCTTCGGCAGCTCGGGCGGGTGCTTCCCGGCCAACACAGACCCCAACGAGGACTTCGGGCGCGTGGCCTTCTTCCCGCGTCACCGCGTCTTCATCGGAGGCGTCTTCACGCTGGAGCGCCTGCGCCTGACGCTGAGCCCGCAGATAGTGGCGGCGACCGGCACCTTCTTCAACATCATCACCGGGCGCGACAACAACGGCGACGGCATCTTTAACGACCGTCCGGCGTTCGTCTCGGCCACGACCAAACCCGAAGACATACGGGTCACGCCCTACGGAACCTTCGACGTTAATCCGGCCGTGGGCACGCCGATTATCCCGCGCAACTATGGCGAAGGCCCCGGCTTCTTCATAGTGAATCTGAACATGAGCCGCTCAATCGGTTTCGGCGATATGCCGGGAGCTAGCTCCGCAGCGCCGCAGGGCGGCAGTCAGCGCGGTGGAGGCGGTGGCGGCGGCGGTGGTGCTGCTCGCGGCGGCTTAGCCGGAGGCGGCGGCGCTGGCGCTGGCGCTGGCGCTCGTCCTGCGGCCTCCGCTCCGGTCGAGAAGCGTTATAACCTGACGTTTACGGCCAACATCGTCAACATCTTTAACCGCACAAACCTCTGCCCGCCCGTAGGCAATCTCGCGTCGCCGCTCTTCGGCCAGTCCACGAGCACCACGGGCCCCTTCGGAGGCTGCGGCTTCAGCGGCAATAACCAGTCGGCAGGAAACCGCCGCGTACAGCTAGGCGTCCGCTTAAACTTCTAACTAGCCGGGAAAGCGGCGCAGATAGAAAAGGTCAGTACCGCCTGCGGTAGCGGGCGGTACTGACCTTTTTTACGCAAAACAGCTCTTTTTAGAGCTAAGTTGAGATATTATTAGAGTTATTCTGTTAGTCGGAAGCCTTAAGCGGACTGTAATTGCTCCGATTGCAATTGCAATTGGAGTAATTACATATGCAATCGGAGCAATTGCAATTGTTTTTAGAGCAATTGCAAATGCTTTTGGAGTAATTGCAATTGTTTCCGGAACAATTGCAATCGTAATTACTCTGATTACATCTGCAATTGCTTCAAAAACATCTGCAATAACTCCCGGTGCATATGTATTTGTCTTAATTGCAAACGTGATTGGAGCGATTGCAACTGTATTTGCTTCAATTGCACCTCGTTTTGTTGTTAATCCGGAGGGAGAAACCACTAAGACAAACTAAACGGCACGAAGATTAATTAGCTTTCGTGCCGTTTAGTTTGTCTTAGTGGTTTTTATCTGTTCAGACGTGCAGCAGCTCCTGCTCTTTGGTTTCGCAAGCTCGTCTATCTTGCTGTCGAACTCGCCTTAATTTGATTGACAGCGGTGCTTAAAAGACTTATATAGCAACTGATTGATTGTTATTTTCAAGTTAAATAAAAGTCTCACGACAGAACGTTTCAACCGTAATCTGCCCCTTATTGCTTTCTAACTCGCATAGGAGATAACCAATGAAAAAGAGGATGTTGATAGTTTTGCTTCTTATAGGTGTTGGTGTTGCCGGAAGCAATATAACCGGAATGTCAAACCTTAGGCCTAAGAATTTTTCAGCCGCTCCACTAGAAACAAAGCTATAGGAAGACCCACCAGGTACAGTCAATGGTGCGACTAATCCCGAACTGATTTCAGACCGCATAGCCTATATCCTTCTTTTCCGACTCATTTCAAATCGCCGAACAGATGAAGAAAAGGGGCGAGCGCGAGCTTACATAAGACAAATGGGTTTAGGAAGGCCATGTTGTAACCAAGCCCTGTCTCTTGGAACAGAGGAAGCTGATATTGATGCCTTAATTGCGGCGGCGGAAGAATTTCATAGGAGAATCAGTGTATTTGATTCACAAGCAAAGGAGATTAGAAATAAAGTTAACGGAAGTTTTAGTGAAGAAACTAAAAGACAGCTAAAGCAGTTGCAGAAGCAGAAAGAGCAGATTGTTGACGAAATAGCAGCCTCATTACAAAGACAAGTAAGCAAAACTGGTGTGGAGAGGATAAAGAGCCATATCAGAACGCGCGTTAAGCCTCAAATCAAATTCACTCCACCTCAGCAATAAGTGTAATGAGAAGTTCATCAGGAGGACTAAAGCAATGATGAATATACACATGCCGCAGATAGAGAAAGTGCAAGGCACGCTTGCTCAGTTTACTCTTCGCTTCTTGGCTATCCTGGTATTTCTAAACTGTCTGAGTGTTATGGTCGCCTTTGCTCAAAGCGATTATTCAGCTATATGGATTGATGATACGCAGGCCGAAGAGGGCATAGCCTATGTTGTGGGCGCGGGGGTCACAGACACGGCTTACGATGCCGATTTAGCGGTCAACGTGGAGACGAGTATCACAAGTCCCAACGGTCGAACCTCAACAATGATCTCTGACGGCGACCGTGCAGAGGTCACATTGGCTTGGGACTTTGATGATGTGGGCCTGTTTTTCGTCCAATCAATACACCGCAGATACTGCCCGAAAACCTACGGCTACTATGACAGCTACGATCCATATCGCTCATGCTTCCTTAATAAGTTGACCTATGCACAGAGGGCTTTCGCACGTGGTGAGCTAACTGACCTCGATTACGTAACCAGCGGCCCTCTTGATAACCGTAGGTGTGGGTATAATCTATGTCCCTACGAGGAAGAAAAGCCCTGCTATAAGTGATATAAAGTTAATTATGTATATCCGATGAAGGGCTATTCTATGATAGGAGTTCCGGGTGACTTAGAAAAGACGAACAGGCGCTATTTAGAAACAAGTCATTCTCTTTACTCCGGCGCAACAAACCATAGACCGGCCGAAAGTCCCCGCTGGAATTATCTTAGAGTTTACTATACGGCTATTCGAGACCCATACTTTGATGCCGTTGTATTGTGTGTACGTTACTACAGGCAAACATATGATCATCCGCCTCCGGGTAATCCCTGCGCGTATTAAGGGGTATAATTGTGCCATTGTAAGCGACATCGATTCCTTAAAGGATGATGATGATGAATCTGGTATCAGTGGGGTTTATTACCGTTCTTATCGGGTTGGCTCTTTATACTTCCTATGAGAAGACGAGCGGTTGGACGGTTGGGGGATACGATAAGCTTACTGGCCGGAAACTCGATTATCTGGCTGCTATAAAATTTTATGGAATAACTGCCGTAGTCTTAACAGCCATCGGAATAATCATAGGGCTGGTTGGCCTGTTCGTGAGTGCAGTACAACTGGCTGGAAGCCCGATTGTCGCAACTTATGTAAGGGTTGCTACTGCGAATCTCCTAATTTCCGCAGGCTTTATCTCTCTTGTCGTCGGCCTCTTGTTTGTTTTCTGGGATAAGTTAGGCTACTGGACGGTAGCGGCATACCGTAGAATAACGACGGGTAAAACACCTGGCTACCATTCAATCGCAAGATTCTATTTTATAGCCGGGGCATTCTTAATAGCTGTAGGAATAATCGCGGGGTTAATAGGCCTGTTTGTAGGTACAATACAACAGATTAGAAGTCCGATTGTCACAACTCCTTTAAGGGTTATAGCCGAGAACATTCTGGTTTCCGTAGGCAGCATCCTTCTTTTCACCGGCATCTGTCTTTACACTTTTAACAAGAGAGTGGGCGGCTCGACCGCCGTGGCATACTTTATACTGACGGGCGAAAAACTCAATTACATCGCCACCCTGAAATTTTATGCCTTAGCTGGAGCATCGCTGGTAGGAATCGGAATAGTTGTGGGATTAGTAGGTCTATTTAAGTAGCCGCAAAATAAAACTGCCCGGAAGTTTCTTATAACTTCCGGGCAGTTCTGTTTTCTCACTCTGCTTTGACTTAGACGTGCAGTAGCTCCTGCTCTTTGGATTTCGCAAGCTCGTCTATCTTGCCTATGTAGTTGTTGGTGAGCTTCTGTATTTCATCAAGGCCGTCGCGCTCTGCGTCCTCAGAGATGGCCTTGTCTTTAAGAAGCTTCTTCAGGCGGTCGTTGGCGTCGCGGCGCAGGTTTCTGACTGCCGTGCGGTGGTCTTCCGCAATCTCGTGAACCTGTTTGGCCAACTGTTTGCGGCGCTCTTCCGTGAGGGGCGGGATGGGAATGCGGACAAGCTTGCCGTCGTTCGTGGGATTAAGCCCCAGGTCAGAAGAGCGTATGGCCTTCTCTATCGCGCCAAGCTGCGTTTGATCCCAAGGCTGCACTGTGAGCATGTTCGGCTCGGGCGCGTGAACTGAAGCCATCTGGCTGAGCGGCGTGGGCGTGCCGTAGTACTCGACCATGATTGAATCCAAAAGGCTGACGGCCGCGCGCCCCGTGCGAACGGTCGCAAGCTTCCGGCGCACGTCCTCTATGACGCTCTCCATTCGCGGGCGCGTCTCTTTAATAACATCCTTTTCATTCATAAACGTTTCTCCGAAACTTTAGTCTTGAGACTATCTTGTTACGCAGACTCGTGTGCCGACAGCTTCGTCTCCCATGACGACGCGCATGATGTTGCCGTGGGTGCGCATGTTGAAGACGACAATCGGCAGGTTGTTATCCATGCAGAGAGAGATGGCCGAAGCATCCATCACCTTCAACTGCTGCTCAAGAACTTCCTGATACGTGATGCAGTCATAGCGCACGGCCCCTTTATCCTTCATGGGGTCGGCCGAATAAATGCCTTCGACCTTCGTCGCCTTCAGGATTACGTCCGCTCGTATCTCAAGCGCGCGAAGCGCCGCAGCCGAATCAGTAGTGAAGTAAGGATTGCCAGTGCCCGCAGCGAAGATGACGACGCGCCCCTTCTCAAGGTGGCGTATGGCGCGTCGCCGTATGAAGGGCTCCGCCAGTTGCGGAATCTCTATGGCGGACATGGCGCGCGTGTAAACACCACTCTTCTCAAGCGCGTCCTGAAGCACCACGGCATTCATCACGGTCGCCAGCATCCCTATGTAGTCTGCTGCTGACCTGTCCATGTTGCCCGCGCTCTTGGAGACGCCGCGAAAGATGTTGCCGCCGCCCACGACCACCGCGACCTCTACGCCGAGCGCATTGACGGCCTTTATCTCTTCGGCCACGTTGCGCGCGACGTTCACGTCAATGCCGTAGTTCTGCTCGCCCATCAGGGCTTCGCCCGAAATCTTGAGCAGGATACGGCGATAGGCCGGAGAGGCTTGTTTGTCCTTTGCTGGCTCTGTTGACATCTAAGAGTCCCGAGTTATTTGCCGCCCGCGAGCGCCGCCACTTCCCCGCCGAAATCGTCTTCGCGCTTCTCTATGCCTTCGCCCATCTTGTAGCGCGTGAAGCGGCGAATCGTGATGTTCTCTTTAATGGTCGCGACCTTTTCCGTCACAAGCTCGCCCACGGTCTTCGCGGGGTCTTTGACAAAAGGCTGGTCAAGCAGCACAGCCTCTTCGTAGAACTTGTTCAGACGCCCTTCGACAATCTTGTCAATCACGGCATCCGGCTTGTTGGCGTTCTTCGGGTCGTTCTTGGCCTGCTCGCGCACAATCTCGCGCTCTTTGTCCAGAATGTCCGAGGGGACTTCCGAGCGGGTGACGTAGCGCGGCTCGGCCGCAGCTATGTGCATCGCCACATCCTTGATGAGCTGCTGGAACTCTTCGCCGCGCGCCACAAAGTCCGTCTCGCAGTTAATCTCAACCAGCACGCCGACCTTGCCGCCCATGTGTATGTAGGAGCCCACGGCTCCCTCGGCTGCCACGCGCCCCTCTTTCTTCTTGGCCGAAGCCAGGCCGCGCTTGCGCAGGATTTCGATTGCCTGTTCCTCGTTACCGCCCGCTTCGGTGAGCGCGCTCTTGCATTCCATCATGCCCGCGCCCGTCTTCTCGCGTAGCGACTTGACTGCGCTCGCCGTTATGTCTGCCATTGTCTATAAATCTCCTTGAGTCTTTCGGAAAAGAATTCAGGACTCAGGACTCAGGACTCAGAATAAAAGCAACGCCCTTTCTTATTCTGACTCCTGAGTCCTGAATTCTGATTCCTGCCTTATGAAAATGCGCAGCCCGGCGGGTTCTCCGCTACCTCAAGGCTGCGCACGCCGAAAAATTTGGAATCCTAAAAGTTTGCTGTCTTCTCTCGCTGGCTCTCTGCCTTAGCTTGCGACGCCGACCGATTCAGCGTCCTTGTCGGCTTCGGGTGAAGACGAATGCTGCAACTTGCTGTCGTCTTCGCCTGCGGCGTCAGCGCCGCGAACCGGAGCGCCCGTTCCCGCCTGCGGGTGGTCGCCAACCGAATCCGGCTGCTGGCCGGTGCGGCCCATACCCTGATTGCCGGGCACGGACGTTTGCGTCTCAGTCGAAGGCGCTGCGTCGCCCGTGTCCGCCGCCATAGAAGCCTCGCGGCCGGGGTCAACAGAAGTCGTCACGCTCGACGTGTTATCAATGCTTGCGCTCGCGCGGCGCTGGCGACCCTCTGCGTCTGCGCTACCCGCATCAGCCTGAGCGCCCGTCTCGGCCGTCTCTTCTCCGCCTTCGGTTCCCATCTGCTGGCCTTCAAGAACGGCATCGGCGATGCGCGAAGCGAACAGCCTGACGGCGCGAAGCGCGTCGTCGTTGCCCGGAATCACGTAATCAACGCCTTCGGGCGAGCAGTTCGTGTCAACGACCGCGACGACAGGAATGCCTAGACGATTGGCTTCCGCCACGGCAATCTCTTCCTTCTTCACGTCTATGATGAAGACGGCGTCGGGCAGGCGCGACATGCTCTTAATGCCGGCGAGGTTCTTTGTCAGACTCTCGCGCTCGCGGTCAAGCTTGATGCGCTCCTTCTTGGTCATCTTCTCGTAGCGCCCGTCCGTCTGCATTGACTCAAGGTCTTTGAGGCGCTTAATGGACTTCTGTATGGTCTGGAAGTTTGTCAGAAGACCGCCGAGCCAGCGAGAGTTGATGTAGTACATGCCTGCGCGCTCCGCCTCTTCGCGTATGGCGTCCTGAGCCTGTCGCTTCGTGCCGACAAACAGCACTGTGCGCCCACGGTCTTCCGACATCAGGCCGGTGACGAACGCTATGGCGTCGCGGAACATCTTCTGCGTTTTTTGCAGGTCAATGATATAGATACCGTTGCGCTCGCCGAAGATATACTCCTTCATCTTCGGATTCCAACGGCGAACCTGGTGGCCGAAGTGTACGCCAGCCTCCAGAAGCTCTTTCATCGTGACGGTAACCAAACGAAATCTCCTTTTCAGTGAATTGGTTTCATGTACTCGCCGCCGCCCGTCAGGCTATCAGCAACCAATTCAAGCGGCGACAATGGACTTAATCAGTTTCCAGTTTTCAGTTTTTAGTTTTCAGAAAAGAGTAACTTGGTCCTTGCTGAAAACTGAAAACTGATTACTGAAAACTGTCTTTAACGTTTCGAGAACTGGAAGCGCTTGCGCGCACCCTTCTGCCCGTACTTCTTGCGCTCCTTGATGCGAGGGTCGCGCGTAATCAGCCCGGCCTGCTTAAGGGGCGGCCTGAGGTCTGCGTTGAACTCTATGAGAGCGCGCGTGATGCCGTGGCGGATTGCTCCGGCCTGGCCCGCAGGGCCGCCGCCCGCGACGTTGACGACGATGTCGAACTTCGCTGCCGTTTCGGTCAACTGAAGGGGTTGACGAATCACCATGCGCAGAGTCTCGTTCGGGAAATACTGCTCAAAGGGCTTGCGGTTAATGACGACCTGGCCTGCGCCGGGACGAAGGTAAACGCGCGCCGTGGAGCTCTTGCGCCTTCCGGTTCCGTAGTATTGCATCTCAGCCACTTCTCTTTAGCTTCCTTCTAATTTCTACTTTTTGTTGCGAGAGTTGATGTCAAGGGGTTGGGGGCGCTGTGCCGTGTGCGGGTGCTCAGAGTCTGCGTAAACCTTCAGCTTCTTTGCCATCGCGCGCCCGAGCTTATTCTTGGGCAGCATGCCTTTGACGGCCAGCTCAATCACGCGCTCGGGGTGGCGCTCGAACTGATCCTTGACGGAGATAGAGCGCAGGCCGCCCGGATAGAGCGTATGGTGATGATAGACCTTCTGCTCGGCCTTGGAGCCTTTGAAGACGGCCTTTCGGGCGTTAATCACAATCACGTGGTCGCCCACGTCCATAAACGGCGTCCACATGGGATTACGCTTGCCCGACAGGATTGACGCGACCTCCGTGGCGAGGCGTCCGACCGGCTGGCCTTCCGCGTCCACGACATACCATTTACGATTTTCGGCTAACCCGGTGCCGCTGGGAAACTGTGTTGACATAGATAACTCTCTCTCAATTTAGCGCCTAAAACGCGAACGGCTAGAATACATAAGCGCTCTGAAAAATGTCAAGCCGCGCTCGTGGGCTAAACGGTTCAATCCGCAGATAAAAGAGGCTCTCCACAGTTACCTTATGGAGAGCCTCTGAAGAAGGCTTTTTCGCCTCTTCCCCCGTCGCCGTTATGGCTTGGAGGAATCGCTCGTCGGCGTCGAGCCGTCGTTGCGCTTGAGCTTCGGCGGGTCGGACGGCTTCGAGTTGGACGGCTGGTTGGTGTCGTCCGTCGTCGGTGTAGTCGTCGAATCGTCCGGCGTAGGCTGCCTGCGCTTTAAGGTCGGGCGGCCCGGTGTGCCGTCGTCCGAGCTTCCCGGCAGCGCTCCGCTGGTGGTCACGCGGGCGTTCGAGAGTCTCAGCAGACGCCCCTTGACCCTCTGAAACTCCGAGGTGCTGATGACGTACTCTTCGCGGTCAGGGAAGCGCGCGGCCAGGGCCAGGGCGGAGGCGCGGCGGTCTGACGGCATCGGGTGCGTCGAGAACGCTTTGGAGATGAAGCCCGGCTTCTTCTGATTCTTGGCCATGAGCTTCTCGAACATGGTGGCCATGGCGTTCGGGTCGTAGCCGGAAGCGTACATGTACTGCACGCCTAGCTTGTCTGCCTCCTCTTCGGCCGAGCGGCTGAACTTCATAAAGCCCAGCAGCGCGCCGAACTGAGCGGCGTTGTTGATGACGGCTCCAAGGATTCCGCCGAGGAAGATTGAGCCGGCAATCATGCTGTATTCGGCCAGCATGGCTTTGGTCTGATTCTCAACGGCGTGGCGAGCGGCGACGTGCGCAATCTCGTGCGCCATCACGCCCGCAAGCTCCGCCTCGTTGTCTGCGGCCAGGATGAGACCCTTGTTGACGTAGAAGAAGCCGCCCGGAAGCGCGAAGGCGTTGACCTCGTCCGAATCAATCACCTTGATGGTGAAGGGGACGCGCGCGTCCGAATGAAGCACTATGTTCTGGCCCACGCGGTTGACGTACTCCGTGATGACGGGGTCGTCGATGAACTTGGCCTGCTTGTCCACTTCGGCTGCGATGGCGCGGCCAAGAGCGACCTCTTTCTCAAGCGAGCCGCTCATAGAGGCAATGAGGCCGCTATTAATCTTGCGCTTGCCAATCATCGCCGGGTCTTCGTTGGTCGAGAGCGGCTTTCTGCTGGTGGCCGTGGTCTGCTGCGGTTTAGCGGGCGTGGCGGGCGCTTTCTTCTCTTTGTCCTTAGCGTCCTTCTGGGACTGTGTCGAGGGCGGTGGCGGCGGCGGCGCGTCCTGTGTTTGCTGTTGTAGCGGTGCTGCGACCGCCGAAATGGCGCTTGCCCACAGAGAGACGGCCAGAGCCAGCGCGGTCAGGGAGCGTGATGTGCTAGGCATAACGAAAAGCCTCCAAAAGCTTTGAGGAAGACCCTTAAGCGGCCGTCCTCCGAAAGAGCGGCCTCTTGATTAAAGTTATCGTTCCGGTTTATCGGATTGAAGTGCGAGCGTGTCCCTCTCTGGAAAAGCTGACTGTCATCACCTTAGAGGAGCAGCGCAAACGCTTTGATGCCGCAACACGCCTCAAGGGTTGTGCTGCCGCAGGCCGGAAAACTCGCCCGCCGGAAGCGGAGCCTCACGAAGCTCCTTCCCCTTTCGATTTCTGCTCTTCAGGCAAGTCCCGGTCGCGCCATTATAGCAGCTAGCCGCCCGTAAAGACAGAATGATTGCGCCTCTGGCGGGCCGCGTGCTACAGTCCGAAAAGAGGGTTTCCGGCACTCTGGAAGCGCCGCCGAAGGCCTGAGGACGCACGCCTCGGGACTTACCCCGGAATTGCCAGCCTTTTTCGAGCCAGCTCTTTTCCCAATCATGAAGCGCACGCAGGAGAAGATAAAGGATTTCGTAGAGCCGCAGCTCTT
>DATELK010000181.1:0-5825 GCA_035276685.1 Pyrinomonadaceae bacterium | reverse complement strand
TAGATAAGCCAGACTCTAGCCTAACTAATACCCGCCCGCTACCGCAGGCGGTTCTGTCCTGCATAAAGAGAAAGCTCTTACTGAATCGTGTCGGTCGAGCCACGGAAGCCGTGACGCGCCTGATTCATAATCCACTTCAGCACGCGCTTCGTGTTGTAGCAGTAGGCGAGGATGTAGTTGCAGGTCGAAAGACAGTGCTTCGAGCACTCCTTCTTCATCTCGTTCAGTTGCTCTACATCGAACTTCGGGTTCTCGATTGTGCCCCAGTCGTGCGTGGCCGAGTACATGGGGAAGCAGGGCGCGAGTGTCCCGTCCGTGCGAATGATGAGCGAGTTCTGGCCCGCGCGGCATGACCAGGGCGGAACCTCTCCGCGCATCAGTCGCTTCATGTCCTGCATGTGCTTGGACTGGTTGACCATCTTGTAGCCGTCGTTGTGTCGCTTGGCGTCAAGGTAATCGAGCAGGTCGTCCACCTTGCTCCAGTCGTCGGGCGTCAAGTAGGTGCTGTTCTCGTTCAGGTGCTTGAAGTGCGTCTGCTCGGTCATTGGCGACTCGTTGATGTGATAGTCGGTCGCGATGCCGTTGTCGTGCGCTATCTCCGTCAGCTCCTTCACGTCGTCCATGTTGATGCGAGTGATGTTGATATTGAACATCACGGTGTAGCCGTAGTGGTGCTGCCGCTTGACCAGATAGTCGAAGTAGGAGCGAATCGGCTCCAAGGCTTTCGGCAGCTCCTTGCGGTCTTTGACGGAATCGACCGCGAGGTTCACGGTGGCGACGCCAGCGTCTCCGAGACGGTCAATGACTTCCGGCTTCATCAAGCGGCCGTTCGTAGGCAGGTACACGAAGATGTCCTTCTTGGCCGAGTAGTGGACAATCTTGTGTATGAAGCCGGGGCGCAGTAGCGGCTCGCCGCCCATCAGTGCCAGCACGCGCGAGCCTATGGAGTGCAGCCAGTCAATCGAGCGCTTGGCCGTGTCTTCGGTCATGCCCTTGACCTTGTTGTTGTAAGACCAGCAGTAATGGCAGTCCAGATTGCACTTCCACTCGGTGAAGAGGTACGGGATGATGGGACGCAGCTCGCCCTTGTGCCAGAGCGACTTGAAGTAGGGCGAGCCCCAGGTCTTCCACGTGCGTATGGCGTTGAGCTTCTGGTACTCGCGCTTGGACATGGGCTGCGGGTCTGCGTGAATCGGGTAAGGCGGCTCAGGCAATACTTCCGGCTCAGGCAACGGCTGAAGCGTGGTCTTCGTCTGCGATTTGTAAAGTATCTGATGAAGCTTGGGGTCAATGCGAAAGGGCGGGGGCGCTGCTGTCGTCTCTGGCTGTCCTGTCCCGACCCGCTCCTGAATTTCTGCCATGTGGTCTCCTTTCAACTGCTCTCAATTCTTCTGGTGAGTGGGACGGGCTGCACAAAGAGCATCAGACCAGAAAGAGGCTCTTTCTCCCAAGCAGTCACGCCCAGTTAAGGTTTAAGGGAGGAGGCTCGACCGCTGTAAGTGCAGAAAGGGCCGAGTCCTTCAAGATTCCGGCGCGCGTCCCTCAGTTAGTTCAAGAAGCTTTCGGCGAGAGGCGCGACCGTGGCCCTGTCGAGGAGGCCCGGCTGGCCGCGCTTGCCGCCCGGTGGCTGGAACGCGTTGCGAATATTGGCCGATTTCTCACAGAATTTCAAGTGATTCGGAGCAGTTTCCGCGAGCCGCCCAGGCCGGAGCGCCATTGCCGCCGACCGCTTTCTGCCTGTAAGCTTGGCTCTGCGAAGGAGCATAGAGAAGGTTTGGCTGCACATGCAGAGCCTATTACAACGGCCGGACTCAGGCCCGAGCTTTTCACGGAGCCGGGCGCGCTGCTGCCTAACCGCACGGCGCTCATCCTCCTGCTGGCCCTCTTAGTGCTGGCCGGCTTCGGGCTTCGCGGCTTGCAGCTTGGCGCGGAGGCACTCAGCGAAGACGAGCTTAACAAGCTTGAGGCCGTGGCCGATTATCGTGCCAACGGCCTGACCGCGGCCAACGGCGAGCATCCCTTTTTGATGAAAGCGCTACAGACCGTCAGCATCATCGCGGCGGAGAAGTGGAACGCGAATCCTCTCGTAGCCTCTCGTCCGGCAGAGCTTACTATCTCCACGGAAGCGGCGCTCAGGATACCCTCCATCATCTTCGGAGCGCTCACCGTCATAGTCCTTTACCTTTTCACAATGGAGCTTTTCGGCGGAGAGGTCGCGCTCGTAGCGGCGGCGCTCTGGGCCTTTGACCCGAGCGCCATAGGATTTAACCGCATAGCCAAAGAAGACACCTTCGTCCTCTTCTTCTTCCTGCTTGCCAACGTCTTCTGGCTCAAAAGCCAGAGGGTCGCCGAATCAGGCAAGGGAAATCCGGAGCCGCTGTACTGGGCCACAGCCGCCTCTTACGGCGCGATGCTGGCGTCTAAGTACGTGCCGCACCTCTTTGCGGTCAGCGTGAGCTACAACTACATCTTTCAGGGCATCCCCGACGCGCGCTGGCGGCTCGGCAAGAAGCGTTTCTTCATCTTCTTCGCCACGATGGGGCTCGTCTTCCTGCTGCTTAATCCGACCATACTGCTTCCGGCTACGTGGCGGCAGATGCTTGCCTTCGCCAGCTACAAGCGCATAGGCCACGACGGCTACGAGTTCATGGGAAGGGTCTACAGTCACAAGCTTATGGACTGGCTCTACGGCGTGCCGTGGTACTTCTATTTCGTCTTCATGTGGGTGAAGCTGCCCGTCCTGACCATAGCTTCTTTCATAGCCGGTCTGCCCGTAGTGATACGCAAGCGCGTTGGCGACGGGCGCTTCTTCCTCTTCTTCTGGGTGCTGATAGGCTTTGTTCCCTTCATGCTGTTCGGTGGAAAGTTCACGCGCTACTTCACGCCCGTGCTGCCGGTCGTGCTGATAATCGCGGGGCTAGGCTTACAACAGGCCGCGCGCTTCCTGACTAAACAACTTGCGGCGAGCATGAAAGCTTACGTGCGCGCGGCCCTCTACGCGCTGGTGATTCTCTCTTCGGGCGTGACCTCGTTCATGGCCGCGCCGCACTACAGGCTCTACACGAACGCTCTGGGCGGAGGCATGGAGCGGGCCGGGAGCTTTTTTCCGCAGGACGAGTTTTACGACGCCGCCGTACGCGACACAGTTTCGGAGATTGCGCGGCGCGCAAGGCCCGGAGCGCGCGTGGCTACGGAGACCGTAGGTCTCGCGGCCTATTACGCCACGAGGGCGGGACGCCCAGACCTTCATTTCGTCTCGCTCTCAGACCCTGCGGCACTCGTGGAAATGGCCGAGGGCGATTTTCTCATAGCGGCGCGAGGGCGGCGCTACTTCAGCAACGAAGCGCTGCTGGCGCGCCTCAATCAATCGGCTCAACCAGCCTTCCGCGCTTACGCAGGAGAGGTTCCGGCGGCCGACGTTTACCTTCTGGACAAGGCTTCGCTGGCGGTAATCGTAGGCGGCGCGGGCGCTGCAAAATAATCGCTGCGGCCCGTCAGGATTTAGCTTGAAAAGAGAGAAGGAAATTAACAGGGATAGACAGGATGAACAGGATAAAAGAGAAGAGCTTGCTTCTTCTTTATCCTGTGCATCCTGTCCATCCCTGCTCGAATCCGCCTGTGATTTTGGAAATCCCAGCCGCCTGAGTTATACTGCGCGCCTTCTCTTCATGTTTTGAAGCAGACTATACGGCAATCAAATTTTTTCCCATGCAATAAGAAGGAGCTAGAGTAACCATGAAAATAAAGATGACCGCGCTCGTGCTGGTGATTCTGGTCATGGCTCTGGGCGCTGCTGCCTGCGGCGGCACCAAGACCGAGACGAATACGAATACGACGACCACCAACACGACGGCCAACACCTCGACGGCTAACGCCAACACCAAGCCTGCGGCCCCGGCCAACATGAAGACCCCCGAAGGGACTTTCAAAGTGGCTTATGACGCGGCGAAGGCGCGCGACCTGGAGGCTTTCAAAAAGACTATCTCGAAAGACTACATGGAGATGCTGAAGGGCATAGCCGACCGCGAGAAGCGCACAGTCGACGACATCATCAAGGAAGGCATAGCCAGGAACCCCGTGCCTGAGAAGCCCGAGACTCGCAACGTAGAGCAGCAGGACGACGGCGGCATCAGGATGGAGTTCAAGGACGGCAATAACAAGTGGCACGTCGTCTACCTGATTAAAGAGGGCGAGGACTGGAAGTTTAACTTCGGCCCCGGCTCTGACTTGATAGAATCGCTTTCGGCCGGGAGCGGCAAAGAGGGCACGGACGCCGACATGAAGGACATGAAGGAGAAGAAGGGCAGCAAGTAAGCCTTTCATTCAGTCGGTCAGAAAGTTAAAAGCTCATGCTCGCAGAGGCACACTCTGCTAGCATGAGCTTTTTTTCTGCGCGGCGCGCGAGGTCATCCATTGAAGCTTTGTGATATGTTGCTTCACACACATTTCAAACAAGAGAGGGGAAGCAAGAAGTGAGCGCAGAACTTCCATCGCCCGTGAGGGGATTCAGGGACGATTACAAAGAGGTGTGGCGGGCTTTCACAGAGCTTGGCGATAGCTGTCACAGGGCTGGCCCTTTGGACGAAAGGTCGCGGCGGCTGGTGAAGCTGGCGCTGGCCGTGGGCGCGGGGCTTGAAGGCGGCACGCACTCGGCCGTGAGGAATGCTCTCGCGGCAGGGCTCACGCCCGAAGAGATGAAGCACGTCGCGGTGCTGGCCATCACTACCATAGGCTTGCCCGCCAGCATGCGCGCCTTGACCTGGATAGGCGACGGCCTCAGGCCGGAAGACGACAGCACGGAAAGAGACTGAGTCATCGCAGGCTGATTTGCCCGTTCGTCATCTCTGTGTTCAGCTCTGCCGAGAGAGTGGCGAGGCGCGAGAGGATGCTGCGGGCTTCCGTAGAGTTTGCGGGACGCGGCAGGTAGTCTTCAAGGACGACGGGCAGGAGCTCTGCCTTGACGACACCTGCGCGGCTCAACCTGAAGCGAAGGACGGCGCTCTCCGTGACTCTCTTGCCCAGCCAGCGCGGCGAATCGAAGACGAAGTTTCCGAGCGAGTAGGCAACGAGAGCATAGCGTGTGCCTCCAGTGCCCGAGCGCCGCCTGATTACCTCCAGCCCCGCGAGCGTGTGAGTGTGATGGCCTAAGACGACATCAGCACCCGCTTCTACAGCCGCGTGGGCAAGCGAGACCTGCTCGGCAGAGGGTCTGGATGAATACTCGACTCCCCAGTGAAGCGAGACTATAACCACGTCCGCGTCTCTTCTGGCAGACACGATTGCGCTCTCAACGCTTGAGCGCGAGGCAATGGCGACCGACGGCTCGTTATCATTCGGAGGGCGGCCCGTGGGAGGCGCAATCATCGTGAAGCTCAGAGAGGCGATTCTGATTCCCTTCACGTTCAGGAGCACAGGCGCTTCCGCCTCTTTGCGCGTGCGGCCCGCGCCGCTTGAGCGCAAGCCGCTCGCATTTAGATTACGAATCGTTTCAAGCAATCCCGCGCCGCCGCAGTCCATGCTGTGATTGTTGGCGAGCGAGAGTATGTCGAAGCCCGCGTCAATGAGCGCCTCCGTGTAGCGTGGCCTCGCCCTGAAAGCGATTCTTTGACTGCCGCGCTCGCACCTTATCGTGACGGGACATTCCAGATTACCGAAAGAGAGGTCTGCGCCAGAGACTGTATCCCTGACGCGCGAGAAAACAGCACGCGTGCCTTCGCGCTCAATCCTGCGCGCCACGCCACGGTCAAGCAGGATGTCCCCGACCGCTACAATCTCAACCTCCGGCCCGCTTCCAGAAGCCACAGGCAAAGCGCACAGCAATAGGA
>DATELK010000180.1:0-2074 GCA_035276685.1 Pyrinomonadaceae bacterium | reverse complement strand
GACGAAGATGTCGCGAAGGAGCTACAGGATGCGGGCGTGTCTTCGTCCGACACGGATGGAGTTAAGTTGAGAAATGCCCTCGTTGGGATTAGAAGAAAGGCCACGAAGGCGAACAACGCCGGGCTAGTAGAAAAAATCGATCAAGCTATAGTAGACAACGGACAGGAAGATTAAGGAGAAGCTGAGATGGCTACGACTAAAAAAGGCGGCTCTAAGGCCAGTAGTAAGAAAGGCTCGAACGGAGCAACAACCGGCACCAAAACACCAGCGAAGGCTGCGGCTAAGACGGCGGCCAAGGCACCGCCTTCCAACCAGACCACCAGAGTTTATGCCATCACCATGAGTTCCGTGAAAGGTCTGGAGTTGACGTGCGAGAAAGATGAAGCAGACCTTTCAGCTAAAATCATAAGCTTGCAGTTAGCTACCAACAACGGCGATAAAGTTACCGCCGGAATATACGAAGACGACGACGAGGGTGACCTCGGCGAGCTTGCTTTCGAGGAATACAAGACCGACGTTGATGAACAGAGCCTCAAGGCAATTCATCAGACCAAGGGGGACACCTTCTTATTCAAAGGCGAGGCTTACGTCAAAAGCAATCCTATCAAGGTGCTGGTTTTTAGAGAGAACTAAGAGTCAAGCGCTGTCAGCCGGATTGTCGCGCGGTCATTTCACCAGATGATATTCGGTCTGTCGCCTGAGCACCCACTGGATTCTTCCCTGCTCGTCGATTGCGGCGTCCTCTTCCTGTCCTACCCAGAGAGCCTGCCCGTTCCATTCGGGGACGGGAGTCGTGGCCGAAAGCTCTATGGAGAACCAGGTGCCGGGTATAACTTGCACCTCGCCGCGACCGGGCACGCCCTGCTGCCTATCCCATAGACCAATCAAGGGGCCAGCGCCGTGGCCATGCTCTCCGACGGGATGCGTATAGACGGAGCCGTTGATGCCTTCGGCGCGCATGGCGGCGAGCGTCTCCGCCAGAACTTCATTGCCCGTCTTGCCCGCGCGTATTCTCTCCATCAGCAAATCCTGAAGACGGTTGGCGTTTGCCAGAGCACGCTTAATTCCGGCGGGCACGTCCTTTTCGCCTTCGCGCAGGACGTAGCCCATGTGCTGCGTGTCCGTGTTGAGCCGCATCATGGTGATGCCGAAATCTACGTGAAGCACGTCGCCGCGCTCTATGACGACGGTGTCTGTCTCAAGCAGATTGACGCCGGTTCGATTGGCGCGCTGCACCCTGACAGAAGGCTGAAACCACGTGCCCAGGCCAAGGTCAGCGACCTGCTGGCGCAGCCACCAGACCACGTCCTGATTCGTCGTCTTCCCCGGCGTGATGACTTCGTTCGAGAAGGCACGCGCAATGAGCGCATGCACGACCTCCATCATACGCCTGTAGGTGGGCAGCATCTCGGGCAATCGCACGGCTATGTACTCAAGCGGCAGGTTCTCCGCGCGCACTATGCGCTTCACGTATTCCGGCCCGAGTGTGGCTTCCAGTTTCTCGCGCTCGCCTGCGGAGAGGCCGTCGCTGAAGGCGTGCGTGGATGAGATGTTGACGGCTATGTTGGTGGGGTTGCGCTCCGCCACGAGCTTTTTCAGAAGCGCCCACTGGCCCTCGCCGTAAATCTCCCGGTTCTCAACCTCCGGGTCTCTGTAGACCGTGTAGAGGCCGCCGTTCGAGCCTCCGCCAATGGCGAGGCGCTCTATTCCCTTCTCTTCGCCCCTGTCATAAAAGACGTAGATGGTGCGGCGGCGCGCGGCGAAGACAGTGGGCGAGACGAGCGAGAAGAAGACGGGGTCTTCGTTGTACTCGCGGCAGATGACGAGCCACATCTGAACCTTGTGCTTGCGCATCAGCGCGGGCAGCACGCGCTCAAGCCGCGCCTTCAGCCACTGCTGCTGCATATCGGCCTGCTCGCGTAAAGAGGGAATAGCCGGAACAGCAGGCCGCGCAGTTTGCCCGAAAGCGGGCGCGATAGAGGTGAATGAGAGAAGCAGAACGAGCGCAAGTGCGCGAAGAGGGCCGGAAGCTTTATTAATCATCATCTAGTTTGAACAGGACAGTACCGCCTGC
>DATELK010000179.1:0-24321 GCA_035276685.1 Pyrinomonadaceae bacterium | reverse complement strand
TGCGCGGGCGGGCCTCGTTGACCGTCAGGTTGCGACCGTTGAACTCCTTACCGTTAAACTGTTCTATAGCCGCCTGCGCTTCCTCCTGCGTCGCCATCTCTACGAAGCCGAAGCCGCGCGAGCGTCCCGTCTCGCGATCCTCTATGACAGAGGCCGATTCAACCGTGCCTGCCTGAGCAAACAGCTCGCGCAGGTCTTCTTGCGTCGTGCGGAAAGAGAGATTTCCGACGTATAGTTTCGTAGCCATTCGTATCTGTATCCTTATCGTTAAAGGAAGCGCGGGCTTTATGGTTGAATCACCGACATCGAAGGCGGGGAGCACTCTAACCCAGTCCGGCGACACGCGACGTGCCCGTTTGCTCTGACAAAACTAGCGAGAGCGGCTTCTAACAAGTTGACAAACAGGGCCTCACTCTCTCCTCTTCAAGCCGGTCGTCGCTTTTCGGCTACCCAGGACTGAGCGCTCTCCAGAATCGGCTGGCGCGCGAGAGCAGGAATCTAACAAAGTGAAGTATGCCCCACAACAAGCGCGAAAGGCAAGAGAGAAGATAAGCGGGTGCCGGGAAGAAAATCGAGCCGTTTTTCTTTCCCCCGAACCTGTCACCTGACGCACGTCACCCATTCCCAGATTTATCTTGAAATCCCTGCGGCTTTGGAGCAGAATAGCCGCCGAACAGAAATAGCGCTCTCTCTCTCGACGGAGTCCTTTCAAAGTCGAAGCCGCGCCCATTCAAGCCGCGGCCCGCGTAAGAAACTTCTTCTCTCTCTTTCGGGAATCAAAGGAAGTCCGGGATAGAAACAAAATGATAAACCAGATAGTTTCCCATTACCGCGTACTTGAAAGACTAGGCGAAGGCGGGATGGGTGTGGTTTATCTGGCCGAAGACCTGCACCTGGGGCGAAAGGTCGCCATCAAGTTCCTCAATAAAGAGACGGACGAGCATCACTACCGCGCGCGTTTTCTGAGAGAGGCGCGCTCCGTCTCTGTTCTCAGCCATCACAACATAGCCACCATCTTCGAGTACGGCGAGGCAGGCGACGGCCAGCCCTTCATCGTCATGGAACTGGTCAGGGGCGAAGACCTCTCGGACCTGCTCTATAAAGGCGAGCTTACTCTGAAGCGCGCCGTGGAGATTATAGAGTCGGTCGCGGAAGCGCTCTCAGAAGCGCACGAGAGCGGCATAGTCCACCGCGACATCAAGCCGTCGAACGTCATCATCAACGAGCGCGGGGTCGCAAAGGTGCTGGACTTCGGGCTCGCCAAGCACTTTGACGAGGAAGAGGTGACGGCCGACCCGGACGCGCAGACGCTTCTCGCTACCAGAACGCGCAGCGGCGTCGTCGTAGGCACCCCGCTTTATCTCTCGCCCGAGCAGGCCATGGGCGCGCACGTTGACCCGCGAAGCGACATCTTCGCCCTGGGCGCTCTGCTCTACGAGTGCATAGCCGGGCGGCCGGCCTTCTCGGGCGGAAGCGTCATAGAGATTGGCGCGCAGATAATACACATCGACCCGCCGCCGCCTTCTAAATTCAACCAGCGCATCCCGCCCGAGCTTGACCGCATCACCATGAAGGCGCTGGCCAAGCGTCCTGATGCGCGCTACCAGTCGGCGCGAGAGATGCTCAACGACCTGCGCGGCGTAAGAGAGAAGCTGAAGGACGAAGTGGTGCTGACGAAGCGGCTGGCCGACCCGCAACAGCCTACGCTGCGCTCAAGCGCGCTCAGAACCATCTCGGAGACGATGCGACGGCCTCGCCTCTCCTACTTTACTCTCTTGATAGTGTTTGCGGCGGTCGCTCTGGGGATTTTCGCGGTGGTGCAGTTGACGCGCCCGAAGGCTCACGTCCCGTCCGCAGAGGCAAAGCAGTGGTACGACCGTGGCACGGAGGCCCTGCGCGACGGCGCTTTCTATAAGGCCAGCAACCTGCTCGGCAAGGCCGTCGAGATAGACCCGCAGTTCGCACTGGCGCACGCTCGACTGGCGGAAAGCTGGATGGAGCTTGATTATTCGGAGCGCGCCGGGCGCGAGATGGTAATGGTCAAGCGCTTGGTTCCTGACAGCGCCGTGCTGCCGACAACGGACGCGCTTTATCTGGACGCAGTGCTTGCGACCTATACCCGGGACTTTCCGACCGCCATCAAGAACTATAAAGAGATAGTAGAGCGCTCGCCCGCCGAAGATAAGGCGCAGGCCTACGTCGATTTGGGACGCGCCTACCAGAACATAGATGAGATAGACAAGGCCATAGAGAGCTACAGCAAGGCCACTGACCTTAACATGCAGTATCCAACGGCCTACCTGCGCATAGGAACTCTCTACAGCCGCAGGCTGGACGTGGGAAGCGCCAACTCTTCGCTTGACCACGCGGAAACCCTCTATAACCAGCTCAGCAACATAGAGGGTCGCACGGAAGTCCTGTACCAGCGCGGCCTGCTCTTAAGGGGCCTGGGCAATCTGGGCGCGGCGCAGGAGCAGTTGCAGAAAGCGCTCGATTCGGCGCGCACCACCGGCAACGAGTCGCAGCAAATCTACGCGCAGCTCGACATGAGCCAGACCTACCAGATGCAGGGCTCTGCGGCGAAGGCTCATCAGTACGCGAGCGAGGCCGTTGAGTTCGCGCAGCAGCGCGGGCTGGAAAATCTAGCCACGAGCGGCCTCATCAATCTGGGCCGCGCTTATCAGCTAAGCGGCGAGTACGGAGAAGCAGAGAAGTATTACAAGCAGGCGCTGGATTTTTCGACACGTAACAAGGCGCACTGGCGCGAAGCCATCAGCCGCCTCAACCTTGGAGGCTTATACATACAGCAGTTTCGCACGGACGAAGCGCTCGCCTACATAAATCAGGCGATGTCCTTCTTTCAGCAGGCGAACTATCGCCGCTACGTAGCGACCTGTTATGTCAACCTGGGCCGCGCCCGCCGCCAGAAGGGAGATTACAAGGGGGCGCTCGATGCTCTGCAACAGAAGCTGGACCTTGATAATCAAGCCAACAGTCCTGTCGACAGGGCTTACACCTACGGAGAGATAGCGGCCGTTCTGTTCGAGCAGGAGAAGCTGCCGGAGGCTCTGGACTATCACGACCAGAGCTACGCCATCTTCAAACAGCAGGGCAGCTCCGCGCTGAACATCACCTACAACCAGCACAATCGAGGCACCATCTACTGGCGGCTGGGCCGCTATGCCGATGCAAAGGATGCTTTCAAGGGAGTTCTGGACGTAGTCACCAAGCCCGAGAGCCTTAATAAGTCGCTGATGGCCGAGGTCTATTTGAACTACGCGCAGATGGCCTTGAGCGAGCGGCTCTTTCCGGAGGCCATAGCGAGGGCAAAGCAGGCCATAGAAGTCGCAGGCTCGCTATACATCAACATCGCTGCGTCCGCCAAGTACACGCTAGGGCTGGCTCAAATCTTCTCGGGCGCAAAGCGCGAGGGCATGGCCTCTTGTCAGGAGGCGCTTGAGCTTGCCACGCGCGCAGGCGACGCGGCGCTCGTCTCGGGCGCTCTGCTGGCTATGGCCGAAGCGAAGTATGAGAACGGAGACGACGCGGGCGCGATTGAGAACGCCCTGCGCGCTCAGGAGCGCCTTGCTCTGGGAGAGCAGCAGATGTCCGAGTGGCGCGCGTGGCTGATTGCCGCTCGTGCCAGCCAGAGAAAAGGAGACCAGAGCGCGGCCGATGCCCAGATGTCGAAGGCCGCAGAGATTCTCTCATCACTTAGACAAAAATGGAGGCCCGATACGTTCAAGTCTTATGCGGAACGTACCGACGTACAACTTTACATCAAGCAGCTCGGCGCAGCCTTTACAGTCGAGCCGCAGAGTAACTAGCCCATAAAGGAGAGTAAAACAATGGTCGATGAATCAACACAAGACCCGGCACCGGATGAGACGCAGACCAGTTCTACGACCGACGAGGTGCAAGGCTTCGGTTCCACTGCGGACGCCGACCCGCCCACGGGTGGAGGTGGAACCGGAGGGGGCCTTACCACAGGTTCGGATGCTGACCCGCCGACCGGCGGAGGCGGAACCGGAGGAGGCTGAGGCTGAAGGTCTCTAGCCTCACTGGCAGATAGATGAACCGGCAGGGCGTCGGGTGGTTCTTTAAGAGCTACTCGCGCCCTGTCGATTTTTGTAGAGGCGGAGCTGGCGCGCGAACTCTTCCGAGGGCTCTTCGGATGAGACGTTAGCTTCCGGCAATGCTCGCTCCCTTGTGCCGCGCTTCTCCTGAAGCACCACGCCCGCGACCTGCGTCAGCCACCAGAAGGTGCCTCGCGCGCCAAGGTGCTCGCGCATGCGCTGGAAGATGCGAGGGTAGAGCTTGGCCGTGCGGCTCAACAGATTCTTGAGCGTTGCCCACGTCATGCGATTCTGAAACATCTCGCGGCGCACTCTCTCGTCCAAATCATGCAGCGCCGCCATCACGGCGTTCAGCGTCTCGTTGACAGTCGCAGGCGCGCTCCTTGGCGTAGGCCTTAAGAACTCCGCGAGGCTTGAGATTTGCGCGACCCTTGGCTCGTCGCGGTTAATCTCCGAGAGCGAGGCTGCGTCCACGAGGTCTGCCTTCAGGGCCAAATCTGTGAGGTGCGTCAGCCGCTTCAGGTTTCTGACGAAGGAGCCGAAGCCGGAGCCGAGCGGGTTGGTGACGACCTGTGCTCCGCCGCCTATGAGCATCACGCGCTCGGAGGCGGTGACACGCTGCTGGCTCAGGCCGTGCTGCTGCGAGCTTGGGAGAAAGCCGAAGACAGGACGCTTGACTCTCCACTGCGCGCCCGTCTGCTTGTAGCGCGAGACGGTCTCGAAGTACCGCTCGAAAAGGGCCAGCAGCGATTTGTCTGCGGGCGAGTCGATAGCGTCGAAGAAGAAGAGAGAGGTCGTGTACTCGTCGCGAGAAGGGTTTCCCGCGAGGCCTTCCCAGATTAGCTGTCTATGGTCTGCGGCGTCCTCGTTGCTCACCAGAATCTCGCCCACGTGAAAGTCTACCTTCTCAGGCTCTTCGCCGCGCACAAAGCCGCGAGCTACAGTTCCCACGGTAGGACAGACGTGCGTTATAGCCTGATGACTGTTTAGCTGCCGCCCGACGCTCGATTCAGCGCCCGTGGCATCAACGAAGAGACGCGCTGCGAACAATCTGTGACGACGAGTGCGTGCGTCCTCTGTCTCGACCGTGACGCGGTCGGGCTCAACGTAGACGCGCACCAGTCTTTGTCCATCAATCATGACGGATTCGGTCGCAGAGGCTTTTATCTTAGAGGCCGCGAGCCCAAGCAGCCTGTCGGCATCGAGAGCCACGTCCAGCACGCCGCTCATCCATAGAGGCGGGGCCTTCACGCGCGAGGCCGCGTCGTGAAATTTGACGAAGCCCGAGCGGTAGCGATTGACGACCGCGCGCTCCGTCTCTTCTTTGCTGAAGAGGCCCGCGCGCTCGAACTCTTCAAGGTCTTCCTGGGAGAGATTCACGTCGCGGCCCGCGCGGCCCACCTCCTCTGCGTCGAAGACCATCACGCGCCTTCCGTAGCGCGAGGCCATCACGGCCGCGTGCAGCAGGCCCAGCACACCGCCCGCGTAAATAATCTCGAACTCCGCTTCGACTTCAAGCCTTGAAGGCGGCGCGCCTTGTACCACGACCTCTTCTACGGGCTGGCGTCCGCCCCAGGGCGTCATCAATCGACGCCAGCGCGCATCCGTCTCCCAGATGGCCTTCAGCCACGCTTCACGATTACCTAGCGAGCCGAAGCTTGCAACGGTCAGCGGATACCTCCTGCGAAAATCCGAGAGGTCGGGCGCGGCGCGTCCATTAGATGATTTCGTTCCGCCAGCAGTCATAAGAAGAAAGAGAAGAAAGCTCAACCTGAACGCTTCCGGCCCTCTCAAGAAGAAGGCCCGGCCGCGCCGGTTCCGTGCAAATCAAAAACCTTAAGAGCGCCTGAAAAGTTTAAGTGAGTGTAACCGAAAAAAGGGCAAATGACGAGTGAATGATGAACGGCTCTTCTATTCATCATTGACCCGCGAAATTCGAGCTCTCTCAGGCTCTGCTTCTGGCAATCAGGCTGATGATGGCGACGAAGATGGCGGAGCCAATGATTGACCAGATGATGGGAAAGCGCGTGCCGCCGATTGGAACCGTAAAGAGCTCCGGTAGCCCCATCTGCCGAGCTATCCACATGCCTATGAGCGCGCCTATAAAGCCGAGCGCGATTGAGACCAGACAGCCGCCGCGCGAATAACCGCTGATGGCCTGGCCCAGCGAGCCGCAGAGCCCCGCGATGAGAAGCAAGATAAGCAGGTCAATAAGCGTCATAAAAAACTCCTTCTTCTTACGGCTTCGGCGGCGCTCACGGGAGCCTGTGCGCGTTGCCTCGTTCTGCTCTTAAAGATTAGGTAGAGCGCGGCGACCGTCAGTGCGAACAGGAGCAGGATGGATGCGCCCAGGATAATGGCGAAGCGGCGTCCCGCGCGTCGCTCCTCTTCCGCTTCTTCTGCCTGCGCCCGGCCCGTGTCAATCTCTTTCGCGCCCAAAAACTTCTTCCTCTATGGTCTGGACTTAAGCCCAAGTTTCGCGCGAAAGACAGTTTGAAGGCAAGGGAAAGAGGAAGAAATTAACAGGGATGGACAGAGATTGTCAGGATAAAAAATAAGTAATTGTCATTTCTTTATCCTGTATATGTTGTCCATCCTGTTTGAATCCGCCTTCAAATTAGAGCCTGCCGGAATTATTCTTCCAATTTCCCGAGCGAAGCCGCTATAATCAATGACGTGGCGGCTTCCCGTTTGGGGGAGGTGCCGGGGCAACTTTTAGCCACGCCAGTGCGACTAATGTAGTTCTGTTTTTCCCCGCAGGCCACGCCACGCGACACAGCAGACAAACCCGAATTATCCATCTTCCATAAGGCAAGATTTTTCAATAAGGAGCATTAGAAAAAGAGATGCGTAAACTATTCTTTGCAGCCCTCATCATCGTCGCTGCTTTCAGCATGGGACTTGCCCAGCAGGGGCCGAACGAGACGAAATCCACCGAAGAACTGCTCAAGATGGGTCGCGCGCCCGAAGGTGCCGAAGGCATAGGCCGCGCCGTCATTGAAGTAGAGGACATGAACGGCAACCCCGTGCCGACCGCCTATGTCAATCTCAGCTCCATCTGGAACGGAGACCAGTTTTGCGAGTCCTACGGGCAGGTGAACAGGGACGGCGTGATAGCGCTGCTGCCGATTCACATGGGCAAGCTCAAACTGAAGGTGAAGGCCAAAGGCTATAAGACGCAGGAGATTGTCGTTGACCCTGCAACGCTAGATGAGCCTGTGGTGGTCAAGCTGGAGAAGAAGTAAATAGCTTCCAACCTAATTAGGGAGCGCGGCCCGTGGCGAAAAACGCCCGGCTCGCGCTCCCTATGCTTTTATCGCAGGACTTTCATCTACGCCCTTGTCCTGCGCTCTGTGCCGTCCCAAGGGTCTGAGGCGGCAGCAGCCTTCACGTCGCTGTCGGCGTGCGGAATCAAATCCTCAAGCGCATGCTGAAGCTTGCGCGCCTGCTCCACGGTCAGAAGCAGAGCCGGGACACGCTCGCCCGTGCCTTCCACCGTCAGCACCAGCAGCCCTTCCGCAAAGACGGAGATACGCACATGCCCGTCAGCCGCGCGCCTACCCGTAGCAATATCAATCTCGTGCTCAAGCAGAGCCATAAATCCACCCCTTGCAATTCACCTTTTCAATTCTAAACAAAGAATATCAAAAGACAATGCAGAAGGCAGAGTGCAGAGTGATGAATGAAAAGAATTATTCAAGTTGAATCATTTCTTTAATTCATCATTCTGCACTCTGCCTTCTGCATTGCTTTTAAAGTCCTTTGCTTTTGAGCCAGTCGCTTATGACCTGTCTTCGGTCACGTTTTTCTCCGTCAATCTGGTAGTTGAGGCGGCGCATCTCCTCGGTGGTGATGGCGTGGCCGAGGCGTTTGAGCGCATCAGCGAGAGCGGGCGTGCGCGAGACGGCGTCCATGCGCGAGAGAAAGACCGCCTCGTAGGGCGGAAAGTATCGGCGGTCGTCTTCGAGTTGAAAGAGGTCAAGGGCGCTGATGAGGCCGTCCGTGGAGTTGCCCGCGATGATGTCAACCTGTGCGGCTGCGAGAGCGCGATAGGTGAGAGACAAGTCCATCTCGCGCGGCTGCTGCGTGAACCGAAAGCCGTAGGCGCGCACGAAGCCGCTGTAGCCGTCCGCGCGCGACATAAAATCCTGGCCGAAGCCTGCGCGCCAGTTGCGCGCGTGCGGCACAGCATCCGAGATGGTCTTGAGCCCAAGGCGACGCGCCTCCGCGCCCCGCACCAGAATCGCAAAGTCGTTGCTGAACCCCAGAGGCTCGCTCACGGAGACTTTGAACTTCTCTTCATACTCGCGCCTGACCTGCTCGTAGACGGCGCGCGGGTCTGTTATGGGCGCGTGCTGTAGTATGGCCGTGTAGGCCGTGCCAGTGTATTCCGGATAGCAGTCGATGCTGCCCGCCACGAGCGACGTGTGCGTGAGATTGCCAGCAAGCTCGAACTGCCGCTCCACCTGCACGCCGCGCGCTTCCAGCATCTGCGCGAGCATCTCCGCCAGCAGCACTGACTCTGTAAAATCCTTTGAGCCTACTCGAACGCGACTGCTTTGCTCGCTCTGCCCTGCCGAAGTGCGCGCCGCGCGCCAAGCGGAGAACTTGTTGAAGACGAAAGCTCCCAGACCTATGACTAGCAGAGCGGCGATTACGCCCAGCGCGATTCTTTGAAAGACGGCGCGGCCCCTCTGCTCCTTCACGCGCCCGGCTCTCGTGTCGAAATATCTTTCGGGCAGGCCGAGCAGAAAGTCCGCCGCCAGAGCCATGACGGCCGAGATGCCAGCGCCCGTCCAAAGCAGCTGGTTGTTGTTCTGCCTGAGGCCGCGAAAGATGTACTCGCCAAGTCCGCCTGCGCCGACCGCAGCCGCTATCACGGCGACGCCTATGGTGATGACTACTGCGACCCTCACGCCCGTCAGAATCACTCCGGCCGCGAGCGGCAACTCCACCTGCCGCAGAATCTGCCAATCGGTCATGCCCATGCCTACGGCAGCTTCGCGCACGGGCGGGTCTATGCCTAAGATGCCCGTCACGGTGTTGCGTATGATTGGCAGAAGCGCGTAGAGCACGAGCGCGATGATGGCCGTGCGTGCGCCTATGCCGCCTATGAATGGGAGCGGGATGAGAAAGCCGAAGAGAGCAAGGCTGGGCACCGTCTGCATGACGGAGGCGAAGCCCAGGACGGGAGCGCGCAAGGGCTTGTAGCGCGTCAGCAGAACGCCGAGCGGGATGCCTATCAGCACCGCGAGCCCCGTCGAGATGAAGACGAGCCACAGGTGCTCCGCCGTGTGCGAGAGAATGTCCGGCCAGTTTCTCTGAAGAAAATCCATAAAAGAGCAAGTCAGAAGGCAGAGTGCAGAGTGATGAATTAAAGAAATAATTCAAGTTGAATTAGCAATTCATTCATCATTCTGCACTCTGCCTTCTGCATTTATTGTCATCGTTTCTATGTAGCGGCGCGCGTAAGCGTCTTCGGCTTGAAGAAAATCTTGCGGCGCTCTGAGCAGGACGATTTGGCCCGCTTTCATGAGCGCTATGCGCGTGCCTAGCCTGAGGGCTTCGCGCACGTCGTGCGTTACGAGTATGACGGTCTTCTTAAGAGTTGTGCTCAGCTCTTTGAACTCTCTCTGGATTGACTCGCGCGTCAGTGGGTCCAGAGCGCCGAAGGGCTCGTCCATCAGGAGAAGCTGAGGGTCTGAGGCGAGCGCACGCGCAACGCCGACTCTCTGGCGCTGCCCGCCGGACAATTCGCGCGGGAAGCGCGAGGCAAAGGTCGCGGGAGGCAGTCCCACCATCTCAAGCAGTTCGTGTGCGCGAGAGCGTGTGCGCTCCTCTGGCCAGCCTTCCAGAGAAGGGACGAGCGAGACGTTGCGCTCCACCGTGAAGTGCGGAAACAGCCCGCCCTCCTGAATCACGTAGCCCGTCATGCGGCGGAGTCGAATCGCGTCCCAGTGGGTCGTGGCCTTTCCTTCTACCAGCACCTCGCCCGCAGTCGGCAGGAGCAGCCGGTTGATGAGCTTTAAGGTGGTAGTCTTACCGCAGCCCGATTCGCCTAAGAGCACAAGTCGCTCGCCGCGCTCTACCGTGAAGCTGAGGTCTGAGATGATGGGAGCGCTTTTCTCCGCGATGCTGTAGCTCGTGCGTCGAAACTCTACGAGAGGGAGCGATTTATCCGTTTGATTCAATGAATCGATTCTCTTTCAGGCTATGCGCAGGTATTCGATGACCGGACGGACGTTCCCATGCCACGAGCCGTGCCAGTTTCTGAGCAGTATGTCTGCGGGACAAAGCTCTTCTTTCAAGACCCGCTCGAAGAGCACGTCCAGGTGCTTCACCTCCTCGGGCGCGAAGCGTGCGAGTCCTTCGGCCGCGAGCCTTATCATCTCTTTGGCGAGCGGCAGAACGTGCACGTTGCACTCCACGGCCTGAAGCCCGTCGCGCGCCACAGCCTCTTCAAGAGCGCGCATCTCTTCCGGCTTGAGCGCAGGCGCGATGCGTAGAGCTTCGTCGAGCGAAGCTTCGTCATACATGAGCCCTTTCCAGAGCGCCTGCGCCGCCATGGCCATCTCAAGCGAGCCGCAGTCGGCGCTTCTCAATTCTATGTGCTGCTTGAGTCGCGCATGCGTGAAGATAGTCGTCAGGTGGTCTGCCCAGTCGCCGAAGACGGGCTCGACGCACTCCGAGCCTCGCTCAAGAAAGTCTCCGAACTTCATCCCCGCAGGGCCGTCCAGATAGAGCCCGTCGCGCTGCGCGAATATCATTGGAACTTCCATGGCGTAAGCGACGAACTCTTCCGGCGTGAACTTCTCCAGAAGCGCCGGAGGCGAGCAGCCCGTGCGCGCGTCGTCCGTCATGAGCCACGCAAGAGCGCGCGTGGATTTGTAGCCTGAGGGCCGACCGTCCTCGAAAGGCGAGTTGGCGAAGATGGCCGCGGCGACCGAAGCCAGCCGATTGCCCACCAGAAATTTCTTCGCCAAGTCTTCGCCCGTGCCGTAATCAAGATTAGCCTGCACGGCGCAGGTGCGCGTCATCATGTCCCAGGAGCGCGTGCCGCGCGACTTGAGGAACGGGCGCATCACACGGTAGCGCGCCTTGGGGAACCATCGCTGCTCCGAGAGCGTGCTGAAGGGGTCGAAGCCGGCGGCGAGGAAGACTAAAGAGTTGCCCTCCGCAATCTCTCTTAAGCGCGAAAGGTAGCGGCGCACCTCTCGCTCAACGTCGAGGAGCGTTCGCTGCGGCGCGCCCGAGAACTCAATCTGCCCGCCCGGCTCTACCGTCAGGCGATTCATCTGTCCCGCGTTGACCTCCACCAGCACGCCGTCTTCGTAGACGAGGTCGTTCGATGAAGGAGCAAAGCCCGCGAGCACTCGCTGCACCTGCGTAGGACTGAGGCGCGCAAACCCGCGCCGCTCGTCGTATCCGAACAGCTCGAACTCTATGCCCGTCATCCATTCCGTGCGTGCCTTCGCGCCGCGCCTGAGGTTCTCTACAAAGAGCGCCACGTCCCGCTTCGTCACGCGGTCTGTCAAAAGAGGGAACAGCTCGCCCCGTCCGGCATCGTCGTTCACGGCAGTCTCTTGCGCCTTCTCATCGCAGGCGAGGTGTGATGCGCCGTTCTTATCCTTCTTCATAATAAAGTCTTCCGGCAAAATGATTCTTTGCTTCAAGCTTCATTCAGGCGAGGCAACGAAAAGGTTACTGCTGAAGCGCTGCATAGAGTCCAGCCACGTGCGCGAGATGCGGAAGCCCGTCTCTGCGGCCAGCCGCGCGAGGTCTTCCATGTCGTACTTGTAAGAGTTCTCCGTATGTACAAGCTCGCCCTCTTCAAACTCAACTTCAAGGCCGAGGCTCCGGATATTCACGACCTGACGGCGCAAACTCTCAGCATAAATCTCTATGCGCCCAGCCTCTTCGTCGTAGCGCACGTGGTGACGAAAGGCGCTGAGGTCGAAATCCCCGCCAAGCTCGCGGTTGATTCTGACCAGCAGGTTCAGGTTGAAAGCGGCCGTCACGCCGAGCGAGTCGTCATAGGCCGCCTGAAGCACGCCGCGCTCCTTCTTCAAATCCGCGCCGAGCAGAAGCGCGTCGCCAGGCCGAAGCACGCGTCGCAAGGCGTGAAGAAATTCGCGCGCCTCGCCCGCGTCGAAGTTACCTATGTTCGAGCCCAGAAAGAGCGCGAGCGTGCGCGTCTCGTGCTGTGCGCGTGAAGACGCGAGCGCGTTCAGTCCGCTGTAGTAATCACCCGCGAGCGCGTTGATGCTGAGGCGCGGGTAAGCCTGAAGCAGCACGCGCGAGCTTGTCTCAAGCGCCGTGGCGGAGATGTCCACAGGCACATAGAGAAGCTCCTGCTGCTCTTTCAAAATCGCTTCGATGATGCGGCGCGTCTTGGACGCACTGCCGCTGCCCATCTCAACCAGCCGTAAGGGGCCGGGAACCTCGGCGACGATTTCCTCCGCGTAGCGCTCTATAATCTCGTCCTCTGCGCGCGTCAGGTAGTATTCGGGCAGCAGGCAGATGGCCTCAAAGAGTTGAGAGCCAAGCTCGTCGTAGAAGTACTTGGGAAAGAGTTTGCGCGGGCGCGAGAGAAGCCCCGCGCGCACGTCTTCGGCAAAGCTCGTCAGGGCCTTTGAGCTTGCGAGGTCGCGTATGATAAGGCGGTCATCCGACGGATGAACCGAAGAGACTTGCGACACCTTTTGTTCTCCACAAGGAAGGGTTACAGACGGAAAAAGAATTACCCGCGCTTCAGCCTATCTCAGACTCTGCTATGATAGCTCAAACAGTTCGTATTGTGATACGTGCGCGAGAACGCGAGCGGATTTTCGGAGGTGGCTTCAAAAGCTGTGGCGACTGAGAAGGCGGAAGAGATTCGTCGTTTGATGAAGGAGGCGCGCGAGCAGACGCTTGAGCTTTTCGATTTGGCGCGCGAGAGCGACCTGCACGAGAGCCCCGGCTTCGGCTTTCGCCCGATTATCTGGCACCTGGCCCACATGGGAGTCTTTGAAGGCTACTGGCTGCTGCAAAAGCTCGCGGGCCGGAATGCTTTGGACGAGCGTTACGAGAGAATCTTCGACCCTATCAGGACGCCGCGCGAGAACTCTAAGAATCTGCCGACGCGAAGCGAGATGCAGACCTATCTTGAGAAGGTGCGTGACGAGGCTTTACGTGTGCTAGATAACACGAGGCTCGATGACGAAGACCCGCTTCTTCGCAACGCCTACATCTTTCACCTTGTCCTTCAGCACGAGTACCAGCATCAGGAAACGCTCGCCTATCTCTTTCATCTTCTGGATCCGCAGAAGAAGAAGCACAGGTCAGTACCGCCCGCTACCGCAGGCGGTACTGACCTGTCATATCAGCCGTTCGCAGGCGACATGGTTCGGGTTCCGGGCGGCACGTTTCAGATGGGAGCCGTGTGGGACGAGTTCGCTTATGACAACGAGCTGCCGGTGCGGGAGGTTCACGTCCCTGCTTTCAAAATCGCAAGATGTCCCGTGACCAACGCGGAGTACGCGCGCTTTGTGGAAGAGGGCGGTTACGAGCGGCGCGAGCTCTGGTCCGAAGAGGGCTGGTCGTACAGAGAGCAAGAGGGGTGGGCTCAGCCTCTCTACTGGACGCGCGCGGGCTCCGGCTGGCGCGAAAAAGCTATGTTCGAAGAGGCGGAGCTTAAGTCGAATCATCCAGTCACAGGCATAAGCTGGTACGAGGCTGAAGCCTACGCGCGCTTTGCGGGTAAACGTCTGCCTACGGAGGCAGAGTGGGAGAAGGCCGCTTCGTGGGACGAAGGGAAGAAGCGGAAGCGTCGCTTCGCCTTCGGTGATTCTGTGCCGGAAGATAGAGAGGTTGCTAACTTCGGCTTTCGTTTCTGGGGCACTACGCCCGTGGGAAGTTTTCCAGAAGGCGCGAGCCCCTACGGCTGTCTAGACATGACTGGCAACGTCTGGGAATGGACTAGCGACAAGTTTGAAGGCTACGCCGGTTTCGAGCCTTTTCCCTATCCGGAGTATTCCGAGGAATGGTTCGACGGCGACCATAGGGTGCTGCGCGGAGGCTCGTGGGCCACACAGGCTCCGCTCCTTCGCACCTCATTCCGCAACTTCTTCCGCCGGCACTTCCGCATAGCTTTCGCAGGCTTCAGATGCGCGAGCGATGAATAAAGCGGGATTCAAACAGGGATGGACAGGATAGACAGGATAAAGAATAAATGGTTCTTCTTCTTATATCCTGTACATCCTGTCTATCCCTGTTAATTTTCTTCTCTAGTTGTTGCCGAAGATTGATGCCACGAGCGCACAGAAGCCAAGGACGAAGAGAATCATCATGACGAAGAGCGCTATCTTAATCCAGCTATAGGGTCTCTCGCCCTGCACCTCGCCCGTGCGACCGTTGACTACCACCTGATAAAGCTTCTGGTTCAGCCTGTACGCGCCGACGTAGACGGGCATCAGTATGTGCTTGAAGGTGATGCCAGAGTAGTGCGTCTGCACGTTGCTGATGCGCTGCTCGTCGCCGCCTATGTCGCGGCGCACGTCCCCTTCTATGACGCGCGAGGCAATCTGCTTGGCAATCTCGAAGCCTTCGGGCAGGGTCACCTGGTAACGCTGCGCCTTGTAGCCGGAGAGAAACGCCGGGTCGTAGGGCTTCAATTCCGGCAAGTCCCAAGGCTCAAGCGCGAGCAGACGGTTCTGCGGCAGAGAGCGAGTGGCGGGCACAAGTATGTCGTCGAACCATCTCTGCACCGTGCCCGAAGCATTGTGCCAGCGAGTGTGTCGCACCTGTCTAGACCTCTGTTGACGATTGCCCTGCGAGTCTGTCTCCGTGTAGTACTCGGTCTCGTAGTAATACTCGCCGCGCTGGCCCGTGTAGTGGCTCGTCGTGTAAGCGTCGTAAGTCCAGTAGGGGATGTAGACGCCGTCTATGCCTTCGTGCTGCGCGAACTTCTTCAGGGCGTCGGGCGCAAACCAGCGGGACGAAATCCACTGTCTTATAACCTGTGTCGCCTGCTGCTTCTGCAAGCGGAAGGGAAGCACGGCTTCGGGCGCAACTATGGGGTCTGCGGTTTTGGGCTGCGCGACGATGGCCGCGCCGCAGAAGTCGCAGTTGCGCGCAACCTCGGGAGGCGTGAAGGTGACTAGAGCGCCGCAGCTGTTGCACTGGACTTCTAGCGCGCCCGGCGCAATCTGCTCCAACTGTTCGGGGCGAAGCCTGAGGTACTCTTCATACGAGCGCTCTTCAATCTGCTCTGCGCTCTGCGGAATACGTTCCGTGTGGCCGCAGTAGGGACAGGTCAGCGCGCCGCCCTTCGGCTCGAACAGTAAATCCGCGCCGCAGCCCGGACAATGATAACGACGCACCTTCTCTTGCGTAATCTGCTGTGGGGGAACTTGCATTCGCTTACTCTTCGGACAGAATTTATGAGAACAGGAAAGCCCACTGAAATGCAGCCCGCGCCTTTTTGTAAAAAGATTGTAAAAGGGTGCGGGCGCTCGTGGAGAATAGGATAAAATAAGCGCCGTTTGCAATAGCCTGCTTCCCGTTTATAACCCATAGGAGCCTAATCGAATGTCTAAACAGGATGAGAAAGAGACGCAGGATGAGTCTCAAGGGGGCCGCTTCACGCGCAGAGGCTTTTTGAAGGGCGCGGGGCTCACAGCCGCCGGAGCCGCCATCATGGAGAACGGGCTGCTCGGCTCGAAAGAGACAGAGGCGGCCGAAGCCGAGCCTGTAGTAGTCGGCCCCGGTCGCGTCCCCGTCACTCTTCTTGTGAACGGCAGGTCGCAAAGAGTCAACGTCGAGCCGCGCGCCACACTGGCAGAAGCGCTGCGCTTCGAGCTTGGGCTGACGGGAACCAAGGTGGTCTGCGACCGTGGCTCTTGCTCAGCCTGTACCGTGTGGCTTGATTCTACGCCCGTCTGTTCCTGCATGACGCTGGCGGTTGACGTGGGCTCGCGACGGGTCACGACCATAGAAGGGCTCGCGCAGAACGATGAGCTTCATCCCGTGCAGGAGGCTTTCATAGAGTACGACGCCATGCAGTGCGGCTTCTGCACGCCCGGCATGATTATGAGCTGCGCCGCGCTTCTCAAGCAGAAAACTAATCCGACGCTCGATGACGTGAAGCAGGCAACGAGCGGCAACCTCTGCCGCTGCGGAACCTATCCGAAGGTCTTCGAGGCGACGCTGGCCGCAGCCCGCGTTTCAAGAAAGGGAGGCGCGTAAAAACTCTCATGGCACTTCAACAATCCCGCGAGCAGCAGAAGAAGCCCAACACCGCCGAAGCCAAGACGGCGGACACTTCCATCCCCGAAGCCGCGCGCAATCCTCCGAACGATGCGCCGAATAAGAAGTCGGAGCCTACGCGCAAAGTCGTGCTGCCTGCGGGAATCCTGGGCACGAGCGGCATGAACCGAGTGGAGCGAGAGATTCCTATGGACGAGCCGCCGCCTCTGCCTGTTAACTCGGAGCTTGCGGCGATAGGCAAGCGCGAGCCCAGACTTGACGGCCGGCTCAAGGTGACGGGCAAGGCTCGATACACTGCTGACGTGAGATTGCCGGGCATGCTCTTCGCTCAGGTAGTCACCTCACGTTACCCGCACGCGCGCATTCGCTCGATTGACACGGCTCAGGCTGAGCGTGCGCCGGGCGTGCGCGCCGTCTACGTGCTTGAGCGCGTGCTTGGCAACGCGCAGCTGCGCGACAAGTCAAAGGAGCTTCCCGCTAATTATCCCATCGTTCGCTTTGCGGGCCAGCCCATCGCTGCCGTTGCCGCCGCGACTCAAGCGGAAGCGGACGACGCCGCCAGACTCTTTAAGGTGGAGTACGAGCCGCTGCCCTTCGTCGTGGACGAAGACGAGGCGCGAAAAAAGGATGCGCCGCTCGTCTTCCCCGGCGCTGCCGACCAGGGAGGCACAGCAGGCGGAGGCGGAGGCCCGCAGGGCGTGCCGCAGGAGGGAAACGTGCGCGGCCCCGTGAAGGGCGGCCCGCGCGGCCGTCCCGCAGGCGACATACAGAAGGGTTTTAGTGAAGCCGACCTTACCATAGAGGGAGAGTTTCGCACGCAGGTTCAGACGCACTCCGCGCTTGAGACGCACGGAGTCGTGGCGGATTGGAAGGAGGACGGGCTGACCGTCTATGCTTCCACTCAAGGAACGTCTAGTGTGCGCGACGAGCTCGCGGCCATCTTCAAATTGAAGAAGAGCCAGGTGCGAGTCATCACGGAGTTTATGGGCGGCGGCTTTGGAGCCAAGTTCGGCGCGGGCAACGTTGGCATGATTGCCGCGCAGCTCTCTAAAAAAGCAGGAGCGCCCGTGCGCCTGATGCTGAATCGAAAGGACGAGCACCTGTCCGTCGGAAATCGTCCAAGCTCCGTTCAACGTCTCAAGGTAGGCGCAAAGCGCGACGGCACTTTAACTGCAATTCATCTCCTATCTTACGGCACGGCCGGGACGGGGACGGGCGCGGGCGCTGGCGGCCCCGCTCAGAACATGTACAAGTGCGCGAATGTTCTGACCGAAGAGGCCGATGTCTTCACGCACGCGGGGCCTGCGGCGGCCTTCCGAGCGCCGGGACACCCGCAGGGCTGCTTCGCATTGGAACAGGTGATTGACGAGCTGGCGGAGCGTGTGGGCGTGGACCCGCTCGCGCTTAGGGACAAGATTGATGAAAGCCCGGCTCGTCGTGAAGAGAGGCGGCTCGGAGCGGAGCGCATAGGCTGGCCGCGCAGACGCCCTGCGGGCTCCGACACAGGGCCGGTCAAACGCGGCTTGGGCGTTGCTCAGTCAATCTGGTATCGCTTCGTCAATCTTGACTCGGCCTGCGAGGTTCGCGTCACACAGGACGGCTCTGTAGAGCTTCTCTCGGGCGTGCAGGACATAGGCGGCGGCATTCGCACGGTGCTCGCTCAGGTCGTGGCCGAAGAGCTTGGGATAAGAGCTTCCGATGTCACGGTTCGCATAGGCGACACCTCTTTCCCCGCAGGGCCTGCTTCGGGCGGAAGCGTCACCACGGGCTCCATCTCGCCCGCCGCGCGCAACGCCGCCTTCAAGGTCAAACAGCAGTTTCTTCAAGAGGTCGCGAGCGCGCTTAATACTAAGGCAGAGTATCTAAAGCTTGTGGGCGGGCAAGTCGCGGTCTATGCCATGAATCCCGATTGGTCGGACGGCGACCGTGAAGGTAAAAGTTATAGGGCCGCTCCCATCAAGAGCATGAGCTTTCGGCAGGCTGCCGCGAAGCTTAAGACGGAGCAGATTGCCGCGCGTGCCAGCCGCTCGGACGACTACGGCGGCTTCGCCTTCAAGGGCAGCGGCGATTTCGGCATGGGCATAGGCATCTACGGCGGCGTGCAGTTTGCCGAGGTCGCAGTCGACACGGAGACGGGCGTCATACGCGTCGAGCGAGTAGTCGCAGTCCACGATTGCGGCCGTCCCATGAATCCTCTCACTGTCGAGAGCCAGATAAACGGCGGCGTGCTTCAGGGCATCTCTTATGCTCTTTACGAAGACAGAATCCTGGACAGGAACACGGGCCTCATGGTCAACCCTAACCTTGAGCAGTACAAGATTGTGGGCTCGCGCGAGACTCCAAAGATAGAGGCCATACTGATTGAAGAGTACATGGGCCGAAGCTCCACGGACGCGGGCGGCATAGGCGAGCCCTCCACGATTCCAACGGCCGCCGCAGTTGCCAACGCCGTCTACAACGCCACGGGCGTGCGCCTGCGCGAGATGCCCATGACTCCTGCGCGCGTGCTCGCGGCGCTTAGCGGTGCCAGAGGGAAAGGAGGCGCAGCGTGAACAGGTTTGAATGGACTGACGCCGCAACTGTGAGAGAGGCCGTCGCGCAGCTCAACGGCCGCGCAGTCGTTAAGGCAGGCGGAGTTGATTTGCTCGACCGTCTCAAGGAAGGCCTGGAAGCGCCCGAGCGGCTGGTCAACATACGCAACATACGCGGCCTCGACCGCATCGCGGAGAGCAGGAGCGGCTTGAGCATAGGCCCGCTGGTGACGCTCGCGCGCCTGAGCGAGGATAAGCTACTGCTTGAGCGATACAGGGCTGTGGCGCAGGCCGCGGGACGCGCCGCGACGCCGCAGATTCGCAACATGGCGACCGTCGGCGGAAACCTGCTGCAACGCCCACGCTGCTGGTACTTCCGGCAGGAAGAGTTTCATTGTCGTCGAAAGGGCGGCGAGCGCTGCTTTGCTCTTGACGGCGAAAATCAATATCACGCCGTCTTCGACAACCAGCTCTGCGCGATTGTGCATCCTTCGGCGCTGGCCGTGCCGCTCATGGCTATGGGCGCTAGCGTGGTGCTGACGGGCAGGAATGGAACGCGCGAAGTAGAGCTTGAGCGATTCTTCCTGAAGCCTGAGCAGAACATACTGCGCGAGAACGTCATCGCGCCTGACGAATTGATAACGGAAGTCCGCGTGCCGCCCCTCGCGCCCGCGACGCGCTCCTTCTACATCAAGCAGGGCGAGAAGGAATCCTTCGACTGGCCCGTGGCGGACGTTGCGGTCGTGATGCAGACAAAGGGGAACGTCTGCCAGAAAGCCTCAATCGTGATGGGCGCAGCCGCTCCCGTCCCGTGGCGCGCGGGCGCGGCGGAAAAGTTGCTCACGGGTCGTGTCATCAACGAGCAGTCCGCGCGCGAGGCCGCGCGGCTTTCGGTGCAAGGCGCGACGCCGCTCGCACAGAACGCCTACAAGCTCGCCATCTTCGAGGCCATCGTGCGGAGAGCGATACTAAAGACGGTGAGCGGTTAGAGCCTGACTGCTCGCTTTATATCGGAGGTTTCGTGATGAGTGAAGAGATTGAAGAATCGGTCGCGCCCGCCGTCTGCCGGTTGCTACGCACCAAGACCGCGTTCGGCACCTACGTAGGCAACCTCTATTCGTGGCAGTCCGGCGCGTCTACCACTGCCGTCTACTGGTGCCTAGGCACAATGGAGACGGCTGGCCCCGACGACCATTACGCACACCCGCACACCTGCTGCGAGGGAAGAGACTGCTACGAGGGAACTCTCGAATAAATCTCATCATAGTTAGCCCCGTTGTTAGCCCCTGAAAGGGGCGCAATATCAGTAGCCCATGACGTAAGTCATGGGACACACGTTGCAATAGAAGGTAAGCCCCGTGAGGGGCGACATAAGTTAACATTCCTTATGTCGCCCCTCACGGGGCTTATTGATTCCTTCTCGCGCCTATTCCCACGACTGGCGTCGTGGGCTACTAATATATCGCCCCTTTCAGGGGCTACTAACATATCGCACTTAACGGGGCTACTGGTATGTCGTCCCTGCGGGGGCTAATGCTACTTTTCTTATCTCCACCCGACCGAGCCGCGCACGGACTCTATCAGCCTGGCGGAGTCGTAGCCCAGCCCGTCCTTGAAAACCATCTCCACTTTCTCTATGTCGTTGATGTTGGCCGAAGGGTCGCCGTTGATGATGATGAGGTCTGCCTGTTTGCCTGCGGCGATGGAGCCTATGCGGTCGGAGGCGTTCAGGTACTCCGCGCCGTTTAAGGTGGCGATGCGTATGGCTTCGAGCGGCGTGAATCCGGCTTCGACTAACAGCTCAACTTCGCGCTGGCTGCCGAAGCCCGCCACTACTCCGCCCACTCCCGTAGGGTCTGTGCCCGCCAGAAGCAAACCTCCGGCGCGTGCGAAGGCAAGCTCGAACTCCATCTCCTTCTTGAAGGCAGCGCCCCACGGCGAGTCCTTCGCTTCACTCAGCGCTGAGCGAGTCATCAGGTACTGTATGCGCGCATCAGCGGTCATGGAGTCTAGCACGCGACGCTGAAGCGGCGGGCGGTTGGCTACGAAGGATTCAAAGACCGGAAGCGTGGAGGTGATGGCGACCTTTCGCGCGACGAGGTCTCGTATCATCTCCTGCACGGGCGCGCTCTGTATGTCGAGTTTGGTCAGGTTAGTGACCGTTTCGTTCTGCGGCGGGCAAACGTCCGGCTTCTTGCCGGGGACGAACTCCGTGTCAACTATGATTCCGTGCTCAAGGTTGTCTATGCCCAGAGCCGCCGCTTCGCGAAAGCCCACGGCGCACAGGTGGCCCGTGACCTTTATCTTTCGCTTGTGCGCTTCGTCAATCGCCGCGCCCAACTCTTCGCGCGTGATGTACATGTAGCCCTTAAAGGAAGTCACGCCCTGGTCTGCCCAGTACGAGACCATGCGGCGCGCGTCCTGCGCGTCCGTCAGTACGTGAAACTGCGTGGCGAAGCTTCCCTTGCCGTCAAGGTAAGGCCCTGTGATATCCATCTTCGGCCCCGGAATGCGGCCCGTGTCAATCAGCTTCTTGATGTTCAGGTCTGTGTAAGGCTCTACGCTCCCGGCCGTGCGAAGGGAGGTCACGCCCGCCGCCAGGTAAAGACGAGGGAAGCTCCACCCTAGCTCGTTAAATAGCACAAGCCGCCCGGTGGGAAAGAACAGGTGCTCGTGCAGCATGACGAGCCCCGGCAGGACGGACTTGCCGGTCAGGTCTATAACCTTCGCTCCCGCAGGCACAGAGGTGCTGGCCGCAGGGCCGACCGTCTGAATCTTGCCCCCGCTTATGATAAGAGTCTGGTCTGTGCGAGCGGGCGCGCCAGTGCCGTCAATTACTCGGGCGTGCGTGAGCGCCACGACGGGCGCGTCAACCGAGATGAACTGCCGCGTCTCTGTTGAAAGCTGCGGAGCCTGCTGCGTCGCGCTACGGCCAGCGAGCAAGAGAATCAGAAGGAGGCTAATCGTTAGCTTACGCATGGGGAGACCCGTCCTTTACGTAGAAAGTAAAAAGCAAAGAGGTGCGTATTCTAAACTGAAACCCTGCGGCGAAGGAATGTTTTAGTTTTGATGATGCGTGAAGCTTTTGAGGCTTTGCAGCTTGTCCGGGTTGACGACGATGTAGATGGCTCGAATCTGATTGTCCACGATGTCTAAACTGAGGACGTTCATCAAATGGTCGTTCAGGTAGGTGATAAATCCCGGCTGGCCGTTGACCACAGTGGGGCGTATGCTCAGGCGCTCGGCCCCTGCCTTTTTGACCAGTCCCGTGAGGAAGCGCGCTATGTGGTCTGCGCCGTGTATGGGCTTGCGCGCGGCCGTGACCTTGCCTCCGCCGTCCGACGTGAGCGTGGCGTCTTCGGCCAACAGTGACATCAATCCCTGAAGGTCTCCGCTCGCGCAGGCCTGCATGAACTGGCCCATGAGGCGCGTCTTCATCTCGGTTGAAACGTCGAAGCGCGGGCGGCGCTCCCTTATGTGAAGCCGCGCGCGGCTGACCATCTGGCGGCAGTTGGTTTCGGACTTGCCTATGATGCCAGCAATCTCTTCGTACTCGTAATCGAAGACTTCTCTCAAGAGAAAGCAGGCGCGTTCCGTAGGCGTGAGGCTTTCCAGGAGCACCATGAAGGCCATCGAAAGCGAGTCTGCCATCTGTATATTACGCATCGGGTCCTGGCTCTCATCCATAAGAAGCGGCTCGGGCAGCCAAGGGCCTATGTACTCTTCGCGCTTCACCCGAGCGCTCGTGAGCTGGTTGATGCAGAGGTTCGTGACGATTGTGGAGAGATAAGCCTTGGGAGCTTTTATCTCTTCATCGGCTGCTGCCTGCCAGCGCAGGAATGCTTCCTGCACCATATCTTCAGCGTCGGCCACGGAGCCGAGCATGCGATAGGCCAGCGAGAAGAGAAGCCGCCGGTGCTCGTTGAAAATCTCCAGACGTTCCACGCCTCTTTTGTCCAACCTCTATGCTATCAGGCGCTCCCGTTGCGGTTGCGATGTAACGTCAAGGGCAACTTCGCTTCGCCTTTTTAAGATAAGCTGCGCCGCATGATGCGCGCTCGAAACGGCCGCGTCAAGCAGCATGCCTTCCGAGCCTACCCAGTCGCCCGCCACGTAAAGATTATCAAGGCCCGGAACCTCAGGCCCCGGCCTGCCCTTCGTGCCGCCCTGTTCGGCCGTGACGACGGCGTTCGAGACCGTGATGCCCGGCAGGAATCGCGCGTGAGCCACCACTTCGCGCCAGCCCGGCTGCATCAGGTCGAGCAGCCCTTCCAACTCCTTACGGTCTGCCTTAGGGTCTGTATCTTCAGCGGTCGTGTGATTCTTCATGACGTGAATGACGGCTCCGCCTTCGGGCGCGAGCCGCGCAGAGACCGAGTGAACTATGCAGTAGAGCGGGCGGTCTACGCCGAGCGCGAAGAGGCTACCGGGGTTCGGCAAACTCTTGAGCGCAACGTCAAGACAGGCGGCCTTAATCGGCAGCGCATCGTCCGCCCATTGACCGAGGACTGTCTCTTCGCCGCCCTCTATCATCGATGCAGCTGCCTGCGGGCTAGTGGCCAGCACGACCGTGCGAGCCCTGTATGCCTCTCCGCTTCTCAGTTGCAGGCTGTAGCCGTCAGCTTCGCGCTTAATCACGCGCACGCTCGCGTTAGTCAGAACCTGCACGCCCGCCTCACGCGCAACCTGAAGCGCACCGTCCACAAGCGTCTGCCAGCCTCCGTCCAAATAATCAACGCTGCCCGCAAGGCCCAGTCGCATCTGCTTAAGTGCCGCGCCCGCGCTCATGCGCTCGGGGTCGAAGGTGTAGCTGGTGACGCGCACAATCGTCATCAGAAGCTGACGGACGCGCTCGCTGCGGCTCTTCGTTTCCAGCCAGTCGCGCAAAGTAACATTGTCCAGAGCGTCAGCGTCAATCTTACCCAGCGAAGACAGTAGCCGCGCCGTCTCTATCTTTTCACCGAAGGAGAGCAGCCCCGTCATGAGAAGCGGCAGAGTGCCCAGCGGAGCTATGAACTTTTGGCCGCGATAGACTACGCGCCCGCCCTTCGTCGGCGGAAGATTTCCCGTCCATTTAACCCCAAGCTCGCGCAGGACTCTCTGCGCCGCGCCCTTTCTGTAGAGCGCGTGCGGCCCCAGATTGAAGAGGTATCCGTTACCTTGCTCCTGCGTGATGGCTCGCCCGCCCGCGTGATTCGACTTCTCAAGCAGGATTACCTTGAGCCCGCCTTTGGCCAGCTCAGCAGCCGCGACAAGCCCTGCGAGGCCGCCGCCCACAACCACAGCATCAGCTTTCATAACATGCTCGCTCATCATCTTTTGCATGACCTCTATCCTCCCTCTCTGCACATAAGACAGACGAGCCCGCCCGTTTGTGACAGCGCGGAAGAAAAAAAAGCAGGTCAGTACCGCCTGCGGTAGCGGGCGGGTTATCAGCTAAGCCAATGACCCGCCCGCTACCGCAGGCG
>DATELK010000178.1:0-41059 GCA_035276685.1 Pyrinomonadaceae bacterium | reverse complement strand
GCTAGCATTCCTTATGTCGCCCCTCTCGGGGCTTATTGATTCTTCGTTGCTTATTCCCACGACTGGCGTCGTGGGCTATTAATATTCCGCCCCTGACGGGGCTATTGGATATTGCCTTTCAGGGGCTGATACTTTCAGAAGCGGAAGGTCGTGTCCCATTGCAGTCGAACCGTCTGGCGGTTGAGCGAGCCCGGAGGCGTCTGGCCGAAAGCGCCCAGGAGGCCGTTCGGTCTGCTGGTGATAAAGCCTATGAAAGAGAGCACGACGCGCGGGTCAGCGGCGTAGTTTATCTGGAAGCGATTGACCCTCACGTCCGACTGTTGATTAATGTCGGACGCATTAAAGGGCGTTAGCACGGCATCCTTTTCTATACGCATGAAGGTGTAGTTGAATAGCCAGTCGCCTCGCTTGACCAGCTTCCCTACCTGAAGCTCCGCCCAGTAGCCAGTGTTCTCGTTGTTAGGAAGCAGAAGGTTCGCTCCGCCCGGCCCGGCCACGACCACGTCATGCACCTGCGTGTTCGTCACGAAGTCGAAGATGAGCGCGACGGGAAAGCGGCTCTTCTGGTAAAGGTCTAGCCGGGCAATGATGTCAACCAGATTAAAGCCGGAGCTGAGCCGCCCGTCACGATTGACGGCGTTGTTGCTCGCGGTCGAGATGCCCAGAGTAGAGTTGCCCGCGACTAGGAGGTCTCGCGGGATGGAGACCTGCGTGGTCAAGGTCTGCGCGGGCGTTGTGCCGGTGGCGGGGATAGTGATTGTGACGGGCAGTTGCAGGTTGCCGCCAAAGACCTGAACGGGCGAGATGAACTGCGTGCCTGAGTAGTAAAGGTCTGCGACCGAGAGGGTCAGGCCCGTCTCCGGCGAGAACTCAAAACGCCCTCTGGCTTGCGCGCCGTAGAGCGCAAGGTCGCGGCCTGCGCGCCCCGACTCGTCCAGGTTCACCGTCCCGTCCGCGTTGCGTATGAAGGCGGAGTTGCGCTCAAGGAAAGGAAGCTGCCACGCGACGAGGGTTATGTTCTTAAGCCTGGACTTCTTGAATGCGCGCGAGTAGGTCTCGTTGAAGCCTTCCGTCGTGAGGTCGTTGTCAATCGTCATCTCCGTGCGGAGCCACGGCACGTCGAATTTTCCCGCCTGAAGGCGAAGGCCCGGCAGACGCTGCGGCGAGTAAGCTACGAAGAGGTTGTCTAAGCCTATGGGCTTGCGGTTGAAAAAGTCCGTCATGGTCTGATTCGCTGAGATGGCGTCCGCGAAGCTGCCCGTGTTAAAGCGCAATCCCCACTCGAACTCTTTGCCAATCTGCCCGCGAAGCTGCAAGCGTGCGCGCATGCGGAAACGGTTTCGCGCGCTCAGCTCATTGCCAATGATGAGCGGGTTCGAGGCGTTTGCCAGCGTGTTCAGCTGGCCGTAGATGGATTCGTAGCGCAGCCGCACGTCGCCGCTGATGCTGATTGAGCCGAGCTGTCTTGCTATGGCTTCGCTCGTCTTTTTAACCTCCGCCTCAACTTTACCGACGCGCGTCTCTATGTCCTGCGCCTGCTTTGCGCCCGTGGAGGATTGAGAGCCATTGTCGGCCACGCGGTCGCTCGTCACGACCTGACTCGTTGCAACGAGCGAAGGCTGCGTAGAGGTCTGGGCCGTCTGCTCCATGCGGCGGCGCAGGGCGTCAATCTCTCGCGCCTGCTCTTCCATCATGACGCGCATGCGCGCCAGCTCTTCCTGCTGTTTGAGAAGAAGGCGGCGCACCTCTTCCAGCTCTGAAGGCGCGGCCGCGTTGTCTTGCGTTTGCGCTCGTGCGATGGCTGACGGGCAGAGGCATAGAAAGCAGATGGCTAAGGCTCGCAAAGTTGCTCTATGGGTGATGCTCACGGGGTAGAGGCTCCTTCCGGCGAAATGGATAGTTATCAGGCACAGGCCCAAACGCGTTATTTCATGCTTCGGCTGAAGATGATATGAATCCGAAGTTAAATCAAGGTTAACAAAGTCTCCTCCTTGCTCTTACGGCTTGCGCTTGCTAGCATCGGAGGCACGCTTGTAGAATCAGAGTGTCACAAGCCGCGTCAGTTTATTGCTCTTTATCGCGGGGTAAGAAGCTTGGGGGTTTGCTCTCTTTTTAAGCCTCCGGAACGTTCTATAATTCGCCATGGCTCAACTGAAGATTATTGATGCAAGCGGTCGTGAGTGGGATTATCCCCTGACGCCGCAGACGGTCTGCACAATCGGCCGCGCGCCGGATAACTGCGTCGTGCTGGACGATCCGCGCGCCTCTCGCCATCATGCCCACATACGCACGGATGACGGAAATTTCACCATCGTAGACGGCTACGCCGCGGGCGGCCAGATTCGCCGCAGCGCCAACAAGGTCTACATCAACGGCGAGCCGCGCTTCGAGCACCAGTTGATGAACGGCGACCGCGTCACCATAGGCGCTAGCACCCTCAGGTTCGAGCAGCGTGCGGAAGAGCGAGCGCCCGACGTGCGCTACGACGACAAGCCCCTGGGCCACACGCAGCTGCTCATCTCTGCCAACGACGTGATGAGTACTGTCCTGAGGCCTAAGTCTGTGCCGAGCCTTTCGGGCGTGGAGAACAAGGAGATGGAGGCGCTCAGGCGCAAGGCGGAAATCCTGGGCGTGCTTTACGAGATGAGCAAGACCCTTGCCTCCGTCTTCGACCTCAAGGCCATCTTCGCCAAGGCCACTGACATTATCTTTCGCGTCACGCCCGCCGACCGAGTGGTCGCGCTTCTGGCCGAAGGCAAGGTCAACGGCGGCGAAGAGGACTTCAATCTCTTTCCCATTGCGACGAGAACGCGCGACGCCAACCTTGAGGCGCACGCGAAAAAGCTGACCATCGGGCGCACCATCACTCGAAAGGTGATGAAAGACCGCGTGGCGCTGCTCTCTCAGGACGCGGCTTCCGAGGCACAGTTCGCGGGCGTCGAGTCAATCGTCTCGCAGGGCGTGCGCTCCACCATCTGCGCGCCGCTCGTAGCAGAGTCAGGCGTCCACGGCGCAATCTACGCAGACCGCCTCGACCCGTTCGCGGCATTTACGCCCGACGACCTTGAGTTGATATCTGCCGTCGCGGCGCAGACAGCCGTCGCGGTTGAGAACGTGCGCGCTCACGAGCGCCTCGCGCGTGAAGAGGTGGCGCGGGCCAACTACGGGCGCTTCCTGCCGGAGTACGTCGTCAAGCAGATGCTTGAGAACCCCGAGTCATTCAAGCTCGGCGGCGTCAATCAGAAGATAACCGTGCTCTTCGCAGACATACGCGGCTTCACGCGCCTCTCGGAGCACGCGCCGCCCGAGCGAGTCGTGCAGCTTCTCAACAAATATTTCTCTGCCATGACGGACATCATCTTCGCTCACGGCGGCACGCTGGATAAGTACATAGGCGATGGTTTGATGGCTCTCTTCGGAGCGCCCACGGTGACGCCTGAAGACGCCACGAACGCCGTCAACGCCGCCGTCGCCATGCAGCGACGCATACTGAATATCAACGAAGAGCTGCGGCAGGAAGGCTTGCCCGAGATAGGCGTCGGCATTGGTCTGCACACGGGCGAGGCGACCGTCGGCTACATAGGCTCGGAGCGCAGGAGCGAGTACACGGCCATAGGCGACACGGTCAACACCGCCGCGAGGCTTGAGTCCAACTCCAAGGGCGGGCAGATTCTGGTCTCCGAAGGGACGGCGCAGTCGGCGCACAGCCGCTACAAGCTTGAGCCGCGCGAGCCCATCTACGTCAAGAACCGCGTCCAGCCGGTTCCCCTCTTCGAAGTGGACTGGCGGCAATCAAGCGGCAGCGGCCCGCTCGCTTAACAGGCAAGCACCCGTTTTAATCTCCCCCACATGAAGATAATCGTAGGGGCAGAGGACGTGTCTTCTGCTTCCTACAGGTATAGAGCAGTGAACCTGAGCAGTTTTTTCAGCAGGCAGATGACGGTGGCGCGCGTGTACGGCATACCCGTGCGTATAGACTACCGCTGGTTCGTGGTCTTTGCCCTGAGCGTCTGGGTCGTCGCCAATACCATCGTCAGGATGACTGCGGGGCTGGCGAGCGTGCATCCGGCTATAGCTTGGACGCTCGGCGCTATCACGACGCTCGCGCTCTTTCTCTCGGTCTTCGGCCACGAGCTTTCGCACGCTCTCATAGGACGCGTCGAAGGGATAGAGATAGAAGACATAGTGCTTCATCCTTTCGGCGGCATGGCACGTCTCAAGCGCGAGCCCGACAGCCCGCGCGCAGAGTTTCGCATAGCCGTCGCTGGCCCGGCCGCGAGCTTCATCTTTGCCCTGCTCGCCTTCGGCGCGATGGCCGTGGCGGCTATGGGCCAGTACTGGCTGACGGCCGCAGTCTTCCGCATAGTCGCATGGTGGAACCTGCTCTTGGCCGTCTTCAACCTCTTCCCCGGCTACCCTCTGGACGGCGGGCGCGTGCTGCGTGCCTTTCTCTGGAACAGGGCCGGGAACATCAAGGAGGCGACGCGCATCGCTAGCCTCTGCGGGCAGGTGATTGGCTGGACGCTGATTGTCTTCGGCGCGTACTTCATCATAGCCTGGCAGGACTACTTCATGGGCCTGTGGACTGTGCTGGTCGGGCTCTTCCTGAGGGGCGCGGCAGCGGCGGTCGTCAAGGAGCCCGGCGCGGCGCAGAGGGGCACCGTCACAGAGGCCATGATTAAGCCCATCATCATCGCGCCCGACCTCTTGATAAGCCACTTCGTGGATACGATTTTACCCATCTATCGCCAGACCAGTTTCCCCGTAGCCGATGAGGGCCGCCTCCACGGCATTCTCTCGCTCGAAGATTTGAAGGCCCTGCCGCGCGAGCGCTGGCACCGCACGCGCGCCCGAGACGTGATGCGCCCTGTGAGCCCCGCGCTCTTTGTTCAATCGAATACGACTATGGCCGAGGCGACAGCCATCATGCAGCGCAACGGCACGGGCTCTGTCGCCGTCATAGACCCCGCGGGTCAGCTCGTGGGCTTTCTACAGCGCGGCATCAGGAAGAAAAAGAAGAAGCAGAGGCTGGAGGCCAGAGGTTAGTCGGAAGAAAAAAATCTTGCTGACCTCTGCCCCCTATCCTTCGACCCCTGTTCGTTGCCTTTTGCCCTTTCGTGTTTCATAATCCATGCGGAGCTAACATTTCTTAGCCAAGGGGAGAGACTGTTAATGCTGGCAGTGCTCGGAGCGCTCTTTGCCAATGGTTTAATTACTATTTTGAAGTTCATGGCGGCTGTCGTGACCGGCTCGTCCGGCATGATGGCCGAGGCACTTCACTCGCTTGCCGATACGACCAATCAGGTCTTTCTGCTGCTGGGCCTGCGCTTCTATAAGCGCGAGCCTTCGGAGAAGCACCCGTTCGGTTATGGCAAGGAGAGGTTCTTCTGGTCTTTCATCGCCGCCATCTTCATCTTCGGCGTCGGCGCGACCTACGCGCTTTACGAAGGCTACGAGAAGCTGACGCACCCGCACCCGCCGCAAAATCTCGGCTGGGCTTACTGGGTGCTTGGCATCTCTTTCGTGCTTGAATCGGGGTCAATCGGGCTGGCGATTTATCAGGAAGTGCGCGAGGCGCACCACGAAGGGATGACCTTCAGGGAGTACCTGCGCGAGTCCAAAGACCCCACGGCCAAGACCGTGCTCTTTGAAGATAGCGCTGCGCTGCTGGGCATAGTCATAGCCGCCATAGGCATCTACCTGACAGACCATCAGGTCGGGCCTGCGTTCAGGGCGGGCGAAGCGCCCGGAGCCTACTGGGACGGCGTGGCATCTATGGCCATAGGGGTGGTGCTGGCCATCGTGGCGTTCGCGCTGGCGCGCTCTTCGCGCGGGCTTCTGCTCGGCGAAGCCGCCACGCGCAAGTCCGTCGAGCGCATACGCAACGCCATACTTGAGCACCCGCACGTCTGCGAGGTGGTAGAGCTTTTGACGATGCATCTGGCCCCTAAGCAGATTCTTATCAACGCGCACATCAACCTGCTGGACAGTCTCAAGACGGACGAGATAGAGGCGACCATAGAGGAGATAGAGGAGAGAATCAAAAAGGCCGAGCCCAAGGTGGACATGATATTTTTAGAGACGGCCAGAGAGAGCCAGGCGACGGAGCAAGACCCTATACCGGAGCACATAGGCTGAGAGCGATTTTGGATTTTAGATTGCCGATTTTGGATTGGAGTGGCGACAGAGCTTGCCGCTGATTCAATCCGTCTCGCTAATCCAAAATCCAAAATCTAAAATCCAAAATGTTGTTGCTGATTCTGCCATACAGGGAATATTTCGAGCGGCTGCGAGAGCCCAGGAGCATCCTGGACATACTGCTGGTCGCCGTCATCGTGTATGCGATTTTGAAGCTCGCGAGGGGGACTCGCGCCGCCCCCATGGCCGCCGCGATAGCCGCCTTCGCGCTTCTCTACTGGCTGGCCGTCAATCAGGAGCTTGCCACGCTTGAGTTCGTGCTGCGCGGCGCGCTGCTCTACATAGGCGTAGCCATCATAGTCCTCTTCCAATCGGAGATTCGACAGGCTCTCATCACCATAGGCAACCGCGTTCGCATGCCGTTCGCGCGTCGGCATAGAGGCCAGTTCGGCGAAGGCGTCTATGACGAGATAGTGCTGGCGGCGATGACGCTCGCCTCTGCCAAGATGGGCGCGCTCGTCGTCATAGAGCGCGGCGTCAGTCTGAAGAACGTGGTTGACGGCGGCGTCAAGCTGGAAGCTGAGCTGAGCTACGACCTGCTGGTCACAATCTTTAACCCGGCCACGCCGCTGCACGACGGCGCGGTCGTCGTCCGCAGGCACCGCATAGCCGCAGCCGCCTGCTTTCTTCCACTGACCTTGAACCCGCGTCTTTCAAAAGACCTAGGCACGCGCCACCGCGCGGCCATAGGCATCACGGAGGACACGGACGCCGTGGCCGTGGTCGTCTCGGAAGAGACCGGCCTCATCTCGTTCGTTCAGGCCGGTCAGATTCGTCGCGGACTGGACGCCACGAAGCTTCGCGCCTCAATCTTCCAGGCGCTCGAATCGCCCTCGCCGCGCCGCGAGAAGAAGAGCCCCGACACCGAAACGGAAACCGAGGGAGTCGTCTCAATGCAGTGAAAGAAGAGTTTTCAGTTTTTAGTTTTAAGCCTGGGACACGTCTTGCTTTTAACTGAAAACTGGAAACTGGAAACTGTCTTTATGGCATTTAGAGAGGTAGATGAAGGGGAGAGCCGTCTTGCGCGTGTGCCGCGAGAGGCTACGGCGTGGCTGCGCGAGATTTTTCTTGAGGACTGGACGCTGAAGCTGATTGCGCTGGTGATTTCCTTCGGCCTCTGGTTCGCCATCACCGGGCAGAGAAAGCCCACGACGATTCGCTTAAGGAACGTGCAGCTCGATTTTCAGCTTCCGAACGACATGGAGATAAGCAACGACCCGCGCCGCGATATTGACATCACGGTGTCGGGCAGCTCCGATGCTCTGGAGAACCTGAACCGGCGCGAGCTTGTGGCGCGCGTGGACGTAAGCAACTACAGGCCGGGCGACCGTGTGGTGCAGCTCACGGACAGGATTATTGACCTGCCGCAGGGAATCAAGGTGGTCAAGATTGAGCCGAACACCGTGCCGCTCAGGCTTGAGCCGAGCGTGGAGCGAGAGGTCGAGGTTGAAGCGCGTCGTGAAGGCAACCTGCCCGAAGGTTTCGAGCTTTATGGTGTCACGGTCGCGCCTGCGCGCGTGAGAGTGCGCGGGCCGCAGAGCCACGTCAACGCTCTACAGAAGGCCATGACCGAAACCATTCCCATAGAGGGCCGCCGCGAAAGCTTCAGCATACAGCAGGTAGCCATAGATGTCCCCGACCAGAAGATTACGGTCATAGACCCTGTCGTCAACGTTCGTTTGGAAATCGGAGAGCTTCGCGTAGAGAAGAGCTTCGCGGGCGTCAACGTGCTTGCCAATAACGGCGCGCAGGCACGGCCCCCGCAGGCCACAGTCACGCTCTACGGCCCCAAATCCGTCCTCGAACAGCTGCGCCCCGAAGACGTACAGCTAATCCTTGAGGTGGACGATGACGGCGGAGTTCGCAACACTCAACTGCAACTGCCGCAGGGACTGGCCAACAGGGTTCAGCTACGCTCCACCAGACCCACGGGCTTCTCGATTATCAAAAGCAATCAGTAATCACTCATCACCTTCTTCTAAATTATGGCTAAACTTTTCGGAACGGATGGAGTGCGGGGGCGTGCCGGTCGCTTTCCGCTTGATGAAGCGACCGTGCGCGTCATAGGACGTTCTCTCTCAGGCATTCTGCTTGAGCAGAGAGGCAGCGCGCCTGAGATTGTTACAGGGCGAGACACGCGCGAGTCGGGCGCGTGGGTCGAGCGGGCGCTCTTGGAAGGAGCGCGTGAGCGCGGAGCGACCGTTCGCTCGGCAGGAGTCATCACCACACCCGGCGTAGCTTATCTCGCGCGCACGCTCAACGCGGACGCCGGAGTCGTAGTCTCCGCTTCTCACAATCCCTTTCAGGATAACGGCATCAAAATCTTTGCGCCGACGGGCCGCAAGCTGGACGACTCTTTGGAACGTCGCATAGAGGCTGATATTGAAAGTGAAGCTGCGGGCTCTGAAGGTGAAGCTTCGGCCGCAGGCGCTGCATCTTCGTCCGAAGAGCCTGACTCTCATCAATCAATGGAGCTTCGCGAGCGCTATCTTGACTATCTGGCCGAAGAGGTCGCCGGGGGACTTTCTCTCGACGGCATGAGCGTGGCGCTGGACTGCGCCAACGGGGCTTCGTTCGAGCTTGCGCCCGCGCTCTTTAAAAGACTGGGAGCGCGCGTCTCCGTCATCAACGCTGAGCCGGACGGTCAGAACATCAATTTGAACTGCGGCTCGCAGCACATGGAGGGCTTACGCCGGAAAGTCATGGACGAAGGCGCGGAGTTGGGCGTGGCCTTTGACGGCGACGCAGACCGCGCTCTCTTCGTCAACGCGCGCGGCGAGGTGGTGGACGGCGACGCCGTGATGTGGGCTATGGCGCGGGTCATGTCCGAGCGCGGTGAGCTGAAAGGGGGCGCGGTCGTGGCCACCGTCATGAGCAACATAGGGCTTGAGATTGCCCTGCGCTCGAAGGGATTGGCGCTCACGCGCACGGACGTGGGCGACAAGTACGTGCTTGAGGAGCTCCTGCGCTCGGGCGCGTCACTCGGCGGCGAGCAGTCCGGCCACATAATCTTCCCGCAACAGAGTCTCGTGGGCGACGGCATGGTGACGACTATCAACCTCTTGCGAGCCATGAAGGAGAGCGGGTTGGCGCTTGAAGAGCTGACGCGCGGCTTCGAGCGCTACCCGCAGGTGCTTGTCAACGTGCCGGTGCGCGAAAAGCGTCCCTTTGAAGAGGTCGAGCCAATCAGAGAGGCTTCGCGCCGGGTCGAGGCGCAGCTTGGGAGTCGCGGCCGTCTGCTGCTGCGCTATTCCGGCACGGAAGCCCTGGCGCGCGTCATGATAGAGGGAGAGCGGCAGGAAGAGATAGAAGCGCTGGCCCGTCAACTGGCCGAAGCCATACGTGCAGAGCTTGGCGCGGCCTGAAAAATATGGCCCGGTGGGAAACTTTTACGCAGCCCTTGATGTAACTCTTACACTGTCTTGGCTTCAGTTGAGAGGGCGCTATGTGAAGGCAAAGAGCACAAGCGGCGAAAAGCTTAGGAAAAAGAGATTGCAAGGAAGATTTTTTTATTAACCTATTGCATGGCATAAGCATTGCGGTGTATATTGTGGGGCAAGAGAGACGGTTGGTGGATCCTCCGTCTCAGTGGTTGCTGGGGTGAGGACAGTGACCACGAATATGAATGGGCGCGACACACTCCCACGTTGTCGCGCCCATTCGCTTTTTTATGAAAAAAGCCCCGCGCAGGCGAAATTCTTTTTGAGTTTTTTCTCTAACCCGTATTACAATCCGCCTTCGCCACACAGTTCTCCTATATTCTCCCAAAGCTCTTAGACTTTTTCGGAACTGGTGTCTGCGCCTCACCGCCTATGAACATTAGTGATTATCGCAGCGAGTTCGCCGCCTTCAGCTCAGCCATAGAGTTAGCTCACTATAGACATCGCGCAGGCTTCGAGCCTCAACTTCATACTGAACCGATTTATGAGCGCTATCATGACCTCTTCACGCGCGACGCCGTAGAAGGCTTAAAACAGGCGCTTGCCGAAACGCCCGCCTCGCAGGAGACTGAGCGCGCCGGGCTCAATTCCCTTCTGGGCATGGCGCGTATAGGTTTTCTGGACATACACGCCAAGGAGCTGACGGACGAGTACGCGCACTGCCTTTCCAGCGCGCAGGTTGACTGGGTGGGTGAGCGCGTCGCGCTTCACAGCGTGCCGAAGATTGTGGCCAACGAGCCCGACGCTCACAAACGCGGCGAATTGACGGCCCGCTGGGTCGACGCCATAGGCAACTGTAACGACCTGCGCGCCTCGCGCCTTGAGTCTCTGCACGAATCCGCGCGTGTGCTTGGGGCCGATTCCTACTCGGCGCTTTACAGGGAGATTACCGGCACAGACCTTCGGGCTTTGGCCGCGAAGACGGACGCTTTTCTGGCGAGCACTGAGACGCCGTATCTTTCGGCGCTCAGGCGTGCGGCGGCGCGAGACCTTCCGGGCATACAGGCGGGAGAGCTTGGCTACGGCGACTTCTCCTACTTCCAGCGCCTGTCGCGGCTCGACAGCTTTTTCCCTGCCTCGGACGTGCTGCCGACTTATCAAGCGGCCATGCAGGGCCTAGGGATTCGCGTAGAGCAGCAGACCAACATACACATAGACTCTGAGGTGCGGCCTACGAAGAATCCGCGCGCCGCCTGCTTTCGCATCAACGCGCCGGACGACGTGCGCCTGCTGGTGGCTCCCGTAGGCGGCGTCTACGATTACACTGTGCTCTTTCACGAAGCGGGACACGCGCAGCACTTCGGCTGGTCGTCGCGCGAGCTGATAAAGCGTTATCCTGAATTTCTCTACTCGCCCGACCACGCGACGATGGAAGGCTACGCTTTCCTGCTCAACTATCTTTTCTTAGACCCGCTGTGGCTGAGGGAATATCTGCCGAACATAAGCGAGGAGCGCGTGCGCGACATTCAATCGAGCCTCGCGCTGCTTGCGTTTCATAACGTGCGGCGATACTGCGCGCGGCTGCACTATGAGCTGACGCTTCACGAGAGCCCCACGGTTCGCAGCGAGCATCTCGCGCACCTTTACGCGCAGCTTCAGACCGAAGCCACGGGCTTCAGTCGCAGCCCGCAGCTTTACCTGTGGGACGTTGACGACGGCTTTTACGCCGCCGCCTACCTTCGCGCATGGGCCTTTGAGGTCGGCCTGCGCGAGCACCTGCGTACACGGTACGGTCGTCGCTGGTGGGCTTCGCGCAAGGCTGGCGATGAATTGATAGACCTCTGGAACACCGCCTCGCGCTATACTGTCGAAGAGTTGGCCAGGCTCATAGGCTTCGGTGACTTGAGCTTTGAGCTTCTGGCCGAGAGTCTTACGAGCGCAGTAAGCGAGGAGTAGACTAAAAGAGTGCAGCGCGTGCGCGTGCGCCTGAGAGCGCACCGGCAGGAATACGAAATCATCGCGGGGCGAGGAACGCTTCAGTCTCTGGGCGAAGCAGCCGTTGGCGCGCTCTCATCTCACGCTCGCCGCGCCCTTATCATCTCCAATCCGACCATCTTCAAGCTCTACGGACGACTCGCTTCTGAAAGTCTAAAGAGCGCGGGCCTGAGCGTCTCTCACTGGCTGATGCCGGAAGGAGAGCGCCACAAATCCTTTCGCACGCTTGAGAGCGCCCTCTCCTTCTTCGCGGAGAGCCGCCTTGAGAGGACGGATGCGGTCGTGGCCCTGGGCGGCGGAGTGGTGGGCGACCTTGCAGGATTTGCCGCCGCCATCTACCTGCGTGGCCTTGCTTTCATACAAGCTCCCACGACGCTGCTCGCGCAGATAGACTCGTCCGTTGGCGGCAAAGTGGCCGTCAACTACGCGGAGGCCAAGAACACTGTCGGAGCTTTTCACCAGCCACGGCTCGTGGTGATTGACACGGAAACGCTGCGGACGCTGCCGCGCCGCGAGGTGACAGCGGGGCTCTGTGAATGCGTCAAGCAGGGAGCAGTAGGCGATGTGAAGCTCTTTCGCCGCACGCGAAAATTTCTTGAAGATGAATGGAAGGGCGCTGTCTTGGAGCCCTCAAACGGTCTTGAAAAACTGATTGCCGCGCAGGTGGCTTTTAAGGCTTCAATCGTCGCGGGCGATGAGCGCGAGGACGCCTCGCGCACTGACTCTCGCTCGCGTCGCATACTGAATTTCGGCCACACGACGGCGCACGCGCTGGAAGCCGTGACAAACTACAGGCGGTTTCGTCACGGCGAGGCCGTGGGCTACGGGATGCTCGTGGCGGGCGAGATTTCAAAAGGACTAGGCATGCTGAGCCGTTCCGAGTTAGAATCTTTACGGGCGGCAGTTGGGTTGTGCGGAAGGCTGCCGCGCGCAAGCGATATTGACATGACCAAACTCACACGCCTGCTTGCGCGAGATAAAAAGTCGGTTGGCGGCCGCGTCCAGTGGGTTCTGCTGGAGCGTTTGGGCCGCGCACGGCTGGTTGATGAAAAAGAGATTGCTCCGCAGTTAATACGCGCCTCGCTCCTCTCGGTGCTGCAACAAGATTCTTAAAGATGAGGAAGTGACAGACAGATGAGTGTTTCGTGCGGCACGCCGCGCCGCCCCTTGCCCAGACAGGGAGAGCGCGGCGAAGGAAGGCTGAAATTTCTGATAGTGCTGGCTGTCCTGGCCGTAGTCGCTTACAGCGCCTACCAATATGTGCCCGTCGCCATACAGGGCTACCAGTTAAAGGACGTGATGCAGCAGACGGTCAACACGGCGGCCCTGCAACCCCAGACCACGAGCGACGCTCTGAGGAAGACGCTGGCAGACCGCGCGCAGGAGTACGGAGCACCGCCGCCGCCCACGACGCAGGTGGCGGTCGTGATACAGGACGGGCGCTGGCAGGCGCGCGTACAGTACACGAAGCCCATACCGTTCCCCTTCTATACCTACCAGTACAGCTTCGACAACACGGTCAAAAGCTTCGACCCCACGACGCTGAGATAGAAAAAGGGGATAGTGAAAGAAGCTCTTTCACTATCCCCTGAGTCTTATCCCCTCTTCCCTGTTTTATCGCTGAGCGCTTTCGAGGAAGGCTTTCAGCTTGCGTGAGCGCGACGGGTGTCGAAGCTTGCGAAGCGCCTTGGCTTCAATCTGTCGAATGCGCTCGCGCGTGACCGCGAAGTGCTGGCCCACCTCTTCGAGTGTATGCTCAGAGCCTGAAGTTCCAAGCCCGAAGCGCATCTTGATGACCTTCTCTTCGCGCGGCGTGAGCGTGGCCAGAACCTCGTCCGTTATCTCTCTGAGGTTCGAGGCGACCACCGCGTCCGCAGGGTTCAGGATGGACTTGTCCTCTATGAAGTCGCCCAGGTGCGAATCTTCCTCTTCACCAATGGGCGTCTCAAGCGAGATGGGCTCCTGCGCAATCTTCAGCACCTTCCGAACCTTCGAGACAGGAATGTCCATCTTGCGCGCTATCTCTTCCGAGGTAGGCTCGCGCCCAAGCTCCTGCACAAGCGCGCGGCTCGTGCGTATGAGCTTGTTGATGGTCTCAATCATGTGGACGGGGATTCGAATCGTGCGCGCCTGGTCTGCGATGGCGCGCGTGATTGCCTGTCGAATCCACCACGTCGCGTAGGTCGAGAACTTGTAGCCGCGACGCCACTCGAACTTGTCCACGGCCTTCATCAAGCCTATGTTGCCTTCCTGAATCAAGTCCAGAAACTGAAGGCCGCGATTCGTGTACTTCTTGGCTATGGAGACGACGAGGCGCAGGTTGGCTTCTATCAGCTCGCGCTTGGCCTGACCCGTCTCCTGCTCGCCTATGACTATGGACTGAAGCGACCGCTTAATCTCGACGGGCGAGATGTTGTGGTCGGCTTCAATCTGTTGCAGGCGCTTCTTGGCCGAAGAGATGTGTCGCTTGTAGTCGCGCTCGTCCTCCGGCTTGATGCGCTTGCGGTTGAGCTTCTCCGTGTAGTTGTCTATCTCGCGCTCCGACGTGCGAACCTCTTTCTGCACGGCGCGGATAGAGTTGATAAGGCGCTGTCGTGCGCGCTCGGTCATGTTGAGACGGCCAATCTCCTGGGCTATCTCAAGACGTATGCGCGCCACCTTTCGCTGAAGGCGTAGAAGCTTCTTAGATTTTTTGCCGCGCGAGACCTTCTGCTCGGCCCGGAGCTTGTCCCATTCCTTCAAGCCCTGCTTGAAGAGCTTGCGAATGTTCTCTATGCCTTCGATAGTCCAGCGCAGGTACTCGTCGGCCTTGTCCTCGTCGCCGGTCAGCTCGGCCTGCTCCGAGAAGTTCACCACGTCGCGTATGTGAAGCTTATCCTGTTCAAGCTGCTCGCCTATTTTCAGTAGCTCCGAGACGGCTATGGGCGAGCGCGAGATGGCTTTCTGGGTCTTGAGCTGGCCGCGCTCTATGCGCTTGGCTATGGCCACCTCTCCCTCGCGCGTGAGAAGCGGCACGACGCCCATCTCGCGCAGGTAGAGGCGCACGGGGTCGTTGGTCTTCTCAAGCGCTCCGGCCGAGAGGTCTAGCTCAATGTCTTCGTCAATCGAGTCGTCTTCGTCATCCGTAGCCAGAGCCGCGGCCTGCTCAATCAGTCGCTCGTCCGAATCCGCAACAGGAATGTTGGAGCCTTCCAGTTTTTGAAGGACATCCTCAATATCATCGGGCGAGACGACGTTGTCCGGCAGCTCGCGGTTCAGGTCGTCAAAGGTCAAATATTTCTTGTCGCCACCCAGTTCCAAAAGGCGCTGCATGACATCATCTCTGTCTTTCTCTTCGATGCTCAATTTTTCTTCCACCTTCTGCACGCCGCGCTGATACATGTTGGAGAGACGCACACGGCGCGCCGGTCATTAGAGTCCCCGCTCTACTCTTTCACCTGACTTTTCAGTATCCTCCTGCCCCTGCCGCTTCCGCTCCGTGAAGCTCGCGCTGCTTCTTCGACCATTCCAGGTACTCTAAAGTGAGTCGCGTGTGCCGCTCCGTGTCGCCTGCCGTCTCGGCCTCAGCCGCTTCCATGCGCAGGTCGTTCAACCGGCGGTCAATCATCATTCCGCGTAAGGTCAAAAAACAGCTCTCGGCTACAGCCAGAGTGTCGTCAACCGCTTCGCCCTCGGCCCTCTGGGGCTCGCCCATCAAAAGAAGCGGCACAAGGTCAGATGCAATAGGGTCGCCTTCCGTTTTCGCATTAAGTGAAGCGAAATCAACTTCCCCGCCGCCCGCTTCAATCTCCGCGAGGGCGCGAAAGATTGAGGACGTGGGCAAATCCTCGTAATCCGCCCTCTCCATACGAGGCAAAATGGCTCGTCTCAGCTCGGGGTCGTGTACCAGCAGCTCCAGCAGCTTTTGCTCCGCGACCGTGGGCTGCGCGCCCGAAGCCTGCGCCACTTTCTGCCGAACGTTCAAGCCGTCAGTATTTGCATTTCCCGCGCGGACGGCCTGCCACAATTCCTGTCTGAGCGACGGCTCCTCCACGCGCAGGGCATCCATCGCCATGTCAAAATATTCGCGCTTCTGAATAGTGTTGCGAACAGCACGAACATACGGGAGCACTTCCTCGACCGCCGCCGCCTTGTCAGCGGGACGCCGAAGATTGCGATCCCGTACTGCCTGATCCAGCACAAATTGTATGTGGGGGAGTGCTCGCCCTCGCCTCTCTTGATACGCCTCAACGCCGTGACGTTTGATGAACTCGTCCGGGTCCGCGTTGTCCGGCAGAACCAGCACTTTGGCCTCAAAGTCTTCTGCCAGAAGCGTTTCTATTGCTCTTTTGGCCGCAGCCACGCCCGCCTTATCGCCATCATAATTGACTACGACTTTACGCGCAAACCGCCCCAGAAGTTTCGACTGCTCCGGGGTGAGGGCCGTCCCCAGACTCGCCACCAGATTTCTCGCCCCGGCCTGAAAGGGGATTATCAAATCCAGGTAGCCTTCGACCAGAATGGCGAACTTTTTGCGGCGAATCTCGTCCCGCGTCAGATTGAGCCCGTAGAGGTGTCTGCCCTTCGTGTAAGCGGCGGTTTCAGGGGAGTTAAGGTACTTCGGCTCGCCCTGTCCCATTATCCTGCCGCCGAAGGCCACGGCGCGCCCCTGCGCGTCCATCACCGGAAAAATCAGACGCCCGCGAAAGCGGTCATAAAAGCCGCCGGAATCCTTCTTGACGACGAGGCCGCTTCGCTCAAGCTGTGAATCCTTCGCCCCGCGCTTCTTCAGGTAAGAGAGAAGGCCGTCCCAGGATTCCGGCGCGTAGCCCAGACGAAAAGTTGCGCGCGTCTCGTCCGTAATCTCGCGCTCCTCTATGTACTCTCGCGCCCTACGCGCTTCTGAGTTTCCCTCCCCGAGCTGCGCCTCCCACCACTCAAGCGCCCACGAGTTCATCTCTATGACCTCGTCCGCCTCCTGACGCCGCGCCTCGAACCTCTTATCGTCCACCATCTGCGGCAGCGGCACGCCTGCCTTCTCCGCCACAATCCGCACGGCTTCGGGGAAAGAGACGCGCTCCATCTCCATCACGAAGTTGAAGACGGAGCCGCCCTTGGAGCAGCCGAAGCAGTAGAAGATGTCCTTGGCCGGATTGACGGAGAAGGAAGGCGTCTTCTCCTGATGAAACGGGCAGCAGGCCATCCAGTTCGCGCCCTTCTTCTTCAGAGAGACGTAATCCTGAATGACGCGCACAATGTCCGCCTGCCGCCTGAGGTCGTCAATGAATGTTTGAGGAAAGCGCATAGCGGTCTTCGGTCAATAGATTAAGAGTTTCAATAGAGCCGGTTTTTCATACGCGCCCGTGGCTTTACTGCTTAAGCTCTGCGACGGTCGCGCCCGCGCCGCCCTGGTCAGGCGGGGCCTGACTAAAGCGCTCCACGTGCGGGTGGTTGCGCAGGAAGTCCGCTATGGCGCGTCGCAGTGCGCCTGTGCCGTGCCCGTGTATGATGCGAACGCGGCTCATGCCGTGCATGTAGGCTTCGTCCAGAAATTTGTCCACAGCGTCGACGGCCTCGTCCGTAGTCCGTCCAATCAGATTTATCTCCGTGTCAGGGTCATCGTCGGGTGCGCGCAAGGCGACCTCCGTTCCCTTAGAGACTTTCAGACGCGAGGCGCGCGTAGTGGCTTCCGGCGCGGGCGCTGCTGCTGTCTCGACAAGCTCAAGGTTCTCAAGCTTCTCACGGAAGCGAAGCGATTTGACTCTCACCTCCGCCTCGTCGCCCGTCAACTTGTCTACGATGCCTATTGAGCCGAAGGATTTCAGGCGCACCTCGTCGCCCTTCCTGATGGGACGATTGGGCAGCACCTTCACGGCCTTGGAGCCTTCAACGGAGGGCGCGCCCTTTTCCACGACCTGCCCGTCGCGCACGACGCGAACGCCTCTCTGCGAAGGCTGCGCGGCAGACGTTGAGGCTGCGGCTGCGCGGGCGGCCTCACGCTTCAGCTCTGCGGCGCGGCGCTGCGTTTCTCTTTCAGCACGCGCACGCTCGACTCTATCCTCTATTTTTGATGAAAGCTCGCGTGAGCGTTTTTCAAATTCCGCGACCGCTTCCAGAAGCTCTCGCTCGAAGGTTTGCTGCCGCTCGCGCTCACGACGAGCAGCCTCCACGTCAAGCCTCGCGTACTTTTCCGCCACGGCCTCGCGCTCTTCTTCGAGCGCCCGCCTCAGAGCCTCGGCATCTTCCGATTCGCGCTTGATGCGCGCAAGGTACTCCGCCGCTTCCAATGCGGAGGCAGAGACGCCGCGCCGCGCCTGCTCGATTATCTCTTCCGAAAAGCCGAAGCGCCGCGCAATCTCAATCCCCGAGGAAGAGCCCGCGACGCCCACCAGCAGACGGTAGGTAGGCTGCAAAGTCTTCTCGTCAAACTCCACGCTCGCGTTCTGCACTGCCTCTTCGTTGGCCGCGTACATCTTGAGGCCGCTGTAGTGTGTGGTCGCAAGGACGTGCGCGCCGCAGGCATGGCGGAAGTGGTCTACCACAGCCACGCCGAGCGCGGAGCCTTCCTCAGGGTCTGTGCCCGTGCCGACTTCATCCAGCAGCACGAGCGCAGGGCTGCGGCAAATCTCCATCATGCGCGCGATGTTTGCCACGTGCGAGGTAAAGGTGGAGAGGTTCGCGGCGAGCGATTGATGGTCGCCTATGTCAGCAAGCACGGAAGCGTAGAAGGGAACGCTCGCGCGCCGCGCGGGCACAGGCAGGCCCGAGAGGGCTATCAAGGCGGAGAGCCCAGCGGTCTTGAGCACAACAGTCTTGCCGCCAGCGTTCGCGCCCGAGATGACCATCACGGGGCGCTCCCTATCGAGCGAGAACGAGACGGGCACGACCTCTCGTCCCTGCGAGCGAAGGTTCTCTTCGAGCAAGGGGTGTCGCGCGTCCACAAGCTCAAGCAGGTTGCTCTCGTTAATCTCAGGCACGACGCAGTCGAAGCGGCGGTGAAAGGCTGCCTTCGCGTTGAGGAAATCTAGCTCGGCCACGGCGAAGGCGGCCTGCTCAAGCGCGGGCAGCGACTGCCTCAGCTCTTCCGTGAGCGTGAAGAGTATGCGTGCTATCTCTCGCTCTTCCGTCTCGCGCAAAGATTGCAGCTCGTTGTTGGAATCAATCGTCTCAAGCGGCTCGATGAAAGCGGTCGCGCCGGATGACGAGAAGCCGTGCGCCACGCCTTTGACGCGCCCGCGATGGTCTGCCTTGACGGGAATCACGAAGCGGTCGTTTCTCAAGGTCACAAGCTCGTCCTGAATGGCGCTCTCGGAACGGCGCATCAAGGACTCAAGCTGGTGCGTAATCTGCGAGCGCAGGCGGTTGATGTCCGAGCGTATGCGCCCGAGCTCTGGGCTGGCGCGGTCGTCCAGCTCGCCGCTCGGCAGTATCTTGTTGGAGATGCGCGCGGCCAGACTGTTCAATTCACGCGGCAAAGTTTCTACAAGCTGCCAGAGCGTCGGCGCGTTCTCACGCTCGGCCATGATGACGGCCCGCGCGTTCTGCGCCTGCTCGCAGAGCCGCCCAAGCTCAAGGATAGTCAGAGGCTCAAGCGTCGCGCCCTCTATTCTCAAAACTGCCAGCGCATCACCGGGCGCGGCCAGCTCCGCGAAGTACCATGATGCGCCGCGCCGACGAAGCTCTATGCACTCGGAGAGAGCGCGGAGCGCCTGCCTCAACTCTTCCAACTCATCGAAGGGAACGAGCGCGTCCACGCGAGCGCGTCCCATCTCGGTCTGCGCCCCGCGTCTTAAAGACGCGCGCAAGCCCTGATATTCCAGCGTAGTAAAAGCCTGTTCGTTCATCCCCTTGCCTTACACGGAAAACTTTTGATTGTCGGTCTATCTTAGCACCCGAAACCGGGAATTCAAGGCGAATTCAAACAGGGATAGACAGGATAAGCAGGATAAAAGCAGAAGTATTTTCTTTTCTTTATCCTGTGCATCCTGTCCATCCCTGTTAATTTCTTAGTCGCTGCAAAGCATGGGGAGGGCTGCGGAGATGGCGGCGGGCGTTAGCTCTGCGTCGGCGAGCCCCGCTTCTGAGACGGCGCGAGGCATTCCCCAGATGAGAGCGGAGTCGCGCGATTCCACTATGACTCGGCCCCCGCGCTCCTTTATGGCGCGCGAGCCGCGAAGCCCGTCCTCGCCCATACCCGTGAGGATTACCGCCAGAGCCTTTTCGCCGCAGGTCTCCGCCAGGCTCGTGAGCAGCTTGTCGGCGGACGGCGTGTAGAAATCGTTCGTAGATGAGGGAGCTATATGAAAGAAAAGCTCGCTGTCTGCGCGGCCCGTCACGGTAGTGTGATGGCCGCCCGGAGCCACGTAGATTTGCGAGCCGCCTATGCGCTCCGCGTCTCTAGCCTCTCGCGCCGTGAAGGGAGTCGTGCGCGAGAGCCTTTCGGCGAAAGAGCGCGTGAAGCCCTGCGGCATGTGAAGCGCGACGACGACAGGCACAGAGAAGTCTCTTCTTAACCTTGAGAGCAGAAGCCCGAGCGCGGCGGGGCTTCCGGCCGAGCCGACTATGCCGACCATGCAGGCGCGTGCGCGACTGGCGCTAGACTGGGCGAGCCGAGCAACCGCAACGTGCGACTCGGTATCTTTGGCGGGCGGGAGGGCGGCCCGCGCGTGCGCTTCGGCCGCAGCCTCAACTCGCTGGCGCAGGTGCGCGGCGAACTCTTCCGAGCGAATAGCGTGGCGAAGCTCAGGCTTCGTGATGAAGTCGACCGCGCCTGCCTCAAGAGCGCGAAAGACGCTCTCTCGCTCGCTGAGGCCGCTACAGACCACGACCGGAAGCAGCGCGTTCTTCATCACCCAGCGCAGCACGCTGAAGCCGTCCAGCTCCGGCATCTCCAAATCCAGCACCAGCACGTCCGGCCGCCGCTCCTTAACGAGAGCTATCGCCTCGCGCCCCTGCGCCGCCAGCCCCACAATCTGCAAGCGGTCAGAGGCGGAAAAAATCTGCGACAGCCGCAGGCGATAAAGCGGCGAATCATCGGCTATGAGCAAGCGATAGGTCATGAAGGGCAACTACTCGTCACTGCTTCTGGTAAACAAGGTCGTTCTGTAAATGGGCCAGTCGGAAGGGGACGTTGAGCGTGACGAGCGATTCGGACGCGCCCAGTACCAGATAGCCTCCCTGTCGTAGCTGTTGATGAAAGCCTGTGACCGTGCGCCGCCTCGCAGCCGCGTCGAAGTAGAGCATGACGTTGCGACAGAAGATGACATCCAGCTCAGAGTAGATGTTGTAGCGGCGGCCGTCCGCAAGGTTAAAGCACCCGAAGTTGACCATCACGCGAAGCCTCTCGTCTATCAGCCAAGAGCCGTCCGGCTGCTCCGTGAAATAGCGCGAGCGCCGCTCCTCGTCCATAGTGCGGAAGGAGTTCAGCCGGTAGCGCCCCGCGCGAGCGAGCGTTATCACTCGCTGCGAAAGGTCTGAGGCGGAAAGCTCTATCTTCCAATCATCGAAGAGGCCCGATTCCAGAATGAGTATGGCGAGCGTGTACGCCTCTTCTCCGGTGGAGCATCCGGCGCTCCATATACGCAGAGTCCGCCCTTCGCGGTTGCGCTCGAATATCTCCTGAAGCATCTCCTGGCTGAAGGCCGTGAGCGAGCGGCCCTCGCGGAAGAAGTAGGTCTCGTGCACGGCGACAGCGTCGAGAGCGCGCTGCAACTCTTCGCGGCGGTCGCGGTCGAACTGAAGATAGAGGTAGTACTGCTCGAAGCTTCCAAGATGAAGCGCCTGCACGCGAGAGCGCAGCCGCCGCTCAAGCGTCGATTGCGACCTTGAATCGAAATGCAGCCCCGAAGATTGATAGATAAGGTCTCTGAGGCGCAGAAAGGTCGACTCATCCATGCGCGGGCGTGCCCCGTCCCGCGAAAGAATCAAAGGCTCCTGATTGGATGAATCGAACTGCATATTAAAAGCTTGTCACTCGTCACTCATCACTGCCCGTATGATGCTGGCGGCGCGTGGGGCGCAGGTGCGCGCGGTCTCCTCCAATAAGCCTTTGTTAGCGCGCTCAAGGGAATTAAGAGTGGCGTAGGCGTCTTCGGTCAGCGACGCGTCTCCCGTGGAAATCAGCTGGCAGGAGAGAGCTACGGCGCGCGGTGCATCCAGAGGCGCGAGGGCCCTGAGGGCCGCGCCGCGCACCGTCTCATGCTCATCCACGTCCGACGCGACATCCAGCAGCAGCTTGTGCGCGGAAGTCTCGTGACAGGTGGCAAGCACGCGCACGCCCGCTCGCCTGACGGGCCAGGCGTCGTCCTTGAGCGCTGCGCGAGCGACGGAGAGAGTCGTGCGCGGCTGCGGGCAGGCCGTGAAGGCGCGCACGGCTGCGCGGCGGGCTTCCGGCTGCGAGTCTCTGCGCGCAACCTGCGCCAACGCTCGCCAGTCTTTCGGGTCTGCGTGCCGGAAGAGCGCTTCTGCCGCCGCCACTCGCACCAGCGGGTGCGGCTCGTACAGGGCTTCGCGCAGGACAGCACGCGCCTCCGTCTCTGTGCCGAAGAGCGCACCGAGCGAAGTGATGGCCTCTGCCCTGACCCAAATGTCTTCGTCGGCGAGCGCGGCCCGTATGGCGCGCAGGGCTTCCGGCGTTGCAGCGCCGCGACGCATGGCTCGCATGGCTGCGCGTCGCACCCCGGCGGCTTCGTCCGTCAGGTGAAGCGCGAGCGATGCGTTGTCGCGCGGCCTTGAGCGCCAGCTTAAGATTTCTATGGCTGAGAGACGAACGCGCGCACTCTTGTGCCGCTCGGCCCGCGCGGCTTCTTCGACTGCGCGCAAAGGGTCTGCGTTATCCAGAAAAGCAAGATGGGCCAGCAGGTGGTCGTCCGTCTCCGCGTGCATGAGAGCATCCGAGACGCGCTCCTTCACTATGGGCGGCAGCGCCGAAGCGAGCAGGCCCAGAGCTTCGGCTATCTCTATGAGCGGGCGTCCCTCGGCTATCGTCAGGAGGTTCGACAGGCCTTCTGCAAGCTTTGATGCACGCTCCTTGTCCAGCAACTCCGCGTGCTGCTGTCTCAGCTGGTCGCGCCCTGCTGCAAGCACCACCAGCGCCGCTTCCATAGTCTCTGCGTCCGAAGCCGTCACGCTCAAACGTGCTGCGGCTTCAATCGCCTGATAACTCTTCGCGCCCGTCATGGCAGAAGCCACTTCAAGAGGCGGAATAAGAGAGGCGTCCGCTTCGAGCATACGATTGAGAGCGTGCGCGTTGCTCGCGAGATTGTGCAGCGCGCGACGCGCCGCTTTCATGAACGCGGGGTCTGCCAGAGCTTCGGCTATGACGGGAACGGCGCGGGCGTCGCCGAGCCAACCGAGCGCACAGATGCTCGCGCGCTTAAGCTGTGCGTCTGCGGTCATGGTCATTCGCAGCAGGTCTGCGAAGGTGGCATCGTCAGAAGACTCTTTGAACAGCGCCCGCGCGGAGGCTCGCAAACGCTCCTGCACCACTGACGGCAGCGTGCGCTCTTCTTCAGCGACTGAGACCAGCGCGACCAGCACGCGCGCACGAAATCTACCGTCCGCGTCTCTGAGGCTTTCGGCCAGCGCCTCGACCGCTTCAATACTTGCTATCTCTTCGAGCGCGGCTGCGGCGGCCTCTTCCATCAAAGGCTCCGCGAGAAGCTTTTCAAGCGCAGGCACCGCGCCTGCATCACCAAGCTCTCCGAGCGCGCCGACGGCGGCAAAGCGCAGCCATTCGTCTTCACGCTCAAGCCCCTGAAGAAGCAGGGGCGTCGCGTCAGGGTGTCTAGTCAGGCCCAGCGCAGAGATTGCAGCCGTGGCTATGTTCGTATTCGCGCTCTCTACCAGCGGCGCAAGCAGCTTTACCGCTTCCGCGCCTCCAACCTGTCCGACCAGACCCGCGAGCGCAATGACGGACGAGGCTTCGCCGCCCGCGAGCGCTTCGGAGAGAGCAGGCAGAGCGGGCGAGCCTATGCCTTCGAGCGCGGCTATGGCTGCGGCGCGACGGCCCGCGTCCGTCTTGTCCTCGACACCGGCTATCAGCTCGCGGAAAAGCTCTGCCGTGTCCAGCTCCGCCGCGCGCTCTCTGACAAGCGAAGAGATAGCTTCGGCTGCGGCACGACGGGTCTGCCAGTCCTCGTTGCTGAGAAGTCTCAGAAGGGCGCGCACGTCCGACGCAGCGCCCGACTGCCCAAGGCGCTCGACTCTATCAAGCGTAGCTTCCAGAGAAAGCATCATTCGATTTTGGATTTTGGATTTTAGATTTTGGATTCACGCGCCGGGATTAGAGCTATTCAAATTTGAATGCCACTCTAATCCGAAATCCAAAATCTAAAATCCAAAATCGTCTCAGTTTCGTCTGCGCCGTCGCTCTGTGCCCTGCATGGCGGCTCGGAAAAGCTCCTGAACGTTAAGCACGGCTACGAGCTTCCCTTCCGTTTGCAGAAGTCCGCGCACGACCTTTGTGCCTGACGAAGCGCTCATGGGCTGCACGTCCTCCGCGAAGACTTCCATGATTCGCTCGGCGCGCTCAACTGCGAGCGCAAGCTGCTCGTCGCCTCTGAGCGTGATGATGAAGTTGAAAGAGGCCGCTTCACCATCTCTTCTCTTGCCTTCGCCAAGAAGCGCCAGAGGGTCAAGCACGGTTGAAACGCGACCGCGCACGCTGACTACTCCAAGCACGCTCAGCGGAGCATTCGGCAGGGGCGAAGGCCGTTTCCACGCCACTACGTTCTCTGCTTCAGAAGCCGAGACGGCTATCAGGCGCTCGCCGCAGCGCGCCACCAGCAGCTCCAGCCGCTCGCGCACCTCTTCCGCCCCGGTCTGGCCGAGGCTTCGCGGCAGAATCGAAATGTCTGCGAAATCCGTCTTCTCCGTCATGCTGTATAAACAGTCAGCCTTCAGCCTTCAGACTCTTGAGCCAAGAATAAACCAACTGCTGCGATTGCGCGAGAGGTGCCCGTTGACGTAGGCTGTCGCTTACAGGTTCAGCGCCGAAAAGCAGGAAGAATCCGGATTCCGCCGCCCCGGCCTCTTTAAAAAGAATCGTCATGTCCCGTCGCAGCATGTTTCTGGCCTCGCTCTTCATAGCCATGATGCTTGCTGCCTTTATCTTTCTCTCCCTGTCGTATCCGCGCGCGGCCATCTTCGGCGCGTTCGCAGCCCTCGTTGGCGCAATCACAACATGGCTCCTGCTGCCTCAGAAGGATTACAGCCAGCCGGAAGAGACGGCCATGCCGCTTGCTATACGCGAGGCGGAAGCACGCGCAGCTTCCATGAAAGCGGAGCGTGCGCTGAGCCCCGTGGCGCTGCTGGACGTGACCATGAACAGCATGCGGGAAGGGATGCTGATGGTTGACGACTCCATGACCGTAGTCTCTTCCAACAGGGCGGCGCGCGACATATTCAAGGCCGTGGGCGATGCGGTAGAGTATCGACGCCTGACGGAAGTGACCAGAAATCCTTCCGTTCATCAGGCCTTCACGGCGGCGCTTGTGCGCGGCGAGCGCGCCGAAGTCAAGGTGGAGGTCAACGGCAATGGTGAGCGTCGCACCTTCGACCTCAGAGTCGCGCCCCTCTCATCCAGAGGCGCTAACGAGCAGGGCCTTGCGCTAGGCATCTTCTTCGACATCACCCGGCTTGAGAGGCTTGAGCGCGTGCGACAGGAGTTCCTCTCCAACGTCTCGCACGAGCTACGCACGCCGCTGACGGCCATCATAGCCTTCATAGAGACTCTGGAAGACGGCGCGATTGACGACCCCCATGAGAACCGCCGCTTCCTCTCCGTCATACGCAAGAACGCCTCGCGCATGCACAACCTGATTGACGACATACTTGAGCTGTCGGCCATAGAGGCGGGCACGGTCACGGTCAAGCCCGCGCCCTTAAGTCTCTTTCCGCTCGTAGAGGATGTCATGACGAGCCTCGCCTCGCACGCACTGGCGCGCGGCGTGACGCTTCGCAACGAGGTGGCTGAGGACGCAGTTGTGCATGCCGAAGCGAGACGCCTTGAGCAGATGATTACAAACCTCGTTGACAACGCCATCAAGTTCAACAAAGAAGGCGGCTCTGTGCGCGTCTATCACGAAGCGGGAGCGACGCGCGACCGCATACGCGTTGAAGACACGGGCGAAGGCATTCCCTTCGAGCACCTGCCGCGCATCTTCGAGCGCTTCTACAGGGTAGACCGCGCACGCTCGCGCGAGATGGGCGGCACAGGCCTGGGCCTCGCAATCGTCAAACACCTTGCGCGAGCGCACGGCGGCGAAGCCACAGTCGAATCCGAGCTAGGCACAGGCACCGTCTTCACACTTGAATTGCCTAGAGAAACCAATTAACAGGGATGGACAGGATAGACAGGATAAAGAAGAATTAATACTTTCTCTTTCATCCTGTACATCCTGTCTATCCCTGTTTGAATCCGCTTCTCTTTCTGAAAACTTAAAATTGAGGCGGGCTCTTTCATGTCGCTTCACCCTTGTCACGCGTCGCTCCTGTTTGTTACACTTTCGTTAGATTTGAGCGAACCCGACGCTAGACTCAGCGTCGCATGTACCCCAGATAGAAAAAGGGTTGGCAGACCCTCCTTAGCATGTGGCGTTCTCAGAGTCTGATTCTTTTTTGAAAATCGATGGAGGTGTTACGGTGGGCTTTAAGGTCGGCCAGAAAGTCGTTTACCCAAACCACGGGATCGGAACCATCGAGCAGATTGAGCAGAAGCAAATAGGCGCAGCCTCACTTCCCTTCTATACGCTTCGTCTTGCTGCTACCAATTCAGTCGTCTTAGTTCCGGTCGCCAACGCCACGGAAGTTGGCCTTCGTTCCCCTATCTCTTCAGGCGAATGCGAGCTGCTACTTAAGCATTTGGCAGACGATTTCTCGTCCCCCGCCAATGACTGGAAGGATCGTTTCAAGGACTTCTCTGAGAAGATGCGTACCGGCGACATCTTCGAAGTCGCAGAGGTGCTTAAGAACCTGACGTTTTTGAGCCACCTCAAGCCGCTCTCTTTCCGCGAGCAGCGTATGCTTGAGCGCGCACGTTACCTGGTCATCTCGGAGCTTGCGGCCGTCTGCCGCCAGCCCGAATGCAACGTGGAGACGCGTGTGGAGCAGGCATTGATGCGCGCCTGCAACAAACACGAGCGTCGCCCCGCGCGCATACGCACAGCAGGCGCAGCCGCAGGCCATTAGTCTTAAAAGTTTTCATCACATCATTACGTCGCCTACGCATGTGCCCAGGCGTGCGCCTGGTCTTCTTATGCCCTGTGAACATTTCAACTCGCGGCGTGTTATAATCCTTCACCGTTAGAAGGCTTTCTGACAATCCACGGCCACGTACTAGAGAATGGACGAACCCGCGAGTATTTTTCTGGCTCTCCTGTTTGAAGACGGCGCGATACACGAGTCTGTGACACTGGGTGAAGCGGCGCTTAAGCTCACAGCCGTTCTCATACTGGTTCTCGCCAACGGCTTCTTCGTCGGCTCCGAGTTTGCTCTGGTCTCTGTGCGACGCGGCCGCCTCGAAGCCCGCGCCGAAGCCGGAAGCAGGGCCGCACGCGCGGCGCTCAGGCTTCTGGACGAGCCGACCATCTTCATCTCCGCCACACAGCTTGGCATCACGCTAGCCTCCCTGGCCCTGGGCTGGATAGGCGAGCCTACGGTGGCGGCTCTTCTCATGCCTTTGGCCGAGCGCATAGCCACGGAAGGCACGGCCGGATACGTGGCGCACGGCGCGGCCATCGCCATAGCTTTTACGCTCATCACCTACCTGCACATTGTTCTGGGCGAGCTGATGCCGAAGATGATTGCGCTTGAGAGAGCGGAGACTCTGGCGCTGCTGGCGGCGCGACCACTCGCGCTCTTCGCCAGAATCTTTCGCGCCCCAATATGGGTTTTCAACAAGACCGGCACGACCCTTGGCCGACTGCTCGGACTGAAGTCTTCGCTTGAGCACACGAGCGTCTACACGGAGCAGGAGCTGAAGCATCTGGTGGACGTGTCGCTTGAGAGCGGGCACCTGCGCGCAGCCGAGCAGCGCCTCATTCACAGGGTCTTCGAGTTCTCGGACACGCTCGTGCGCGAGGCGATGGTGCCGCGCACGCAGATGGCCGCCATCTCAAGCGACTGCTCGCTGGAAGAGATAGCCCAGACCTTTCGCAAGAACGGCTATTCGCGCCTGCCCGTCTATCGTGAATCGCTGGACAACGTCATAGGATTCATACACAGCAAAGACCTCATGCCGTACCTGCTTCAGCCTGAAAAGTTCCGCCTTGAGCATGTTCTTCAAGACCCTCTCTACGTGGTGGACACGGCGCGACTCGAAGACGTGCTCAGGCAGATGCAGAAGGCCAAGGCGCACTTCGGCTTCGTCGTGGACGAGCACGGCGGCATAGAAGGCATCATCACGTTGGAAGACCTGCTGGAAGAGATAGTCGGAGACATCTCGGACGAGCACGACGAAGAGGTCAATGAGCAGATTAGCGAAGAGCGCGACGGGACGTACCTGTTGGACGGCGGCCTTGCCGTACGTGACCTTAACAGACGCCTGAGCCTGCAACTGCCGGAGTCCGAGACCTACACGACCATCGCTGGCTTCCTGATGAACGAAGCCGGGCAGGTGCTTGCGCCCGGCGAGGTAGTCAAACACAACGGCTTTCTCTTTCACGTAGAGAGCGTGGAGGGACGACGCATAGCCCAAGTGCGCCTTGAACGAGTCGAAGAACCTGAAGAGGAAAGCGGCGCTGAAGAAGCCAAGGCGAATGACGAAGTAGCCTGAGCCTTAAAAGTTGAAAGGGAAAGAAGGGAGGCGCGTTGAAATGCGCCTCCCTTCTTTCCCTTTATGCTGATAGCTCTAAGCCCTACTCATTCTTCCTGCTAGGGGCCAGAGTATCGGCCGCGCCGAATCTTCCGTATCTTCCGGGGTCTGCGCTGAACTCCGGCGGGAGGTTAGGCGAGCCGATGGTGAAGGTCGGGTCGTGCAGCATCCACAGATAAAAGTCTCCGGAGCCCGGCACGATGGGTTGTTCCGAGGTCAGCTCGTAGCGGTTGCCGCCGTGGTTGAAGACAATCCGCTGGTCGTTGACGTAGGCAGCGGGTTGAAAGCCTGCCGCTTCCGCATCGGCCTGCGCTAGAGAAAAGATGAATCGTCCGACGCGCGGGACATCAATCCAGATGAAGCGCCCCCTGAAGCCGCCGCTGTTTTTGTAGACGGTCTCGCCGTTTAAGCGAAGCTCGTAATTAAAGACGTTAAGCTCTATCTCGTCGGCCTTGAATGGCCGAGCGCTTCCGCCTGAAGCCCCTTGGTTGCGGCGGGTCGTGAGCGGCTTGTTGCTGATGCGGTAGTAGTCCACCACCTTGACGCCCGTCTGCGGATTAACCAGCACGTCAATCGCAATCGTATCGCCGCTATTGACCACAATCGGCGAGATGTAATTTATGAGGAAACCCGTCTCGATGCGCGAGTAGTCTATCTGCCATCTCTTGGCCTGCTCCGGCGTGGGCGTGACCGCCTGCAAGCGAACCTCGAACTGCTTGTGCCCTTCGAGCGGATTGATTAAGACTTCGTAGATGATGGCCCGCCCGTCTGAAAGCCGCAGTATGCGGCGGAAGGAGTTGTCCGGCGAAGTGGACGTAGAACCGGCTTCCGTAGAATTGGCGGAGATTCTTAAGCCGGGGGCGTTGGGCGGAATCGTGCCGTGCCCCATCTGCACATGTATTCCGTTACTGAACGAGACGGAGCCTCTCCACACCGGCTCGTCTTCCTCCTGCTGCTGCCTCGCGGCGAGCGTGGCGCTCGCGAGCGACACACAGATAAAGAGCAGCGTGGCAATCATCAACATAAAGCGTTCCAGCTTCATCATTCACCTCTTCCTTTGATAACTCGCACGGTCGCGTTGGCCACCGGCTCAAAGCCCGCGAGCGTGGCTTTCGTAGAATAGTTTGTGTCCGTAGCCGTGACAGCCGTAAAGCTCTCCAGCGGTTGTCGCTGCGAAGCAACGGTCTCTGCCTCGCCCTTTTGTCTTCGTGTCCTCGCAGTGCGCCTGAGTGACGGCTCGGGCGTTGCCACGGCAGGGAGTTGTTTAGGAGCAGATGCATCGCGCGCGTCTACCACGGGCACGTAGACTATGCGTGCGGGCGGCTGCGCTGCGGCTGCGCTTTGATTCACGTCCGGCGGCTCAAGCAAAATCCGCGTCGCGGTCATTCGCCCTAGCTGTAGCATCACGACAAGCCCTATGACGAACGCGGCCAGAAGGAGCGCGAACGCGGGCCTAGGGATGCTGACTGAGCCGGAAAAGAAGCTCTTCCACCACGGCGTCGCAGCCTCGCCTGCTTTGTGCTTCCGCTCGAATGCTCGCATCACGCGGGCGTCGAGCGCAGGCGACGGCAAAGGCTCAACGCCTGCACGCAGCATGGCCTTCAGGGCCTGCATCTCGTCCCATGATGACTGGCACTGTGGGCACTTTCCCACGTGCAGCATCAGGAGCTTTTCAAGCTCAGGCTCTGCGGCTCCGTCGAGCGCCGCCTCTAAATGTTCCTTAACCTCTGCGCAGTTCATAGCGTTTGCTGTCCTCGTTCATGTATGGCGCGAGTTGCTCCGCCAAAGATTGACGCGCGCGGTGCAGCCGCCCTCGGACGACGTTAACTCCCGCGCCCGTCACGACTGCTATCTCCTCGTAAGAAAGCTCCTGAAACTCTCTGAGCACTATGGCCTCGCGTTGCAGGGGCGGGAGCGCGGCGATTGCATTATTGACTCTCGCGGCCAACTCCTGCTCCAACAGGTTGCCAAGCGGGTCACGCTCCGTCTCGTTCGCGCGTTCCGTCAAATCAGCCGCCCCGCAATCCGTCTCACTCAGCTCGTAACCACGGCGACGAAAGTGATGCATGATGTGGTTGCGCGTCACGGCACACAGGAAGGTGAGCAGCGAGCCGCGCTCAGGCCTGTAGCGCTCGGGATGCTCTATCAGCACCAGAAACGCCTCGTGCGTCACGTCCTCCGCGACCGACTGAGCGCCGAGCATCCTGTAGGCGAAGCCGTAGACTCTGTCCCTGTGCAGGCGATAGAGATTACTAAAGGCGGCCGCGTCGCCTGCGGCAGCGGCTCTTATCAGCTTTGTCTCGTCGCCCGGATTCATCACGAGGGTTATCGAATCTATCAAAGTCATCTGGAACCGCACCGCATCCCTTATTACCGCGAGGGCCGGGAAAAGTTACGCTGAATTTTGCTGTAACTTTAAAATCCGGGGCAAGCAACTTTCTACACGCTTCTTTTCTCGGCCTGACAGGTGGTAAAGTTGACTTAAAGCTACAAGACGACACAACCAGGAGACGACCTTTTAAGTTATGAGCTTGATTGAGCAGATAGCGGCGCGCGAGATTCTGGATTCACGCGGCAACCCAACCGTCGAGGCCGAAGTGATGTTAATCGGCGGCGAAGTGGGCCGCGCGGCTGTGCCTTCGGGAGCATCCACGGGCGAGCACGAGGCCGTGGAGCTGCGCGACGGCGACAAGAAGCGTTACGGCGGCAAGGGTGTGCTCAAAGCCGTGGACAATGTCAATGGCGTGATTGCCGAAGAGTTGGAAGGCATGGACGCGCTAGACCAGGCGGAGATAGACCAGGCGCTCATAGAGCTGGACGGAACGAAGACGAAATCGAAGCTCGGGGCAAATGCTCTGCTGGCCGTCTCGCTCGCCACGGCCCGCGCCGCAGCCACCTATCTTGAGGTTCCGCTCTACAAGTATCTTGGCGGGCCGAACGCGCGCACGCTGCCAGTGCCTTTGATGAACATACTCAACGGCGGCGCGCACGCGGACAACAACGTGGACTTTCAGGAGTTCATGATTGTGCCCGTGGGCGCAACAGATTTCCGCGAAGCCCTTCGCATGGGAGCCGAGATTTTTCACTCGCTCAAGAACGTGCTCAAGAAGCGCGGGCTCGCCACGAGCGTCGGCGACGAGGGCGGCTTTGCCCCTAACCTTCGCTCGAATGAAGAGGCGATTGAGACGATTCTGGAAGCCGTCACGCAGGCGGGCTACACGACCGGGAAGGACTGCTTCCTTGCGCTTGACCCTGCGGCGAGCGAGTTCTACGACGGGCGCGCTTACGTCTTCAAGAAGTCGGACGGCAGGAGGCTTTCGAGCGACGAGATGGTAGCCTTCTGGAAAGAGTGGGCCGACAAGTATCCAATCATCTCTATTGAAGACGGCATGGCCGAGAACGACTGGGACGGCTGGAAAGCCCTGACGGACGAGCTTGGCTCTCGCGTACAGCTTGTGGGCGACGACCTCTTTGTCACCAACACGAGCTTTCTACAAAAGGGCATAGACCTTGGCGTAGCCAACTCTATTCTCATCAAGGTCAACCAGATTGGAACTCTGACCGAGACGCTCGACTGCATCGAATTAGCGCGCACGCATGGCCGCACGGCCGTCATCTCGCACCGCTCAGGCGAAACGGAAGACTCCTTCATAGCGGATTTAGCAGTTGCCACCAACGCTGGTCAGATTAAGACCGGCAGCCTCTCGCGCACAGACCGCATAGTCAAATACAACCAGCTTCTCCGCATAGAAGAAGACCTTCGCACGGCCTCTCGCTATCCGGGACGGCTGGCCTTTCATCAACTGGCGAAGGCTGAAACAAAACAGAGCGCGAACGGACGCACAAAGCGCGCTCGCGCGGCGAAGCAGAAATAGGCGCTCGGTTACGGAGTGAATCAATGGAGTGGCGGCGCGGCGATTATCTGATTAGCACGGAGAGAGAAAGACTCGACTGGGATGTGATACACGGCTACATCTCAAAGGAGTCCTACTGGGGCAAGGGCAGAAGCATGGAGAGAGTCCGCCGCTCCGTCGAAAACTCTCTGCCGTTCGGCATCTACAAGGGTGACAGGCAGGTGGGCTTCGCGCGAGTCGTGACGGACTACGCCACCTTCGCGTGGATTGCGGACGTGTTCGTGCTTGAAGAGTTTCGCGGTCAGGGCTTGAGCAAGTGGCTGATGGAAGCGATGCTCTCTCATCCGGAGCTTCAGGGCTTTCGTCGCTGGGTGCTGGCGACGAAGGACGCGCAAGGGCTCTACAAGCAGTTCGGCTTCGCGGAGCTGCTCAAGCCCGAGCGCTGGATGGAGCGACACGACCCGCAGACCGAAGAGAAGCCGGACTACTGGTATAAAGAGCATCAATAAAAGGAGATTTTGGTGGACAAACGAGGGCCGCTCGCACTGATTATCATTGACGGCTGGGGCTACAGCCCGGAGCGCGAAGGCAACGCCATCGCTCTCGCAGACAAGCCTTTCTACGACGAGCTGTTGGAGAAGTACCCGCACACGCTGCTCGAAGCCTCAGGCACGCGCGTGGGGCTCCCGAAAGGCATCATGGGTAATTCCGAAGTGGGCCACCTGAACATGGGCTCCGGCCGCGTCGTACGCATGGACGTGTCCCGCATAGACTATTCGATTGAGACGGGCGAGTTCTTTCAAAACGAAGTCTTGGCCAACGCGATGGACAAGGCCAAGGCAGATAACAAGCAGCTTCACCTGATGGGCCTTCTCTCCGACGGCCAGGTTCACTCGTCGCAGGAGCACCTGTACGCGCTGCTTCGCATGGCCAAGGGGCGCGGCCTCACGCGCGTCTACGTTCACTGCTTTCTGGACGGTCGCGACGTGCCGCCGATGTCCGCCTACGGCTACGTCGAGGCGCTTCAGGTGCAGATGGCGAAGACCGGCTGCGGGCGCATAGCGAGCGTCGTCGGGCGCTACTACGCCATGGACAGGGACAAGCGCTGGGAGAGAACCGAGCGCGCTTATAACCTGCTGGTCAACGCCGTGGGCGAGCGCGTCATTGACCCCGTAGAGGCTGTCAAGCGCTCTTACGAGAGAGGCACTACGGACGAGTTCGTGGAGCCCATCGTGGTCGAGCGCGAGACGGGCGAGCCTGTTGCCACTATCCAGGACGGCGACTCCGTCATCTTCTTCAACTTCCGGCCTGACCGCGCGCGGCAGATTACGCGCGCCCTGACCGAAGGCGGCTTCGGAGGCTTTCCCACCCCGCACCGTCCTGCTGTCAACTTCGCTTGCTTCTCCCGCTACGACGAGACCTTCCAGTTGCCCGTGGCCTTTCCGCCGCAGTCGCACAACAACGTGCTGGCGGAGGTCTTCGCACGCGCAGGCGTCAGGAACTATCGACTGGCAGAGACGGAAAAGTACGCGCACGTTACCTACTTCTTCAACGGCGGAGTCGAGAAGGAGTACGCCTGCGAGCGTCGCTTGCTTGTCCCTTCACCCAAGATTGCCACCTACGACCTTGAGCCTGAGATGTCGGCCTTCAAGGTGACGGACAAGGTCTTGCGCGCGATTGACGAGAACGAAACCGATGTCTTCATCATCAACTTCGCCAACCCGGACATGGTGGGCCACACCGGCAAGCTCAAGGAGACCATAGAGGCTTGCCAATACATAGACACTTGCCTCGGCTGGATTACCAAAGGCATCAGGACCCGGCGCGGCACTACGTTGATTACGGCCGACCACGGCAACGCAGAGCAGATGATTGACCGCACCACGGGCCAGCCGCACACGGCCCACACGACGAACCTAGTCCCCTTTCACCTGATAGACGAAGCCTCGCGTGGGCTCGCCTTGCGCGAAGGCGCGGCGCTTGAAGACGTAGCGCCTACCATCCTAGGGCTGCTCGGAGTAGAAAAGCCGCCTGAGATGACGGGCCGCGACCTGCGCGAGAATTAAAAGATGATGAGAAAGAAAATTAACAGGGATGGACAGGATGAACAGGATAAAGAAGAAATACTTTCTTTCTTATCCTGTCTATCCCTGTTTGAATCTAACTTGTAAGGAATGAGCTTCGACCCGCGCAACATTCTAGTCATAGACTTCGGCCAGTTGGGCGATGTCGTCTTGAGCCTTCCGGCTCTTCGAGCCATACGCGAGAAGTTTCCGAAGGCGCGCATCACCGTGGCCGTCGGAAAGCCTGCCGCTCCCGTCGTTGAGCTTTCGGGCTACTCGGACGCGACTATTCCTGTTGACCGCGTGGCCCTGCGCGACGGGCCCAAGCCCTGGGCCATAATGGGCATCATGAAGCTCGTCAAGGAAGTCAGAAGCCGTGAGTTCGATTTCGTCATAGACCTTCACAGTCTTTCCGAGACGAACCTGCTGGGCTTTTTCTCTGGCGCTTCAAATCGTCTTTATGCGCGGCGTCCGGGGCGCTCGCTCGACTTTCTCGCGCGTTTCCACACGCGCCCGCCCGTGGAAGAAAGCTCAAAGCACGCCGTTGACCGTTATCTTGACGTGCTTAAGCCACTCGGCATCAAGGACGCGCCGCGTATGCCGCGCCTTCGCGCGCGCTCGGAAGACGACCATGCGGTGGAAGCTATGCTGAAGAAGGCTAAGGCGGAGGCGGGCGCGCCGCTCATAGGTCTTTTTCCGGGCGCGGGCCACCCGAGCCGCCGCTGGCCGCTTCATCGCTTCCGTGATTTGGCCGAGCGGCTCACGCGAAACGACGAGGTCAGAATCCTTGTCTTCGCCGGGCCGGAAGAGCGCGAGATAGTCGCTGATGTGAAATCAAACTTCCCGCGCCGCACCGTTATCTTAGACCGGCTGACGATTCCGCAGCTTGCCGCAGCCATGTCGCGCCTCTCCGTCCTAGTCAGCAACGACACAGGCCCGATGCACATTGCCGCAGCCGTAGGCACGAGCGTAGTGCTTCTGCTCGACCGTCGCGCCCCGCACACTTTTCTCCCCGTAGAAGGCCGTCACCGCGTCATACAGCGCGGCGCAATCGGCGAGATAACAATCGAGGAGGTCTACGGGGCTGCGCGAGAGATGCTGGTCGCCGGACGCACCGAAGCGCTCTTCGCCACCTGAACCAAGCATGAAAAATCTGTTGCCAGTCAGACGCACGCGCCCGCTTCTTGTCTCAGGCGCACTCGTTCTTCTTATACTCTTCGTCTTCGCGGCAGAGCGACTGCCCGCCGGACTCTCGAAACAGGAGGCCGCACGGCAAACAGCCGCAGCCCAGACAACGTCCGACGTACAGGTTTCCACTTCGCGCTCTGCCGTTGAGCTTGGCCGGAGGATTGACGAGGCTATAGAGGGGAGCGAGTTTCGCGCGGCGCGGTGGGGAGTCTACGTGCTGAGCCTGCGCGACGGCCGTGTAGTCTACGCGCGCGACGCTCAAAGACCTTTCACGCCCGCCTCCAACATGAAGGCTTACACGACGGCTGTCGCGCTGGACACGCTCGGCGCAGACTATCGCTGGCGCACTTCCATTTACGCGGAGCGCGAGCCTGACGCGCGCGGCACCATCAGCGGCGACCTCATCCTCTATGGTCGCGGCGCGCCAGACCTTTCATCCGAAGTCGGAAGAGATGCGCCGGACTATCTGGCGAAGCTCGCGGACGACATTTACAGGCGAGGCGTGCGGCGCGTGCGCGGCAACCTCATAGGAGACGAGAGCTACTTTCGCGGCGACGCGCTCGGAGACGGCTGGCTCTGGAACGACGTACAGTGGTACTTCGGCGCGGAGGTCAGCGCCCTCTCCGTCAACGGCAACGAAGCAAAGCTCACCATCACGCCGGGCAAGCCTGATGCGAGAGCGGCAGCGAAGGTCGAGAGCGACGATGACGGCTACTTTAATTTAACGAACGACGCCAACACGAGCGCTCGCGGCTCCTCGCTCACGATAGGCGTCACTCGCGGCCTCTCCGACAACAACCTGAGAGTCTGGGGAGACTTCCCCTCAAGCGGCCGCAGCTACAGCGTGCGCGTCTCCGTGCATAACCCTGCGCTCTGGGCCGCCCGCCTCTTTCGCCAGAAGCTTCAGGCGCGCGGCATCACGGTTGACGGCGAGGTGAGAGCGCGAGACGCGCGCGTGGCTCCCGAAGAGAGATTCGAGCCTGACAAAGCAGTGGAGCTTGCCTTCGTAGAGAGCCGCACGCTCGGAGAGATAGCGAGAGCCACCAACAAGTTCAGCATCAACCTCAACGCGGAGCTTATCCTCAGAACCCTTGGGCGAGAGCGCAGAAACGATGCTCCCGACCCTGACCCCGTCAGGATGCGTATTCGCGGCGACGACGAAGCTGGCACAAGCTTCATTCGCCTCTGGCTTGAGCGGCAAGGTATAGCGACGGCCGGGCTCTCGCTTCACGACGGCTCCGGCCTCTCGCGCCTCGACATAGTCACGCCGGAAGCGACCGCCCGGCTTCACGCGGCCATGACCAAATCGTCAGCCGCTCAAGTCTTCCGCGACTCGCTTCCCGTGGCAGGCCGCGACGGCACACTCGCGGGACGCCTCGCCGTCACAGGAGGCCGCGTGCAGGCCAAGACCGGCACGCTCTCCTTTAACAACTCCCTGTCCGGCTACGTGCAGGCCGCCGACGACGAGCCCTACGCCTTCGCCATCATCTGCAACGACGAAACAGCGAAGGGGAGCAGCACCGTCATCATAGACGCCATCGCCCGCCTACTGGCGGATTACCGCGAGGCACCCTGAAAAAGAGCGCTTTTTTCAGAGAAATCGTAAAAACAACTCTTGTTGGCCTATGTTTGTCATAGACAAACCGTGCCGATTTCTGTAATATGAGCATGCTGCTTCTCAGGCGGCAGCGTTTTGCGGGACTTCCTTGACCGTCGCACGGAACCTAGGGCGCTTTGCCCGGCTCAGCCGATTCTTCACCCCTTGGCTGGCCCTGATGCCTGAGACTTCCGTTCCACAGCTTTACCTGAGAGCCCGTGCGCCGCTGAAGCCAGCTTCTCTCATTTCGCCGACCGAGTGCCAGATGAATTTCTTCCAGGAGTGACGGCCATGTCTAAACGAATCTTGCTTTCCTTAAGCATCCCCCTCTTGCTCTCCTTTGCCCCGGACGCACCGGGACAGGCGGGCGTGCGCTCAATAGCAGTGCGGCCCGTGCTTTCGCGCACTATCGGAGCGAGCAGCGAGCGGGAGCAGGACGGCTTGAACGGGCCCGTGCGCAGAGTCCGCACGGAGACTGCCAAGCTTTCTTCTAAGAACGGCAAGCTGGTCGAAGGACAGCGCGTGACGCTGGAAGTCGCGGCCTACGACATCAAGGGCGCGAAGATAGAGAACGCTTATTATCCTGTTTCGGGCGCAGCCGTCACGGGCAAAGAGGTCTACAAGTACGACGACAAGGGCAACATAGTGGAGATGACCTTGCAGGACGAGAAGGGCACTTTGCTCAGCAAGGAGACCTACACTTACGAGTTCGACCAGTTCGGCAACTGGGTGAAGATGACGACTTCGGTCGCCGTCATAGAGAACGGGAAGCTCACCTTTGAGCCCACGGAAGTCACCTACCGCGCCATCACCTACTATCTGGACGAAGCAACGCTCGCCAAGATGAGCCAGCCCGCTCAAGCGCCCGCCGTCACGACACCGGCCAACACGGGCGGCACAGCAGGCACGGCTGCCAACACGCCTGCGACAAACAACGCGGCGACCGGCAATGCTTCCGCCAGCAACGCTTCTAAGCCCGCTTCGGGAGCGCAGCCCGACGCTTCCCTTTCTTCAAAGCCCGCCGCACAGACAAGCGAGGCGTCTAACAACTCTTCGCCTGCCTCAAAGCAGCCGACGCAGATAGCTAATAACAAACCGGCCTCTTCGGACTCTTCCAAACAGCCTGCCATGCAGCCCACTACATCGCCCGCCTCTACGGCTCAGGTGGTGAAGACTAGCGCGCCCGTGACAGACAAGCCCGCCGAGACGAAGTCGAGTGAAGAGATGGCTACCAAGCCTGTCATCAAGCCGCTACTGAAACCTGTGTCCGGCGGAGTCTTAAACGGCAAGGCTCTTAACCTGCCGAAGCCGGTCTATCCGCTTGCAGCCAAGAGCACGCGCATGGGCGGCGTAGTGGTCGTGGAAGTTGTGATAGACGTTAACGGCAAAGTCATCTCGGCTCGGGCAATCAGCGGCCCGGGGCTCTTGCAGCAGGCCGCAGTACAGGCGGCTTATCAGGCCAAGTTCTCGCCGACGAAAGTTTCAGACCAGCCGGTCAAGGTAGTCGGCACCATCAGCTACAACTTTTCGTTCGGGCAGTAGCGCGCCAGGAGAGCACGCCGGGCAATCAAGCAGGGTTTTATCAGACAGAGTTTTCGTTCACGGATTTTGGAGGATTGAATTTCACATGGCATTGAGCGGACAACTGAGCGACCTTTCGCTGGCGGAGTTGATAGAGTTCTTCTGCAACCAGCGCAAGACCGGGCGACTGAAAATTGCGTACCAGCGAGCGCCCGGCTATTTCTACTTCGACCGTGGCGAGCTGGTTGACGCCAAGATAGGAGCGCTCGTGGGCGTGGACGCGGTCTATTACGCGCTCACGCAGGAGAACGCTTCATTCAAGTTCAGCACTGCATTCGAGGCCACGCGCCGCACGATTCACCAGCCCTGGGCGCACGTTGCGCTCGAAGGCCTGCGCCGTCTTGACGAAGGCGTCACTCCGAAAGAGGCTTTTCCAGAAGGCATGGCGCTGGTTCACGACGACGAGCCGGAAGAAGAGGAAGCTAAAGCTTCTACCGCGGTGAAAGCTTCGGTACAGGAGCAGCCTGCGGTCTCGCAGAGCGCAGAGCCAAAGCCGGAACAAGCGCCGCTTCAGCTCACGGTCGAAAACTCCAGCGAGGGCGGCCGCAGCCGCGCGCTCGTCTACGCAGCCGTCATAGCCGCGCTCGTCCTGATAGTCGCGGGCATAGGCTTCCCCGCAGGCTGGTACGGCAAGCGCAAGGCAGTCGCGGCCGCACCCGCAGCCAACAGCGCGCCCGAAGCTAAAGCCGAAGCTGCTGCGCCCGTCGTGACCGACAATTCTCAAACGGACTCTTCGGCAGCGCAGACGCAAGAGGCTCAAACGGACGCCACCGCAGCGAGCGGCGCGAACAACTTCGCGCTCAAGCAGCAGCAGGAGAGAGAAAGAGAAGCACGCGCGGCTTACCTTGCGGCGCAGGAGCAGCAGCGCGAGCGCGCACAGCAGGCGGCCAAAGACAACCCGACCATGCAGGCCCAGCCCGCGCAGGCCAACGCGGGCGAAGTGAAGAAGCCCGAAGCAACGGCTCCTGCACAGAAGAAGACGGTCACGGTGCAAGTCACCTATGACGAGAACGGCCGCGTCACGCAAGCCTCAGGCGGCGACGGCATGGCGCAACGCATAGCCCGCCAGAAGCGCTTCCCCACAGGCAAGCCCGGCTCAGCCACCGTCACCATCCCCGTCAACTAAAGAGGGCGAAAGCCCCGCGCATCCCGTTAGGGATGCCTGATAATAGCCCAGCAATTTATTGCTGGGGATAAGGCAAAGAGAAAGAATAGAGTCCCGTAGGGACGATTGAAAAATTCTTCAGTCGTCCCTACGGGACTCTTGTTTTCAACTTGCATCTATACCCAGTGCTAAAGCACTGGGCTATTATCACGTAAGTCCCTCACGGGACTAAATGATGAACCGTCTTTCGACTTACCCTCTATCTTTGTCCGACCAGCCCGAGCATGACAAGCAGGGCTCGCTTGAGGCCGGTTTCGCGGCCGCGCGGGTCGAACCACTCTTCCAGTGTGTGCGAGTTGCCGCTTGTGCCGCCTGTGCCGAGCGTGACGGCAGGGATGCCAAGAGAGATTGCTATGTTTGAGTCGGTCGAAGAACGGTCAAGTCGCGGGCGAAAGCCGAAGGCGCGTGTCGCTTCCTGCGAGACGCGAACAAGCTGAGCGTCCGCAGGAGTCTCGCCCGAAGGGCGGTCGCCGATAAGCTTCATATCAAGCTCAAGCGGCGGGTCTCCTGCTCGTCGCTGAGAGTTCTCGTCGTCCACCGCTTCGCGCGTGGCTCTGCGAAAGAAGGCGTCAAGCCGCACAAGCTCTTCGGACGAAGCGCTCCTGAGGTCAACATCCATCGTGGCCTCGTGCGGGATGACGTTGACGCTTCCGCCGCCCTCTATGCGCCCCACGTTGAAGGTCGTGCGCGGGTCTGCGGGCGCAGGATATGAAGCAAGTCGCGCTACCGCCCGTCCAAGCGCGTGCACTGGATTCGCCGTGCCGAAGTCTCCCCACGAGTGGCCGCCCGTGCCGCGCAGCCGCACGCGATAACGACGAGAGCCTAGAGCGGCGTGCGTGATGCGCTCCACGCCCGGCCCGTCGAAGCTTATGAAGGCGTCGATGCGCCCGGCCCACTCGCCCTGAGTTAAAAGATGACGCGCGCCGCGCAGGTTCCCCTCGCCCTCTTCCCCGACAGTGCCTACGAAGAGCAGCGAGCCTTCCGTCTCAATCGAACAGCTTTCAAGGGCTCGCAGCAGTGCCACGAGCGCGGCCAGCCCGCAGCCGTCGTCGGCAATCCCCGGCGCAAGCAGCCGCCCTCGCTCGCGCCTGACGGTGAAGTCAGTTCCGGGCGGGAAGACCGTGTCGAGGTGCGCGCTAACTACCAGCAGAGGCTGAAGGCTTTCGCCCGCGCGCAGGGCCACGCAGTTGCCTTCCCCGTCCACCTGCGCGTCGCTTAAGCCACACTCGCGAAACTTTTCCGAAAG
>DATELK010000177.1:0-23982 GCA_035276685.1 Pyrinomonadaceae bacterium | reverse complement strand
GTCTATGTTGCCGAGGACAATCACAGTCAACCGCTCCGATGGGTAAGTCGCAATCGAATTTGAAAAGCCGAACGACCTGCCGTCCGCCCTTATGAGCCGCCGGTTCTTCCTTGTAAAAATCTCCCACCCGTAGCCTGTGCTCTCAAGGCCCGGAGTGAACATCTGCTCAAGCGTTCCTCTCCCAACCACCTTCCCCGCGTGAAGCGCCTCGCTCCAGAGGTACAAATCTTCGACCGTAGAGTAGAGCGAGCCTGCCGCAAAGATGTAATCCGGATTAAAGTAGTCGAAGTTGCTGAGGCTTCCGTCCCCGGCACGCGCGTAGCCCGCCGCACGCTGCCCGGTAATCTGTTTCTGTCGGTAGCGGCCCGTGCCCGTCATCTTAAGCGGCTCGAAAATATTCGCTCGCAGAAAATCTTCGTAAGACTGGCCCGATACTTTTTCGATTACGTGGCCCAGTAGGACAAAGGCGACGGAGCTATATGCGAACTTTTCGCCGGGAGTGAAATCAGGCGTGAACTGCTTTGCGCGCTCCACGGCCTGAGCAGTCGTCATGGGCGTTCTTCTGAAGCAATCGTTTTCCGGCTGCGGCTTTCCGAACTCCGTGATGCCCGAAGTGTGATTCAAAAGGTGGCGAAGCTTCACGGCCTGCCACATGGCAGGGCACTGCTCCACGTACTTACAGATTGAGTCATTAATATCAAGACGGCCCCTCTCATGCAGCATCATGATGGCGACGGCCGTGAACGCTTTAGTCACGGAGGCCAGGAGGAATTTGGTCTGCGGAGTATTCGGGACTGCGTACTCAAGATTCGCCATGCCGTAGCCCTTGCTGAGAATCACTCGGCCTTCGCGCGCCAGCAACACTGAGCCGCTGAAAAGGCCGTCCCGTGAAAGACTGCTTAGATACTTGTCGGCTTTAGAAGAAACGAGCGCATCTGAAGCTCTCTTCTGGGCGGAGCTCTGGCCGCCAACAAGAATGAGAGCCATAATCAGCAGAGCCAGCCTACCGAATTTCGTCTTGATATTAATCATGCGGCAATTATTTAACGGCCAAAGCTTCGGGCGCAAATGTGATTAGTTAGACAAAGAAGCCTTAATCTAAATAGACGAAGCAGCACGAAGAGAGTTCAGCTATCTCTTCGTGCTGCTTCGTCTAATTTAGCAGACTTCTCTTTCGCGTTTAGCGGTTGCCGCCTTCGCGGCGCGCACGGTCGCCAGCGCCCGGCTCTGTGTCGGTCAGGTTAGAGGCGTCGCGCGCCGGTTGCGGAGAGCTGGCCTGCTGCTCGCGGGAGACAAGCTCGTCGGCAATCATGCGAGGCTCGCTCGCGTCCGCGTCCGTCCCCGTCAGGGGAGCGTAGGCTTCGAGGACTTTGTTGACCTCTCGCTCGTCGTAGCAGATGGTTCTCATGGACGCGAGGACGGGAAACTCCGCCGCTTCGGATGTCGTTAACCTCTGCATCAAATCGCCGAGCGCCATCGTTTTTAGCCTGAAAATTAAGGATTTAGGGGAATCTGCATGGTCTTATGATTTTCAAATTGGTTCGCAAAGGTGTAGCGAAAGGATGAAGTTTCCTAGCCTTCGCAGAAAAACGGTTTTTTGTTTTGAACCGTACCGACTGAATCAAAAGAAGGGTTTAATTTGGCAGTCCCTCCAAAGATGGAATCACCATCTAAAGCCTGAAGACGGAAAAAGAAGAAGCTCTACGCATCGCCAGATGCGTAGAGCTTCTTAGCTTTTTGTCTCGAAAAACCTCAGACGTGCGACCGACTGTAGTCTTCAAGATAAAACTGCACGACCTGCTTGCGCTCAACGTCGCTGCAAGTGATGAAGTTATTAAAGGCGGAGAGGCGGCGGCGTATGACCGCTTCGTGAATCTCTTTAGCGTCCGAAGCGCCGAAGCGTATGCGCCAGCAGTCATCGTCCACACGCTCGCTGCTCAGGCCGCGAAGCTCATTAACGCCGACGACGCCCGTCTCCCTGCGTATGAAGTAGTCCGCCGCCTGCACGGGGTAAGGGTAGCAGGCGCGGCCACGGAATTTCTCAAGCACAATCTGCTCGCGCTCGTAAGCCTCCACGACCTCATGTGCGCTCTCGTCTGTGACGTGCGCGTAGAAGAGGCCGTGCGGGAAGCATAGAAGGTTGGCAGCGAAGCGGTCGCCGCCGACGTGCGAGGATTGCCAGACCTGCCCGTCGCGCGCTTCTCTCACAGACTTATAAATCGGAAAGCCGAACTTGGCGCAGCACTTGTCGCGCTTGCCGTGCGTGCAGACCAGATAGAGCGGCTCTGTCACGACCTCTCCGTGGCCCGTCTTCTCTCCGGCCGCGACCGATGCCACGTCCAGATAACGCTCGCGCAGTTTTTCATAATCATCAAGCTCGAACCTGACTATGAAGGGATTGCGCTCTCGCCCGCGCACGATGAAGAAGTTGAAGCGGCTCTGGTGTCGTCGCTCCTGCTTGATAAAGAGGAGGCGCGAGCGCGGGATTCTTCTGATGAGCTGATTGAGATAGTTTTTGACTTCCGTCGAGAGGCTGCTGTCTTTGAGAGCGTGCGGCCCCCAGGGCTCCGTGTACTCTACGAGCAGCCACACTTCACCAACAGAAGCAGTGCCGAAGGTGTTCTCTTCCACGCCGCGCGAAAGCTGAGAGCAATAAAAATCCTGCTGAACCATTTAATCTTCAACCACCGCGACCAATCCCTCGCGCACAAGCTCGCTTAAGAAGGTGCGCACCCTTTGTTCATCCAAATGGGGCGTGGCGGCTTCGCATAACTCTCGCACGCGGCAGACGCGCCGCTCGTTCAAGGGACGTAGCACGAGCGCGGCGTCTTCGGCGAAACGCCAGTGCTTGCTCAGGCAGGTAAACTCCACCACGCCGTCCTCTGCCGTAATCCTTAAGGGGCGCGGCGCGAGAAACCTGAGGCGCGCGTCCGGGTCGCAGGGCAACGCCTCTGGCATGGCGCTCCAGGGAAGACTGAAATACTGTCGCGCAGGCCTCGCGGCATCATATTCATCCAGAAAGCGTTCGACCAAATCGTCATTCCACGCGCTCAAAAGCTCTTCGCGCAGTCTCTCGCCGTGCGCTTTGAGCTTCGCTTCGGAGGCGTAACGCGGCAAGTCCTGACGAAAAATCTCGCGCTCTTCGAGGCTCCTGGTGAGCCAGCGTAAAAGGTCGCTCCCGGTGCGGTTGTGTATCCCGACCGTCAGATGCAGAGTCGGCTCGGAGAGCGGAAAGGCCACGTGCCACCAGCCGCGCGGGATGTAAAGCACGTCGCCGTCCTCCATGTAACCTTCCCACAGAGGATTATCAACGTCCGTAGGCTTGGGTGCCGTGCCCATCGTGAGCGGATATTTCATCGTCTCGCCGTAGATGCGCCAGCGCTTGCGCCCAGTGACCTGTAAGATGAAGACATCGTGGTCGTCCCAGTGAAGGTCGAAGCCGCGAGAGGTGTGCCATCCGGCGTACATGTTCACCTGAATACGCTCGCGTAAGATTAGCTCAAGCTCCTGGGCCAGTTCCTCAATCGGCGGGTAAACTTCGCTGACAGCATCCAGCACAAGAGTTGCGCCCTCACGCAGATGCTTTGTGAAGGCAAGAGGCTTGAGGCGCGGGATGGTGCCCTGCACGCGGGCGCTCTGGGTACGGCGAACGAAAGAGGAGCTGGGAATCGTTTCGCCGTCGCGCATCAGCCTGAGACGCGGATAGTCCAGCCTGTGCTGCCTTAAGATTTCGTTCAGCTTGTCCCAAGACAGCAGGTGCTTGAACCTGCCGGGCGAGCCCTTGAAGTGCGCGTAGGATTTTCCCCAGACCGAGGCGAAAAAATCCTCCAGCCTGCATGGCTCCAAAATCTTTTCCAGTTGATTCATGGCCACGCCTTGTGCGGTTACTTCTTTAATCAACTTGCTAGAGTGAGTCGGGCACGCGATGGATTCCGGGGTCTGTCTTTCGGGCCATCGCGTGCCGTTTGGTCGATGCTCTGCCGGGCTCGCGAGACGGCGACTTCCGAAACTTCAGCCGTCGCTGTCTCCCTGCCCGCCCTCTTTATTGTCTTCGACGATAGGGTCGTCTTCAACAATAGGGTCATCCTCGACTATGGGGTCGTCCTCCACAATCGGGTCGTCTTCAACGATAGGGTCTTCCTCGACGATGGGGTCATCGTTAGAAGCCGACGCGCGTAGCGTTGTCTCTTCGTGTAAAGGCTCTACAGAAAGCAGAAGATCAGATGCAGGCTCGCTTTTCTGTGCGGGCACAGGATTGATTTCGTCTGACATTTCCCTCTCCTCCGTTTGATTATTAGAGTGTGGCTGCGAGGGTTTATGCGTCCCGCCCTGTGCACGAAATTAGAAGGTCTACCCTTTACCTGTCAGTGCCGTCCGTGTCGGCACGAATTGTTCCTCCGTCCGACCCGTCCGAATCACCGTCCATCCCGAGCGCGTCCTTGACCTTGTCCGTTAAATCAGAGCCGTCGGCGTCAGAGCCGTCCGTGTCGCCCGCGTCCGTGCCGTCCGAATCCGAGAGAAGGTCTGTGCCGTCTGCGTCCGATGCGTCCGTAGTGTCGGTGTCAGCGCCGGTCACGTCTGCGTCGGCACCGCCGTCCGTGGTGTCCGTCGCGTAGAGTTTCTCTCCGCTTTCCAAAGGCTCAACCGAAAGAAGCAGGCCCGATGAAGCGTCCCTGTCCTCAGCAGGCACAGGATTAACTTGTTCTGACATTCCTTTTCCTCCCTTAAGCGTTTCCTGAATTGATGGCGTTTGAGCAGTAAGCTTATTACGAGAAGGCGGAAAAGACAACGTGAAAGGCAATGCAGAAGGCAGAGTGCAGAATGATGAATTAAAGAGATTCTTTCTCTTCATTCATCATTCTGCACTCTGCCTTCTGCATTTTTTCTAGAAGCTGAAGCGCAGAGATGCTTCTATGGTACGGTTGCCTGCGGCCTGTTGACCGCCGAAGCCGAAGCGGCCTGCTGTCGAGACCGATTGACCGAAGAGCGGCGACGAAAGATTCCCTACCGGCGGCGAAAGATTCACGTTGTTGAAGATGTTCTGGATGTTGACCGAGAACGTCAGGTTGTAGCGCTCGGCAGTTGCTCCCCCACCTTCATCACCGCCGCCGCCAAAGCCTCCGCCTCCGCCGCCACCACCGCGACCGCCTCGGCCACCTCCACCTCCACCGCCGCCAGCGCGAGCGCCGCGTCCTCCGCCCGTCTGGCCTCCCGCGCCTGCGCCCTGTAAAGCGCGCTCGCCGCCGAAGCCCCACGTCTTGCTGATGCGGAGGTTCGTGGTGAAGAAAGCAGGGCCCGTCCCGAAGTTACGCGGGATAATCTGCGCTCCCGCTTCCGGGTTCGGGTCAAAGGCTCCGAATGGAGTCACGACTACGCCCGGCTTAGTCAAATCCGTGGCGAACGCCGGTCGCTCGGTAAAGAGAGTGTCGCCGTTTATGTCGCGTCCAATCGTGATATTAAACGGCTGGCCGGAGAAGGCCATGATGTACGGATTAAGCCTTATGCCCCAGGGCAGCCCGCTGAGGTTGCCTATGATGGAGAGGCGGTGGCGTATGTCCTGCAAAGACCGCCCGTACTCCGTAGACAGGTCGTACTGGTTAGAGGGGAAAGTGCCTGCCCCGTCCGTGTCGCTGCGTGCGCGGTTATAAGTATAGGTCGCGCGTATAGTGTAGTTCTGGCTCAACCTGCTATTGAGGCTGACAATCAACTGGTTCTGGTTAAAGCGCCCGGTTGACTCGTACTGAAAGATGTTGCCTATGTTGCCGAAGGGACGCACGCCGCCGGGAGTCGCAGCAGTGATGCTTCCCGGAACGGGCGCGTTGATGTTCCTTGAGCGCAGGACGTGCAGCGTGCGCGTGTTTATGAAGTTAATAGAGAGCCCTATGTTGTAGGGCAGTTGCCGCTCAAGGCTGATGGCAGTCTGCATGGTGTAGGGCGTGCGAATGTCTTCCGCCAGCTGCCGCGTCGTCTGCGGAATACTGAAGGCCGTAAGCTCGGCCGTCGTCGGGACGTTCGATACGCCGTCAATCGTGAACACGGCCTGATTCAGAACGTCCGTGCCGCCGGGCGTGCTTGTCGTCACGACGAACTGCTGCTGGTTCTCTCCGTTGAAGCGGTTGGCCTGCAAGGTCAGGTTGTTCGCTACGCGCGTGTAGAAGAATCCGAAGCCGCCGCGAATCACTGTCTGCTGGCGAGCGCCGCCTGAGCCGCCCGCGCCGGGAGCCCACGCGAAGGCTATGCGCGGCGCAAAGTCCGCCCAGCTATGCACGTTGTTCTGCGTCTCGTAGCGAAGCCCCAGAGAGAGCGTAAAGTTCGGCCTCAGCTTCCAGTCGTCCTGTATGAAGCCGCCGAAATCAACCTGCGTGACGCCCGCTTCGGGGTCGCCGCCCGCTATGGAGAACTGAGTCGGCCCGCCGCCGAGCGCGCGAATCTGCGCGCTTGTAAAGGGCAGCCCCGTCACAGGGTTGATGCGCCCCTGAAAGAAGAGCGTGCGACGATAGCGCTCGATGCTGGTGATGGTCGTCAGCACAGGCGTACCTGTAGCATCCAGCACTACCTCGTTCGCGGCATTCAGAAGCGGCGCTGTGCCGCCCGCGAAGGTAAAGGTGCCGTTAAAGTTCTGCGGCGAGATGTCCAGCAGACGAACCACTCTCAGGCGGCCTCCGGCCTTCAGAGAGTGATTGCCCATGGCCCACGAGGTAAAGTTGGAAAGCTCGAAGCGGTCTTCGTTGTCGAACGAGAGGCCTATGTTCGAGCCTCCGCCCGTGAAGGCTTCCAGCACTCGAATCGTGGGAAGGTTCGTATCGCCCAACTGAGCCGTGCGCTCGCGTATATACTGAAAGCGCGTCTCGTTAATTATCTTCTTGTTGATGACGGCCGTTTCCGTCAATTGAAAAGTCTGCTGCGTGCTCTCAGTGTTGTATGACACAGAAGGAAGCGCAAACCCGCTTGAGAGTCCCATGTTCTCTCTCTCGGACTTCTGGTAGGTGTAGCGCGCGACCAGCGTGTTGCTGTCGTTAATCTGGTAATCTAGGCGCGGGCTAAAGGTCGTGCTGCGCACGGGCCTGACGAACGTCTCGTTAAAGGGCACGATGTTGAGCGCAGGGTCTAAGATAATTGCACTGATGACATCGTTGCCGTCCGTTTCGGTGCGCTGGAAGTCGAAGAAGAAGGAGGCCCGCTTTGAGCTGATGGGGCCGCTCAGGTTTCCGCCGTAGCGGCGCGTCTGGTAGGGCGCGCGGTTCGGCGCGAACGGATTGCGCGAGTTCAGGCTCTCGTCGTTGAAGTTGATGAAGCCCTGCCCACGGAACCTGTCCGTCCCCGGCTTCGTGAAGACCTCTATGCGACCGTAGCCCAGGCGGTCATACTCCGCCGAGAAGGGATTGCGGTTGATGCGAATCTCACGTATGGACTCTTTGGGCGGGAGGCGTCCGCCTGAAAAGCCGTCTATGAAAATCTCTCCGCCCTCCTGACCGGCCGATGGGCCAGCCAGTGCCTGCAAGGCTTCTGTCAAATCTTCTGGGTCGTCGGGAAGCGCATCAAGCTCCGCGCCCCTCAGAGTGACCTGTCCGACGTTGCTGTCGGGGTCTGTGCCTATGGCCTCTTCGGCAGAGACCGTCACCTCGACCTGCTCGACGGCGATACTGAGCGTGACGTTGAGCGGGTCTGTGCGACCGGCCAGCACCTCAACCCCGGCGTTGTCGTAAGCGGCGAAGCCGGGTGCCGCCACGTTCACCGTGTAGCGGCCCGGCGCGAGCGCGGAGAAGGTGTAACGGCCCTCTTCATCCGTGGTCGCCTGCTTCTGCACGCCTGCGGCGTCCGCCACCGTGACGGTCGCGCCGACAATCAAGCCGCCGAACTCGTCCGCTACGGTGCCGCGCAGCGTAGCCGTTGATTGCTGCTGCGCGAACAGGTTGAAAGAGCTGAGTGCCGTGATAAAGAGCAGCGCCGCAAACGTGCGCGCCATCGCTTTTTGAAACAATCTCATAGACCTAACCCGGTAAAACCCATGTTGATTAGTTAGAGCGGGGGAAAGTAAAACTTCTAAGGGGGAATCTTTAAAGGGGGAAAGATTCCTCAACTCTTCGAGTCCTTACAAAAGGCGCGAAGAGTTGAGGACGTTCTGACCGGCCTGGCCGGTTACACAAAAATTATGGCTGGTCGCGAGTGGTGTTGGTGCCTCCGCCGCCCACCACGTCAGAAGGAAGACCGGGACTCATGTTCTGCCCGTCGCGGTTGGGCCTTCCCTGTATCAAGCGCCTCAGAAAATCGTTGTCGCCCGTCATGAGCGTTATAGCCGTCAGGCGAGACCTGTCCGTTCCCTGAGCCGTGCCTGTCACAATCACCATGTCGCCCTTCTTCAGCTCAGCCACGGTGACGGCAGGCAGGCTCTGAAGCATCTCCTGCATCCCACGACCGCCGCCGGGGCCTCCGCGTCTCTGTCCGCCTTCCCTCTGCTGGCCGTCGCCCTGTCCTGCGGGACGAGCGTTGCCCTGTCCGCCGCCGGTTCCTGCGCCGCCTGCGCCCTGTCCGCGTCGTCGCTCGCCGTTAGCGCCTGCGCCTCCGGCCTGCGCCCTGCGCTCCGCCATCTGCGAGGCAAGCTCGGGAGTGATGCGCCTCAGCATGCTTCGCTGTCCAATGACTATGGTCTGCGTCTGTCCCGTCTGCTCGTTGCGTATGACTACCTCGTTGGCCGAAGCGTTGACTGACTGGACAGTCCCGGCCGTGCGCTGCACGTTGCTGGTGACAATCTCTTCGGCCGTGACGCGCGTGCCGTCCGACGAGCGCTCGCCGCGTGCGCGCAACTGGTCTCCGACCCTGAGGTCTGCGAAGGTGCTTGCGACGGCGTCCTGCGCGCGGGACGAATCCGGCGCGTTACGCATGAATTTGACTTTGCCCGAAGCGTCAACAGTGACGGTCTGCTGCGCGCCTTCGCGGCCGCGCGTGCGTATGGTTATCTCCTTGCGCTCAGAGTTAATGGCTTCTATGCGGCCGAAGACGCCGCGACGCTGCCAGTCTTCGCGCTGCGCTTCCTGCGTCTGTGCCACGGCCTGCTTGTTGGCCACGACTATCTGTCGAGCGCTGAAGCTGCGCCCGTCCGAGGCAAGCTCGCCGCGCGCAAAGACACGGTCGCCCACACTCACGTCCGACAAGGCTATCTTGGTGGCGCTCTGCGTGCTGGTCTCGCCGGGAGGGATGCGAAGCACGGAGACGCGCTCGGCAGTCTTGAGCAAGACCGTTCGCCCGTCGTCCGTCTTAATAGTCAATTCCCCGGCCGTTAAGTTAGCCGACTGCACTTCTCCGACCAGCCGGTTCTGAGCGCTCGGCGCGTCAGCGCCCGCCTGAGCAAAGACGCGCGCTTCGCGTGAGGCCGCTCCGGCCAGCAGCACGAGCGCGATTGATAAAGTTAATAGTCTTGCCAGTATTTTCATTACTATCCCGCCTGTTTATGAACGATTCCGTTGCGCAAGTTTCGGGGGAGGGTGATTTCTCAGAGCCAGTTCAGACCGTTTTACTGCTCAAGAGCTAAAGACGCGCCGAAGCCCGGCGCGGTTACGCCTTTTTTGACGCAAATCAGGTCAGTACCGCCTGCGTAAGCCGGGCGGGTCTCAAGCCAAGCCAACGACCCGCCCGCTACCGCAGGCGGTACTGACCTGTGCCGGGACGCGCTTGCATATAATCTGAGGGGGACAGTGAGTATAGCAGCCGTGCTGTGTCGGCTTCAGTACCATTGCGCGCATTTAGCCCATGGCGGCATCGCCTTGAGCTTCCCCTTCATCTTTCGGGGGAAGGTTTCTGCCGTAGGTCTCCGATAGCTCCGCGAGGCGTGCGAGCATGCCGCTCTTCAAATCTCCCCTGCGGAAGCGCCAGTCCCAGTTGCCGCTCGTGCTGGCCGGGAGATTCATGCGCGCGTCCGTGCCGAGTCCCAGCACGTCCTGCAAAGGGATAATGGCAATGTCGGCGACCGACGCGAAGACCGCCCGTATAAAGTCCCAGTGTATCTCCTGCCCGTCCGTGTCCAGATACTTGAGGCAGTAGTCTTGCTCCTTCTCTATCTGCGCGGCCGTGCGAGTGGAGCCGACGCCCTCTTCGGCGTTGAACCAGCCGACGGTCGTGTCGTTGTCGTGCGTGCCCGTGTAGGCCACGTCCTCGTGCTCGTAGTTGTGAGGCAGGAATTTGTTCTCCGCGTCACTTGAGAATCCGAACTGAAGAATACGCATGCCCGGAAAGCCGAACTCGCGCCGCAGGCTCTCCACGTCCGGCGTGATGAGGCCAAGGTTCTCCGCTATGATTGGCAGGTCTGAGCCGAACTTTTCTCTAAGGGTGCTGAACAGGTCGCGCCCCGGCACGTTCACCCAACGGCCATTGACGGCCGTCTCGTGGCTCGCGGGGATTTCCCACGTGGCGGCAAAGCCACGGAAGTGGTCTATGCGAAGTATGTCCATCAGCTCGAAGGAGGCACTGACGCGCTCTCGCCACCAGCGGAACCCGTCCTCGCGCATGCGCTCCCAGTTGTAAATGGGATTGCCCCAGAACTGGCCCGTGGCGCTGAAGTAGTCGGGCGGCACGCCCGCCACGACAATCGGCTTGCCGTGCTCGTCCAGCTTGAAAAGCTCCGGATGCGTCCACACGTCCGCAGAATCGTAAGAGACAAAGATGGGAATGTCCCCGACTATGTACACGCCCTTCGCGTTCGCATATTTTTTGAGCGCGGCCCACTGGCGAAAGAAGAGGAACTGGTAGAACTCCTGCGCCTCTATCTCGTCGGCCAATTCGGCACGCGTGCTTTCCAGAGCCGCTTCGTCTCGGAGCGCGAGCGCTTCATCCCAATCGCTCCAGACTTTGCCGTCCTGATGATTCTTGATAGCTCGAAAGAGCGCGTAGTCGTCCAGCCACGAAGCGGCGTAAGTTTGAAAGACCTCGAAGGCGCGGCGAAGCGTCTCGCTGCCAGACTCTTTGAAGCGGCGGTAGGCGCGCTCAAGCTGCGCGTTCTTAAAGTCTATGACGCCGCCGAAATCCACACGGTCTTCCGCAAACCCGGGCGCACCGTTTAGCTCTTCCTCCGCCAGCAAGCCTTCCCTGGCCAGCAGGTCAAGGCTCACGAGCAGAGTGTTCCCCGCGAAGGCGGAGAAGGACTGGTAGGGCGAGTCGCCGTAGCCAGTGGGCCCGAGCGGCAGCACCTGCCAGAGACTCTGCCGCGCTTCCGACAGAGCATCAACGAAGCTGTAAGCCTCAAGCCCAAGCTCGCCTACGCCGTAACGTCCCGGAAGCGAAGTCGGATGAAGTAAGATTCCGCTAGACCTGTGAAACCTCATGAAAGTGTGCCCCTTAAAGTAGATTCAAACAGGGATGGACAGGATGCACAGGATAAAGAAAGAACTGCTTCTGCTTTTATCCTGTTCATCCTGTCTATCCCTGTTAATTTCCTTCTTCACTTCAGAAGAAACCAGTAGAAGCCGTAGCCGCTGAGCGCCAGTTGATAGGGGCGCTCTTCAATTGTGGGGAAGGCCGACTCGCCAATCATGACCACGGGCCTGCGCCCGGCGTAGCGGCTCAAATCAAGCTCTATGGGCTGCGGGTAGCGCGAGAGGTTAAAGACGCACAAGACGGTGTCGCTCTCGTACTCGCGCACGAAGGCGAAGATTTTTCTGTTCTCAGGCTTCACAAACGTCAGCGAGCCGCGACCGAAGACCTTATGGTCTTTCCTGAGTCGTATCATCTGCTGCATCCAGTAGAGCAGCGACGAGTCAAACCTGAGCTGCGATTCTACGTTCACGACCTGATAGCCGTAGACGGCGTTGACTATGACGGGAAAGTAGAGCTGCTCGAAGTCCGCGCGCGAGAAGCCCGCGTTGCGGTCGCTGCTCCACTGCATGGGCGTGCGTACTCCGTCGCGGTCGCCCAAGTAGATGTTGTCGCCCATGCCTATCTCGTCGCCGTAATAGAGAAAGGGGCTGCCCGGCAGACTAAAGAGCAGTCCGTTGAGAAGCTCGATGCGGCGGCGGCTGTTATCAAGGAGCGGCGCGAGCCTGCGTCGTATCCCCAGGTTCAGCCGCATGCGGCGGTCTTTGGCGTACTCGTTATAGAGATAGTCGCGCTCTTCGTCCGTCACCATCTCCAACGTCAGCTCGTCGTGATTCCTCAGGAACATTCCCCACTGGCAGTTGGCGGGGATGTCAGGCGTGCGCTCAAGTATCTCAACGATGGGGTGGCGGTCTTCCTGTCTCAAGGCCATGAAGAGGCGCGGCATGATGGGAAAGTGATAGTTCATGTGGAACTCGTCGCCGTCCCCGAAATACTCGACCACGTCTTCGGGCCACTGGTTCGCTTCGCCCAGCAAGAGCCGGTTCGGAAAATGCTCTTCGACGTAGGCGCGAAGCTTCTTCAAGAAGCCATGCGTCTCGACGAGGTTCTCGCAGTTGGTGCCTTCGCGCTCGTAGAGGTACGGCACGGCGTCCACACGAAAGCCGTCCACGCCCATCTCAAGCCAGAAGCCGACCACGTCCAGCATAGCCTGATGGACTTCCGGGTTGTCGTAGTTCAAATCCGGCTGGTGACTGAAGAAGCGGTGCCAGTAGAAGGCCTGCGCCTGGTCGTCCCAAGTCCAGTTGGAATGCTCCGTGTCGAGAAAGATGATGCGAGCGCCCGTGTACTTTTCGGCCGTGTCGCTCCAGACGTACCAGTCCCGCTTGGGCGAGTCGGGCGAGCTTCTGGCCTCCTGAAACCACGGGTGCTGGTCTGAGGTGTGATTGATGACGAGGTCTGTGATGACGCGTATGCCGCGAGCGTGCGCCTCGTCCAGAAAAATCTTGAAATCCTCAAGCGTCCCGAACTCAGGCAGGATGGCGTAGTAGTCCGAGATGTCGTAGCCGCCGTCCCTTAAAGGCGAGACGTAGGTAGGCAGCAGCCACAGACAGTCGACCCCCAGCCATTCCAGATAGTCCAGCTTTTCCGTCAGCCCGCGAAAATCGCCTATGCCGTCGCCGTTCGAATCGTAAAACCCGCGCACGTAAACTTCATAAAAGACCGCGTCCTTGTACCACAGCGGATCGTCACGGAGTCTCCCCGTATCGGCCATGCCGTCTCAAGCCGCCTCTCGAATTGTGATTCTATTGATGAACTCGTTAAAGATAGTGAGAGAAGGGCTCGAATGCAAGCAGGCAACAGGATGGCAACAATAAGATAACAGGATAGTGAAAAGCTCTCGGGGCCGGATTAGCGCTCCTTAATGACGTTGGCGCGCAGGTATTCTTCCAGCTTTCGCGCGTACTGGCGGTGGGCCAGGGCGCTCGGGTGTGAATCAAAGGGGAGGTTGTTATTCTCCTTTACGGTCGTGTCCACGAAGAGGTCTGCCGTCTTGACGCCTTCGCTCTTACAATATTCCATGAGGGCGTCAGTCACGGCGTCGTGCGTCACGTAGGCTACGACCAGCTCTATTCCTCGCCTTCGACACAGCTCTATTATCTCTTTAAAGATGGCGCGTGTGACTTCGTGGCTGCGCGCGTTTCGCTCTTCGTACCTGTCGTAGACTTCTTCCAGAGCGTGCATGAGGGCGGAGCGGCGCATCAAGGGAAACTCCTTGAACTCCGCCGTGTCCATGAAAATCTCAAGGCGGCCTTCGCCAGAGAGACGCGCGTAGGGCTGGTTGACCGGCCCCAGATTCTTTGAGGTGGCGAGCGCCTTCCTGCGTCCGCGTATGAAAGTGTTCCTCACGTCCATCCATGAGGCGTAGGCTAGTACGGCCAGCTTCGGAGGACGTTTGCTTTCGAGCGCTTCCCTCAGCTGAATCAGGGAATGCACGTTGCCGTAGCCGCTCACGCCGAAGTTGACCACTTCGTAATCGGAGAGCGCGGACTGCAAGAGCCAGACGTACGACTCCTCATCCGAGACAGACCAGCCGTAGGTGACGGAATCCCCGAAGACCCAGACCTCCGGCCGCTCGCTCGCGGCGGCGTAAGTATCCAGAGGATGCGTGACCCTCAGCGTGCTCTCAAGGTTGGTGGCGCGGAAGGTGTAGGAGCCGTTTATAGTCACCTTGAATTGTCCGGGCAGGTTCGTGTAGCCCAGAGCCGGATGCGACTGGAAGAACTTCCCGCCGGGCTCAACGCGTATGTCGAACTGCTTGACCTGCCATGGGCGATAGCCCAGCAGACGCGCGCCCGTCTCAGCCAGAATAAGCGTGAGCACCGCGCCCAGAGAGAAGGCGGCTAGATTGAAGAGGAGCCTTTTTCTGCCGGATGGTCGCAAGGGATTATCTGGAGAAAGCAGGTCAGTACCGCCTGCGGTAGCGGGCGGGTTATATCTACAACTAGAGTCATGATTGAGACTAAAGACCCGCCCGCTACCGCAGGCGGTTCCGACCTGTTGTTTAAACCACGGCTTCTTCGGACGAAGCCTGCGCTTCGTCACTCTCCACGGGCTCGGATTTCGAAAGCACGCTCGGAGCCAGGCCCACCTTGAGCGCAAGCTCTTCTATCTGGTCGCTCGGGGCGCTGCCCTTCTCAATCGCTTCGTAAACCTCTTCCTGCGGCTTATCAAGGTTAACGTCTATCCCGAGGGCTTCGGCCAGAGAGATAAGCGCGAGCGCAGAGTGTATGTTCTCGGCGGAGGATTCGGCAATAGCCAATTGAGCCGCGCCCTCTATCATCTCTTCGAAGACGGGCCTCGAAGAAGAGCGGTCGAACCTGTAGCCGCGCCTCTGAGCCTCCTGAGCAATCTGCACGGCCTTCTTGTAGGACACGGGGTCGCGGCTCTGGTGCTGGCGTCGTATCTCTTCCTCGAAGCGTTTGCCGAAGGTGAACTCGGCGGCCGCGCGAAGCTCCTGCGGCAGCTCAAAGCCCGCGCGTTGCAGCATCTCTATGCGGCGGCGGTTCTCCCTGTAAAGCAGCGCGTACTCGTCCGTAAAACGGTTGACCAGATTCTTGAAGATAATCTCTGCTATGCGCTCGCGGCCTTCGGGCAGCACGTGCTCAAGGCCGAACTCTTCGGGGCCGAACTCCGTCTGCATCAGGCGCAGCATGGTCGGCAGACTCGCCGTGCGGAAGCTGCCCCAGAGTTTTTCTGCCGCTTCCCTGAACTCCGCTTCGCCCGGATAGGGTCTTAAGGTGCAGAGGAAATCCACGCCGCCGAAGTGCATGGCCGCGAGCGCGTAATCGTAGTGCTTGCCCGTCCAGACGGAATCGAGTGTCATGCGCGCGGTGGCGAGCTTCAATCGCCCGTGCTGCTTGCGGCTGAAATCCTCGCGTGTGAAACGGAAGCCCGCCATCTCTCCCTCTTCCGGCTCCTGATTGACGAGGCTTGAGATGGCGTGGCTCGAAGCGATTGCCGAGGGCGAGACTCTGACCGTGTCCACGAAGCGGCGGAAGATGTCCGCGCCGTTCCCACGCTCGGGCCGGTTGCTCCCGGCTTCCGAGAGAAGCTCAAGGAAGCGCTCGCGCACGACGGGCTCAAGTCCAAGCTCATGCATGAGGTCAAGGACGCGGCCCGCGTACTCCAAATCCTGTATCGCCTCTATGCGCGAGATGTCCGAGAAGAACCAGCCGCAGCTCGTGTACATGAGCATGGAGTGGCGCTGCAGCTCAAGGAAGGTCAGCGCACGCTCCTTCTCTTCCGGTTGCAGCCAGCGTCCCGCGTGGCGATACAAAAACTCTTCGCGGAAGCGGTGGCGGCTGACAATCAGCCTGATGTAATCGTCGCGCGCAGCCCAGGGGTCTAGGAAGAGCGCGCCGCCCGCTTCCTCAAACTCACGCGCCGCTTCGTCGCGCAGGAAATCCAGCGCCGCTCTCAGGGGCGTGCGCCACTTCTGCGTCCAGCCTTCCGTGCTTTCCGTTGTGCAGCCGCAGTCTCGTATCCAGCGACTAACGCCGTGCGAGCAACTCCACGAAGTACCTTCGCCGAGTGGGCCGTTACTAATCGCCACCTCCCAGATGGGCGGGTGTTCTTCCAGATACTCGCCGTAATTCGTCACACTAAGGCCCTGCGGCGCGGCCTCTACTTCAATCGCGTAAGCGAGCCCACGGTCTCCGAAGCGGAAGTGATGGCCGTAGGTCTCGCCGTCTGTCGCGACCGAAACGAGATTTCCTTCGCCAACCTGCGCGGCCTGCGCGAACCTTTCCACGAGCGCGCGGCTTGAGGCGAGCCCGCCTTCAAATGCGATGGAGCGCGCAAGCGAGCCGTTATAGAAGAAGACGGCTATGGAGCGGCCCGAGCCGTCGCGATGAAAGTAGCGGTAAGGGATGCTGGTATCGACGTTGCCGTCCGTGGCCGTCTTCCACTCATCGGTGCCTATGCGGCGCACGCGCGCTGCCTGATAGGGAGAGAGGATGACGTAGGAGAGCCCTTCGTCAATGAGCGCGCCGAGCGTTGCGTCGTCGCAGGCCGTCTCGGGCAGCCAGAGCGATTCCGGGTCGCGCTTGAAGCGAAAGCGGAAGTCTTCGAGCCCCCAGCGAATCTGCGTGCGGCGGTCTCGCTCGTTGCAGAGCGGAAGGAGGGCGTGATTGTAGCCCTGCGCGATGGCGTTGCCGTGGCCGCCCCGCGCTCTCACGCTCTCTCTATCTGCTTCAAGAATGCGGTCGTAGGTCTTCGGGTGATTTCGCTCAAGCCACGTCAGAAGCGTCGGGCCGAAGTTGAAGTTTATGCGGGCGTAGTTGTTGACGATTGCCTCTACACGGTTGTAGCGGTCGCTGATGCGCGCGAAGGCGTTGGCGCGATAGCACTCGTAATGAATGCGCTCGTTCCAGTCGTGATAGGGCTCTGCGCCCGGCTCTCGCTCGACAGTATCAGTCCAGGGATTTTCACGCGGCGGTTGGTAGAAGTGGCCGTGTATGACCAGAGAGGTGCTCATTCGCTAGGCTGCTCGTCCTTACTGTTCGTTGGTCTGCATGTAGATGGCCGCGCTCCAGCCCGAAAGGGGAATGAAAATCTCTCCATCGCCTTCCACGGGCAGCACGGGCGGCGGCGTGGCGTTCTCTGGCTCGCCCCCGTACAGGGCGTCGCTGCTCCATAGTACCAGACGCCAGCGCCCGCGTCCCACCTGTAGCTGAACGCTGCGCGCATCTGCGCTCATGTTGCAGACGAGCAGAGCCGCTTCGCCCGATTCATCGCCTCGCTCTACAGCAATCCAGCGCTCCGCCTCGTCATACTGCACGCTCGTCAATTGCTTGTCGCAGTTTGAGAGGCAAAGGTTCTCTCGCCTGAGCCGTATGAGGTCGCGGTAGAAGTTGAGCAGCTCCTTGTGCGGGGAGGCTTCCATGTGCGACCAGTTGAGCTTTGAGCGCTCGAAGGTCTCGACCTCCTGCGGGTCGGCGAAGCCTTCGTTCATGGACGACGCGCCAATCTCTTCGGCTTCCAGAAAGGATGCATACTCTTCCTTTCTTCCTTCGCGCACGCCGCGAGCGAGGTCTTCGTCCGTGTGGCTCGTGAAGTATAGGAAGGGCGCTGTCTCTCCCCACTCCTGTCCCATGAAGAAGAGCGGCAGGTTCGGCGCGAGCAGCATGAGCGCGGCCGCGACTCTCTGCTGCGCGGGCGAGGCAAGCGCGGCGAGGCGGTCTCCCCAGTAGCCGTTGGCTATCTGGTCGTGGTTCTGTATGAAGACTACGAACTGCTCGCCGGGCCGCTCGCGGCCTGAGGTGCCGTGCCGCCGCCTGCGAAACTCCGAGCGGCATCCGTCGTAAACGAAGCCCTCGGAAAGAGCCTTGGCCAAATCCTCCACGCGCCCGAAGTCCGCGAAGTAGCCGCGCTGAGTGCCCGTCAAAATCGCATGAAGAGAATGATGAAAGTCGTCGCTCCACTGCGCGCTCATGCCGTAGCCGCCTTCCTCGCGCGGCTTGATGACGCGCACGTCGTTCAAGTCGCTCTCGGCAATCGTCCACGCCGTGCGGCCCAAGAGCGCAGCCTGACGGCTGAACTCTTCTGCAATCTCCGAGAGTATGTGACGCGGGCTCTTATCCATGATGCGGTGAATGGCATCCAGCCTGAGTCCGTCCACGTGATACTCGGTCAGCCAGTAAAGCGCGTTCTCTACGAAGTAGCGGCGCACGCCGTCCGACTCCGCGCTGTCGAAGTTGAGAGCATCGCCCCAAGGCGTGCGATAACTCTTGCTGAAGATGGGCGCGTACTCGCCAAGGTAATTCCCTTCGGGGCCGAGGTGGTTGTAGACCACGTCGAGTATCACGGCTAAACCTTCACGATGACAGGCGTCAACTAAGGCTTTCAGTCCTTCAGGGCCGCCGTAGGTGGACTGCGGCGCGTAGAGATGAGCGCCGTCGTATCCCCAGTTGCGCCCGCCCGGAAACTCCGCCACGGGCATTATCTCAATCGCCGTGACGCCCAGACTCTTCAAGTACGGAAGCCGCTCTATGACAGACTCGAATGTCCCTTCGCGCGTGAAGGTGCCTACGTGAAGCTCGTAGATAATCAGGTCTTTGAGCGGTAGTCCCTTCCAGTCAGCATCCGTCCAGTTGAACCCTTCGGGGTTAACCACACGCGACGCGCCATGCACTCCCTCGGGCTGCCAGCGCGAGACAGGGTCGGGCCTCTCGTTCTCACCATTGATGATGTACTTGTAGTCCGAGCCCGCGCTCACGTCAGGCGCTATCGTCTCAAATACATCGTGGCCCGAGCGCTCCATCTCTATCGTGCGCTCGTTGTCTCCGTAGATTTTGACGGCGAGGCTCTTTGCGCGCGGAGCCCAGACGCGAAACCTTGCGCTGCCGCCGGGCAGAGGGCGCGAGCCGAACTCAAGCTCCCAACGAGACGCAGTTTCAGCCTCGTGGCTAATTTGTGCTGAGGACATAAGGTTTTCCTTCGGGGCAAGCCCCCTTGTTCTTAAAATCTATAAAGCAGGCGCGCGGCTCAATCGCGCTCAAGCAGGGCGACAGGCATCTCGGACAGCACGTCCAGCAGCACGAGCGCGCTCGCTCCGTTGTAATCCACCGCGCGGAACCTCTTCCCCGTCAAAGCGTCCCTGTAGGTCGTGCCCGCCTCAACGCCTTCTCCCAAGAGGACGACGGTATCGCGCCACGCTCTCGCGCCGACAGGCATCTCACTCGCGATGTCGCAGAGCCGCGTGAAGAAGCGACCGGCGATGACTACGGCCTCTTTATCTTCGAGCCTCCGCGCGAAAGAGATGACGTGGCGGGCTCTTGCGCCTAAAGCGCGGAGCGGCGTGTAGCTGCCGCTGCCGAAAAGCTCTCTCTCACGGGCGCGAGCGCGTAGTGCGCGGCGCGTCAGGTAAAGCTTGAGGCGGTCGTCCGCAGGCTCTCGCATCAATTCTTCGACAAGCGCGGAAGGATTCTCGTCCGCCGCCTCGACCGAGCTTAAAAGCTCTCGTATGCGTTCGTAATTTACGGGGCGTCGATTGTCCGGGTCAACAAGGCTCAGGTTCCAGACCTCAGTGCCCTGATAAAAGTCGGGCACGCCGGGCGCGGTTATCTTCAGCAGCGTCTGCGAGAGCGAGTTGAATAGCCCTGCGCGGGCGATTCTCTTCTGGAACGGCATGAACTCTCTGAGGAACTGGTTATGCTCGCTTCGCTCAAGGATGCGCCCTATGAAGTCGCGCACGGCGCGCTCGTAATCCTCGTCGGCGCTAATCCAGCTCGTATGAAGCTTGGCCTCCTTGAGCGCCTTGTTAATGTACTCCTGTATGCGCGAGACGAACTCCGCGTGCCCCTCTTCGCTCAAATCTTCGAAGGGCCAAGCGCCCAAGATGGTCTGGTAGATTAGATACTCTTCGTTTCCGTCCGGCGCTAACTCGCCAGCCACCTTTGCCTTCTTGTCGTGATTCAATTCGCGCCAGAGGTGAATCGAGTCGTTCCACTCTTCCGGAATCTCGGAGAGGACGTTGATTCTGGCGCGCACGTCTTCGCCGCGCTTGGTGTCGTGCGTTGAAGTTGCAGAGAGAGCCGCTGGCCAGTACTCCATGCGCTCAAGGTTGCGGCCGTGAAAGCGCTCCAAAGAGACGCCGAAGATGGCGGGCTCGCCGCCGACTTCGTTCAATGATGCGAGCGGGTAGAAGCGATAGAAGGCTGTGTCTTCGAGCCCCTTGGCCGTGACGGGCGCGGTCAGTTGTTGAAAGCGCATGGCGAAGTTTCTACGCTCGGCTCGCTGCGCGTCGCTCAATCCCTTGGGGTCTTGCAGGAGCAGTATGGACTCTATGAAATCGAAGACGGATGCGTTGATGCCGGGGTTACGCCGCTTGGCCGTGCGTATAGCGCTCTTGATGTGAAGGCGGTCGTCGGCACTCACGCTCGTCAGCGTGCGCCGTATGTAGCTTCGGTAAACCGGAAACGCCGCGATGACTTCGCTCAGAGCATCCTGAAGGCTGTTGAAGGTAAAGTCGCGCGACCAGCGGTGCTGCTCCGAGATGTCGTCCAGACGACGAGCCAGCACGTTAAGCTCGCTAGACATGGCTACGCGCAGGATGAGCTTCTTCGCGTCGTACAGAATCTTGCCGAAGCTTTCAGAGACGCCCGTGAAATTTCTGTAAAGCTCGTGAAAGGCCTGACCGTTCCCGGTATCCACAAAGACTCCGTTCAGGAGATTCATGAACTCGTAGCCGGTCGTCCCGTAAATGGGCCAGTCCGTACTGAGCAGCTCGTCGTGGCCCAGAATCTTTTCCACCACCAGGTAGAAGGGCTTATCTTTCCGTGACACGTTGCTTGATAGGCCCGCTGTTCCGTTACCGTCTGTCTGCGCCGCGCGAGATTTCTTTAAGACGGCGGCGCAGGTGCGCTGCAAGTCGTGCAGGTATTTCTCAGGGTCAAGGAGTCCGTCCACGTGGTCTATGCGAAGGCCAGTGATGCAGCCCTTCTTGAGCAGGCGAAAGATGACTTCGTGTACGGCCGTGAAGACGGGCCGCTCTTCTACGCGGACGGCCGCCAGCTCGTTGATGTCGAAGAAGCGGCGGTAGTTAATCTCGTCGGCCGCCACTCTCCAGTAAGAGAGTCGATAAGCCTGCTCTGAGAGAAGCTGTTCCAGCAGGTCGAAGCTGCGCGGGTCGTCGCGCCTGCCGTTCAGCTCCATGAGCGCCTGGTAAACGGCGTGGCGCACCTGCTGGCTGCTCTTCACCAGATTCGACAGGCGGCGCTTGATGACCAGATTCTCCCTGCGCCTCTCTGTAATGCGCGCCGGGTCTCGCTCGGTTCGCGGCGGCAGGTGATTGAGGGCCGTCATGATGCTCTCAAGCTCAAGCACGTCGCCGTGAGAATCACTTAGCGACTTTCTCAACTCAGTCATCGCAAGTTGCAGCACGTGCGTGATTGAGCGCGGCGCGAGCGGCAAACTCGTCTCGTAGTAGTTGGCGAAGAACGCGCCGCCGCGATAAGTAACCTTTATCTCCTGATTCTCAAGCACGCGCCCGTACTGGTCGCCGAGCGTGGGCAGCAGCACTTTGTTCGCGAAGCTCTCTTTCGGCGGGTGCCAGTCTATGTCGAAGAAGCGCGCGTAGGGCGAGCTTGGGCCGTTCTCAAGCACGTCCTGCCACCAGCGATTCTCAGAGCTTGCTATGCACATGTGGTTGGGCACCACGTCCATCAGGACGCCCATGCCTCGCTCGCGCAAAGCGTGCGCCAGCTCCACGAACTCCTCTTCCGTCCCCAACTCAGGATTAATCTTCGTGTGGTCTATAACGTCGTAGCCGTGCCCGCTTCCGGGCCGCGCCATCAGTATAGGAGACGAGTAGATGTCGCTGATGCCAAGCTCCGCGAAGTAGTCCAGAAGCGCCCGCGCCTCCGCAAAGGGAAACCGGCTATTGAACTGAAGCCTGTAGGTTGAGACGGGAATACGCGCCTGCATGATTGGCTTAATAGAACTTTATTTTGCGACAAATTTAAGGGCTGCCGATAATCCGCTTCACGCGGCCTACACTTTATCGAAGGCGCGCGCAGGAGCGGGCAGCAACCCGACCGTGGTAAACGATTAAATTACAGGTAAACTGTGCTTGAAATATTACTGTATTAACTCGAAATCCTGCAAAAGCAGCGCTTCCTTAAGCGCTCCGCGCGGCAACCTGAAAACGGGGGGCTTCGGTCGTCCGTCGCTCTTTGCTTGAGCGCACGTCCTGCGCGCGCTTAAAATCCCTTCGGCTTTCGTATTCGGCCCTCATGCTGCACTCCGGGCAATGCTCAATCACCTGCCCCTTTTCGGCAATCTTCAATCTGATACCGCAGTTAAGACATCTCATCGCCTAGACCTCTTGAAAAGAGAGAAAAGCCTTTCTCTCGCCTTGCTAACCTGACTCATCTCTAAAGGGGAATTTTGTCAGAGTTTAAGCCGGTCAAGCGCGCCGGGTCTGTACGATAACGGACTTTTTTATTAGTACGTCTTCGTACAGAAGTTTTTTATAGACCTGATAAAATCAGCCATCGTTTAATTATATGAAGAGCGTCAGCCTTCCCCCGTCTGACATCTCTCGAACCTCGACCTCCCCCGGACAAGCATGGGAAGTGGCTTTATGAAGAAGTTAAAGAACCTGGGTGTGTATGTCCTGCCGGACGGAAAAGAACTGATAGCTGAAATCGAGCCGGGCCTAGGCTACAGGCTCTACCCGACACAGCTCTGGCATCAGTACAGAAGCTCTGAATATCTGGTGACGCGCGAAGGGCGGCTCCTCATCAAAGGCAAGCCCAGCAACCTCTCCGTAGAGCAGCTGGTAGACACGGGCCGCCGCGCCGAATACCCTAAGAGCAGCAGGCTGCTTTAGAAAAAATGCAGAAGGCAGAGTGCAGAATGATGAATGAAAAGAAGCACTCACGTTGAATGCTCTCTCTTTACTTCATCATCCTGCACTCTGCCTTCTGCATTGCCTTTATGCTATGCTGTGACCACTTCGGAGAGGAAAGCTGGAAGTGGCCGAGAGCGCTTACGGGGCGGGTGTCAGCGAGACAATCCCAACCAAAATCGAAATTGAAGGGAAGGGCGGGCGGTTCCGCGTCTACGCGTGGGCCGTGCTCTGCTTTAACCTGCTGGTCATACTGTGGGGCGCGTATGTTCGCGCGAGCGGGTCGGGCGCTGGCTGCGGGAGCCACTGGCCGCTCTGCAACGGCGAAGTAGTCCCGCGAGCACGCGCCACGGAAACCCTCATTGAGCTGACGCATCGCACTACGAGCGGAGTGGCGCTGCTGCTCGTCTTCGGTCTGGCCGTCTGGGCCTTCCGCAGCTTTCCCCGCAAGCATCCGGCGAGGCTCGGAGCAGTCCTCTCCGTCTTCTTCATCATCACGGAAGCGCTGATTGGCGCGGGGCTAGTCCTCTTCGGCTTCGTCGCGGACAACGATTCCATAGGCCGCGCAGTTTATCTATCCATACATCTGGTGAACACGTTCCTGCTGCTGGCGGCGCTGGCTCTGACGGCGTGGTGGGCATCAAATGGCAGGGCTTTGCGTATCAGGAATCAGGGCACGCTCTCTCTTATCTTAGGCGCTGGGCTAGTGGGGACTCTGCTGCTGGGCATAAGCGGCGCGGTGACGGCCCTCGGCGACACTCTCTTTCCGGGCGGCTCGCTCGCGGCAGGGCTCAGGGACGACTTCTCTTCCACGGCGCACATACTGATAAGGCTCAGGGTGCTGCATCCTACGATAGCGGTCTTGGTGAGCGCGCTCCTGATTTATGCAGCGCGCATGGCCGCCGCCAAACGTCCAAGCCCTCAGACTAAGCGGCTCGCATGGATGCTCATCATCATGGTCGTCGTGGAGCTTTGTGCCGGGCTGGTTAATCTAATCTTACTTGCGCCTATCCCTATGCAGATAGTTCACCTGCTGCTCGCAGACCTGCTCTGGACTTCGCTCGTGCTGCTGGCGGCATCGGCGCTCTCGGATGAAGGCGCTTTACGCACGACCGGCAATCACGCCTGAGAGCAGCATTCTTTTACTCATTCGCCAGTACCTCTTAGCTTGAAGAAAAGAAATTAGCAGGGATGGACAGGATGAACAGGATAAAAGAGAAAGCATTTATTCTTTATCCTGTTCATCCTGTCCATCCCTGTTAATT